>JBIKWK010000087.1:0-11882 GCA_044356375.1 Prochlorococcaceae cyanobacterium | reverse complement strand
AGGGAAACGGACCTGCCCACCTCTTGCAACACCAGCCGGAGCCAGTCGCCTGAGATGCGTCCCCCCACCCCGGCTACACCGGGGTGGGGGTGCCGGGGGAATTACACCACTTCAGGGGACGCCAGCTTCTCTTACCTACGCTTTGATCTGAGTAAAACAAGTCAACCGAGAAATTAGTGTGCGCTTTGCACTCTCGGGGCTTGAATATACTAATAATCGAACCAAAAGGCTCGGCAAGAGGTTTTATTAAAAGCAACAAAAAGCCGATTAGCACAAGTGCTGCGACAACCGGGTTGTCTTTAGCTTTTTCAACCCATTTATCCGCCAATGGCTTTTGTTGATCGTCCATGTGAGCAAAATGATGATGTTTCTATATCCTAATGTAGCGGCCAGGTCATCTGTGAGTATCTACAAGAGATTATAGTCCTATCCTAATTATTGTCAACCTAAAGAAAATCGGGTGTTCCTTCCATCGGATGAGATAAGCGACGACGAAATTCATTACTACGCACAACAAGATATTCTTTTAAAGCAAGTATCCCATTCAACTATACAATATATATTTGGCCTGCCCCATGATAAACAAGAGTGTCAATTGTCTATTGCTGGGTGATTGTGAGATTTTCTAAGTTACCCCAACTCTTTCCATAAGCTTCTATGTGCACTGTTAAACTAGCTTTAGCAAAAGCCTGTTTTAACTGAAAAGGAAAAATAATCTTTCCCTTATAAGGGCGCTCGTTATCAGGCAAAACTTTGAGATGATTTTCTAAGCGTTTTCCAGAAGCATCAAAGGTTTCAACTTCAAGATATAATCGTTTAAGGTTGCCATCATAACTTATATTTCCCTTTAGTTGGTAGCTCCCTGGAGCGATGCTTAAATTTGTAGCAAACAACTGATTGACAAATTGTTGAGAACTTCCTTCACTGACACCTCTAAGATTTTCAAAGTATAAGCTTGTATCAGACTTTGGATCAATTCTTAGATCTGATGTTCCAGTCAGTTTCCAGTCTTTTGCTTGGATTAGTAATTGTTGATGGGAAGGTCCTGAGTTCTTTAATTTAACTCCTTGGCTGCAGAACGAATTATATTTTAGCACCCAATCTCTAATTTCTGTTGACTTATCGTATTTGCCCCCGGGCTTTAAAGTAGCCCAGTATGGATTTTCCGAAACTCTGATTACGCCGTCATGCTTGTCGAGCATCTTTACCATTACCTCAGTTGCAAGCACAATGTTTAGCAGAGGCTGTCTCAGTTCATTGGGCGGAAGAGCAGAAAGTTGTACGTTGTTGGGGTACTGCTTCGGATTAAAGATAAAACCTAGCTTTAGCCCATAGTTTGTTTGATCTACAACGCTCATTTGAAACAACCCAACTGACCATGTGTCTGGCTTGTCAGGTTTGCCAACATCTATACTATATAGCAAAGGGTTAAAGCCTGACTCATAATAAGCGGTTCCAACAAAGACATCACCGATAGCTTTGATTTTATATGGCTTGTCTAATGAACCGTATTTAGGGCAGAAATAGTTGATGTCTTTTGCAGAGTCAAATCCAACAAAATGTTTGTCTATTTGCTCGCTTAGTTTCAAAGACCATGCTGCCCTCTCTGGATGTGGCTTGTTGGTATTTTCCCATGAAAGAGGTAGGTATTTACCTGTTGCCGTCGTCGTAGGTTTCGCTGCAAGTAAAGAGAGACGACCTCCACCTGCTGCAGCATCAGCAGGGAAAATCATCAGGGATAATGTGACTACTTCAATAAATAAGATTTTACTATTCCGTAACACAAGCTTAGCCTAAGAAAACTAAAACAACTATAATCAAGAGGGGCACTTTAGCGGGAATAATTTAACAAATCTTTAACTTCACTTGCAAAGCCGCTAAATCCCATAGCCACCTAATCAATCAGGCACAATATCTTCGCCAGTCTTGCGCTAATCACAAGTCCGCCCAACGCTTTATTAGGTGGTTCCGTTAACCAGGGCATGTGAGCCACTCCTTTCCGTGAACCACGGCGAACTGGCCTAGGCAGGTCTTTGATAGCCCTGATCCCGCATACGGTCTCGCGACAGACCAGCTCAAGATAAGCGTGGTTCACGGGTCCGATAACCACATGTTCAGTGCGCTACACAATTTCCGCTGGGCTGCGGAGGTCAATAGGGCCCCGCTCCTGTAGGTGGCTCCGCCACCAACCGCCGATACAACTCCGCCAAGCGCTCCTGCAAATCTGGCGGCGCCCCGGGTAGCTCCAGGGGCCCCAATCGTTGCAGCGCCCGCTCGGGCGGATCGGGGGGCAGGGGATCCGGGGGCTGGAGGCGCGGATCGGGCCTTGATCGCAATCCCGCTGGCCACCAGGGCGGCAACGATTCAGCTTCTGAACCAGGCCCATCACCGCCAGCTTTGGCGCCCCCAGCTCTGCCGCTGCCCCCCTGCCCAGAAGCCCCCTGCTGTAGCGCCTGCAGCAGCGTCTGGCGATCGCGGCCGTGCCAGGCCAGCAGCAGCCAGGGATCGTCATCAAGTTGGTGGGCGAACACATAGAGCACTGCGGCGATGTGTTTGCAGGGTTCGGCAAGATCCGGGCAGCCGCAACGCACCTGCAGGTCTTCCCAGCGGCGCGGGAACAGGGCCACACCGGCTTCTGAGAAGGCCGCCTCCAGGTTGGTGGGCAGCTCACCGGCCAGCATTTGGGCGGCCCAGCCCAGCCGGGTGGAGAAGAGCTGCTCCAACTGGCGCCACTGGGCTTTGCTGGCCGCCTCGCTGCGCAGGCTCACCTTGTAGGGCGTGGCCCGCGAACCCTGCACCCGGGCCTCCAACCGACCCGCCTTCACGATCAAATCCGTCACCCGGCCGCCGCGGGCATAGCGCCGGCCCCGCTCCATCCGCGGTCCCAGCCCATAGCCCTCCAGCACTGCGGTGAACCGTTGCGACCACCACTGGCTGGCGAGGGGTTCTTGGCCTTTACGGGGTTGCCGCTGGCCCTGGCGGGCCGATCCACCTGCAGCTGTCATCGCCTCCCCTCCGACGGCCGCAGCCGGATCAACTCGCGCAATTCGTCTGTTGAGAGGCGGCTGAGGGCCTGTTCGCCGCTGGCCACCACCCGCTCCGCCAGCTCCCGTTTGCCCTGGATCAAGGCATCGATGCCCTCCTCCACCGTGCCGCCACACACCAACTTGTGCACATGCACGCAACGCAGCTGGCCGAGGCGATGGGCCCGGTCGGTGGCCTGATCTTCCACTGCGGGATTCCACCAGCGGTCGTAGTGGATCACATGCGACGCGGCGGTGAGATTCAAGCCCGTGCCGCCGGCCTTGAGCGACAGCAGAAATAGCGGCGGCCCATCGGCCTCGCCGAAACGGGCCACCAGCTGGTCGCGCTGGCTGCGGCCCAGGCCGCCATGCAGCCAGAGGGGATCGCGGCCGCAGCGGCGGGCCAGGTGGGCCGCCAACCTTTCGCCCCAGCTCGTGTACTGCGTGAACAGCAGCAGCTTTTCGCCGGCCTCCAGGATTGCGTCGATCAGCTCCTCACAGCGGGCCAACTTGCCGGAGCGGCCGGCCAGGTCGCTGCCGTCAGCGAGGTAGTGGGAGGGATGGTTGCACACCTGCTTGAGTCGCGTCAGACCCGCCAGCACCAAGCCCTGGCGTTCGATGCCCTCGCTGGCTTCCGCCTGCTCCAAAAGCTCATCGGCCACCGCCTGGTAGAGGGTGGCCTGCTCCTCGCTCAGCTGGCAGAGCTCGGTCTGCTCGATCTTGCCCGGCAGGTCGGGCAGGATCGAGCGGTCGCTCTTGAGGCGGCGCAGCAGAAAAGGGGCCGTAAGGCCCCGCAGCCGCTCGGCCGCCGCTGCGTCTTGGTCGCGCTCGATCGGCAGGGAGAAGCGCTGGCGGAACTGGGCCAGGCTGCCCAGCAGGCCCGGATTGAGCAAATTAAGCAGGGCCCACAGTTCATGGAGGCGGTTTTCCACCGGCGTGCCGGTGAGAGCAACCCGGCGCTCGCCGCCCAAGCCGGCGGCGGCCCGAGCCATGGCGGTGTAGGGATTTTTCAGTTGCTGAGCCTCGTCAAACACCAGCCGGCCCCAGCCCAGGCCCGCCAACGCGGCGGCGTCGCGGCTGAGCACGCCATAGCTGGTGAGCAGCACGCCGCCGGGGCCTAGGTCCTGCACCGCCCGCCGCAGCGTCGCCGCCGTACGCGGCCGCTGCGGGCCGTGGTGCAACCCCACCACCAAGTTGGGCGCGAAGCGCTCCAGCTCCCGCCGCCAGTTGCCCAGCAGCGTCACCGGCGCCACCACCAGGGTGGGCGCCTGCAGCGGATCGGCCAGCAGGGAGGCGATCAGCTGGGCGGTCTTGCCCAAGCCCATGTCATCCGCCAGGCAGGCCCCCAGCCCCAGCCGGCCCAGAAACACCAGCCAGCCCAGGCCCCGTTGCTGGTAGGGCCGCAGCTCACCCCTGAACGCCTCCGGGGTGGGCAGAGCCTCGGCGCGCTGGTGCAGATCCCCCGCCAACAGGCTGCCCAGCGGCCCGGCAGCCTCCACCCCCGCCAGCTCCAGCTCCGGCGGCAGCTCCAATTTGCCAAGGCCCAGGGCACTGCGCAGCAGGTCTGTGCCGCTGGCCTCCGAGCGCTGGCCGGCCAAGCGCAGCAGGCCGGCGACCGCCGCCGCATCCACCAGGGTCCACTGGCCCCGCAACCGCACCAGCGGCCGCTTCAAGGCGGCTGCCCGCTCCAGGCTGGCCAGCTCCGCTGCGCTCAGGGGCCGATCGCCCAGCACCGCCTGCCACTCAAACTGGAAAAGCCCAGACAAATTCAGGCCGGCGCCGCCCCCCGCCGGGGCCGTCTTGCCCCGCTTGCCGGCTGGTGATTCCAGGGTGCGAGCCCGCAAAGCCAGCCGCTGGCCCTGGCGCAGGCCGCTGGGCAGCAGCAGGGAGAAGCCGGCTTCCGCCAGCAGGGAGGAGCGCTGGGTCACCAGCTGCACCAACGCCGCCTCATCCAGCTCCAGCGCCGCCGGGGCCTGCTGCTCCAGCAGGGGGGCCAGCTCGGGGGCCAGGCGGGTGAGCAGGCCCAGCTGGCCCAACACCGCCTCAAAAGCAGTGGCCGCAAAACCACTCTCGCCAGCCCAGTAGGTGGCCAGGGGCACCAGCAGGCTGGGGTCGGCCGCCGGCCGCAGCAGGAGCTCCACCAGCCAGCGGCGACGGCGAGCATCGGGCGGTTCATGGCAGCGCAGGCAGAGCTGCAGATCGCCGCTGGCCGCCACCCCCTGGCGCACCCAGGCCGCGAGGCCATCGAGCAGGACCGCTGCTGCACCCGCTTCTGCGCTCACATTGGCGGCGGCACCCGCATCAGCTGCATCGGGCAGCAGCGAATCCTCCTGGGCCAGCGCCGCCAGCCAGGCGTCCGGCAGATTCCCGCTGCGCTGGGATGGCCGCGAGCCGCTGGCTGGCCTGGGTGCGGTTGGGGTTCCGGCCTGCAGCCGTTGGCGCACGCAGCTGTCCACTGCGGCGGCGAGGGCCTCGGCCAGCTGCTGCTGGCTGGCCAGGTCGTCAGCCGGGAGCATGGCCTCCAGCCAGGGGCGGTCTTCAGCGGCGGGCAGGGGCCACCAGCGCGCCCGCAATTGACCATCCCCATCCCTCACCAGGGCTGGCACCACCCGGCCCGCTTGCACAAGCAGCTCTGCCATCCGTTCACAGCGGTGCAGCAAGGCGGGGTCAGGCACCAGTGGGGGCTCCAATAGTGATGCCAATAGTGATGCCGCGACCAATTGCAGCGCCGAAAATAGTGCCGCCAGGGGGTATTGCGGCAGTGCCCACAGCTTCGCTGGCCAAAACTGCCTGGCTCCCGGCCACTGGGCCTGCAGCGGCGGTGGCTCAAACAGCCCAGATCTCCTCTAGATCGATCACCAAGCCGGGAAATTCCGCAGCCGCCCCCAGCTGGGAGGCAGCAGCCAACGCGCTGACGCGAACCGCCTGGCTGGAGGGGTCAGCACTCCATACCTCCACGGTTCGCCGTCGCGGCAGCAGCAGCCAGCCCAGCCGCGCTCCATTGCTGATGTATGACGCCAGCCTCTGCCGCAATACCTCCGGCTGATCCGATGGGCTGGCCAGCTCCACCACCAGATCGGGGCAGAGGGGCGGAAAGCCTTCCCGTTCGACCTCGCTCAACGCTTGCCAGCGCTCAAGCCGCACCACGCTGGCGTCGGGACTGCGCACCGAGCCATCCGGGAGCAGGAAGCCCGTGGAGCTATCGAACACCTTGTAGGTGCCGCAGGATCGCGCCCACACCTGGAGTTGGGCCAGCAAGCAGCTATTGCGTGCCCCTGTAGCGCCACCGATGGGGGTCATTTCGATCAGCTGGCCCAAGGCATCGAGCTCCAACACCGCCTCCGGATTGGCCACACAGACCTCAGCGAACTGATCCGGAGTGAGGGTGAGCGTGCGGGGCAGGGTGAGCATGGGAGCCCTGCGAAAGGAACAAACTCAAGTTAAAGGAGTTCGGGGAAGATGGGGCGCTGCCGGCCGGAGCGGAGCGGCAACCCCAGCGGCGCTATGGGAATCAGCGCAGGCGCGTGCCGGGGCGATCACCTTCGGATGCTGGAGGCCGATGGCCGAACTTGTGCTGGCGAGGCAACCTTTGCAGCAGCGACAGGTACCGGCGGATCAGATCGAGATAGGCTGCCAAGAAGGGGAGTTTTGCGGTGATCTTGCTGCTGGAAATGCCCTGGAAGAGTTGCAGAATCGCCGGCGCCTACGGCGCCATCCCGGAACAGTCAACAACCTACAGCCATGGGACATTGGCAAAAGCCAAGACAACAAGCCAAAAGCCAGTGTCAAGAACCCCCACGTTCAGGAAAGATGACACCCATCTCATCCGCACATCCGAGGCTGATGATCATATCAATTTAGCTGAATTTGAAGACCGCATTCATGAGAAGGGTACGCGCTACCATCAGTTAAGCGAACAAACCTAAGAGTCCGACAAGGCCGATTGAGTGCCTGGGCAAGGGTTGATCACATCGCCGCAGCATTCACAACCGGCATGAGCGGCAAGCTGCCAAGGCGGATCGGATTGGCCAGAACAAGGGCTTGACAGGGACAGCTTAGTCTAAATTAGAACCTTCTGCAGTACCTGTACTGAAACGCAAAACAGGGCTGACCATCCGATCATTCGATGGAATAGTCGTCCCGCTTTGATCAAATGAAGCTATATCAAAAGGGGCCTCTGCGGGTGCAGAGGATTTCCCTGTAGCTTCCCAAATTTGCCATAGGAATGGCAAAATTTGGAGTTGTATTTCATCGCGAAGCAACAGGCGCATTGCGAAGGGCCCTGCAAATGAGTGCCTAAGCGATGCAGGCCTTTTCATGCTATATCATTTGGCTCCTTTGTCAATTACCTCTTTATGCCATGCCTTCCGAGCGGATTGAAGATTTGACTTGATATAAAATCCCAGCAACCTACGCGCCCCCCAAGGGGCTATACAGCCTAGCAGGAACACCAGCACAAATTGAATGAGAGACCATAAGGGATCCTGGGAAGAGTGAGAGGAATGCCAAGCCCCAATGGTGAAGAGCTGGTACCCCGAGAACACCCAGAGGCCCCATCTAACACCTTTAGCCACTCCTCGAAACAGACGGATATTGCGGGTCAATCCACGAGGAAGGGCTTCGATGATGCCATTGAGAACCAAGAAATGAATCCTTAATACCAATTGACGAAACTCGATCTCTAGTTTCCTCACGAAATCTTGCCTCAACTTATGCATCGTGTCTCCGTCGAATGAGACGCTGCTGCAGATCACTGGCTCAAAGTCCCCGCCGGATCCATCAAATCGCAGCTGGGGAATCAGATCCCTGTGGGCAAGCGTTACAAGAGTGAGCCCTTGAACATAGCGAATGAGCGCAAGGTTAGAGCCACGAAGAATATCATGTTTTGACGGGCAGCATGCCACATCCGAGAGGTAGCGCATGGCTGCAGAATCGAGCCTTAGCTCGCATAAATTTCCTTCCCATTGCAGAAACTCTGCCATCCTATTTGCTGGGCAGATAGAAAACATTGGCTCAACGGAAAGAGAGGCCTACAAGACTAGACAAGGTTTGAATTGATTCGATGATCAGTTTTACTAGATTTTTCCAGTTTTCCTGTCCGGAAGAGAGAGCTTGCTGATGCGTCTGAATCAGAAAGTCCCTTTCGCTATCATTAAGTAGAGCCTTGTGAAAACGATTCATGACGTCACCATCCATTTGAATAACTGTCTGAGCTGCGATCAGATCAGTGAAGTTCGTGGAGTCGGTAGCATCCTGTCCACCAACTAAATAGTAGAGCTCACGCAGGGATCTCAGCTCCCTGAGAAAGGCACTATTGTCAAGAAGACCAATACTCATTGCTTGCTCAAGATTCGGCAGAGAATAGGTTCTTACTTTATCGCTTTCCGCACCTATTGACCCTCGACCGGGGACCATTTCCGCAGCCATTGATTCCGCCTCTTGCTTAGGTGTGCCTGAAGCATGAATTACTTCAGGAGGAGTGCTAATGTCTCCCCTTATTACGCAGGATTGAAAAGCGAGGCGGAGCCTATCCCTGAGCACAATATACTTTCGCATTGTAGACTCCATGTTCTCGATACTCTCAGGCTCTCTACATTGGACTTCGCCTTGTTCTTCAGTCTTGGCCGGGAACATTTTATCGCCAAAAACTTTCCTTATGTGCTTTGGCAGGGAAGATTTGTCTAACAAAACTTTTTCCAGTTTTTTGCCATCAGAAAAATCCTTGGCTTCCAGCATTCTGGCGTAGTCTTTTAAGTTTAGTTGCTCTTTGAACTCATCTAAATTATCTGGAAGAAGATAAATGCTTTCGTAGCAGTGAATTGGGTTGAATCTATACCCGCCTATATCGGAAACTACCATTGTATTGATTTCAAGGGACCATAAATCGTCCAAGGATGACTTGAGGCCTTCGGTTAGTTGGCCAAACATACCATTCACACCCTCCCGCACACCTGGGAGAGATGCCTTCTTCGCTGGCCTTGTATCCTTGTTCTCGCTAGTCATATCATTCATGGCAGTCATGGAGAACTAGTTAAGATATGCTATCAAGATTTTTCAGGCTCTTCAAACTGTTAATCGCTTTTACGAGATTCTCGAGGTTGTTCTTCATAATGCCAAGACCTTCCGCAACCTGTTGATTGTGTATCTCCTGCAGTGGCTTATACTCTGAGCGTTCAACAAAGCGTTTTCCAATCACCTTAGTGATATCCCCGCCAACAAGATCCATTCTTGTAATAATACGCTGTCCGGGTAGCCCTTGGTCGGGGGCTGGCTCCACCATATTAGATAGATCATCTTCATCTTCGACGATAGTTACTATTTCGAGGTGACACAATTGGCTCACCACCGTCGCCACTGCCTCCATATACTTTCCATTTCTTATGCTCTCCGCGAACTCTCGTTGAGGATCATCTTGACGCACGCTTGCCAGACCCGTTTGCGTTGAAGGCCGTACCAATAAGCTCCGAGTAGTTGGGAGGCTGGTCGATGCATCCCCAGATGCTGATTCGTGCAAGGGAAGATCATCATTAGATTCAGCCTCCGGCAGAGGCTGCAGACTTTCTGACTCCGGCTGAATCGGATCATCCAAACCTAACACAACTGGGTTGCTGATATCTTGTAGATTCTCTTCATTTCCGGAGTCTGCCCCAAAGCCTGAAATTGGCTGGGGTTCATCCTCCCGTGGTGCGAGATCCTCAATTGATTCAGATTCCGGTGTAATCTCGAAATCGTTGGAAATTAGCGAGTTTTCTGGCTGGAAAGCGCTATCCATTTTTCGTATGAGTGGGGAGTGGGGAGTGGGGAGTGGGGAGTGGGGAAGTGGGGACTATCGAAAAAGTGGCAGAACGTGCATCTGCGAGTTGCAGTTTTAAGAATAGTCAGAGCTTGGCGTGCCATTGACGGGCGATATTTTCAATTTCTCGAGCCTTGTCGGTACCATTGATGCAACGCCTGGCGTTTAGATAGTCGGTCTTGGATTCATTGACATGGTCTTCAAGCTTATGTGCACCATCCGTGAAAATCCCTCCCCTGAACCCATGCACCAGGATGAAGAGCGCTGTCTTTGGTTTCATCACCAAATCGGGCTTATCAACCAGTTGCTGATTAAGGATGCCGGCATATTTCTTGTAATTGGCAGCCCAAGTGAGCTGTACGTAGCCGCGCCCATAATAGGGGTAATAGCGCAGATTTGCTTTTCTCCATGATTCGCTCAGCCAATAAGCTTCGCGAACGGGCTGGAATGTACCACCAGTCTCCCACTGGGTTGTAGCGATCATGTAAGCCCATTGAGTCTTCAATGTAAGGCTATATTTCTTTGAAGTATCAATAAGATTAGTGACATATTGTTCAACCGTCCACTTTTCACCGCTCATAGATATATCTGCATCCGGATCGCTCCCGCTATCAGTGTGCGGCTTAAAGAAGTACCACTTGCCGGCACCAAAGTCCATTTCCACCAATAAATGATTTCCCTCGGCTTCCTGCAGTGATATGTAAGGGACGATTCTTCCTGCCGCACAGATCAGCTTTTCGCCATCCGCCAATTGATCGGATGGCAGGGGGCGTTTCTTGGCAACAGTGTTTCGAGTGCAGGTAAAGGTACCGTGAATGGCATTCTGAAGCGGTATGGCAGCTGAGGCAGCCGCAACGGGTTTGGGGCGGACAGGCAAAGCAGGTGCCTTCTTGGCCTGCTCACAGATTTTGTTCCATGTATCTCCACCGACCACACCATCCTCTTCCAGCTGATGCTTCTGCTGGAAATCGCGGCATGCAGTATCAGATTTCTCTCCATACTGCCCATCAATTTCAAGAGTATAGCCAATCTGTACCATCCACTTCTGCCAGGTCTCGATATCAGCCGATTCCATCAGGGGCGAAGTCAGCCTCAAATAAATACCAGGCCAGGATGTATCAACGTTGGGATTACCGGTAGAAACTTGATCATATTTAGGCTTCCCATAGCCAAGAATAATGCTACCACTACGAGGGCGGACCATTACCGTTCCCCCATCGTCATTGCTAACTGTGCTTGTGTTCCCTTCAATCGCAATGATATTCTTGCTACCTTTCACCTCCTTGACTATCCCCACGTGATCGGCGACTTTATCCCCACGCCAACAGTAGAAGACAACATCACCCGGCTTTGGGTTCGAATCGCTCCAACACCCCTGCTTCTTGAACCAGTCCACGCCATAGGGGCAGTAGGCAAATCCTTTCTTATTGGTGATTGGTAATGGCATCCCCGCTTGGTGGAAGCAGTAGGAGACAAACATCGCACACCAAGCCCCATCCATTCCATACCAGTTCCCGTACTTACTCTTATTGGATCCGGGTGGATTCTCCTTTTGTCCTAGCTGCCTAATGGCTACTTGGAGAACGTCGTTGGGAGTTGTCATGACTATTATGAAATCTTCCTTACTTTAAAGGCATCTTTCCGAGTGGATTCTTGAATCCTGTTGAAAATGTTGCAAAAATTAACTGAATGCAGTTAGCGTTCGGTAACATCCCAGCCCACTGCCATTCAATCCCTTGGGGCACTGAAAAAATTACCTGATCAGCAATAAAGCTCCGCAGACCGGAAAAGAGGCGCTTCTGGCTGCGGTCTGCAGCCGATACAGGCAATGAGCAGACACTGCAGCAAACCCTTCAGATTAAAGCGGCGTTTAAAGCGATAATCGATCTCAGCAAGATAACGATCCCCCCCTAGGGCACCTGACCGCCCTGCCATCGTTCGTACGCATTCAGGGGTCGCGACAGCCGGCCGTGAACTGCGGCTCTGCTGAGCAGTTGACAGCAGCTTGAATCCCGGTTTCATCTCAGGCAGAATCTGTCTGTGATGCACACACCCCCGGCTGGCAT
>JBIKWK010000025.1:0-40283 GCA_044356375.1 Prochlorococcaceae cyanobacterium | reverse complement strand
TGACTTCCGTCCCAACCCCCAAGCCCACCTCATCTGCCAAGCCGCGTGGAATCCTCAAGCCAAGGCTGTTTCCCCACTTCTGAACTCTCGTCTGCATGCCCCAGTGGCGGCTATACGCAGACTATACCACTGGGCGGCTTGGCGGCCAGTGACCCATCTCTCTAACGCTGCCCCTGAGTGGCAGGCAAGAAGCTCTTGCTGTCGAAGTGAACTCGACGGCGGCCCTTTCCACTCCAGGGGCTTGTTCGAAGGTTTCGCATCTCCATAGACAGCGTTTACGGGCCTACGCTGCGCCGGCAGAGCTCAAGTCACCTCCGCCTCACTTCTCACACTGCCGCTCAACTTCAGTCCAAGGGCCGCGACGAACTTCAGGATGATGGCAAAGCTCGGGGTGCGCTCTTCCGACAAAGCCTTGTAAAGGTTCTCCCTGGAAAGACTTGTATCTCTGGACACCTGGGTCATCCCCTCGGCCAGTGAGATGTCGCCCAGGGCCTTAGCAAAACAGGCAGCATCTCCATTCGCATCCTTAATTCAGCCTTCCAGATGGGCCGCCATCTCCTCGGGTTTTCGTAGATTCTTGGCAACGTTGTACGCGCTTATCGTAGTTTTCATCATCTCTCCGCCTTCAGGTTGTTTGCCAACACAAGGGCCTCATCAATATCCGTTGCTTATGAACTCTTGTTTTCGCCAGCCAAAAGAATGATCTAATCAGTTTACCTCTGCAGGTAGTAGACCCTGCATCCAGGACCGTCGTTGATGTGCAACCCCGACACGCCGGCTCCAACGGGCATGAAGTCATCATGATTGCAGCGATAAAGCGCTCATTCCTTGCCGGAATCTTCGTCTAGGCCATCATATAACGAAGATCCGCAAGCCACTGGACGAGTATCTCTGCCTGGCGGACATTAACCATCCACCAGCTGCACCCTCGTGGATACGATCTAAGCCATGGCGCCATGTCGGCTCAAATGAAGGCTGGTATATCATTCAAACTTGCAAAGATCGCGGCTTACGCGCGAACTCTAAAGTGCGCGAAGTGTGCCAGTTCGTTTGCTAAGAAAACAGATCGGGGGTGCAGCAAAGTGACCTTATCTGTTCAGGAGCCTGAGCCCATGGTGTATAATTTAGCGCTAATTGCGCTTATCATCTGAAGAGTCTCTGCTAGGCGCATTCTGGGTTGCTTGCGAGGAATAATTGTTCGTTTGCTGTTGATCTTTTGCAAAACAAAAGGATGGTAGGCTGGCAATCGCTACCGCGAGCAGGGACGCAAAAATACGCGAGATCATGGATTAAAAAGCTTAGGCAGATTAAGTTTACCACCTCAAAGGCTTGACGGCAATCTCAGGGCGGACTGAAAGTCTCGTTAATCCCTCTCCAGCGCCTGGATCCCGCTCCAGCCGAGCATCCTGTTGATGTCGTGGGCCACGGCCATCAATCCAGCCCTGATGGAGCGGAAGCCATTGGTCCGCAGCAGGTTGAGGCCCAGGGTGCGCAATAGCGCCAGAGCCTGAACGCCGTTGCGTTCGGCATAGCGGTGGACGTCCTCGCCAAGTTGCACATCACGGACCCAGTGCCACTCGTTCTCGATTGCCCAGCGCTGCCGCACAAGGCGCAGCAGGGCCTTTGGGCTGGTACGCATCGTCGTGATGAATTGGTGGACGTGGCGGAATGGCTTGCCGTCACGTTGGCCTGAGGACACCAGTTCAATGATCCAGCTGGCGCCGATCCAGCGTTCGCGGATCGCCTCTGTGGCGTTGCGGGCTCTCAGTTCCCAAAGCACCTGGCGGCCGTGACTTTTCTCGAAATCGCTCTCCTCGACAGGGAAGTGACGCTGGTATCGGAACTGATCGGCGATCTGCCGGTGCAGTGTGCGCTGATTTTTCTTGACGGTCAGGAGCAAGTCGGCCCCCTGTTCTGCTGCGAGCTGAAAAAAGACGGTGAGGTGTGGAGTGCATCCGCCTGGATCAGCACGCCATTGAGATCGAGCGTGCTCAGCAGCTCCTTGAGGGCAGCGCGCTCATGGGAGTCACCGGTGTCGTAGGAGGTCTGGGCGATGGCGACGCCCAGATCGCGGGCGTAGAGCGTCACCTGGGTGACAAAGCGGGTGGCACCGTCAGATCCCTCGGGCTGGCTGGCGGAACCACGCAAGGTCTTACCGTCACAGATCAACTGATCAAGTTCCCTGTCCTGCTCTGCGATTTGGGCCAGCATCCACTGGCGCAGCATCGCGAACATGCTCTGCAGATCCACCCGCTCCAACAGGTAGAGAAAGGTGGAGTCGGTGGGTGTCCCGCGAAGCTCAAGACCGAGAGCCGTATTGAAGGCCACGCGGTGCCGGCGGGCAAATCGCTCCAGATCCCTGGCGCTGCGACAGCCGCTCAGGATTCCCAGGATGGCCATCAGCAACAGCAGCCACTGGGTATAGCGCACGCCCCGGCGCTTGCGACCCTCAGGAAGCGACTGCAGAAAGCCGATCAGATCAGAAGGCGACGCGGGCTTGGACAAGATAGAGGAGCAATCCAACCGAGGACAGCAGCCCCCACAAGGCACCGCAATCGCCCTTGTGACTGACTTTCAGTCGGCCCTGACGGCAATCTCCACTTAAGCTGGCGACGTGGCCATCGTACTTCGTGGATCCGACTGCCCTTGATCTGTGGAGATGCCAGCAGCAGGGCCGGGCAGGAGCGCCAGACGGCAAGGACCAATGGCGATTAAATGCCAAAACGTATCCTTTCAGTAGCGTGATTGTCAAAGTGTGTGCACTTCTGCCGGACGCTACCAATGGTGCAACCTGAGGGCAGGAAGACTGAGATTGTTTATTTCTGGTCACTGCAAGAGGATCATCTCTATCATCAACGGTCATCCAAGGGGGCAGACCTGATGCGCCGCTGCCGGACTTGGCTCATTCAGGTCCCTGAACGGCAACTCCAGAATATTCGCTCACACCTGAGTATCGTATCAAGGTATACATATTTTTGTTTCAATCTATAACGGAGTTATGGATTTCCTGCCCTCGGGACGCGTGCGAGCCGCATACTTAGTGCATGTCTCTGCAATATGTATTTCACAAGATGAGATTCGCTCTTGGTGGCTCACTTGCAACAATTGCTGCACTAGGGGCTACATCCCTTGTGTTCCCAATGAAGGCGCACGCTTGGCTAAAGATATGCAACTACTCTACTGAACCGAGGGTATATGTAGCCCTGGCTTCTCTTTCTGGTACATGGCAATCAGAGGGATGGTGGACAATTGAAAACGGCAGTTGCGCGACCGTTGTAGGAGGGGGGAGGTTATCTAATCGCTACTACTATTATCGTGCCGAAGGGCAGAATGGCGGAACTTGGGGAGCGGGCAGTAGATTTTGCACTCTGCCAAGCAGATTTAAGGTTTACGCGGCAGACGAGCGTTGTAGAAATGGCACTTTCAAAGAATTTGCCCGGATTGACACGGGTGACTATGATAATTTTACTCGCAACCTTACGGACTAGTACTCCCTGATTACCCCAGTCGCCAGAGCTAGGTGTTGGGGTGCTTGTTCCTATGATTCCCCTTCCGCTTCGATCAGGAATGATCCTATCGTCAGTATCCCACCTTCCTCTCGCTGATATGCCTGCAGGTCCGGTGACTGGAGTCTTTGTCTCTAAGCCTGATCCCGCCTGAAGACAAGGCTGAGTCGCAGGCGGTGATGTGAGGGGGCGCAATGGCTTGTCTTTTCTACCGAAACAACTGAATCACGAATCTTCCAGTCATCCTTCGAACGCTTGCCATCACCTGGCCGCGTAGAGCTTTGTATAGAAAAGATGAAAAAGGTGGCGGCTCAGGTGCATGGCATTGTTATACGGCCGCCAGCAGAGGACTCAGTAAGATCTTCGTTATCTGACTTGCCCTGGATCGACATCTCCCCTGATCAGCCTTCCGCCTGTCGGCTGTGGCTTTTGCGGAATTGGAGGCTTGGGCGGATTGTTGTTTGATACAGAGCCTGACCCGTTAGTAGGGCCGGCTGGCTTGCCGGTAGGTGCTGCCATGGAGATTTCCCGAATATTGACGATTTTAACCTTTTGTGGTTGCTCCGGCAAGCCGGCAAGCCTGGTTAGCTGCAAAACAAGTGCCAATGTGGCCACTGCGAGTGTAATTGCTAGATATACATTCGCCTGCGTCAGAATGAAGGAGCGGCGATCGCTTTCCCTCGAATTATAGTCAGCATGCTTTGCGTATTCTTGATCAATGTATGCAAGTACATCCAGGAGCGCTTCTTCCATTGGGGGACCTTCTATTTCAACGCCCGGATCTTCGTAATACCTGATAAGCTTATTCTTGTAGTTCATGATCTCGGCAGGGGTATCAATTACCCAGTATCGGTTGTGGTATGATTTCCAGAGATTTACAATCACCATGCACGCTGAAAGAACAGCGCATATCAACAAAAGCACTATTAAGTATTCAATAGGTGTGTCAGGCTTGTTTATCTCTCGAAACGCCGCGACAATGCTTCCAATAAGGATGGACAAAACGCCGAGAGGAAGTGTAACCCTCCCAGTCAGCTCCTCTCTTCGCTTCAATTCATTAAAGTAGTGCTCTTTATAGAAGTCGCTAAGCCTGTTCTCAAGGCCTTGTGTTCTTGTAGTTTTTTCTGTCATTCACTGTCGCCTTGATTGTATTCAATAATCATACCAAAGCATTTACGCTTTGCCATGATGCATTGATTAATATTGTGAACAAGACAGGCCCTCGCCTAGACCGTATAACGCTTGCCATCACCTGGCCGCAATGAGCTGGCGGAGAAAGCAAAGGCTTATATGGAGGCGGCTCAGGTGGATGGTATTGTTCGGCGGCCGTCATGGCCTCTGTGCGGTCAGATGAGGAGGGAATGCGGCGCAATAGATCTGGGTAATTCAGCAAGCCCTAATTCCGGAGAGATCCGGTTGGGCACTGTTGTGCGTTCAGCTGAACAGCATGTCGAGCCCCTTCAGGTGGTTTTCGGCGGCCTGACGCGTCGTGTCCCGGTACTCGCCGACCGCCTTCTTCATCGACTCGGCAAAGAACCTGGCGGGTTCGGGCAGCTCCTTGAGCTGGAGCTTCTCGATCGCGCCGCCCGCGCTCCTGATCTCCTCGGCCTGGTCGAACGTTGCCTTCACCATGTGGCCGAGCACCAGCTGTTCGAGCAGCAAATTGTCGAAGGTGACCTCCGGCAGCCGCTTGCGGATGTCCGGAATAAGCTCGCGCCTCACCAGCTTGAAATCGAGAATGATGTCGATCAGGAACTGCGACACCCAGCAGGGGCCGAGCGTCAGGTAGAGATGCTTGCGCGCCGCCTCGCCCAGTTCGAGCACCGGGGCATCGCGGTAATATTCCTGGAAGCCGACGGCCTCGAAATGGCTGAGGACAACCGCCGCGTGGAAGCACGAAGTGCCGAAGCCCGGCGGGCAGAGCCAGACCGCCAGGTTCTGGAAGTAGCGGCCGATTTTCTTCCAATCATTGGTGTTGGCGATGGCGATGTTGTCGATGTTGACATCCATCCAGTGGTGCCACGTGCTGTCGGTCGCCACGCGGCCGACGCCGGCGCGGTGCCCGTCATAGACCGAGATCATCGGGTTGTTGACGCGGGCCGCCTGCGGCCCCTTCCCGAAATTGTAGGGCGGATGCCCCAGATTGCTTCCGACCGCGATGATCTGCGGCGCGGGCTTGTCGCCGCCGTCGATGGCATCGGGATATTCCGGCTCGTTCTTGAACTTCTTCTTGGCCGCAAGATCGGGTTCGGGAACGCACCAGCCTTCATGGGCGTGATCGGGCATGACGTTGATCGGCCCGAGCTCGGGGTGGCACAGCACGGGGTGCGGGCGGCGCTGGTAGTGGATGAACGAGATCCGCACCGAGGCATCGGGCAGCCAGGTGATCGGCTGCACCGTCAGGTCGCCCTGATGCGGCGTGTTGTCGAGGGATTGCGGGCCGCCGGGCGCGCCGGGCTCGAACGCCGCCGAGGGTGGGCGCAGCGTGTCGATCCGGGTGGTGCCGAACTGGGTCGGAACCCCGTCGGCATTGGTCCAGCGCCGCATCGTGCCGAGCCGGGGAATGCGGTGGCACATCGACGCGCCCAGATAGTGGTGATCGCCCGTACCGAACAGGCCGCCCTTCTTCTTCGTCATCCATTCATCGAGCTTGGTCAGCTCGGCATCGGTGGAGGGGAAATTGCCAGCAGCCATGATCGGGCTGTCGTTCGTCGTGCCGTTGTTGTCGGGCTCGAAGCCGAAGCACCAGATCTGTTCGTACTGGTCGATCACGGCCGCGCCGCCATCGGGCATATCGAAGCGGAAATTGGTGTATTTCGGCTGCGTCGGCGAAGGCGAGGCGACCACCGCGGGCGAGCCGAGCCCGCGCTGGGCGATATCGACCCGGAACCGCAGGCAGCCGATCCGGGTGTTTCGGATAAGCTCGATCACGCGCGAGATGCCGAAGCCGTTCGGCACGGGTGCGACGGCAATGCTGGGATCGACCACGACCAATATCCGCGCCGTCCGCACAAGCCGCCATTTGTTGAGCAAGGCCTTGATTGCCGGGTCGTAGACCGGGTGTACGATGAGATCGGGGCCGAACCTTCTGATGTCTGGCATGTGTCTCTCCCCTAGTCAGGCAGCGCGTAGGAAGTACAAGCACCAGTCACACACGACCGGATATTCCGATCTTGGCCCCTGCGTGCAAGACTGTCAACCAGGCCGCAACCGTCCGCACGCACCCATCCCCGGCCCCATTGAGCCGCATCCCCGCCGCACGAGCACACCGCTCCCCCGCCGCGGCCGGCCAGCGCCCGCGGGTTCACCCCACACCGTCAATCCACAACATTGCCCTCGCCGGCAGCGCTCCCTTGCGCAGCCAGCGGTGCCCGGCACCCCGCCTGATCGAACCACGCCGCGGTTATCGTATCCAGGAAGTAGCACTTGTTGTGATCGACGATCCGGAAGTGCTTGGACTGGGACGCGGTTGGGAAGACGAGCCCGATGCAATGCCGGCGAATCTGGCCCGCTACGATCTGGTGCGGGTTGTCGGCGTGAAAGGTGTACAGGCCAGCCGCAATGACGTCGCCGTAGACCTCGGCGACCGTCATCGCCGACCCACGCAGTCGCATCACCTCTTTCACCGCCTCGAGGATCGACATGACCTCCTCGAAGCGACTCACCTCCCTAGCCGAACAGGTTTTAGGCGGACCCGCATAATACCCCCTTCTCCGCAGTATTGGCCGCCTAAAAGCGGGAGGCAAGCGGAATGCACCAGTGAGATCGCTTGCGATGACAAGAAGTTCACACAAGTCGGAATCATTCCGGGTTTGATGGGCGGGTCCGCCTATAAGGGTTCGCCGTGTTACAAAAGATCGGCAGGGCTGCAAACGCCCAGCGGGCCTCGGTTGAGCACATGGGTGTAAATCATTGTAGTTTTTATATCGCTGTGCCCGAGTAATTCCTGAATCGTGCGAATATCTTGGCCGCGCTCCAGCAAGTGGGTAGCAAATGAATGGCGGAAGGTGTGGCACGTTGCTGGCGTGATGATTCCAGAGGCGAGCACCGCCCGCCGCACGGCTTTTTGAATCACGCTGGGATCCAGGTGATGGCGCCCCTGCTCACCCGTGTTGGAGTTGTGCCAGCGATGTTGTTGCGGAAACACCCATTGCCAGCCCCACTCCACCGGTGCATGGGGATACTTCCGCCCCAAGGCGTGGGGAAGGCGCACCCTTCCATAGCCCTCGGCAAGGTCCTGGCGATGCAGACTTCGCACCTCCTCCAGATGAAACTTGAGCTTCTCTGCCACTCGCGAAGGCAACATCGTGCGTCGATCCTTACCGCCCTTGCCATGGCGCACCGTGATCTGCAAGCGCTGAAAATCAAGATCATGCACCCGTAGCCGCAACGCCTCCAGCAAGCGAAGCCCTCCCCCGTACAGCACCCCAGCCACCAAGGCCTCCAACCCATCGAGCCGCTCCAGCACTGCTCGTACCTCCTCAATGGTCATCACCACCGGCAGCCTTTGGCGCGTCCGCGCCCGGATCACACCTTCCAGATCCAAATCGCGCTCCAGCAACTCCCGATACAGAAACAGCAGCGCCGAAAGCGCCTGGTTTTGGGTCGACGCGCTCACTTGGAGCTCCACTGCCAGATGGGTGAGAAAGGCATTCACCTCCGCGCTGCCCATCTCGCGCGGATGGCGCAGCTGGTGGAACCGCAGGAACCGCCTTAGCCACTGCTCGTAGGTGGTCACCGTGCGGCGCGCGTAGTGGCGAGCCTGAAGTTCCTGGCAATAGCGCTGGATCAGCCCGGCAGGGCGTGGGGCACTTGGCATCAACAGTCTCCTGAACACCACTACAGGATTCCCTCGCCATTCCCATGGCCATGGGAGGTGAGTGTTGCGGCTGTCGGCCCCGATCGCCATGATGAAAACATCCTCTGCCGCAGCTCGGCCTGGGCTCGGACAACCCATGGAACGCCTCTTTTCCCAAACCCTGAGCTTTGACGACCTCGAAGTGCTCGTATTGGTGGAGAACGGCGGCGCGACGCCCCGCGAGGTGGAGGACTCCCTGGGGATGAGCCGTCGCGAAACGAAGGCCGTATTTCAAGACCTGGTGCGGCGCGGTCTGCTCGATTGGCAGGGCAGAACCCACGCTCCGGGTGCCCTGCCCCTGCCCTGGAGCTTTGGCTCCACCGTCTTCCAGCTCACCCCCATGGCCCGCAGCTTGAGAAGAGATGAAACCTTCACCAACACGGCCTTCGCCGCTTCTCTTCTTGGCGCGACGCAGTAAGTAGGCCTATGCCTGGTCCGAGGCCGAGCCAACTCGCGCCAACAAAGCCGCCAGATCATCCAGGGGCAATTCGGCTTCACCCCCTAAACCCTTGCCCCCCAAACCATCGCCATCCAAACCGCCGCCCTCTAGACCACCGCCATCTCCACCCTCGCCGCCCTCTAAACCACCGCCATCTGCACCCTCGCCGCCAGCCGCAACACCAGGCCGCTGCTGGCGCAGGGGTTTAAGCCGCACCAGACCCCGCTCCAGTTCGCTGTCCCCCAGCACGGCGGCCCAGCGGGCGCCGCTGCGGTCGGCCCGTTGGAATTGCTTTTTGAAGGCGGCACCACTGGCGTCTAGTTCCACCACCAGCCCAGCGGCGCGCAGATCCCGGGCCAGCCGCAGCGCCGCCAGCTCCGCCGCAGCGCCCCGATTCACCACGTATAAATCCGGCACCGCCGCGGCCAGATCGTTGGCGGCGGCATCCCCCTGGGCCAGCAGCAACACCAGTCGCTCCATCCCCAGCGCCCAGCCGATCGCCGCGGTGGCGGGGCCGCCGAGCTGTTGCACCAGGCCGTCGTAGCGGCCGCCACCACACACGGTGGCCTGGGCGCCCAGCTGATCGGAAGTTATTTCAAATGCTGTGTGGCTGTAGTAATCGAGGCCTCGCACCAGCCGGGGATTGAGCTGGAACGGAATTTGGAGGGCGCTCAGCCCCGCCTGCACCTGCTCAAAGCGCTCCCGGCTCTCGGGGGCCAGGCAGTTGAGCAAACTGGGGGCCTCCACCAGCAGGGCCTGGGTGGCGGGGTGTTTGGAATCGAGAATCCGCAGCGGATTGCGTTCCAGCCGATCCTGACCATCGGCATCCAGCAGCTCGCGATGAACCTGCAAAAAGTCCACCAGCTGCTGGCGGTAATTGGCCCGGTCTGCGCTGGTGCCCAGGCTGTTTAGCTCCAATGCCAGGCCCTGCACGCCCAGGTCTGCCAATAGATCCCAGGCGATGGCGATGGCCTCCACATCGGAGCGGGCATCGGCAAAACCGAGCATCTCCAGGCCGATCTGATGAAACTGGCGCTGCCGGCCGGCCTGGGGGCGTTCGTAGCGGAACATCGGGCCGCCATACCAAAGCCGCTGGGGCCCCTGGCTGAGCAGGCCGTGCTGCAGGGCGGCCCGCACCACAGAAGCGGTGCCCTCCGGTCGCAGGGTGCAGCTGCGCTCCCCCCGATCCAAAAAGCTGTACATCTCCTTGCCCACCACATCGGTGGCCTCGCCGATGCCCCTGGCGAACAGCTCGGTTACCTCCAGCAACGGCGTGCGGATCTCGTTCACCCCCGCCCGGCGGAAATGCAGCCGGGCCCTGGCCTCCAGCCACTGCCACAGGGGGGTGTGCTCGGGCAGCAAATCCACCATGCCCCGCAGACTCTGCAGCTTGTCCACGCCCTGGCTTTCGCTCAGCCACCAGTGTGCGGGATCGACCCCACCAAAGCTGAGACCCCAGTGAATAAGCCCGGTAGCCTTGCGGCAACTGATCCCAGCCTGCTTGGCAAACCTGCTGATCACCGGAGGGGCGGGCTTCATCGGTAGCCACACCTGCCTGGTGTTGCTGGAAGCGGGCCACCGGTTGGTGGTGCTCGACTCCTTCGCCAACAGCTCTCCGGAAAGCCTGCGGCGGGTGCGGGAACTGGCGGGGCCCGCAGCCGGCGAACGGCTGCTGCTGGTGGAGGGGGACATCCGCTCCGCTCAAGACCTGGAACGGGCCTTTACCGCCATCAGCACTGCCGCAACAGCCAGCGGTGAAGCGGCTAGCGGTGAATCGACCGGTATCGATGCGGTGATCCACTTCGCCGGGCTCAAGGCGGTGGGGGAATCGGTGGCCAAGCCCCTCCTTTATTGGGACGTGAACGTGGCCGGCAGCTGTGCCCTGCTGGCGGCGATGCGCCACCACGGCTGCCGCACGATCGTGTTCAGCAGCAGCGCCACCCTCTACGGCATCCCTGAAACGGTGCCGATCCCGGAAACCGCTCCCATCCAGCCGATCAATCCCTACGGCCACACCAAGGCGGCGGTGGAGCAGCTGCTGGCCAGCCTGGCCGCCAGTGAACCCGGCTGGCGCATCGGCTGCCTGCGCTACTTCAACCCGGTGGGCGCCCACCCCAGCGGTCGGATCGGAGAAGATCCCAACGGCATCCCCAACAACCTGTTCCCCTTCGTGAGCCAGGTGGCGGTGGGCCGGCGGCCGAAATTACAGGTGTTCGGCGGCGATTGGCCCACCACCGATGGCACCGGCATGCGCGACTACATCCACGTGATGGACCTGGCGGAGGGTCACCGGGCCGCCCTCGATGTGCTGCTGGCGGAAGAGCCCCAGCTGCTCTGCGTAAACCTGGGCAGCGGCGCAGGCAATTCGGTGCTGGAGGTGGTAACCAGCTTTGAAGCCGCCAGCGGCCGGGCAGTGCCCTACCAGGTGGTGGAGCGCCGTGCGGGCGATGCCGCTATCACTGTGGCCGATCCCTCCCTGGCCGCCGAGCGATTGGGCTGGCGCACCCTCCGCGGCCTGGCCGACATCTGTCGCGACGGCTGGGCCTGGCAGAGCGCCAACCCCAACGGCTACACCGACCCTTTGAGCTGATCCAGTGGGGCCATCCACAACCAGCGCCCAGCTGCTGCTGGCCGGCGGTGGCCACACCCATGCCCTGGTGTTGCGCCGCTGGGCGATGCAGCCGCAACGCCGCCCCCGGGCTCGCATCACCCTGGTGAGTCGCCAGGGCAGCGCCCTCTATTCCGGCATGGTGCCGGGCCTGGTGGCCGGCATCTACCCGCGCTCCGCCTGCACCATCAACCTGCGAGAGCTGTGCCAGCGCGCTGGCGTCAGCTTTGTGCAGGCGGAAATTGGCGGCCTGGATCCCGAGCAGCAGTTGCTGCTGCTGGAGGGTCGACCAGCGCTGCCCTACGACTGGCTCAGCCTTAATCTGGGGGCCGTCACTATTCCTAGCGACGCTACTTTTGCCAGTGGCACTAGTTCAAGCAGCGCCACTGCAGGTGTTACCAGTGACAGTGGCCCTGTTGCCGGTGGCCCTGTTGCCGTGAAGCCGCTGGAGCCGTTTCTGGCCTGGTGCGCGGGGCTATCTGCGGCAATTGATTCTGCAGAGAATAATTCGGCTGCAATTGATTGTGCAGAGAATAATTCTTCGGCAAATAATGCCGCCGACCGGCGCAGGGTATGGATTCAAGGCGGTGGCGCCGCCGCCATCGAGCTGGCCTTCGCCCTGCGAGCCCGGGGCCTGGCGCCTGAACTGGGGCTGCGGGGGGAGGGGCTGCGGCTGGGCTCCCGGGCGGCCAACCGCCTGGCGGAGCGCTGGTTGGCCAACGCCGGCATCGCCATCCACCGAGGCCAGCAACCGCCGGGGCCAGCGGAGCTGCCGACCCTGGCCTGTACGGGCAGCTGGGGGCCGGGCTGGCTGGCTGTGGCTGGGCTGCCGCTGGATGGCCGCAGCCGGCTGCTCACGGAGGCCAGCCTGCAGGTGCAGGGCCAGCCAAGAATTTTTGCCAGCGGCGACTGCGGCGTGATCGCCGCCCAGCCGCGGCCAGCCTCAGGGGTATGGGCCGTAAGAGCGGCGCCAGTGCTGGCCGAAAACCTGGAGCGGCTACTGGCCGGCGGCGACCGCAACAGCAGTAGCAACGGCGGCGGCAGTGGGAGTGGAAGTGGAAGTGGGAGTGGGAGTGGGAGTGAGAGTGGGAGTGGCAACAGCAGTAACCAAAAATTGAAGCAATGGCGGCCCCAGGCCTGGGCTCTGCAGCTGCTGGCGGATGGGGGCGTAGCGGGGGCTCCCCGGGCCCTGGCCAGCTGGGGCCCCCTGGCCCTGGGGCCCAGCCGCTGGCTGTGGCACTGGAAAGACAGGATCGATCGTCGCTTCATGGCCCTGTTCGAGCCCCCGGCGGCCATGGCCGGGGGGGGCGCCATGGCCTGCCGGGGCTGCGCCGCCAAGCTGGCCGCCGCCCCCCTGGCCGCCGCCCTGGAACGGCTGGCGCACGAAAAGTCAGCGCAAGACCAGCCAGCGGCCGAGCAAAGCCCCATACCCCGCGATGACGCGGCGGTGATCGGCCAGACGGCCCATGGCGAACTGCTGCTCCAGAGCGTGGACGGCTTTCCAGCCCTGGTGGACGACCCCTGGTTAAACGGCCGACTCACCACCCTGCATGCCTGCAGCGACCTCTGGGCCTGCGGTGCCCGGGTAGACAGCGTGCTGGCGCTGGTCACCCTGCCAGAAGCGGCGCCAAACCTGCAGGTGGACCTGTTGCACCAGACCCTGGCCGGCGTGCAGTCGGTGCTGGAACCACTCCAGGCCCGCCTGCTGGGCGGTCACACCATGGAGGCCCGCGATGGCATCAAGCCCGAGGCGGGCCTGGCCGTGAGCCTGAGCGCCAACGGCCTGGTGGCGCCCGAAAGCCACTGGCCCAAGGGGCCCCTCGCCCCGGGCGATGTGCTGATCCTCACCCGGGGCCTGGGCAGCGGCGTGCTGTTTGCCGCAGCGATGGCCGGCGCCGCCAGGCCCGAATGGCTGGATGACGCCCTCGCCTTGATGCAGCAAAGCCAGGCTCCGGTGATGGAAATTCTGGCCGCCCACGGCTGCCGGGCCTGCACCGACATCACCGGCTTCGGGTTGCTGGGGCATCTGGGGGAGATGCTGGCGACCGCACCGACGCCCGAGGCCCTGCGGGTGGAGTTGATCGCCGAGGCGATCCCGAGCCTGCCGGGCGCCATCGAACTGCTGCAAACCGGCTATGCGAGCAGCCTGGCCCCCGCCAATGCCGAGGCCCTGGGCCTGCTGGAGGAGCAAATAATGCTGGTGGCCGCCAGCACCGCCCACCAATCCGCCACCCAACAATCCGCAGCCAGCCACTCCAAGGCCCACCCCTCCAAAGCCCACCAATCCGCAGTCAACAAAACCGCCCTGCTGGGCCTGCTGATCGATCCCCAGACCTGCGGTCCCCTGCTGGCGGCGCTGCCGGCCGAACAGGGGGATGCGGCGGTGGCGGCCCTGAGAGCGGCCGGCTTTGGCCAGGCCGCCTTGGTGGCAAGAGTGTTGGCAGGGGATTAAAGCCGCCGCCGATCCAGGTGCAGGGCCCGCTCCCGCCGCAACCTGGACCCCAGGGCTGGCCCGGGCCGCATCCCCGCCGAAATCAGATCGGCCGCCGTGAGCGGGGCTCCCACCTGCCGCCAGTCCAACAACCAGCGAAGTAGAGGCCGTCGCAGCTGCGGCAGCAATTGACCAGCTCCGCCCGCTGCTCTGGCCGGCAAGGCGGGGGCTACCGGCAAAGCCGTGGCTGCGGCGGGGGCGGAGGCAGGGGCGGGCAACAAAGAGGGGGCGGGCGGTGCGGCCACCAGCGCCAGGGCCACCGCATCGGCAGAAATACCCGGTGCCTCCAGCAGCTCACACCAGCGAGAGGGCGACCAACCGCTGGGCTCCACGGACGCCAGACGGCGGTGGAGTTCGAGCCACTGGGCCAACAACTTGTGCTGCCGGTGGGGCAGCTGCAGCCTTTCGGCCAGGGCCAGGGGCTGGCGGGCCGCGGCGATCAGCACGGCGCAGGGCGGCAGGGCGATGGGCTGTCCGGTTGCGCCTCCATGGCTGGAAAACCGCTGCCCCCAGGTGATCCGGCGACGCCAATCGGGATCGCCTTGCAAGCCGGGATCCAGCAGCGCCAGGGCGCCCCAGCTCTGCAGGGCCGCCAGGGCCGCCGGCCAGGGTTCGCGCTCCAGCAACAGCTCCAGCTCCATGCGCAGCCGGGTGGCCAGGGCCGGCGGGGCCTGGCCAGGGGGGTCGCCGTGGTGCCAGGGCCAGGGCCAGCTAGCCAGGGTGGCCGTGGCCTGGCGGCGGCTGGGGGCCGCCAAGGCAAAGCCCAGCCGCGCCGCATAGCGGGCGGCCCGCAGCAATCTGGTGGGGTCATCGCTGAGGCTGTGGTCGTGCAGCAGCCGCAGCTGGCGCTGGGCCAGATCGAGCTGGCCGCCATGGGGATCGAGCAGTTGGGCGCCGCGGCCCTCCCCATCCAGCACCAGGGCCATGGCATTGACACTGAAATCGCGCCGGGCCAGGTCGTCGTCAAGGGAGCCCGGGCTCACCAGGGGGTTTTCGGCCGGCAGGGGATAGCGCTCGCGGCGGGCAGAAGCCACATCCAGCAACCAGGTACCCCACTCCGGCCAGTGCAGCTCCACCGCCACCGTGCCAAAGGCACCGTGCTCCTGTATGCAGCGCACCGCTCCGGCCGGCAGGTGATCCGCCAGCCGGCCGATCAGCTCCGCCGCCTGGCCCTCCACCACCAGATCCAAATCGGGAAGACCCCGCCAGGGGTCGTCGTGGAGCCGGTGCAGCAGCAGATCGCGCACGGCACCACCCACCAGGGCCAGCCGGCGACCGCCGGCGGCCGCCACCAAAGCGGCCAGCAGCGCTGCGGGAACGCCGGGAATATCCACTCAGCTCGGTTCCGCCCCCAGCGGTTCGATCGGCGCCAGGCGGGGATCGAGGATCTTGGGCCCCATGCCGGCGAATTTCACAGCGAGAGACACCTTCTCGCCACTGCCGAACAGGTGGGTCACCTGCCCCTCCCCGAAGCTGACGTGGCGCAACCGATCGCCCACCGCCCAACTGCGACCCGGGGCCGGCCCAGCGCTGCGGCGGCGCACGGCGTTGGCGGGCACACTGCCCCCCGCCAGGGGCTGCTGCTGCTGGCGGTCGACGCGGGTGAGGCGATCGAGGCGCTGCTCGCGGCGAATCGCCGCCCCGCCACTGTGGGGTAGATCGCCCTGCAGCAGCTGCTCGGGCAGCTCCGAGAGGAACACCGAGGGCACGGCCGGCTCGCGCATGCCGCCCCATAGGCGCCGCTCACTGGCATGGGAGAGGAACAGCCGCTCCTTGGCCCGGGTGATGCCCACGTAGCAGAGGCGCCGTTCCTCCTCCAGGGCGGACGGATCGTCCAGGGAGCGGTAGCTGGGGAACAGGCCCTGCTCCAGACCCACCAGGAACACCACCGGAAATTCCAGCCCCTTGCTGGCGTGCAGGGTCATCAAAGTGACCCGATCCTGCTGGCCGTCCTTGCTGTCGGCATCACTGGCCAGGGCGGCGGAGGCCAGGAACTCCTCGAGGCTGCCCTCATCGTTCTCCTCCTGGTATTGCAATGCGGCGTTGACCAACTCATTGAGGTTGCGGCGGCGATCTTCCGCCTCGTCGCTGGCATCGGCGATCAACTCGGCCAGGTAGCCGGTCTGCTCCATCACCCGCTGCACCATTTCGGCCGGTGCCGCCTCCTGGCTGCGGCGCTGCAGGTCTTGGATCAGTTCACAAAACTGCAGCAGCCCCTTGGCCGAGCGGCCCCCCAGGGAGCGCACCGCCTCTGGATCGCAAACCACCTCCCAGAGGGGCAGCCCCAGCTGGCTGGCCGCATCGGTGAGCCGCTCGATTGTGGTTTTGCCGATGCCGCGGCGGGGCACATTCAGCACCCGCAACAGGCTCACCGTATCGGCTGGATTCACCAATAATTTTAAATAAGCGAGCATGTCGCGAATCTCGCGCCTATCGTAGAAGCGCAGCCCACCCACCACGATGTAGGGAATACCCCAGCGCACCAGCGATTCCTCCATCGCCCGCGACTGGGCGTTGGTGCGATAGAGCACCGCCATGTCACCCCAGCGCAGCTCCGGATGGGCGGCCTCCAGCATGCGCATGCGATGGACCACCGCCTCGGCCTCTGCGATCTCGTCGTCGCAGCGGGTGAGGCTGATCGGCTCCCCCTCGCCCCGGGTGGGCCTGAGCACCTTGTCGATTCGCTCGCTGTTGTGGGAGATCAGGGCGTTGGCGGCCTCCAGGATAGTGGCGGTGGAGCGATAGTTCTCCTCCAGCTTCACCATCGTGTGGGTGGAATCATCGGTGACCCCATCACCGAAGTCTTCCTGAAAACCCATCAGGATCGTGAAGTCTGCGGCACGGAAGCTATAGATGCTTTGGTCGGCGTCGCCCACCACAAACACCGAACGCCCCTCCCAATTGTCATAGGTATCGGGATCCTGACCATCGGTGACCAGCAGCTTAATTAGATCATACTGGGTGCGGTTTGTATCCTGGTATTCATCCACCAGCACATGGCGAAACCGCCGGTGCCAATAGTTGCGAATCTGATCATTTTGGCGCAATAACTGCACCGGCAACAGCAACAAATCATCAAAATCAAGGGCATTATTGGCCGCCAGGGCCCGCCGATAGCGCCGATAGGTTTCGGCCATTTGCTTGCCGCGCTGGCCACCGGCGTCGTCCTCCAACTGCTCGGGCATCCAGCCCTGATTCTTGGCATTGCTGATCGCCCAGCGCACCTTCTTGGGCTCAAAGCGCTTGGGATCGAGTCCCAGCTCCTGGGTGACGATCTCCTTCACCAGGGTCTGGGTATCCCCCTCATCGTAAATAGAAAATTGACGGGTCCAACTCAGGCCCTCTGGATCGCGATATTTGTCGATATCAAAGCGCAGCAATCTGGCGAAGAGGGCGTGAAAGGTGCCAATCCAGAGATCCTTGATCACCTCCCGATAGATGCGACCGCGCAGCTGCTTCTGCTGGTGCAAGGGCAGGGTGCTCCAGGGCTGGCCGAACTGGCTCTGGGCCAGTCTTTGGGCCAACAGCAACTCCAGCCGCTCCTTCATCTCCCGGGCGGCCTTGTTGGTGAAGGTGACCGCCAGCAGCTCAGCAGGATCCACCCCGTGGTGGCCGATCAGATGGGCGATGCGATGGGTGAGGGCCCGGGTCTTGCCGCTGCCAGCACCGGCCACCACCAGCAGGGGGCCGGTGTGGTGATCCACAGCCCGGCGCTGGGCATCGTTGAGGCCGGCGAGAAAGCTCATGGACCAAACCCTAGGAACCGAGCTGGGGCGCTGCCCATCAGCCGGAGAAGCGCTGCTCCAGCTGGGCCAGATCCCGGAAGCTGGCGGAGAGCCGCTGCAGCTCGTTGAAATTGCCGTAGGCCTTCACCACGCCGCGATCGAATTCATAGATGCGATCACAGCGCTGCACCGTGCTCAGCCGGTGGGCGATCACCACGGTGGTGCAGCGGCGACCCACCACCTCCAGGGCCTCGATCACCTCCGATTCGGTGCGGTTGTCCAGGGCGCTGGTGGCCTCATCCAGCACCAGGAAGCGGGCCTGGCGATAAAAGGCTCTGGCCAGGGCCAGGCGCTGGCGCTGGCCGCCGGAAAGCCGCAGGCCATTTTCGCCCACCTGGGTGAGCAGTCCATAGGGCAGCTCGGCCACGAACTCCTGCAACTGGGCCGCCTCCAGGGCTTCCCAAACCCGATGCTGATCGGCCTCCTCGGCGGAAAGGCCAAAGGCCACATTGGCCAACACGCTGCCGTTGAGCAGGTTGATCGCCTGGGGCACCTGGGCGCAGTTGGCCTGCCAGGCGGGCATGTCCAGGCCTTCCACCGGGATGCCGTCCAGTTCCAAGCAACCACGACTGGGGGTCAGCAGGCCTAACAGCAGGTTGGCGGTAGTGGTCTTGCCGCTGCCGGTGGTGCCCACCAGGGCCACCCGCGATCCCATCGGGATGTTGAGGCTTACACCGCGCAACACCCACTCATCGGAGCTGGGATAGCGATACCAAACGTCCTGGAGGCGAATCGAATGGCGCGGGTACACCCCCGCCGGCGATGGCACGCCAGGGGTGAGCAGGGTGGGTCGATCGGCCGGCAGATCCAGCAGCTCCAGGGCGCTGCTGAGCAGGGGCAGGCCGCCCCGGAACTGGGTGAGGGAGCGGAAGGCCTCCTGCAGCGGCGGCGTCAGCCGCAGGGCGGCCACGGCCATGGTGGCCAGGAAGGGCAGGATCGCCTTCACCTGGGCGGGGTTGCCGGTGATCAGGACGGGCACGGCGCCCACCACAAAAATCATCGTGATCCCAAACGGCTCGATCAGGGCCCGGGGCAGATCCGGCAACCACTCGGTCACCCAGGAATACACCTGGGCCTGCTGGCCAAGTTGATTGAACTCCCGCTCGAAGTAAGCTTCCGAACCGGCTAGCTGGATATCGCGAATCGAGTTGAGTGAATCAAACAAAACATCCGTGGATTGACCCTCCAGCCGAATCTTCTGTTGATAGCCATGACGCAGGCGAGGGGTGACAAAAATGGAAATCAGCCAGTAGGCCAGCACCAGACCACTCACTAAAATCACCGCCAACCAGCGGCCCACAAACAAAATCCCCAGCGACAGCAAAGCGATCGACACCGACGAGCTGATGATCTGCAGGGTGGGGGTGACAACGTTGCTGGCCACCCGGTTCATATTGGCCAGCAACTGGGCGCTGAGATCTGCCGTACTCTTACCCAGGTGATATTCGTAGGGCTGATTGAGCAATCGAGAATGTACCTGATCCGATAGATCTCGCCAGATCTGGGCCGACAGGCGCTGTTGAAAAAAGCGCAGCGACAGCTTGGAGATAGAAGCCGCCCAGGCCAGCAGGATGAAGATCAAGATCAGCCACAGGCTCTGATCGATGCCGTTGCCGCCAAAGACGCGCACGCCTGGCAGGCGATCCTCCAATCCAGAACCCACCAGGGCTCCTGTGAGCCGGGCCACCACCGCCACCGAGGCCAGATCGATCACCCCGGGCAGCACCGACAGGGGCAGCAGCGCCCGCAGGGCCAGTAGCCGGCGACGGGGCAGATGGCCCAGGAGCCTGTTGAGCTGGTGGAGGGTCTCACTGCGCATCGGCACAAGCTATGGGCAAGGGGTTCAGCCCAACGGCCCCAACAGGCCAGCCAGCCAACCGATTGGCCCCAGGCGGTGTCCCAGGCGGTGCCCGAGCCGCCCCAGGCGCTCCAGGCGCTGGCTCCAGCGCAGGGCCAGAGGCGAGGGGCTGCGCAGGGGCTGGGCTCCGGCGGCCAACCGCTGCCAGTGAGCGTCGATGGCCGCCAGGGCCTGCTGCCAGCGCTGCAGCAGCGCCTGTTCACCGCAGCCCGCCAACAGGGCATCCAGGGCCGCCGGCTCTGGCCGCCAGGCCGCCGGCTCGGCCACAGCGGCACCTATCCGTTCCAGATCGGCCTCCAGGGTGCCGCAACCGAGCTGGTGACCGAGGCGGCCTGGATCGAGGCTGTCGGCCAGGGCGTGGTTGAGGCTGCTGAACAGCACGCAGCCGCAGGCCAGGGCCTCCAGCGGCGGCAGCCCAAACCCCTCGCTAACACCCCGGCCCCGCCAGTAGTCGGCCGAGTCGTAGAGCACCACAGTGGCGGAGTTGAACAGGTCCACCAGGTCGTCCACCCAGCCGCTCTGCAGCTCCACCCGCAACCCCCGCTTACGCAGGGCGGGCAGCAGCTGCCGCAGCAGGTAGGGGCTGCTCTTGCGCTGCTGCACCAGCACATCGATCGGGCGCCGGGCGTTGGCGAGCCGATCGCCCCGCTCCAGCCACTTGGACTGCAGCGCATTGGGCACCAGAAACAGGGGGCTGCGGGGCGCCCGATCGCCCCAGTAGCCCAGGGTGTTGCGGCTCACCGCCAGCACCGGCACCCCCGGCGGCAGCTGGAAGCCGTAACCGCTGCTGTGGGCGTGGTATGCCACGGGCCGGCCCCGCAGCCGCCGCAGCAGGCCGGGCACATCAAAACCCCAGCTCACCACCCAGAGGGCCGGGCCAGGGGCCGCTTCCTCGGCCAGCAGGTCGTCGAGATAGGGGTGCTCGGGCTCCCGCTGCCGGTAGGTGACCAGCTGCACGGGGCGATCCCCCCCGGCGGCGAGCAACCGGGCGGTCTGCAGTTCCACCAGCAGGCCACCGCAGCGAAAGCGACCGCTGGTGCCGGGCAGCAAAAAGCGCAGCGGCGCCAGAGGGGCCACGGGGGATTTACTGGGGCTAGGGACGGGGCTGGAGCTGGGAGCGGGGCTGGCGGTGGGGCTGTCTGTGGTGCTGGCGGTGGTGCCGCTGGCGGCGGGAGGTGGCGGCACGCCCGATCAGAGCAAGGGGGCTGGCTGAAGTCTGCCCCAGCCGCCCAGCCGCCTGGCCACCCCTCACCCTCAGGCGGGCACGGCCTCGGTGCTGCCGGAGCGCTGGCGCTTGGTGAGGAACCCGAAGAGCACCTTGCCGATGGCGGCGATCAGATTGCCCTCCAGCTCCTGGAACATCTGCATGTTGCAGTGGAAGGCCTCGTTGGCCTCGGCCACGATGCGATCGGCGGTGGCCTGGTCGATGGGCAGGCCGTCGAGCACGGCGCGGTAGTTGACCTTGAAGCCCTTCTCGTCGGGGATGGAGTCGAACTCGTAGAAGCGCAGGCCGTCGTGCTCGCCCAGGTTCATCGCCTTCTGGGCGATTTTTTTGAGGATCTGGCCGCCGGAGAGGTCGCCGATGTAGCGGGTGTAGTGGTGGCCCACCAGCAGCTCGGGGGCCTCCTGGGCCACGCGGTGGAGGCGGGCCACATAGGCCTGGGCGCCGGGGGTGGCCTTGATCTGGCTGCGCCAGTCGCCACCGAAATAGAAGGCGAGATCCTGTTCGAGCGATTCGCGGCGGTTGAGGGCGGCGAAGTTGATCTGACCCACCACGGGGTGATCGGCGAGGCGGCCGATCTCCTCCTCCATGGCGCAGTACACGAACCAGAGGTCGGCCACCAGGGTGCGATAGCTGGCCTTGTCCACCACCCCTTTGAGGAAGCAGCTCACAAAGCCGGTGTTTTCGGCCATGGTGTGGGCCTTCTTCGTTCCCTCACGGAGCTGGGAAGCCAGGGCGACAGACATCGGTCCTCGGTGCGGCACGGGCAGATAACCCAAATTAGAGGCCGGATTCGCAACAAAGGCGACAAGATTGCGAAGGGTTACGTGCTGGATCAGGCGGCTTCCGCAGCGGGCCCGGCGGAAGAGCCCCCATCGCGGTCCCAGCCGGCCGTCTCGAACAGCTCAAACAGCTGGCGGCAGAACTGCCGCAACGCCTGTTCCACCGCCGGCGAGGGCAGGTGGGAGCCGCTGGCCCGCCAATCCCCCACCGTGGCCAAAGTCCAGCGCTCCCCGTCATAGGTGAGGCCCCGCAGGGTCACCCCCAGCAGCGGCGGCCGGTGGCGGCCATTGGGCTGGTGGCCGCCGGGGGGCGCGGCAAGCCGCAGCTGCACCAGCACGGAGCGGCACTGGATGCGGGGGCTCCAACCGGGGAAATGGAAGGAGAGATCGAGGGCCTCCCGCTCCCCATGGGCCCGGGTGAGGGGGTCGTCGCGCCAGGGCTTGAGGTTGGCCCGGGCATCGGGAAAATGCTCTCGGAACAGGGCCGCCACCGAGGCGATGGCCTGGGCCAATTCCAGCGATCGAGCCTGGTCGGCAGCATTCATGCACCCATGTTGGGGCCAGTTATCGGGCAGCGGGGCGGCGATCGGCAGTTGCCGACATCCGCAGACCACAGCACAACGACCCGCCCTCGCGCCGATCACCAATAACTTTCCGCACCCAACGGCGGACATAAGCTCACGCCGCATCAACCGCGCCCAGGCCCCCATGGCCGCCTACGAGAAGCTCACCGCCCCCAGCGGCGGCACCGCCATCCGTTTCGAGCAGGGCCAGCCGGTGGTGCCCAACGATCCGATCATCCCCTTCATCCGCGGCGACGGCACCGGCGTGGACATTTGGCCCGCCACCCAGCTGGTGCTGGATGCGGCGGTGGCCAAGGCCTACGGCGGCGAGCGCCGCATCGAATGGTTCAAGGTGTATGCCGGCGACGAGGCCTGCGACCTCTACGGCACCTATCAATATTTGCCCCAAGACACCCTCACCGCCATCGAGGAATACGGCGTGGCGATCAAGGGGCCGCTGACCACACCGATCGGCGGCGGCATCCGCTCGCTGAACGTGGCCCTGCGCCAAATATTTGATCTGTATTGCTGCGTGAGGCCCTGCCGCTATTACGCAGGCACCCCCAGCCCCCACAAGCGGCCTCAAGATTTAGACGTGATCGTGTATCGCGAAAACACGGAAGATATCTATATGGGCATCGAGTGGGAGGCCAATGATCCCGTATGCCTCGATCTAATCAAACATCTCAATGAGGTGGTGATTCCAGCCAACGGCAAACTCGGCAACCGTCAAATCCCGGTGGGTTCGGGCATCGGCATCAAACCGGTGAGCAAGAACGGCAGCCAGCGCCACATCCGCAAGGCGATCCAGCACGCCCTGCGGATGGAAGGAAACAAGCGCCACGTCACCCTGGTGCACAAGGGCAACATCATGAAATTCACCGAGGGGGCCTTCCGCGACTGGGGCTACGAGCTGGCCACCACCGAATTCCGCGCCGATTGCATCACCGAACGCGAAAGCTGGATCCTCGACAACTTGGAACGGGATCCGGGCCTGAGCGTGGAGGGCAATGCCCGTCAAATCGAACCCGGCTACGACGCCCTCACCCCCGAAAAGAAACAGTCAATTTGCTCCGAGGTGCAGGGTGTGATGGATGCCATCGGCGCCAGCCACGGCAATGGCCAGTGGCGCCAGATGGTGCTGGTGGATGACCGCATCGCCGACAGCATCTTCCAACAAATTCAAACCCGGCCCCAGGAGTACTCGATCCTCGCCACCCTCAACCTCAACGGCGACTACATCTCCGATGCCGCCGCTGCGGTGGTGGGCGGCCTGGGTATGGCCCCTGGCGCCAACATCGGCGACAAGGCGGCCATTTTTGAAGCCACCCATGGCACCGCCCCCAAACACGCCGGCCTGGATCGCATCAACCCCGGCTCCATAATCCTCAGCGGCGTGATGATGCTCGAATTCATGGGCTGGCAGGAAGCTGCAGACCTGATCACCCAGGGCCTCAGCGCCGCCATCGCAGCCGGCGAAGTCACCTACGACCTGGCCCGCCTAATGGAACCACCCGTAGCCCCCCTGAGCTGCTCCGGTTTCGCGGCGGCGGTGGTAGCTCGTTTCGAGTGATTTTTTGCGGCGATCTTAGGAAATCATGCCTGCATGACTATTCTGCGTGAGTATCAGAGGCAGCGAACCAAAAGATCATTGGGCCAATAGCCAGCCTCCAGATCGCTAAATCCAAATAATCCGCCCAACTGCTGCCTGGAAATGGTTTTACCACAGGCATTATACAGTAATTTTAGATCTTCGCGGGCCTTGATATCCTCTTTAGTGGGGGAGGAGGGGAGCAGCAAAGTCAGCGGTGAGGGCTCGCCACTGGTCACAAAGAACAAGTGTTCGTCACTAGGTTTTTCAGCCTCTGGGCAGACGTAGGTTGACGACCAACTCACTGGCTTAGCCAAGGTGGGTAACAAGAGCAGGGTTACGCCGGAAGCCAAGGGCGGAAACTCTTTCCGGAACAAGAGCTGTCCCTTGGTGGACGGACTGCCATCGGGAAGCAAACCACGCAACTCCAACTGCAGCGGCCGGGGATTTACGGCTGGTCCCTCCAGCACACCAATCAAGCGGGGCGAGCCAGGTGAAAATACACTATTGGCTGGCACCAAGTGGGCAAACAGGCGGGACCAACACTCGCCACGGGTACCACCAGCGATGCGCCGACCGGGAAAACTGTTGCGGATGCCGACAATGTCTAGCTGGGCAAGAGCTGGAGGGGCAAGCAAACAAAACAAAAACAGCAGCGAGCCGACCAATGGCCAGCCACCACGACCCCGCTGGGGGGTGGACGAGTTCACCAAGGCAACTTAGTCAACACGAGAACCAGGTCAAAAGGAGCATGGATAGGTGCGGTGGGCTCACCAAGCTGACCCAAGCATAGTTATACCTGCCCAAAAATAGGGATGCCGCATACCCTGGTTAATGCGGGCCTGTTGATCTGGACTGAGATTGGTGAGCAGTTCACCCGTCTCGCCGACAACCCGATTGCCCTGTAAACGAACCACACCGTTGGCAAAAGCAAGCCGGGTGGCCTGGAGAGCCTCAGCCTTAGGAAGCCCCTGATCGAGATAGCGATAAAACTGCACAAAAAATGCAGAAGTAGCCACATCGTCAATATACCAAAGCGTGCCCACAGCCGTGCGCGCTCCGGCCTGAAGAGCGAGGCCAGCGAAACCCAATTCACTCTGGCTATCGCCGAGGGCCGTACGACAGGCGCTGATCGTGAATAAGTCTAGGGGGGCATTCAAACGACGCTGCCGTAACTTAGAGAATTCGGCAAGAGACAAGGGAGCAGTACCGGTATAAATACGCGATTGGGCTGGGCCTCCAGGCAAAAATTCGGCGTGGGTGGCCAAATGAATCCGCTTTATGGAAGGATCTGCGGCCGTATCGAGAAGCAAAGAGGGACTGAAGGCGGAATTCAGATAAACATCTGGGTTGGCAGGTCTCAACTGACGCACTTCCTGGGGCACCAGGGGCAGGGGGACCAGAGCGGGAAAATTTGAGACTCCAGCTACCAAAGTTCTCAGCTGTCCGCGGGTTTCAGGAGGCTGCAAGGGCGTGAGGCGGATGGAAGGAGTCAAAGAAAATGCATATTGTTCACCAAAATAACGAATCCCATCAGTGAGCGCAGCAAAGGGAATCGCCTGCAGACTAGGGTCTGCAGATATCAGCAAAGTCGTGACGCCAAGACGTCGCAAGTCTGCAGCGATTGGAGCAAAAAATATCTCGTACAACTGACGGGCTGGCAGAGATGAATCGGTAATTTTCAAGGGCTGCTGAGTGCCAAGCTGCTCATACAATTCCCTCAAAAGCGAGGCGAGTATTTTCGTATTAATATCGACACGCCTACCGATTATATCTCCCCGAAGAGGGATCAGCACTATATCCAAAAAGCCCTTGCTTTTATCAGTGGGCAACGGCGTAAAAGTGATACGCAACCCGGCCGGTGTATAGAATTCAGGTCGGAACACCGCCGACGGCAGCGAGGGTAAGGGGGCCTTTAGAGGCGATGCATATCGAGGCGATTCAGCGGTTGAGGCCGATGGCCGAGTTGGGCTGGCCATCGCCGGCAATCCGTTAGCCAGCAAAGCCGCTGCGACCAGATAACGGGAAACGAACGCAGTGATTGTTATACCAATTTCCATCAGCGCAATAACCCAGAAGGTGAAGGAAGTTGACGTATTATATCTGTTGCTTCTTGCATTGCCATCTGCAGCCTTGCTGGTGTGGTCGCTAATTGTGACCCCAAACCCGCGAGCCCCAAGACTTTACTGACCGACTCGGCGGCAGACTGGTCGCCTTGTTGATAACTTTGATTGGCTGCCTCAGGTGACACATTAGTGACACTAGAACCACTGGCCAACCGGGTGGCAGACTGGTCGCCTTGTTGAGAACTTTGATTGACCGCCTCAGGCGACACATTAGTGACACTAGGACCACTGGCCGACTCGGCTGCAGACTGGGCACCTTGTTGAGAACTTTGATTGGCCGCCTCAGGCGCCATAGTAGTGACATTAGAATCTTGGAAAGCTACCGGAATGCCTACATCTGGAACAGAGGTGCCAAAAGAAATCCCAATAGAAGATGAGCTCAGGCCTTGGGTATTAACATTAACTCCCGCATCATTGCCGAGTCTTGAATTTAAAGAAGTGTCAATATTACCAAATTTGATAGCATTGTCAACATTGCCAGGTTTGCCATCGAGAACACTACCCCCAGGAGGCTTAATATTATTATTGGGCTCAACAATGGATGCATAAGATGTAAAAACATCTGATGAAAGCTGGTAATTACCAGCGGAAGGTCCATAAAGAGAAAACCCCATAACTCGAACGGGCTTGCTTAAGCCAATGACTGTATCAGCAAAATTTGCAGTATGGCCCAATGTGTATACTTCATCGCCAGTGTAAAGACCAACAAGAAATGCTTTAGAGATGTCAGCACGAGTTTTGCCATCAAACTTTTTGTCGCTTATTTCGAAGCCTGCAGCGACAGGAGCCTTTGTAATGATGCCAACGTTGCCAGACACGGTTGTGGTATTAAGATTATAGCCATATACAGGGACAGAATCATTAAATGCAGCAACTAGTGAAATATCTTGAGCCGTAACCAGCTTGGCAATGCCAGCATTTTTGCTGTCATAAGCACCGACAAGAGCGGCCCTGAGCTGTACAGTATCCCCACCTATAGCACCAGCATAACCCAAGTTGCTCCCAGAAATACTTGCGACTGCAGTAGCATCATAAACCTTGGCAACTGAGCCAATCAAAGATGGTGAAATAGTTGGGGCAATTTTATAAAAAAGACCATTGCCGGTGCCCAGAGGTGATGCGGCTGGGGCCAGGCCGGAAAAATCCATACTGTATTGCTTAAAGCTGGGAACCAGTCCACCCAGCTGATCCAATAATGGCCTGGTAGAATAAATCGACCAGGAGGCATTATTAGCCACTGAAAGAACTGATGAACCAACAGCATTAAAGAAATAGCCGGCCCCAGCACGGATATCTATGCTATTAATGGATTGGGAATTTGCCTTCAACGAAGCCGCACCTAGAAGCTCCACCCCGGCATTCCCATAAGCTTTAATCACTTCTGCCTCAAGCGGGGAATCAAGAATCAGCTTTCCATTCTCCGCGTAAAACGTCAACTTTTCTTTGACAGTAAAGGCACCTGGCATGAGATCGCCCTGGGCTTGGTTCACATAAACTTCAGAGAGAGTTGGCGATATCTGTCCGCCGGATCGAGAGATTGCTTTCAACACAGATAGCCCGCCATCGCCGGCAATAACTCCGCCACTTTGGCTAAATTTAGTTGCCTGAATATGGCCATTATCGACGACCAAGCCACCGCTAACTTTCAAATTACTAGCCGTAAGTCTCTTGCCTACGGGAATAACAAGGCTACCATTTTCAATCGCCATCGTACCACTTGCAGTTAGATCACTTCCCAGAGTTGCCCCATCGAAACTGGCATTGTTTACGGTGATCAGACCACTGCCAATCTGCTTGATAGTGCTGTTCGTAATCTTGCCAGCCAGGTTGGTGTTGCCGTTGAAGCTGGCGGTGCCATCGTTGAGGGCTAAGTTAACGCCGCTGTCCAGGCTCGTGGTGCCGGTTCCGTTCTGATCGAGGTCGGAATTCAGGTTCAGATCCAGGCTGCCGCTGGTGCTGCTGATGTTGGCGTTTAGGCGGATGTTGTTGTGGGCTTTCAGGGTGAGCGAGGCATTGGCACCCGCCGTTTTGCTGATCGGTGAACGCACCGCAATATCGCCTGCTTCGTTTCCAAGCGAATTGGTTGTATCTATAGTAACGTCGCCACCAGCATTTAGAGCAGACTCAATGGCAAGGGAGCTCACAGCTGATGGAAAGTTATTAGGAAGGAACTCAAAGATTGTGCCTTTCCCATTCGTGCCTCCATTGGCAGTGGTGCCATAGAATACTGTCTTATCACCACTGGTGAGCCGAGTAAGCGGAGCTTCGGGATTAACGCCATTACCATTATCATTGCCGAAGCTAACTAAGCTTAAGATAGAAGTGCCAATTGGCTTAGAGCTGTCAAATTCAAAAATTACCCCATTTCCATAGGCGCCACCAAAGGGAGTAGTGCCATAAAATTTACAGCCAATACCATTGGAATTACAATTAGCGCCATTGGAATTACTATTGTCCGCGGCTGCGATGAGATCGACAGTGGCATAGGCTCCATTAGAGCCATTGAAGCTACCTTTCAGAGCAATCGGATTAGAGCCTGCTTGGGTCAAAGGGTCAAACTCAAAGATGGATCCGTTGGCATATTCTCCACCTTTATATGTAGTTCCATAGTACTTTTGATCATTTCCTTTTACAAGTGCGGCAGCAGGATATTCACCATTGTTAAGGTTGGCAGCATTCAAATCCCCAAAGCTGGCTTTCAAGACAATCGATTGAGAGTCGGATAACAATGGATTAAATTCGAAAATTGCTCCTTTTCCATTGGCGCCTCCATAAAAAGTGGTTCCATAAAAAAGATTACTATCTTGTATAGCAGTAAGTGAAGCATAGGGGTTTGCCCCATTGCTAAGGGTGTCAGCAATCAAGCCGCCAAAGCTGCCTTTTCGAACAATCGATTCAAGGACCGATGAAGAGGGATTGAATTCGAAAATTGATCCTTGGTCATGGGCGCCTCCATAGGCAGTGGTTCCGTAATAGTTATTATTGCTTCCTTTCACAAGGGCAGCGTAAGGGTTAGCACCATTCGAGCCATCAAAGCTGCCTTTCAGAACAATCGACTCAGAGACCGATGACGAGGGATTAAATTCAAAGATTGCGCCTTTTCCGTAGGCACCTCCGTAAGCGGTGGTGCCGTAATACTTTTCATAGCTTCCTTGCACAAGGGCTGCGAAAGGGTTAGCACCATTCGAGCCATCAAAGCTAGCTTTGATAGAGATAGAGACCGCGTCTACCCTAGAGGGATCAAACTCAAAGATTGCTCCTTTGCCATGGGCGCCACCATAAGCGGTGGTTCCGTATAATTTTCCATTGGCACCTTGCGTAAGCGCAGAAGTGGGATTAGCCCCTGCACTATTCCCTGCTGAGTCAAGGCCAAAAACACCCTTAAGTGTGAAATTAGCAATATCCTTAATCGTAATATCGATAGGATCAATCAACCAGCTGCCCCCCTTTCCAAGCGGCGCCACCAGATCTGGAGCCTGGGTGAGAACCACCGTGGCCCCGGAAGTTTCCACAAAGCCTCCATTACCGCCGGCCGGACCACCGCGCGAGCTCAGCAGGCCATCCACCGCCGTGTACTGGCTGGCGTAGGCCACCACCTTGCCCCCATCTCCTGCCGCCAGCGCATCGGCGCGCACCGTACTCGCCCCATCCACCGTGGTGCTGATCGAATTGGGTACCGCCGGGTTGGCGCCGCGCAGGTCTCCCCCCAGCAACACCGTGCCACCAGCGGCCAGGCCACTGGCATCCAAGCTGGCGCCCGTGAGGGCCACCCGTTCGCCAGTGATCTCGATGCGTCCGCCCTTGCCCGCTGTGCCACTGCCCGCCGTGCCACTGCCCGCCATGCCACCGACCGCCTCGCCCCGGCCCAGGGCGCTGAGCTGACCTGCCACGCTGGCCCCCTGCAGGCCGGCCGCGATCCTGATCGTGCCGCCATCGGCAACCGCTGGCGCCACAACAGACGCCGGCGACGAAAAGGCGGAGCTGACATCGAGCACCGCCCCGGCCGCCACGGTCACCGCCTTGCCAGCCAACTCCACCGAACCGCCCGGCACCTGTAGCGTGCCGCCCTGCAGCAGCACATTGCCCGCCTGGGCATCGAAGAGCAGATCGCGATCCACGGTAATCAGGCCGCCTCTGACAACCAGATCACCATTGGCGGTGATGCCGTTCTGGCGCAGCGCCTCCGCGTCGGTGGAGAAGCCCCCCCTGCCGGCCTGCGGCACCCCGTTCAATAAGGCCGCCTGGGACCCTGTGGTGCCGAAGACATCAAAGCGGCCACCGCCAACCGCCAGGGAAGATGCTGTACTCAAGCTGAGCCGAGGCACATTGCTAAAGGCCGCGCCGGCGCCCAGCTGCACTCCACCGGGAGACAAAAAGATCAGCTGGGCGGGCCCACTCAAGCTGATGTTGCGGTTCAAAAACGTTCCCAGGGGATTCAGCACCCCCATCACCACAGAAGTGTGAGCACCGCTATCTATCGACACGCCTGTAATCGCGCCCCGGGTGTCGAAGCTGTTAAAACGATGGAAAAGGTTGGCCCCCGCTGAAGTGCCGCCGGCCACGGAGCAGAGGCCGCTGCTGCAACTACCTCCTTCCTGACCGTTGATGCGGGTGCCGAGGCCCAGGGGGCCCGAGCTGGCGGAGATCTCACCAGCCAGCACCGCGGGGTAGACCAGCAGTGCCAGCAGTGGGCCAGCGGCTAAAGCAGGCTGCAACCAAGCCCTACCCAGGCCTTGCCAGGTTCGCGCTGGCCTAGGGCCACCAGCTCCGTGGATGGAATCAGCCTTCGCCACCTACACCGTGAATGGGATCAGTTAACACCTAACAACTAATTTAAGCATAACTTCCCTTTTTCAAGCAAACCAACCGATGGGTCTCATATGAGTCGCCAAACAAGACCGATTGCCTGGCAAGCCAAAGTACGACTACCATCAGCGATGCCGATTCTGGCGTGGCTTTTCGCGAAGCGATTACGATCGAACCTCACAAATTCATGACATAGAGCTAGTCAAGGAGTCTTAGACTCCAGACAACCCAGAAAAACCAGAAAGCTTGACATAGGCAATCGTCGAAAATACCATGTACCTACATGAGTTTGGCCTGCCTTGCTGGTCCTGTTGGCCCAATTGGTGGCCCCACCCCTGCAGAACAGTCCTGTTCGACTGCCCTCACCGGCAATTGAACAGCCCCGCCGGGGGTCAACAAAGCCCCAAGCTCCCATTTTGGAAGCGCCGATTGAAGCCGCCCCGGCGGGCCAGCCCCAACTGCCCCAGGAACCCAAGGACGCAATTGACTCCCAAAAATTGCTTCCGATCAAAGGCGAACTGCCCTACACGTCCCAACAGCTGGCTGAAATCCTGCGCAGCTGTAGTTCGTTAAGCCCGGAGGAGGAGAAACTGCGGGCCTGCGCCGCCGCACTCACCTCGCGCCTAGTAATTGATGGCTACCTGAACTCGCGAGTATACGTGTTCAAGGAGCCGCCTCCGGCCCATTTACTGGTGGTCAAAGGGAAGATCGTCGAGCTACGGATACAGGGAGATGATGCCCAGCTGAACGCAAAGGTGCGGCGCTGGCTCCAGCCAATTGTCGGCAACACACTTCACTTGGCATCGTTAGAGCGCACGCTGCAACGACTACAGAGGCGCCCGGACATCAGCTCCGTGCGAAGCCAGCTCTCGCGCCTCGGCAGCGATCCCAGCCAGGCCGCGCTGGTGGTGAAGGTGCAGGCGGCACCCCCCAGCTGGCAAGGGGATCTGAGCCTGCGCAACGACGGCAGTTCCGGCAGCGGCCAAGCCCGAGCCACCGCTTCCATACTGCGCCCTTCACTTCTTAAGCGGGGCGACAGCATACTCTTCTATGGCGAGCTTGATGGCAGCGAATCCCCCGCATTGGGCCAAGCATCTGGCTCGCTAAGCTATACTTACCCCCTAGGTGAAAACATAAATTTAACCGGCGCCTTCGGCTCCAGTCGTCAAAATTCGATCGAGCTACCTCCCCCCGGCAACGGCTTCTCCACCACCCAATTACAAGGGCTGGGCCAACTCGAATGGGTGCTAAACGAAACATTAAGCCAGCGCTGGAGTTTGGCGCTTGCCTATAGCGGTAGCACGTCAACAAGTCGACTAAATAACCAGCCTCTACCAGATTTTATGCCCCAACGAATTCGCGAGCCCAAAAATGGCTACCTGCGCCTCGAATTAAACGGCAGTGGCTCCGACTCAGCTCTGTACTGGTCTGGCCAGGTCTATGGACTGCAGGGGATTGCCGCCGCCACGCCAGCCGATCAGTTGCAGGAGCTCACCAGCGCTGACATCTTTCCCGGCCGCTCCAGCGCCATCGGCACTTTTCTATCGCTGGGTTGGGGTTTCCTGCCCAGTTGGCAGCTCACCCTGCGGGGTGGCGGTCAACTGGCCCTGCGCAAACTGACTGAACCGATGCGTTTCAGTCTCGGCGCCGATGTGGGGCTGCGCGGTTTGCCTGGACAACTCATCAGCGGCGACAATGGCTGGGTGGGCAGCGCCGAACTGGCCTGGACCGCCTGGCAGCGAAGAGGGCAGCTGGTGCAACTGGTGCCTTTCATTGGATCCGGTGGGGTAAGCACCGAGTTCGGCGACCAGATTTTCGCCGATAGCGTAGGTTCAGGAGGCATTCTGGTACGATGGCTCGCTGGTGAAAACTGGAGCACGGAGATCGGCTGGGTGCGGCAGTTCTCCACCCAAAACAACGCCGGCGCCTGGAACGACTGGCTACTAGGTAAAGGCCTATACACGAAAATAAATTATCGGTTTTGAATTGTCAGTAAATTGAGATGAAGGCAAAGACGTCCCGGCAGGACGAGGCCCATAGCTTCTACATCTCCAGCCCCTATCTGGGACTGGTGAAGGAAAGGGAGCGCGTCAAGGATCTGATCACTCGGGCCGGCCACGCCTATCGAGACAGCTACGGCGGCTCCAGTGAACCTGTTGTCAACACCTGTCAGAACGACGTACGCAAATCTGATCACTATATTTTACTGCTATCTTATCGCTACGGCTCCATCGCCAAGGACGGCAGTGGCCTCTCAATTACAGAACTTGAATTCGAAGCAGCCATAGAAGAAGGCAAGGAAATTCGAGCCTTTTTCCTTGAATTCACCAGTGATCTCAAAAATGCCTTCGACCGGGACCCAGCGGCCCTGGACGCCCTGGATCGCTTCAAGGCCCGGGTAAGCGACATCTGTACGCCGATGCTGTGCGGCGACGAACCCGGTGGTGGCGCCACAGGGCCGGAACTGTTCGAGCAGGCCATAGTGCGGCTCGCCGCCAATCCGCCGCCCCGCAAGGGACAACAGAAGCAACCGGCAGCCCCCAACTATGGACCCGGAGAGATTGAGGCCTGGATAGAAACCCACCACGGCTTGCTGAGCGATGCATTTGCCAAGTTGCCAGCCATAGGCGAACGACGGATCCATGTGCCCCTGGCCCTGCGATTTCAGGAACCGGGTGATAAGCCCCAGCAGCTAGTGCTGGAAGCCGAACATCTCCAGCGACCAGTAGAGGGGTCGGATGCCCATCTGATCCTGATCGCCGCCGAAGGCGGCTCCGGCAAAACCAGCCTCGCCATTCGCATTGGCTTCTGGGCCCTGGAGGGCTCCCTAGGCGGCAAACGGCGCTTACCGGTATTAATCGAGCGCGCATTGGGGGATGAGGAAAGCCTGATTGATCGCATTTGCCTCTGGCTTGAGCAGAGCATCGGCAAAGGTCAGTTGGATCCTCTGCTGGTGGAAGCCCTACTGCGTAATAAGCGACTGCTGCCAATCGTAGACCAGTTCTCCGAACTCTCGGAAATCGCTCGCCAACGGGTGCGAGACACCATGCCAGCGGGGCTGCTGATTGTCACCAGCCGCCGCAATGGCCTGGAGGGCTTCAGCGAACGGCCCATAACCCGAATCACGCCGCTACAAATTGCCACCGACAGATTGCAATCATTTTTCCTTGAATATCTGCGGAATTTGGGAATGGACGATCGACTCGACGACAGCGAGCTGGTGCCTGCCCAAAACCAACTGCGCCGAATCGTGGGCGACAAGCCGATCTCCGTGATGCTCGCCCAGATGTTCATCGACGACGTGATCGACAAACGGGAGCAAGGCCGTGGCCTACTGGCTGGTTCTGTACCCGAGCTGATGCTGGGCTACGTGAACCGGCTCGATCACAACCTTGACCCAAGCCAACGGCAACGGGCCGGCCTGGATATCACCCAAACGCTGGTACAAAGGACCCTACAGGTGCTGGCAATGGCCAGCCATAAGCAAGGACTAAATGGCAGGCCGCTCTATCAAGCGCTCGCTTTTTACGGGGAGATGGCCGACCAAATTCTGGCCACCGAACCACCCACGGGCATGGGGATTAGCAGTCGGCGCCAAAGACAGTCACTACTCAACTATCTACTAGAGCTAAGGCTACTGCAACATCCCGGCACCAATGTCGATCAACTTTGCTTTCCCTTCAATCCTCTGGCCGAATATCTAGCGGCGATGAGGCAACGGGATCGCTTTGAAATGGGGGAAGACTGGCGGCCGTTTATAGAGGATCTGGAGCGGCGCTCCAGCATCGAACGAGAAGGCATGCGGGGCTTTGTGCTAGCCCTTCGTGACGCCTGTCACGATCGCATTAAACGAGCTAATTTCCCTAGTTTAATTCCCCAGGAACTACCCGATCGCCTTGGTCGCATCGCCGATCTGGATCCGGAGGAGGAACGCACCAGGTTGGAGGAAAAACGGGCCCATAAATGGCTGTGGGAACTATCCGTACCTGTGGACAGTGAACGGCAGGACGCAATTTTGAAACTGGCCGCCATGGCGGCTCCCGATGCCCCCCCCAGCAGTCAAAGGGCAGTGAAGTTGGTGGTGAGCGATCGCCTGGCCCAGATGCTCGACAACCCTGAATTGCCTGAACCAGAGCGGCAAGATGCGGCCACCGTACTGGGCATGCTCGGTACGCCAACGGCGGTTAAGGCCCTACTGCAACTGCTCCAGGCCGATGGGAGCAAGCCAAACCTGAGGCGTGCGGCAGCGGAAGCGCTTGGGCTGCTGAAACCAGCTGCCGAGCAAGCCAGCGAGATCGAGGCCGCTCTGATCGACGTGCTGCATCAAACAGAGATAAAAAGAATCAAAAAGATCGAGCTAGTAGACAGTATTTTGCCCCTGGCCCAGGGCACCACCCGAGCCTTGGGCCTACTGGCCAGCAACCAACTGCCGCTATGGGGCAGCGGGCCAGGCCGCCCCGTGTCCATGGCCAGCCTTACCAGGGCCAATGGGGCCGTGAGCACAACAGTAAATAAGGTAGCCGTATGGCATCTACCTCTACCCGAGGGGGAACAGCTGGAGCTGGTGGAAATTCCCGCGGGCAACTACAAAATTGGTTCGGAGGCGTCGGAGGAGGGCCGCGATGAATACGGCGTGGTGTTTCCCGAATGCAATGGTGTGGATGTGGAAGCTGAGCGCAATATTGAGCTGCAGGCCTTCGGCATGGGGCGCTTCCCGATCACCCATAGCCAGTGGGCGGCCGTTGCCCGACTGGCGGCAGACGATGCCTACCCAGAACTGAACCCCTCCCCCTCCGCCGCCCAGGCCCGCGGGCTTTGGCCCCGTTTCGCCCAGCCGGGATCAATGCCCGTGGATTCGGTGAGTTGGGTGGATTGCCAGGAGTGGTTGCGCCGACTTAACCAGTGGCTGGTGGGGGAATTGGGAGAGGGCGCACCCCAACTGAGCCTGCCCAGTGAAAGCTGCTGGGAGGCGGCCTGCAGGGCAGGCACCAGCACGGCCTACCACTGGGGGGACAGCTTGGATTCCCACTGGGCCAACTATGACGGCAGTTACACCTATGGCGATGGCCGCCTAGGTGTTTTCCGCCAAAGCCCCACGGCCATAGGCGCCTTGGGACTGGTGAACCCCTGGGGTCTCGCCGAAATGCATGGCCAACTTTGGGAATGGTGTCTCGATCGCTGGCACCCCAACCCAGTGGATAGCCCCAAAGATGGCCGGGCCTGGGAAGAGCCCGACCCCAGCCTCAAGGGCAATCCCAAGCAGGAGGATCGCCTGGCCCGAGGCGGCTGCTGGTGCAGCGACCCCCGCCAATGCCGATCGGCCTCGCGGGGCGGCATTGGCCCAGTCTTCCGAGATAGCTTCGTGGGCTTCCGGGTGGCCTGTCTGCCGCCAGGCTGGGGCTCCTCCAGCCCAAAACCAGCCAGCCCAGAGAAATCCCCCAGCAAACGCCGCAGCAGCACTACTACTGCTACTGCTGCTGCTGCTGCTGCTACTACTAAAACCACCACTTCTGACGCTAAAACCACTACTACTGGCAGCAGCAGTGCCAGCAGTGCAGACACCAACACTACAGCCACAACCGACACCACAGCTACCACTAAAACCTCCTCTAAAACCACTGCTGGCAACACTTCAAAAGCCGCTGCTGGCACTGCCAGCAAAACCACAACCGGCAGCAAACCCAAAACCACTACCACTAGCCCCACCGCCAAAGCAACTGCTGCCAGCAGCAGCACCAGCAGACGCAAAAAAGCAGTCGAATAGTTCAATGACACATCGGCCACGATGCGATCGGCGACCGTCAAATCACCGCTGCACAAACGCCCTATCCCGCTAATTACCTTTTCCCACAGCCCTTTGCGCAGGGCCGACAGATCCTCCAGCGAAGGGGTGGCGGCAACATTGCTGGTAGAGGGGGGGGGGGAAGAGAGATTGCTGCTTCTCTAAATCTTGATAAATCTAAAGTTAATAGTTTTCTGCATGATGAGGGCAAGCGAATATACGGATTGAGGCAGGCAAGCAATACATAGATCCCGCCAACAGAGACTTCGCCTTCACCCCCGCTCAAGCCCGTTGTTCCTGCACCAACTCAGCCAACATCTGTTTGCAGAGCTTTATCAGAGCTGCCGTTGACCCAGTCAACATTAAAGATTCGATCGTTGAGCCTTGAAATAGTGGACCTCGCATTTGCCGAAGATGATTTCAGCCTTCTTGATGATCGAATCAAGGCAGAGCTCTCCATACGCCGAGCAGAGCTGATGGCAAATAATACCCCGGAAAAACATGCCGTACGTTATCCAAACATCTGGCTGATAGCCGTTCTATTGGCTATAGCGTTTGCAATAAGTGTTGCTGTTTCTAATAAAGAACAAAGTCCCGGTGACCATTTGCCCAAGCCGACATTGAATCAGTAAGGCTTGTCGGTGGCACAAGGGGAATAGGGAGGATTTCTGCCTGCCTTCAAACTGCCTAATGTTTGCGTTTCGCTCCAGCCGCATACAACGAAAGTGCGCACAGCACGATTACAATAGAATGGCTGTCAGACTGCAACGCTTTATTTGGTCCCGCATCTGGCACTCAGCTTCGGCACTTCAGGTTCTGTCGATGTTATCGTCCACCCTAGATCGACAGCGCCCTGTATCCCTCAGATGACATGTTGAACAACAACTCCTTCCCAAGCTCAGTGTTAGTCTCCGGCACGATTACCTGAACTGGCATGCCTGCGAGCCATTTATTGTAGACCTTCCGGTTGGCTGCCAAGGCATCATCAACCTTGAGGTCACTTTTCGCACCGATTAATCCAAAGAACGGATGCTCTCCTGATGTTCCGGTGATCTTGATGCCGTGCAATCCTTTGCACGTACTCATATTGAGAAGGAGGGTCTCGCCTGTCGCGCTGTGGATTTTCTGGAGATAAGGGCGTAACGTTGCCCAGTCACAAAACTCTGTTGCAGCGGCGATGCCCTCATCGTTGCCGTGAGCAACGAAGTGCAGCATGAACTTCTTGCCATCGAGGGCCTCTTTACAAAAGTATTCCAGTGCCGATAGAAGCTCGAGGCGGTTAGCGACGCGAACAACGACCGGTTGCACTCCAGCTGAGCTTAGAATATTCGTTAGATCCTGAGTAATGGCAAAATCCTGACGTTCTACGTCACTCAGCCCATCGATGATGCCGACATAGTCATACTCGACATTGAGCGATGGGCGATTATAGACAATGATGTTCGTGATCATTCTATAGTTCGTTAAAGTGGGCGTGCGCGGCCTAACGCTGCCCCTGAGTGGCAGGCAAGGAGCTTGGGGTGGCGTAGCTGAGAGGTGATGGTGGCCTGTCCACTCGAAGGGCTTGTTGTGCGGCCGATTTCGCAGGCAACACAATCCCGTCAGCCAATCTAGACCGTAGGTCCGAGCGGTTACGTCGAAGTGATGGATGGATAAGTCCGCTCTTGAATTGGTGCATCAAGCCGGAAGTTGCGATCGGAATAGCACCGAAGAATCTCGCCCGCCAGGAATTGAGCATTCATTAACAAATGTCCAAGCTGTACACGTGTTAAGCCTATGTCGTTGTATCGCGACTCAACATAGCTTGGCATTCGGGAGATTACGGAGAGGACTAACTGAGGATTAATCTCATGCCTAATCTTGCAAACCTTACTTGCGATTCTCTCAAGATTATGGCCATAACCCTTATTCGTTTTGGAAAGAAGATCCTCGTCAACTCCTTCCTGCAGCAGAGCTCCCTTTAAAAGAAGTTCTGCAGCGACGCAGCAGTTCTGAACAATTGCATATTTCGTGAATGAACCCAGAGTTGTGGCAGCAGCCGCTTCTAGTTGCTGCTTGGCGAGATGCCACCATTCAATAGTCCTTTTGTCAATTCGATCCTGCTTGCCTAAATCATCTAGGCCATAAACAAAGTCAAGCAGATCAAATGCCTGATCGCAGAAAGTTAAAGTGCTTATCCGCTCGCCAAAAACTAGCTTCATCTGCGATTCCGTTGCTTGACAAAGAAACTCGCGTAAATCAATTACTGGCGATCCAAAGATAATTGGAATTCCAATAGGAAAGAAGAGATCACGAAAAAGAAACGCTCCAACGTGAAGCGGAGGCATGCACAAGTCCTCCTTTCTGTAGTAGATGGCAAAATATTGCTTAATAAGCTTTACATGGCGGGGCTCATGTCTCTCGCTAACAATGTAGCTAATCTGTAGTTCTTGCGATAGCTTTAATTCAATATGAATCTGTCGTTGCCATGGCTCAAAGCCTTGGTCAATCAGTTCGTTGTCTAGTACCAGTATACGTTCGCTTAATTCATCGTCACCCATAAAAGAGGGCATGATTCAAAAGTGTCTTCTCATGAATTGCAAGACCGTACGCTCAAGATCAGCGGCGGCATTTTTTTAACGGTGGTGAGCGCATAGTCAACTTTCCGACCGCTGCATCTTGATGTTCGATCGCCAAAGGAAGGCTAGCCCTCAACGAGCCGAAAGCCATGAATACTCTCAGCAACATAAGATCTACCATCCCGGACAACATCTGCTCTAAAAACAACGCCACTACGCGAACTATGCGCATCGATAGCAGTGCTATAGTCGTTAGCCCCGAGCTGCACCTGCAACTGCTTCACAGATCCATCAATCACGCAGGCGATAGTTACCCTTCCATCTTCATTTCCTTCTTCTCGATGAAGACTCACAACAACACCAGTAAGAAAGATATCTTCTTGAGGCTCGGATTGGCGGAGGAAATCTGCGGCGCGACTCAATATCGGGGCGATTGAAGGTTGGAACTCAAATCTCTGCCTAGATTCGCCCTCGATAGGAGCAGAAGGAGCCCATGACACCGAAACCCCTATCTCTCCTTCTCCGGCTTCACTTGTTACCATATCCTTGATTGCTTCACACAGACTTGCCGTGATGCCATCGTTCACCCTTTCCAAAAAAGGCGTGAAATCATCAGAGTTGGCTACTTGCTGCGATGCTTCTTTGATAGCAGTCAATGATCTACATAGTGATTGGGTCACTTTCCTAGGAAACGGGCACTCTAGATACTCGAGTAGATTTGGGGCTCCCTGAGTAAGCTGTGGTGCAACTTTGGAAATAATCGTAAGCACATAGCTCCCTCTTTCAGTATGGCCCATACGGATATTATTGATATAATCATTTGCAAGGGCAGGGCGTCTTGCTGGAATCACAGGCCGAGGGGAAACCGTAGAACACGCAGCAGAAGTCATCATCTTTAATGCATTCCTTATGAGTTCTGCGCCATCTTTTAATGGTATCGAATCTTCCCGGTCGGAAGCAACTGGCCTTCTTAAGCGAACAACATCACAGCTAGACAGGATTACATCTCTAGCGATAAGCTCTTCCGGCCGAGATTCAATCTTTTGCAGGCTCCGGAATATCTCGGATGTTCTGACTCTAAAGTCGGCCACATCATCTTGAGTGGGAACAATTAGGTCTGTAGTGTCATTAGACTGATTGGGTCGGTACCATATTTTCGCAAAAGGGCTAGAGGACGGCTCAGGCTGGCGTCCCCTGAAGTGGTGTAATTCCCCCGGTCCCCCCACCCCGGTGTAGCCGGGGTGGGGGGACGCATCTCAGGCGACTGGCTCCGGCTGGTGTTGCAAGAGGTGGGCAGGTCCGTTTCCC
>JBIKWK010000085.1:0-12160 GCA_044356375.1 Prochlorococcaceae cyanobacterium | reverse complement strand
AGCGCAGCGGCAGCCCCCAGTGGTGGGGCCGCAGTACCCAAAGCTCATCCACCAGAGCCAGGGCGGGATCCCCCAGGGGGCGGTAGGCCTCCAGGGCCTGGTCCCAGCGGGGCAACCAGGCCATTTCCGCTGGGCTGAGCGGGCCCAAAGCGCCGAGATCGATCGGTGGCCCATGCCATGGCCCTGCCGTCGTCGCCGTCCCCGCCGCCCCCAATCCGTCGCCGAGGCGGCGGCAACCCAGCAACCACCCCTCCAGCACCAGCGCCTCGGCCCCCAGGGTCTGTTCGCCGCAGCGATCGCCCTCCCCATCTCGCAGGGTCTTGTCGAAGCGGGGCAGCACCAGGGATCCCCCTGAGCGCCATTCGCCCAGTCGATCGATCAACAGGGCGGTGTCATGACTGCCCGGGGGAACCCGGCTGACGCCAAATGGATTTCCCGCCATCCGCAGCCGCCGCTCGGCCCAGGGCAGGTAGGCGTCGTCAATGGAGGCCACCGCCAGGCGCAGCCCCAGCTGGGGGGCCCAGCGCTGCAGCACCCTGGCCAAGCTGCTCTTGCCGGCGCCCACCGGACCGTTAAGGGCTATCAGCGGCCTCCGCCCGGCAGCGGCCAGCCGCTGCAGTCGCTCCAAAAGGGGTAAGGCGAAGCCCCACAGCAGCGATGGCTGGATGGGAGTGGCTTCCAGCTCCGCCCAGGGGCCGCCGGAGGCCAACCTCACCCGCCAGTCCTGCAGCCAGATCTTGGCATCGTCAATGCCGCAATGGCGCAGCAGGGAGGCGTAGGCCCGGGGCGGCAGGGTCATGTGCCCAGCTTGAAGGCATCGAGCACCACCGCATAGACCAGGCCTATGCGCAGGTTGTCCACCAACATCCAAGCCAGGGTTGGCGTGCCCCGCACCAGGCGGCCCCGCAGCCGCACGATCAATTCCAAGGTCAGCACAGTGGTCAGCACCATCGCCGGCCGGCCGCCGGGCATGCGCCAAAGCAGATAGGCGGTCGCGTTGTTGCCGGCATAGAAGCCCATCAGCAGGGCCAGCATCAGGGCACTGCGGCGGCGCCAGCTGCCCCTCAACTGGCCGAACAGCGCCACGGCTAGAGCCCTGGCAAAACTCTCGAAGCGGGTGCTCTGGCGCGGCAGTTGAACCATGGGCCCCTCAACCGCGCCCAGCGACAAGTTGCAGCAGATAGGCCAAGCCAACCCCCGCCGCTCCACAGGCGGGCCCAACCATCACCTGGCCGCCGGGCCCAAAACCCTCCACCACCGCCAAGGCCCGGGCATACCGCTGCATGGCCTCGCGGCTGCCGTAGTGGCTGAGGGTGATCACACAGCCCAGGCCAGCCGCCGTCGCCGCATGCAGGCCATTGCCAGTGTCCTCGATGGCCAAGGCGGCGCCAGGCCCCAGGCCCAGCCGCTCCAGCGCCAATGCATAGGCCTGGGGATCGGGCTTCTTGCGCTCGACATCCTCGCCGCATACCCATAGTTCCAGGGCTTCTGCCAGGGGGCCCAGGCAGTGGCGCACCAGTGCAGTCACCGCCGATCGGCCACTGGTGGTCACCAGCGCCTGGCGCAGTCCCGCCGCGTTGGCCGCCGCGATCAGCGCGGCAACCCCTGGTTTCAACCGCAGAGCACCAGCTTCCACCAGGGCCCCGTAGTGACGCTGCTTGGCGGCCTGCAGGCGCGCCAGCTCTTCTGGTGCCGGGGCTTTACCCCTCAATTGCTGCAGAGCGGCAGCGATGCGCTCTTTTCCACCGGTGATAGCTAGCCAGGCGCCGTACTCCTCGGCGTCCCAGTGCAGGGGGATCGACGCCTCGCCAAAGGCGGCATTGAAGGCGAGGCGGTGACCATCCCGTTCGGTCTCGGCAAGGGTTCCATCCACATCCCACAGGATTGCCTGCAGCGGGGAACTGATTACAGAGACCATCGGCTGCTGATCTGGCCACCGTGACTGAAAACCCTAGAGGCAGCACTGACCCCGCCCCAGCCAGGGAACCGGGCATGACAGCGGCGCCCAGCGGAGGATGCCACCCGGCAGCTAAGCCCCCAATGGCCGCCCAGCCGCACCACCCAGCAGAATGCAGCCACCGGCCGGGGTCTGCGCTGCTCCACTCCAAATCCGAGCAACGCTGGCAGCTGCCCGCCCCCCTGCCAGATCCAGAGGCATTCCTGAGCTCCCTGGGGCCGGACCTGGCCCGGCAGTTGCCCCTGGAGCTGGCGGTGATCCTGCACAGGCGCGGTCACGGCACGGCAGCCGCCATCGAAGCCCTGCTCAATCCCCCGGCGGCCCCCTCGGCCCGGAGCCACTTCGCCGACCTGGCCGTTGCGGTGAAGCGGCTGATCAGCTGTTGCGAAGCCGGAGAAGCGGTGGCTATCTGCGGCGACTACGACGCCGATGGCATGACCAGCACGGCCCTGTTGGTGGGGGTGTTGCAACGGCTGGGAGCTCGCCCCCAAGCGGCGATCCCCAGCCGCCAGGAAGACGGCTATGGACTGAACTGCGCCATGGTCCAAAGGTTGGCGGACCAGCACATCCGCCTGTTGGTGACCGTGGACAACGGCATTGCCGCGGCCGATGCGCTGCAGCTGGCCCAGGAACTGGGGGTGGAAGTGATCCTCACCGACCACCACAGCTTGCCGGCGGAGCTGCCGCCCTACCTGGCCCTGCTGCATCCCGCCGTCACGCCCGTCAACTCGCCCTTCCGGGGCCTGGCCGGGGTGGGTCTGGCCTATGTGCTCGCCGCCGATCTCTGCAGGCAGCTCAAGCGCAAGGACTGCCTGCAGGTGGCTCTGGATTTGTTTTGCATCGGCACCATCGCCGATATGGCGCCCCTGATGGGCGTCAACCGCCGCTGGCTGCTGGACGGTCTACCCCGGTTGGCCTCCAGTGCCCTGCCGGGATTGCAGGCCCTGCGCCAACTGGCGGGCCTGGGGGAGGCCGAGATCGATGCCCAGGCCGTGGGGTTTCAAATTGCTCCGCGCATCAATGCCGTGGGTCGGCTGGGCGATCCCACCTTGGTGGTGGAACTGCTGACCACAGACAATATGGAATTGGCCCTGGAGAGGGCCCGGGACTGCGAGGCCCTGAACCGCCAACGCCGAGAGCTGTGCCAGGCGATTGAAGCCGAAGCCCTGGCCCTGATCGAGGCCGATGGACCCCGGATATCCCCCTTCCTGCTGCTGGCCCAGGGCCATTGGCACCATGGCGTGATCGGCATCGTGGCAGCGCGGTTGATGGAGCGCTTCGGGCTGCCGGTGGCCCTGCTGGCGGGCGAGGGCAACGGCTTGCTGCGGGCCTCGGTAAGGGCACCGCGGGGGTTCGCGGTGGATGGAGCCCTGGGGGCCTGCGCCGAGCTGCTGGAGCGCTACGGCGGCCATACGGCGGCGGGGGGGTTCACGGTGCGCGCCGAGCGCGTCAGCGCCCTGCATGGACAGCTCAACCAATTGGCCGAGCACTGGCTGGAGCAGCAGGCCGGCAGTCCGGCGGTGGAACCCGAGGTGCTGTTGCCACTGCAGCGCATCGACCGCCAGTTTTGGCAGGCGCTACAGCGACTTGAACCGTTTGGCATCGGCAATCCCCAGCCCCTGTTCTGGAGTGGTGGCTGCTTGGTGACCAGCCAGAAACTGCTGCGGGGCGGCCACCTCCAAATTCAGCTGCGCCAGGGGGATACGGAGCTGCGGGCCATCGCCTGGCGCTGGACCGGGGAGGCCAATCTGCCGGCGGTGGTGGATGTGGCCTATCGACTACGGCTGGATAGCTGGCAGGGCAAGGAGCGCCTGCAACTGGAGCTCCAGGCCGTACGCGGCTCAGCCCTGGGGGCCGATGGCAATGGGGTGGTGGTTTTGCAACGACGCAATCGCCGCTATTGGTGCCATCGCCAGGGCACCATGTTGGTGATTCGCAATTCAGATGGAGCTGAGATTCGCCGTCCCGCTCCCCATGGAAGCAACGCCCTATTGCCAGCCTCCGCAAACCCAGTCCCCGGGCTGCCCAGCTCCGCCAATCCGGTATCCAGCACCCCGGGCAGCGGTGTCGCCGTCTCCAGCGGGCAAGTCTCTTGCGGGCCAGAAGCAAGCCCATCAGAAAGCCCATCTGACGATCAGACCACCATGGATAAGGCCACCACGGATAAGACCGCCAAAGATCAGACCCCAATGGATCAGACGGCCATGGATCATCCCTATGTACGCGCCCTGATCCAGGAGGCAGCAATGGCCCTGGGCCTGGCTGCCTGATCGCATCTACGCCGCCTGCCTCGCCGCCGCTTCAACCGGCTGGTTGACTTCCTCCCCGCCGTGAACGGCGGAGATTCCTTCTACGATGCGCATGAGTGTGCTTCAGCGATCGGGTGGGTTGGCGCTTCCCAGCCTGCTGCCACCAAAGCGGTGGACTTATGCGCGGCTCCACGCCCGTTTTGACTCTCCGCCAGTCCGGCGGCGAGGATGTTCAAAGCAGCGTTGATGTCGCGGTCATGCACTGCTCCGCAACTCGGGCACTGCCATTCCCGAATCGACAGCTCTTTTTTGCCGTCGTGGTGTCCGCAGGTTGAGCACACCTGACTGGTGGGCAGCCATCGGTTGATGACAACAACCAGGCGGCCATACATCTGTGCCTTAGCCTCCAGCAGGGTGCGGAACTGCCGCCAGCCGGCGTCGGCGATCGAGCGGGCCAGCTTCCTGTTTTTGAGCATCCCCGACACATTCAGGTCTTCCAGCACCACCGTTTGGTTTTCGCGGATGATGCGGGTCGAGAGCTGATGCAAAAAATCGAGGCGCTTGTCTGCGATGGTGGCGTGAAGTTTCGCCACCTTCCGCCTGGCAGCCGCCAAGCGATAGGAACCCTTTTGCTTGTGCTTGAGGTGCCGCTGCAGCCGCCGGAGACGCTTCAGCGCAGAGCGCAGAAACTTCGGCGGGGCGATCTTTTCACCGGCTGATGTGACGGCAAGGGATGCCAAGCCCAGGTCAATGCCAACCGCCTTGCCATTGGCAGGCAGCGGCTTTGGCTCCACCTCCACCACGAAGGAGGCGAAGTATCGCCCGCTGGCATCGCGGATAACCGTGACGCTGCTGGGATCTGATGGCAGATCCCGACTCCACTCGATCGGAACAGTGCCGATCTTGCTGAGCGTCAGCGACCGCTCTCCGGTGCGGAAGACGTGCGACATGAAGCGGATCGACTGAGCCCCACGACGCTTTTTAAAGCGAGGAGGCTTCACTTTCGGTCCTTTGCGCTTGCCGCTCAGGCTGGCCCACCAGTTGCGGAACGCCTGATCCAGGTCGCGCACGGACTGCTGCAGCACCACGTTGCTGGGGCCTGACAGCCAGGAGCGCGCAGGGATTTGCTTGGCCTGAGTGATGCAGAGTTTCGCCAGCACGGGGTAGCTGCTCTTCTCGCCTGCGGCGTACAGCTCACGGCTCTTGGCCAGGGCGTCATTCCAGACCACACGCGCACAGCCAAACGCCTTTGCCAGCCCCACCTGTTGATGGGGGTGCGGATAGAGGCGGTAGCGGTAGCGTTGCTTCACACCAACCATCATGCCAACGTTGCGGTGTAATGGCGCAGCCACCGCTCAGACGAGGTAGACACAGCATTTCGAGGCCGATTATTCTTTTAGTCTTTGTTTCCAAATACCGCAAAAAAGCTTAGGCAGCGCTGCACTGGAGCGGATGCACGAGGTGTGCCAGGGAGTTGCCCAGAATATGGGTTTCTAGCTGTTGGAGCTGAACGGCGAGACGGACAACTTTGCCGGTGGTGGGAGACGGGCAGCTGCTGGTCGAGTACCTGCCGACGCTTTCGATCTCGACGCTAGTGAACCATCTCAAGGGCGTCAGCAGTCGGATGCTGCGCAAGGAGTTCACTGAGCTGGCAGCCCCTGGCGCGGGTCGCGAGCCGGGGCAGGGCGGATGGCGTGATCTCCAGATCCCAGGGCTGACCCAGGCCAATCCCGCCTCAGCTGTCTGCCGCTTCTGGATCCTCTGGACAGATCAGATCGGTAGCTTTGCGGGCATCACTGAGCACCTGCAACAGCACCTGCGGCGATTCGCGCAGCAGCTCCACCCAGTGGCCCAGATAGGCGGCGTGATTAGCCATGGCACTGCCAATTTCCAGCCGATCACCAAGCAGAACGGCGCCCAGCTCAGCCACCAGCTCTTCGCGGGCATAGGCCCGGCCGCCATCGCCTCCTTCGCCCATGCCACCGGAGAGATCACGGGCCAGCCGGGAGCTGTGGCCCGTGGAATGAATCACCTCATGGGCCCAGGTGGCATAGAGGGCCCCTGCCGAGTGGAAGGCGGCTCGATCGGGCAGCTGGATGCGATCGGGCACCGGCAGATAGCAGGCCCGATCACCTCCGAAGCACACGGGCACCGGCCAGCTGCTGAGCACCGCCTCTGCATCAGCCAGCCGCTCCGGCTCGGGCCGCAGCACAGCCCCCTCGGCCTGGCGGCGCTTCTGGATCAGCGCCTCCAGAGCCTCGCCTTCCAGATCGACCGCATTGAACAGTGCCACCGGCCGGTAGCTGACCCAGCTGCGGCCAGGCTGAACAGACGGCTGGCCATCGGCGCCAGCTGTTCCGTGGCCACCCTCAGCAGCTGAGCCCGACTCCGCCAGCCGGCTTTCGCCCCCCTGATGCACCTGGGGCCGCAGCACATGCACCGCCTTGCTGCCCTTGCGAGGAAAGATCCCCAAGGCCTTGGCCTCAGCGAAGCCACACCAGTAGGGCAGGGCTGATCCCCGCAGGTGCATGCCCAGGGTGAGCAGCGCTGGATTGGCGCCGCGATAGCGCCGGCCGGAGAGCAGATTCACGTGGTGGCTCCCCGAGGCGGCATCCCACTCCCGCCGCCAGGGGGTGGTGCCGCCCTCCAGCAGGGCGATCAAGGAGGAAACCAGCTTCTCCTCAGGCGAGACCTTGGCAGCAGCAGCTCCCTGGGCTGACCGGGGGGAGTGGGATGGTGAAGCAACAGCCACGGATGGGCAAGCGCAGGACCGTAAGCGCAAGCGCGGCCAGCGACAAGGGCCGGCCACAGCGCTCCATGAATCCAGTGCCACCGGCGTCTCATCGCCAGTGGCGGGCCGGCTTGCGAAGCCCTTGCGCGGCCGCGCAAGCTGAGGATTCCTGCGCGACGCACCTCTCAGCAATAGAGGGCACTCAAGAACCTGGAGCGTTGCTCCCCCACCAGCACAGCGCCGCGACCACGCTCGCTCATCATTTGCAGCGCAATGGTGCGGGCTGATTCGGCAACACGGAGAGCTTCTGGCGCTGGCTGGTTCACCCGAGCAGGTCCTCCACAAACTCCGAGCAGGTATCGCCACTGGTGATCAGCAGATGATCCCGGGCGCGGGTGCAGGCCACGTAGAGCAGGTGGCGTTCGGTGGCCACCACTTCATCGAGGTCGCTGTCGTCGGTGATGGCCTTGATGCGCTCGGCGTTGGGGATCACGTCTTCATCGCAGGCCATCACGATCACGGCCCGGAACTCCAGGCCTTTGGCCAGGTGCATGGTGGAGAGGGTGGCCTTGCTGCCGAGGCGCATGGCCGAGGTCTGCAGACGCTCGTAGGGCAGCTCAGCCAACTGCAGTGCTGATTCGGCGCGGGTGATTTCGGCCTCGCTGCGCACGAAGATGCCGAACTCCCTGGGCGTGAGGCCTTCGCTGCGGCGCTGCTCGATCCAGGCCGCCACCTGCTTGGTTTCGCTGTCGGTGTCGTCGCACTCCCGGATGTCAGGCTCCGGACCGTTGAACACGGAAATGGCGCCGCGCCGGTCTTGTACGTTGCCATCCACGTCGCGGGTCTCCGGATCGAGCAGCTGATCGGCCTGGCAGCGGATCTGGTGGGAGGTGCGGTAGTTGATGCGCAGGGTGCGCGAGCGGCCGCGGATGTCAACGCCGTACTGGGTCCAGGAGAAGGGTTGCTGGAAGATGCGCTGGCCGAGATCCCCGGCAAAGAACAGGGCATCGGGGCCGGTCCCCGCCAGAGCTGCCAGGAGACGGAGCTGGGCGGCTGTGATGTCCTGGCATTCGTCCACCACGATGTGCTGGTAGGGCCGGACACCGCTGCGGTGGAGCTGTTCGGCGGTGCGATGGAAGAGCTGGTGGGATGTGATCTGGCCTGAGCGCTCCAGCTCCTGGAGGACGGCGGCAAATCCATCCCAGAGCAAACGGCGCTTGGCCTCGTTGAGGCGGCTCTTGCGACCGAGGCGGCGGACATGGCGGTAGCTGTCCCAGTCGCGCAGCCCGAAAGCATTGACGATCTCGTTGAACTCCTCCACCACGAAGGCCTCGCCATAGACGCGGCTGATCTCCGCCGGCGCGTGGCGTTGAATCAAAGCGCGGAGGTCATCAGCGGCGATGAGCTGTGGTTTGCCGAGCTGTGCAGCGTGCATGCGCTCGCCCAGCTCCTGCATGGCCAGCACATCCAGGCGCTCAAGCAGGGTGGGCTCCCCCTGAACAAGCCGATGGAGTTTGTCCTGCAGCAGGGCCGCAAGGGGCTCGGAGAAGGTGGTCAGCAACACCCTGGCTTCCGGGTTTCTGCGAGCCAGATGAACGGCGCGGTGCAGAGCCACCACGGTTTTGCCCGTACCAGCAGAGCCCTGCACGCGGGTGGGGCCATTGAAGGAGCGGCTCACCCAGTCAGCCTGGCTGGGATGGAGGAAGACGATCCAGCGCTCCCAGGGGTAATCCAGTGCTCTAGCCAGCTCTTCGGTGCCGGTGAGCACCCGGAAGCGGCGCTGAGCATCGGGGTGCTCGTAGGGATTGCTTTGGTCTGGCTGCCTTACCTCCGGCTTGGTGGGTGTGGTGCCAGTGGCCAGATCGATGATCGCTTCGGCAGCCTCACCGGGAAGGTGGGAGGCGATCACCAGCAGCATGTCGTCGTCCGCCGTGCGGACATCCGGGATCCACTCGGCAGGAACGCCGTAGCTGAGCAGGTCGGCTTCCGTGAGGTTGGAGAGAGGCCGCCTGGGCTCCGGCGCTGCTGTGGTTGTGGTTGTGGCTGCGGATGTAGCTGTGGCCGCTGCTGTGGCTGCTGCTGCGGGGATGTGGAGGGGGATCTGAATCTCGCGAACCGTTTCGCGGATCTCCACGATCTGGGCGGCGCCGGTGACGGGATGGGTTTCGATCTTGCGCCGTGAGGCCCAGTCGTAGGCGGGATCGTGATGGCCCACGTAGCAGAGCATCATGCTGCTCTCAACCCGATGGAAGATCAGCCGGATGTCACGGCTGGCGCGGGCAGACCAGAAGTTCTTGTCCTTGATGCTGTCGAGACGGTGGCACTGAAGACCAGGGTTGGCGGGATTTATTTGCAGCTCGAAGGCGGCGAGCTTGGCAGCTTTCTGCTCTTCTCCACTGAGCTTCTCAAGGCTGGATTGGAAGCTGTCGGCGAGGAGGAAAGCCATGAGATTGTGGTTCAGGAGCCGGATGAGGCCATGGTCATGCCGTGGTCGTTGGCGATAGCCAGCAGGCGGCTGCGAAGCTCGTCCGCCGCAAGCGGCAGCTCGGCTTCACAGTGGATCGCTGCTTCGGCCCGTTCGTAAAGGGCCAGGGCCGATTCGCCGTTGTGAGCATTGCTGTAGAGCAAGCCATCGATCGGTCTTTCATCGGCTATGGCTGTGCCGTAGAAAAAGCGAGACCACTGCTGACTCAGCGATCGATCAGCTGTTGCACTGAGTGCAATAACACTCCCGGCTCGCATGGCGCCGCTGCCTCGTAGATCGAGCAGGGCCACACAAGACGACAAGGAAGGTGCGCTGTAGTGAATTCCACGCAAGTGGCCATCGGCGTGGTGATCAAAGCGTGAGAACGGCCCCTCGTAACGGAAGCTGCAAGCACTGCTGCCATAGGGCTGCGGTCTGTAGATGCGGAGCAACGGAGCTGCCATCGGCAGAATCTCGATCAGCGGAGACGTGGACCTGCGGGGAGGGGGTGGATCAATCCTGACCACGACCCACCTGGCCCGCTTCCGCCAATACGTCTTCGAGGCGGCCGAGGCGGAGCAGATCCAAGGGGGTGGAGCCGCCGAAAACCGGATGGGGCTGTTGCAGCCAGCGGGCCTTGGCCAGGTTGGAGACCTGCAGGGCCTGCAGCACCTGGGCCAGTCCTTCGATCACACCGTTGGGGCCATCGGCATCGAACTGCCAGAGGGGGAAGCGCCATTTCCCCTGATCAAGGATCCCCAGCAGGGTGCCGGCCCTGAGGCGGTCGTGCACCGTCTGGCGGCTGCCGGCGGCGAGGAGCTCGTTCACCTCGGCTGTACCGATAGTGGAGGCCAGGAGCTGATAGCGGAGGGCAAAGCTGCGCCGGAGTGCTTCGAACTCGAGCTGGGCGGCATTGGCAGGGGGCTCTCCCAGCCATTCGGCGAGCGGGCCGTCTGCCTTGGCGCTGGCGGCACCTTCCTGCGGAGCCACAGAGGTCAGCGCCTGCAGCAGTGCTGCCTGGGCTGGAGGATCGAGCGGCGCACGGCGAAGCTGATCGAGAACAGCGGCCTGAAACTCAGCTTGTGGGGTCATGAGCTGCGCCAAGAACCTTGCTCAGCCTAGCCCCTGAACGTAAGAGATGTAAGGGCGTGGGATGTTGACCGCTCGCTAGGGAGCGAAATAACTCCAGTAGCTGGAGCGCGCTTAGAGTCAAGCCATGACGGAGGTTTGCAATGCCAACGCACAGCATGAATGAGCTCGAGACAGACAAGATTCAAGCCATGCTTGAAAGTAAGCTTTGGGACCCTCCTGTGCACGCCTGGCGAGTGGAGAGCGACATTGATTCCCTTGGCGATCAAGCACTCTGGGTTTGGGTTATTTACGATGTTGAAGAAGTAGACTTAGAGGCTGCCCATCAAGCCGAAAGAAAAATCCAGAGCTTGATCTCAGATGCGGGAGATGAACGTTGGGTTTATGTAAGATTTCGAACCCGTGAAGAGGATGCTGACACTGACGAAGATGATGAAGACGAGACCGGGTGGCCTGATGATCTGAATGAATCACCTGTCTTGTGTTGAAATTCATGGGTTTACCTCAGAACTTGCTGGCTCTGTGCAAGAACATGCTCCCTGGAGACAAGCAGCGGGGTCGCCCTGACGCAGCGACCTTGAAGCGCTCCATCTCTACAGCGTATTACTCCGTCTTCAGCCTTCTTGTTCATGCTGCTGCCAGCATGTTGGCTGGAAATGGATCAGAGAGAAAAGAACTCAGAGGATATGTAGCTCGCGCATTTGACCACTATGAAATGGCTGAGGCTTGCAAGGGATTTGCAGGTGGGAACCTTAATAAAGGGTTAAGACCATGCCTGCAGTTACCGATTTCAACAGACTTGAAGGACATCGCCGCAACCTTTCAATCTTTGCGTCAATCACGCCACGATGCAGATTACAACATCTTGCAAAAGCCTAATAAGACAGATGCACGCCAAGCCATCCAAGATGCTGAACGTGTTTTCACGCTCTGGGAAAAGATCAAAGGGAGTGAAGAGGCACGTCTTTTCTTGCTGGCTCTGCTGTTGGACGAGCGGGTCAAGAAAAGGGGCTAACTACACCCGATACACCTTCATCACCTCATCCCCCAGGTGATTGATCACCTTCACCGCAATGCGCCCCGTTGAGGGCTTGGCGAAGGGCACCGAGATATCGCTGTTGAGCGATTCCCAAGCTTCAGGATCGATCTCGGCCTTAAGCGAGGTTTTGAGGCTTTTGTAGGGGTAATTCTGGCCGAGGAAATAAGCTTGGCGCACGAAGAAGCTCTCGCCGTTGTAGTCGCTATCGATGAACCAGCAGGCGATGTTGTCGGGCTCGTCGCTGCGGACTTCGCCGGTGGAGGGGTCGAACACGTCGACGCCGTTGATCTTTACCTGAATTTGATTGGGCTGTCCATCGGGACCAGTCGCGTCGAGGATATCGATGTCGGGTTCGCCGAAGATTACAAAGAGGTTGCCCTTGCCGCTGTTGGCCAGATCCTGCTGCATGTGCAGATCGGCGTTCATGCGGGCCTTGAGCACGGGGATGGGGCCGAGCTTGTCGAACTCGGTGGACTGGGCCTCGTAGTTGAAGGCGCAGCTGACCAGCACGTTGAAGCCCGCATCCGCGCATTCGCGGGCGGCTTCCACCAGATCCACGCGGGTGACAGTGCCGAACTCTGGACCAATGAAGATGCCTGCTGTCTTGAGCGTGCCATCGGCATCGCGGTAG
>JBIKWK010000084.1:0-12366 GCA_044356375.1 Prochlorococcaceae cyanobacterium | reverse complement strand
TCCAGAAGCTGCTGGCGCCGCTGACGCTGGGCTCTGCGATCAGCCGATGCCGAGCGCTCCACAAAAGGAACATTCCAAATGAGTCAACAAACACACTAGGAGTAACAGGATTGACGAGTCAACGCGCCAACGTCAGCGGGCATTGTTTGTTCATCACCTCTGAAATACGTCCGCTGCTGCCGATCACGTCCTCCAGATCTTTCCGCGAGAGTCCCCGTTGCTCCAGCACAAATTCAATCGCCGCAATGGGCTCAGGTGGACTGATGGGGTGATGCTTGGCCTCATAGTCGTCAACCAAAACAGTCAACACCTCAAGCCGCTCCCTTTCAGGGCTGCATGCTACTGCATCTAGGCAATCGTCGATGTCCTTAAAGGCAAGCTCGTAATCGGCCTCGTTGCGGATGGGTTTGATGGGTTGCATGGTGTGTCTCAGATTATGGAAGCGTCGATCTTGTCGTAATCAGCATGGCTGCCAATAAAGCGGATGTAGACCGTCTTGAGTTCGTATTCAACCTTGACGACAATCCGATACTTGTTGCCACTGATGTTTAACACCACCCTGTTATTGGCAAGAAAACTGGCAGTTGAGAATTTTTCCTTGATGGAGCGATCTGCCGCTCAAATCCCATGCAGGTCAACCTGGGGTGCCTCACGCGGTCGGGCGCGGCCAGCCCTTGGGAGCGTATGGAAAAACAGCTACAGTTCACTTATGGAACGATCTGCAGCTCGTTTTTCATTCAAAGAGCCCCTGGCGCAGTTGCCTCGCGGTGGCCCCCTGGGGATGGAGATCCTGGCCGCCCATGGCATCACAGCCAAGCGGGCTTCGGCGCTGGTGCGATCAGGCTGGCTCCTGCGCCTGGGCCGCGGTGCCTACGGGCTTCCCGGCGACACCCTCCAGCGGGATGCCTGCCTGGCCTTTCTGGCGCAGCAGGTGCCGGGGTTGCACGTAGCGGGCAAAACGGCCCTGGCCTGGCGCGGTGTCCGTCACAACCTGGCCTACCGGGAAACCGTTGTGCTCTGGGGTGATCAGCCGGCCCGCCTGCCCCTTTGGCTGGATGGTGTCGTGCGCGTGCGTTACCGCGTGGCCCACATCTTTGATCCCGAGCTGCCGGCGGGGCTTGGGCTGACACCCCTGGCCGGTGGCCATCCAGGGCTGCCCGTGTCCGCTCCGGAACGGGCCCTGCTGGAGCTGCTCAGCGAAACCGGCAGCTTCGAAGGCTTGGAGGAGGTGCGCCAGCTGGTGGAGAGCACGCGCAACCTGCGGCTGCCGCTGCTTGATGAGCTCATGGGCCACCTCACCCGCATCAAGGTGGTGCGCCTCGCTGCCCGGCTGGCGAGCGAGCTCGAATTGCCCTGGGCCGAGCTGGCCCAGCGCCACAGCCGCCGTCTCGGTGGCGGGCGCCGCTGGGTGGCCGTGGGCCGCTCCGGTGAGCGCCTGGATCTGGCCGCGACACCATGAACGGCGGCTACACCGCCACGGTGCGCCAGCTGCTGGACATCGCTCCGGTGGTATTCACTACGCCACACTTCGCCACCAAGGGCGGCACCGCTCTCAATCTGTTCCTGCACGACCTGCCCCGCCTGTCGGTGGACATCGATGTGGCGTTCACCGACCACAGCCTCGGCCGTGAGGCCGCGTTGCAGGCCATTGCCGCCGAGCTCAGTGCGATCAGCCAGAAGCTGGAGGCCATGGGCTACGAGGTGAGGCAGCGCCGGTAACGAAAGCAAGCTGATGGTGATTGGCCCCTTGGCCGAGGTGAAGGTGGAGGTGAATGAGGTGTTTCGCGGCACCCTGCTCCCCCTGCAGCAACGCCCGCTCTCACCTGCCACGGAGGAGGAGTTTGCCCAGGCGGTCACCCTGCCCTTGCTCGCCACCGCTGAGCTCTATGGCAGCAAGCTCGTTGCGGCCATGGACCGGCAGCATCCACGGGATCTGTTCGATGTTTTGGTGCTCTACAACGACACCGGGCTGACCCCGGAGATCGTGGATTGCTTCGTGGCCTACCTGGCCGGCCACAACAGGCCGGTGCATGAGGTGCTGATGCCCCGTCTCCAACCCCTGGATGCCACGTTCGCCAATCAGTTCAACGGCATGACCCGCGACGAGGTCAGCCTGGAAGCGCTGGAGCAGACCCGCACGCGCTTGGTTCAGGACCTGCCCCGTGCCCTCACCGACCAGCACCGCAGCTTTCTGCTTTCTCTGGTGCAGAACCAGCCCCGCTGGGACTGCATGCCGTTTCCCCATCTGCAGGAGCTGCCGGCCATCCGCTGGAAGCTTCAGAACCTGGCAAAGCTGAAAGGCGCCAAGCGCGCAGAACAGATCGAGCGGCTAGAGGCCTGTTTTGAGCAGGCAGGAGGGCCGGCCTGACGCTCCCCTCCGTTGTCGCCAGTGAGCTGGAGCAGGTGGCGGCCGATGCCATCCGCACCGCTTTCCACCCCACCACGCCGGGCTTTTCCGGGCTGAGCGTGAGCAGCTGCTCAAGGGCCCCTACGTATCCGGTGCCCTGACTTTCCATCAGGGCACCGGCCGCAAGGCCAAGCCCACGCGGCTCTGGCATGAGCACGCTCCAGAAGAACTGGCCTGGGAGGCGCCACTGCCGGCCGAGGCCATCTTCCACTTCCTGCTGCCCGATCCGGGCATGGCGGCCTACGGCGACAAGGTGATCAAATCGCTGGAGCCCTCCGAATACCTGGCCCGCACGCCGCGGGTGCCCTGGGGGGAGAAGAAGCCGGTAACTGATTTCTATAGATTTGCCGCTCGCGGGATGCTGCCCCCGCCAATGAGCGAACCTTTATACCTGCCATTATTCATCTTGGCATAGGTCATGTCAACGGAGTTCAGTCGACATGATTTATGGCCAATAGTGCGTTGCTGAATCACTCAGCATTCTCTTTCAGCCTATTGGCGAACTATTTCATTAAGTCAACTGTACGAACGAACCTTCACTACATCTGGCAGCGGTTCCCCTTTCTCTCGGCAGCTCCCGATCTCCAGATTCGCACCCTCGCCCTCAACTGCCTCACCATCCACTACGCCGATCTCTGGAGCGAATGCTGGGATGATTCCTTCCAACAGCAACGCTGGGCCAAGCAGGATCCCCGCCTCCCCAATCAGTTCTTCACCAACCTCACCCCCACCTGGCAGCGCGATTGTGCATTGCGCAGCGATTACGCCCGCCGCCAGGCGCTGGTGGAGATTGATGTGCTGGTGGCACGCGCCCTCGGCCTCAGTCTGGAAGAACTGGTCACCATCTACCGCGTGCAGTTTCCGGTGATGCAGCAATACGAACGCGACACCTGGTACGACCAGAATGGCCGCATCGTGTTCACCGCCAGCAAGGGCCTCACCGGCGTTGGCTTCCCGCGCAATGGCAAAGGGCGTGGGGCGAATAAAGCGATTGGCTGGGAAGATATCAAAGCGATGAGCTCCGGCAGCGTCTCCCGCACGATCGTTGATGACACCTTGCCTGGGGGGCCGGTGGAGCGCACGATTACCAACGTGGCACCGTTTGATCGGTGTGATCGGGTGGTGGATTATCGGGTGGTTTGGGGGTATTTTGAGGCGAGTGGCAATCAGCCATGACCGCAGCCGATCCAGGACTTGCCAGGAACCGCCAACAGGTCATCGACCTGCTCAGCCAGCACAAGTTGAAATTGCGCTTAGAGCACATTCCTAATACTAAATGTTATTTGTGCCATTGAAAAAGATATCACGAACAGCTCCTGAGAGTCGGCGAATCTCCTCTATATTATGAACCAGAAGATCATGCTGCCAGAAATTAATGCTTGAATCCTTACACCCCTCTGCAATTTGACTGCCAAGCTGCTCGAATTTCTTTGCAGTGGCGTTTCTTAATTTCTCAGGTTCAGTCAGGACGCCAATAACAAAAGCTCTATCTCTCACTCCTTCGCCAACCAGTTGCTTGATCTCGGATCCTCTTTCTCGTTTTCCATCGAAGTCGACGATCAAGGCCGCGTGCGATGACTTGTATTTTTGCAAGTGACCCGTGCTATCGCTCATTGCGATCAATTCATCCCTGCCATTTGGCCAACCCCTTGCTGGCTTTTTAATCAGAAACTGCCTGTCATTCTTTTCAATTATTAGCCTAAAGCCGTTTGCAATTTCGCGGTTCGCATTGTCCTCGGGTATCACTATTAAATGAGGGAGAGCCAAATTTACGCTCACTGCACCGGTTCTCCCAGGGTCATGCTCTCAATCAGATTCTTGGCGATAGACAAGTCTTCTAAGGGGCGAATCACCGTGGGGAATAGATGGTTAGGTCGATCTAGTACAAAAGTATTTTCAGATGAAAAGCAATCAATCACGTGCTCACTGTGTGCGGCAGCAATAAATTGCCCAGACTTGGCAAAGACACGTCGCAGCGCGGCAACATTATGCTGCACCTCTGAGAGATGCAGATAATTATCTGGCTCATCCCAGAAGCACAAAAGTGGTCCATAATATTCATTGGCTGCTAACACAGTTGCAATCAAGAAGAAGCATTTTTCACCGTCGGATAAGTCGTTAAAGTCAATAGTCAAGGTGGCTCCGTCGGTGGCGAACCTAATCACTAGGGACTTTGCATTTCTTCCTATTGGCTCGTTTCTTATATCGCTCAGATCAGGCATTATGCTGCTAAGGTATTCATCCAGTTCCCTGTATGCAGCCGGAAATCGGCTTAGCAGCCCAGTAACCCACTCTCCGAGGTTTGAGCCGCTTCGACTAGGCTCTAGGCTTTCCCCGTGAGACTCCCCGTTGATCAGGCTTGGCACTGGTGAAAGGATAATCATCCTTGCTAACCAGTTCCTGAACTTATTTACAGGGTCCTCTTCCGACTCCACTTGTATGATCGGAAGTGCCACAAGATGCCAATCCACTTTAAATTGTACGTCTTTCTTTTTCCCTATCAAGCTGACCTGTGCTTTCTCTCGTGAATAACTCGGAACACCATCGATTCTCAATTCCTCTTCGCAAACTCTTAACTCTTGGAATCCATTTGGGAGCTCGAAGGCAATCGTGTATTCGTAGCGCTTGCCATCAAGAATACACTCCAATATTAGTTTAATCGGTATCCCGGGTTTTTTCCAGGAGAAATCTTTGGGAGAAATAAGCTCGGCAACCCTATTGGTTCCGCGGCCAATATTCTGAAATACTTCCAAAGCGCTAGCAATGCTTGACTTCCCTGATCCGTTGCGGCCAATCAATAGCAGTGAATGTAAATCTTTGGCCGGAAGTTCAAAGTTTTCAAGGCAGCGAAAGTTGTGTATGTAAAGTCTTTGAAGCATGCTGTAATGCGTGGTTGGTATCTCTGTAAATTAGTTTAGTGCTTGCTGCGGTCTTCCTGATGAAGCAGCAGCGCATCCTCAGCCGGCGACATCCCCCACTACCAGCAGATCGAGGTCTGAATCCGGCCGCGCATCCCCCCGCGCCCGGGAGCCAAACAGCAGCACGCGCCCTGGCCTGGGTTCAACACCGGCTAGGGCAGCTGTCACCGCCTTCAGGTCAACATCGATCGTGGGGCTGGCGGAGCTGGCCGCCGGCGCATCAGACCGCTGGTTGTGGCAGCTCTCCATTCACTTCGAATTGCTGGCGCCGGAAATGGTGCACCGTGTTGTCATCCAAGCAACGGATCGAAACTTCCTGGCCGTTGGCTTCCAGCTGCACCTCCACCTGATCAAACGGTGTGCTGGTGAATACACAGCAACTGATGGCTCCCACCTGAACCACATCCTCAGCACTGCGCGCCGAGTGGTATTCAAATGCCTCAATTCCAGCTTCGCGCATTTGCCTGCCAATGCCCTGGCAGAAGTGGCTGTCCACAGGATTACGCAACCTGGCCTGAAGTTCTCTGCTGCCATGCTCTTGCAATTTCAGGCCCCTTGCGGTGCGCATCTGCACATGGAAGATGGCCTTTCGCATCGCGGTGCTGCGAGGAAAGGGCCGCTCGGGCCCATTCTGAAACACCAGTTCGTAGTACGCCCCCTCCAGCAGACAGCCGAATCGGCTGCGAGACCCATAGAACAACCCCCGCTCCCAGCGTGTGGCAAACCGCGATCCGTGGCGCTTCCGATAGCGAAAGGGAGTGAGCAGCAGGCGATGCCGCACCGCGCACTCCTCGGCGCTGGGTAGCTCTGGCTTGCTGGCCTCCAGAAAGTCCTCCAGCCAGGCCTGCTCATCCAGGCTGTCCGTCGTCCGGCGGGTGGCCTGAGCGCCCTGTTGTTCCACCAGCCGCAGCACCTCCCCATCCAGCTGGGCGACAGCCTTGAGATCCACAGTGGTTCTCTGGCTCACGGCCGGCCACGCATGGCATCGAGGTATTGCACCAGCTCCACCAGCTGCTCTGGATCCTGCAGCTGCTCCCGCGGCAGGCCTCCCGTGTGGCGGTTGGCTGTGTTGATCCAGTGCCGCATCAATTCGGTGTCGTCGCCCACCAGGGCCGAGAGGCTGCGATGCAAGCGCAGCACCAGGGCAATCATCCGCTTGGTGTGCAGGTCGATGCGACTCTGCGCCCGTGCCTGCTCGAAAAAGGTGCGACTCTTGCCGATCGCCTGGGCCGTCTCCTGGGCCGACAGCCCCAGTTCCTCCCCAGCGCGCTGCAGCGCCTTGCGCAGCACCAGGTTCCCGTTGACCCCGCTGGCCGCCGCACTCGTGAGCTCCTGTACCTCCATGACCCTCACACCATCTCTGAGCATCATGCCTCAAAAGCGGCAGCAAAGGCAGTACCGCCTCAACCGAGGCACTCCCAATGCGGTGTCGGCACCGTCCCGTCGCGGCTTGCCGGGGAACGGCTGGATCTGGCGGCCACACGATGAACAGCCTCCACGCCGCCTCGGTGCAGCTCTCCAGTAGATCAGCAAGCAATCCGGTCCTGGTTCGCCTGGCGAGTTGCTTAAATGCTCGATCTGGGCAAAGATACGTGCATCTGCAAAACAGTTCGGGTCCTCCGATGCCGCCTGCTGTAGCTCCGCTCTCCCAGGAGCCGCTCACCAAATCCGATGCCCAGTTGGTAGCGCAGGCCTGCGGTCGTGCTGCCCAGGTTCTGGGGCTCAGCAAGGAAGAGCTCAGCGCTGTGGTGGGCAAACACCGCACCACGATCGACCGCACAGGCCTGGATCCCAAGACCAAGGAAGGTGAGTTGGCGCTGCTTTTGCTGCGCGTGTACCGGAGCCTTCATGCCCTCTGCGGAGGCGATCGGGATCTGATGCGCCATTGGATGGAGCAACCCAACCACCACCTCAGTGAACAGCCGCCACGGCTCTTGCTGGTCCGCATCGAAGGGCTCAACCGCGTTGCCAATTACCTCGATGCCCTACGCGGCTGATTGCGGCGCGGCCCCACTGTCTCCCCTCCGCGGGGCTGTCCATCGCATCACTGACCGCCAGGGCGAGAGCGGCACGGCCGACCTGGTGGACAGCTTGCGGGAGCAAGCACGCCTGGAGCAGTTGATCGAAGGCGTCAAGCCGCCCATCCCCAGCGACTGGCCGGAGGCTGGAGATGGGCGCCCCCTGCCTTCCCATCGTCTGTTGCTCACCCCATTTCGCTACCCACCCCTGGAAAGTGGCTCGCGATTCGGCCGGGCCCATCAGCGCCATCTCTTCTATGCAGCACGGGAGCTAGAAACCTCCCTGGCAGAGCGGGCCTTCCATGCCCTGAGGCAGTTGGAAGGTTCACCGCTACCTGCCGGAGGCCGCATCCAACGCCAGCAAACAGCCTTCGCAGTGGAGATCAACGCAGAGCGGGGCCTGGCCTTACAGCAACACCTCACACCCGAGGCGCTGGATGGCATCACTGACCCCTGCAGTTATACGGCCAGCCAACACTGCGGAGACGGCATGCGTAAGCGGCAGGTTCAGGCTTTCGAAGCGCCTTCGGCCCGCTCACCGGAGACTCAGCCAGTTGCGGGGGTGATGACGCCCTTCGCATTTAGCAGTACTCCCTTTGATTTTCAGGACTGGACCCTGGAGATCACCGCTGAGGGCGTGACCGCGGTTTGCTTTGGTGGTGGACTTACAGCCCAGTTCACACGAGCGCAGTTTCTGGTGGACGGCCGCTGGCCGACGCCATAGACGGCCTCAATACCTCAAGCCGCTCCCTTTCAGGGCTGCATGCTGCTGCATCCAGGCAATCGTCGATGTCCTTAAGGGCAAGCTCGTAATCGGCCTCGTTGCGGATGGGTTTGATGGGTTGCATGGTGTGTCTCAGATTGTGGAAGCGTCGATCTTGTCGTAATCAGCATGGCTGCCAATAAAGCGGATGTACACCGTCTTGAGTTCGTATTCAACCTTGACGACAATCCGATACTTGTTGCCACTGATGTTTAACACCACCCTGTTATTGGCAAGAAAACTGGCAGTTGAGAATTTTTCCTTGATCTCATTTGGATGACTCAAGCTGGAAGCCTTGGCAAGGGCTTGCCAGGTCTTGAGGGGTTGCTCAGCATCGCCATGGCCCGACTACCAGAACTGCACCAAGATCCGCTTGGCGATGATGCGCACGTCGCGTTGTGGCTCCTCCCACTATGGGAGGAGGAGGACCTGCTGTCGAGCAGGCTCTGGGTATGCGTGGAATGCATTAGTCAGAACCATTGGCAGCACTCCGATCTCGCCTAGCCTGACGCTGCAGATCCGCCGCATCCCTTGCTCCCCTCCGTTGTAGCCAGCGAGCTGGAGCAGGTGGCCGCCGATGCCATCCGCACCGCCTTTCACCCCACGACCCCCGGCTTCAGGGGGCTGATCGATCGCTTCCTGGCCGATCGCGAGCGGCTGTTCAAGGGGCCCTATGTGTCGGTGGCCCTGCCCTTCCAACAGGGTTCCGGCCGCGACTGGTTTCCCCAGATCCCCCTGCCCTTCCCGCCCTACCTCCACCAGGAGAAGGCCTTCGATCGGCTGCTGCCCGGCACACCGCGCAACACCCTGGTGGCCACCGGCACCGGCTCTGGCAAAACCGAGTGCTTTTTGCTGCCCTTGCTGGAGCACTGCCGCCAGCAGCAAGCCCAGGGCCTGCGAGGCATCAAGGCGATCCTCATCTACCCGATGAATGCCCTGGCCACCGACCAGGGCCGGCGCATCGCCGATCTGATCCACACCATGCCGGCCCTGGCGGGCCTGCGGGCTGGCCTCTACATCGGCGCCTCCGATGACGCGCCCACCGCGGCGATGAGCGCCACCAGCATCATCACCGACAAGGGAGCCCTGCAAAAGTACCCACCCGACATCCTGCTCACCAACTACAAACAACTGGATTATTTGCTGATCCAGCCCCAGGTGCAGGGTCTCTGGGAGCACAACGCTCGTCTACCCGATGGCACCAGCACTCTCCGCTACCTGGTGGTGGATGAAGTTCACAGCTTCGATGGCGCCCAGGGCACCGATCTGGACTGCCTGATCTTTGCGAGCCATTTCGAGCCTGGCTCGCTGCCTTTGCGCGGCCACGCACGCTGTGGATTCCTGTGCGACGCACCCTACCGCCATAAAGGCCACTCAAGAACCTGGAGCGTTGCTGCTGCTTCTGCTTACGCCGGCAAAACCCATCGAGACAGGCGCCTGAAGCGGTGATAGTTGCTGGGCGGTTGCTTCCAAGAAGGCCACCAGGATGGTGATCAGCAGGATGTAGTCCCGCAGGGCAGGGTCTAAAGCTGTGGTGTCTGAAGACCCCGTATTTGATCTAAGCTGATCATCGAGGATGCGTTCAAGTGGATCCCACAGGGGGTTGCAACGAGCCTGCCGGTAGCACTCGGCGAGAGGCTGGTGATGGCAGGCTTCCGATAGAGAAGCCTGGGCCGTTGAGTGGGCGAAGGCGTTGCGCACCCTGCGCAGGGTGTGGAGCGCGAGCTCAACTTGCCTGTCGATCAAGCCAAGTCGCCGAGCCAGTGCGATTCGGGCCCCAAAGGATCCCAGAGGTCGATCGGTGAGGAAGAGGGTCTCCGGCCCGGATGGAGGGGCCAATGCTGCTTTCAGCAGAGCTTCCAATGCCGCATCCACGCGGGCTCCCCCCACCAGCACAGCGCCGCGACCACGCTCGCTCATCATTTGCAGCGCAATGGTGCGGGCGGATTCGGCAACACGGAGAGCTTCTGGCGCTGGCTGGTTCACCCGAGCAGGTCCTCCACAAACTCCGAGCAGGTATCGCCGCTGGTGATCAGCAGATGATCCCGGGCGCGGGTGCAGGCCACGTAGAGCAGGTGGCGTTCGGTGGCCACCACCTCATCGAGGTCGCTGTCGTCGGTGATGGCCTTGATGCGCTCGGCATTGGGGATCACGTCTTCATCGCAGGCCATCACGATCACGGCCCGGAACTCCAGGCCTTTGGCCAGGTGCATGGTGGAGAGGGTGGCCCTGCTGCCAAGACGCATGGCCGAGGGTTGCAGACGCTCGTAGGGCAGCTCAGCCAACTGCAGTGCTGATTCGGCGCGGGTGATTTCGGCCTCGCTGCGCACGAAGATGCCGAACTCCCTGGGCGTGAGGCCTTCGCTGCGGCGCTGCTCGATCCAGGCCGCCACCTGCTTGGTTTCGCTGTCGGTGTCGTCGCACTCCCGGATGTCAGGCTCCGGACCGTTGAACACGGAAATGGCGCCGCGCCGGTCTTGTACGTTGCCATCCACGTCGCGGGTCTCCGGATCGAGCAGCTGATCGGCCTGGCAGCGGATCTGGTGGGAGGTGCGGTAGTTGATGCGCAGGGTGCGCGAGCGGCCGCGGATGTCAACGCCGTACTGGGTCCAGGAGAAGGGTTGCTGGAAGATGCGCTGGCCGAGATCCCCGGCAAAGAACAGGGCATCGGGGCCGGTCCCCGCCAGAGCTGCCAGGAGACGGAGCTGGGCGGCTGTGATGTCCTGGCATTCGTCCACCACGATGTGCTGGTAGGGCCGGACACCGCTGCGGTGGAGCTGTTCGGCGGTGCGATGGAAGAGCTGGTGGGATGTGATCTGGCCTGAGCGCTCCAGCTCCTGGAGGACGGCGGCAAATCCATCCCAGAGCAAACGGCGCTTGGCCTCGTTGAGGCGGCTCTTGCGACCGAGGCGGCGGACATGGCGGTAGCTGTCCCAGTCGCGCAGCCCGAAAGCATTGACGATCTCGTTGAACTCCTCCACCACGAAGGCCTCGCCATAGACGCGGCTGATCTCCGCCGGCGCGTGGCGTTGAATCAAAGCGCGGAGGTCATCAGCGGCGATGAGCTGTGGTTTGCCGAGCTGTGCAGCGTGCATGCGCTCGCCCAGCTCCTGCATGGCCAGCACATCCAGGCGCTCAAGCAGGGTGGGCTCCCCCTGAACAAGCCGATGGAGTTTGTCCTGCAGCAGGGCCGCAAGGGGCTCGGAGAAGGTGGTCAGCAACACCCTGGCTTCCGGGTTTCTGCGAGCCAGATGAACGGCGCGGTGCAGAGCCACCACGGTTTTGCCCGTACCAGCAGAGCCCTGCACGCGGGTGGGGCCATTGAAGGAGCGGCTCACCCAGTCAGCCTGGCTGGGATGGAGGAAGACGATCCAGCGCTCCCAGGGGTAATCCAGTGCTCTAGCCAGCTCTTCGGTGCCGGTGAGCACCCGGAAGCGGCGCTGAGCATCGGGGTGCTCGTAGGGATTGCTTTGGTCTGGCTGCCTTACCTCCGGCTTGGTGGGTGTGGTGCCAGTGGCCAGATCGATGATCGCTTCGGCAGCCTCACCGGGAAGGTGGGAGGCGATCACCAGCAGCATGTCGTCGTCCGCCGTGCGGACATCCGGGATCCACTCGGCAGGAACGCCGTAGCTGAGCAGGTCGGCTTCCGTGAGGTTGGAGAGAGGCCGCCTGGGCTCCGGCGCTGCTGTGGTTGTGGTTGTGGCTGCGGATGTAGCTGTGGCCGCTGCTGTGGCTGCTGCTGCGGGGATGTGGAGGGGGATCTGAATCTCGCGAACCGTTTCGCGGATCTCCACGATCTGGGCGGCGCCGGTGACGGGATGGGTTTCGATCTTGCGCCGTGAGGCCCAGTCGTAGGCGGGATCGTGATGGTCGACGTAACAGAGCATGGCGCTGCTCTCGACCCGATGGAAGATTAGACGGATGTCACGGCTGGCGCGAGCAGACCAGAAGTTCTTGTCCTTGATGCTGTCGAGACGGTGGCATTGCAGCCCAGGATTGGCGGGATTGATCTGTAATTCAAACGCAGCGAGTTTGGCAGCCTTTTGCTCTTCAACATTGAGTTTATCCAGGCTGGTTTGGAATGAATCTGCAAGGAGGAACTGCATGGCCATTCAGCGATTGAGTTGTTCAATGCCCAGCCCCAACTGGCTTCCTCCACAGCAGGATCCATAAGCCGGCGGGCCATTGCCAGGTCTCGCTTGGAGACTCTCAGCAGTCGCAGGGCTTCAGGAGGGGGCATGGAGGAGAACACCTGCCGTG
>JBIKWK010000024.1:0-41718 GCA_044356375.1 Prochlorococcaceae cyanobacterium | reverse complement strand
GCCGCGACCCGTTGCGTCAATGTTCAGGAGGCGAAGACCCATCTTTCGGCCCTGCTGGCCAGGGTCGCCGCCGGCGAGCGCATCGTGCTGTCTCGCCATGGCAAACCCATCGCCCAGCTGGTGCCCCTGGATCCCAGCCCGCGCCGGCAGCTCGGCTTCCTGCAGGGAAGGGTGGATGAGGCGTTCTTCGAGCCCCTGCCCGACGACGAACTGGAGCGCTGGGGCTGATGAAACTGCTGCTCGACACCCACGTGTTGCTCTGGGCCCTGCTGGAACCCCAGAAGCTCTCCCCTGAGTTGCACAACGCCCTGGAGGACAGCAATAACACGCTCGTTGTCAGCGCCGCCTCCGCCTGGGAGATCGCCACGAAGTGGAGGTTGGGAAAACTGCAGTACGCCCGATCCGTCGTCGACAACTACGCCATGGCCCTGCACCGTCTGGCGGCGGTTGATCTGCCGATCAGCGGTGCCGTGGCCCGTGAGGCCGGCCTGTGGGCCGTGCCGCACCGAGATCCTTTTGATCGTCTGCTGGCGGCCCAGGCCAGGTCTGAAGACCTCGTGCTGGCCAGCACCGATCCGGCGTTCACCCAGTTCGAAGGGGTGGTGACCCTGGGGTAAGCCTTTGGCACCAGCGTGTATCTCGAGCCCTGTGGACTCTCGATTCGTCAGGTGGCCGAGCGGCTAGGGGTTTCGGCCTCCACATTTCAGCGGCTGGTGGCGGGCAAAAGCCGGATCACGCCGGATATGGCGCTGAGGTTGTCGCGGGTACTGGGGCGCAGTGCCGAAAGCTGGCTTTCCCTGCAGGACAGCCACGATCTCTGGCAGGCCCGCCAGCGCCTAGACCTCTCAGCGCTGACCCCGATGGAACTCACCCCGGCATGAATGTTTCGCCAGGAGCCTGGCCGGCGAAAGCCAGCGCTAATCAGAGCAGAACCAGGGCCGGCATTGGATGGCGGAGGCCCTGGGGACAGGCTGATGACTGGAGCCGGCGAAGCAGGGCTTACCCAAGGCCCATTTCTCCCTCATCTATCGCGGTTACTGGAATCTGGGCAGATCTCAGGCCTTCTGTGGAGAATCAGGCTGGTGGGCTACCTTTCAGGCATCGATCCGCATTATTGAGATAAAAATTCATTCATGCTGCAGAATACTGGCACATGAGCTGGTTTTCCGCAAACTCTTAGGGAGGGCTTGGACAACCCAGGCATCCAGTCTGACCAGGGCCTGAGCCTTATTTCTCCGTCTTGGCGGCCATTGCTCGATGGACAGATATCCACACCTTCGACAAGCCACAGCGCAAAAGATGCCGTGTGTCGAGGGATACAGACCGATTTCAACACAAGCGCTAATCTGTAAAAGTTAATTTACTAATGTAGCAATGTCAAAAATTCAAATCGACCTCAAATCGACAATCAGTTACTATAGTCTTTTTCTCCCTACTGCCCTTGGGAACCCAACCCTTTCCCGCCCCGTGCGTTTCGGATACCAGCGAGAAACTTTAACGAATAGCTACCCACAGGTGACGTATGAACCTCCAGTTTATGATGATTGCGACGAACCCGGATATAAATTATCTAGCATTTCTTGGCCAACTATAACTATCAACTCTTATATTAACTTAGTCCCAAGTGGAATAATGCCATTGACGGTAATACCTCACCCGCTTTATTTTATGGACCAATTATATCAACGCGACCCATACACTTTAAGCTTAAATTACGACAGCACATATGTGCTTAATCATGAGAAAGCACATGAAAGCCATGATGTAAAGTTTTGGACAAAGCATCTTCAACCCTTGGTAGATTGGTCGGAAAACTACTATGCAGGATTTTTCCTAGAACAAGGGCAAGCCAGTGCCGCACTAAAGAAAGATTTTGCATTGAACCTTAAAAGCGCGTTTGATTCGGAGGGAGTGAATCGATTTAAAAATGCAGAAGAATTTTATCATACCGAATCGGGATATGGGTATGCAGTTGCATCTATCAATAACTATGATGAGACGAATGGCGATTTTGAGGGCGATCTAACCTTGCAAGACGTGGATGATATCTGGCGAACAAATATAGATCAATGGATTCAAGATTATACTCCTTCCTATCCGATCGAAACTACTTCGGGAACAGGGTGGCCGACCATTTGTTGCTTTCTCGCCGGCACCCTGATCGCCACACCCACTGGCGAGCGGCCGATCGAAAGCCTGCAGCCCGGGGATCTGATCAGCACCGCCGAGGGGCCACAGCCCGTTCGCTTCCTGGCTCGCAGCACCCGCAGCATCGCCCAGCTGCAGGCAATTGGCAAAATGCCGATTCGCATCAACCAAGCTGCCTTGGGCTGCCTCGGCCCCGATCAAGACATCTTCATGTCCCCCAGCCATGCGATCCACTTTGCCGGCAGCCTGGTGGAGGCTGGAGCCCTGATCAATGGCACCTCAATCCAGCAGCTTGATGACTGGCCGGAGGCGGCACTCACCTACTACAACATCGAACTGGAGCGCCATGGCCTGATCACGGCTAATGGCCTGCTGGCGGAAAGCTATTTTGCCAACTACCGCAGCAATGGCTTCAGCCGCGATTGCTGGGATAACTACCACGACTACGTGGCTCTTTACGGCGAAGGCGAGTTGATGGAGGAATTGCCGCTGCCCCGCATTCCCTTCGCCCGTCAAATCCCAATGCAGCTGCTCCTGGCGCTCCAGTCGCACGAAGACAACTTCAAATTGACCAAGCCGGCTATCGCCGCCTCAGGGGTGGATCAGTTCGCTGGCCTCTGCCTGTAGTGGCGGCTTGCGCTGGTTCCCCTGCCCCGCGTCAAGTTCAAGCACCAGCGGCCCTCGGCCCTGCGCTACTTGCTGCCTGTTGCCCAGGTAGTTGAGCTGATCTGGGCGGTAGTTAACCCAGTGACGGAAAGCATGAGCTCAGCTGGGGATTGGAGCCCTCTAGCTGTGGTATTTAGGGCTTGCTAGGGAGCCGAGATCGCTTGCACTGCAGTGGATTCCAGCTATAGCCTCATGCTAAATTCGACTCGATGAGGCCATTTTGGCCTCTGAAGTATTCACGCTACGGTTTAGGTGCATTTTCAGCACAACGGCCAGCTGGCCATAGAGGAGTTCTATTTGCCTTTTTGGGGATGTTGGATCCCGATAACCGCTAGATTGTGCTGAGCAATGTGCTCCCGTGGCTGCTCATGGAATGTCAGTATGCTCACTTGTTCAGTGCCATATCTCGTGCTCCGGCAAGGCTTTTTTGAATGGACTTTGGGGCAATTTATATTTAATAGCGGCTGGGAGTCACAGATCGAGAGACCGCGGAGGCTGGACTGGGTGTGCGACCAGCATCGGACGATCCGGGCAGCAACCGGTGGGCTCTGATGCTTGATGCGACCTGAGTACCGGATGACCTTACTTATCCAGGTTTTTGACGAATGCCGAGAATACCTTGAGGGCGGCTCGAAAAATTGTCCATTCGACTGCCGCGAGTCGGGCTCACCCAAGTCGCTGCAACGCCTCTCGCATCATGAGATCGGCGAGATATCCGATTTTTCGAGGTGCCCTTGAGGCTATTGCACCTATTTTTGCTTTATATATGTCACTCTATGTGGTAATTTTTATTCAAGGCGATTCTGAGCAGGACGAAGGACTTGTGATTGTCTTCTGGCGGACTTTGAGCACCTAATCCTGTTTTGCGCCTCAGCCCCTGCCTAGCAAGTCATGGGTGTCGCGAAAGAGTGAAGCTGCATCAATGAATTTCAGCAAGCCCTAAACAAACAATCATTAAATATCGATCAGCCCAAATTCCCGCAGCGCCGCCGGCAGGTTGCGATGTTCATGGCCTGGATGGCTGAGCTTGACTAGGGCAAAGCGCTGCAATTCATTTAGCTGTTGCCAAGCGGTGGTGGGCAATGGCAGCTGCAGTTGGTGGCAGGAGGCCTCCAGTAGCGCCGGCAGCAGTTCCGCCTGCTGCCAGTCGGCCATTACCGCAACCGGCAGCGGTTTTGCTGGGCCATCGGCCATGGCGGCAGTTCGCTCCAATAGCCATTGGCGCAGCTGCTCGATCGCCTGGCTGTCGTCGGGCCATTGCACCAGTCGCTGGCGCTCGGGGCCCGCCAGGGCACCCCAGTGGCTCAACTTGAGCTTCACGCCAGCAAGATCCAGCTTGCGGCGCACGGCCATGGGAATGCAGCGTAGATCGCTGGTGAAATCCGCCTCAAAATCAAAGCTGTGACTATGCAAATCCGTCATTTGGGCACAGGTGGGCGAGAGGGGCGGGAGGTTCAGCGAGGAGCAAGAAAGGAACCCCTGGGCTGGCAGTCAGCCGGCAGCTGAAGGGAGCCACAGCTGGCATTCGGTAGCAAAAGTGACAAGGGCGGGGCGAGGCCTGGATCCACGATGTATTCCCCAATCTTGCCGATCCAGGCTTTTGAGCAGCGCCATGGATACTGCGCCCAAGCTGAGCAAGATTGAGCAGGCCAAGGCCGAGTTCTGCGGTCTGGATCTGGCTCCTCGCCTGGCCGAGCTGGCTTCTGACGGCTGGCAGAGCCTGGATGAGGCGACCCTCACCATCCATCTCAAGTGGCTGGGGATCTTCTTTCGCCCGGTCACCCCGGGTCGCTTCATGGTGCGGCTGCGGCTGCCCAGCGGCGTGATCCAGGCGGAGCAACTGGAGCTGTTGGCCGACTGCGTCGATCGCTGTGGCGACCAGGGCAGCGCCGACCTCACCACCCGCCAAAACATCCAGCTGCGCGGTCTGCTGTTGGAAGACATGGCACCGCTGCTCGCCGGCCTGGAGAGGGTGGGTCTCACCAGCCGCCAATCCGGCCACGACAACCCCCGCAACATCACCGCCAATCCCCTGGCCGGCATCGATCCGGAGGAATTCCTCGACACCCGCCCCCTGGTGGATGCAATTCAAAACCGCTTGCTTTCGGCCGATGGCCCCCGCAATCTGCCCCGCAAGTTCAACGTGGCCGTCGGCGGTGCCCCCGACAGCTTTCTGCTGCATAACGATCTGGCCTTCCTGCCCGCTTATCACGACGGCCAGCTGGGTTTCACCGTGATGGTGGGCGGCTTCTTCTCCGCCCAGCGCAATGAGCTGGCCATCCCCTTGGGCCTCTGGCTCACTGGTGAGCAGTTGCCCCTGTTCACCCTGGCGCTGCTGCGCCACTTCGAGCAGCAGGGCAACCGGGCCGCCCGCACCAAGAGCCGCCTGATGTATCTGATCGAGGCCCTGGGCCTGGAGGCCTATCGAGAGGCGGTGCTGGCCAGCTACGCCAGCCTCGCCCCCGATGCACCCCAGCCGCTCCCCCATGACGGCAGCCATCTGGTGCAGCGCGCCCCCCGCGATGGCCTGGGGGTGAATAGCCAAAAACAGCCCGGCTTGAGCTGGCTGGGGCTGCATGTGCCGATGGGGCGTCTCGATGCCGCGAGCATGCTGGAGCTGGCCCGGCTGGCAAGGGCCTACGGCAGTGGCGAACTACGCCTCAATGAAGCCCAAAATGTGCTGATAGTGAATGTGCCGAATGAGCGGCTGGAGGCCCTGCTGGCGGAACCTCTGCTGCAGCGCTTCAGTCCCAACCCCAGCCCCCTGCAGGCAGAAGCGGTGAGCTGCACCGGCAACCGCTACTGCAGTTTCGCCCTGATCCCCACCAAAACCACCGCCCAGTCGGTGCTCGATCAACTGGATCAACGGCTGGAGCTGGCTCACTCGGTGCGCATGCACTGGACCGGCTGCCCCAACGCCTGCGGCCAGCCCTACATGGGCGAAATCGGCTTCATGGGCGCCAAGGCCCGCAAAAATGGCGAGATGGTGGAGGCCGTGAAGATCTTCCTGGGCGGCTCGATGGCGGCAGACCCCAAATTGGCCGAGCTGCACCACAAGGGGGTGCCCCTCGATGAACTGCCCGACGTGCTCGAAAGCCTGCTAGTTGACCGCTTTGGCGCCAAACGCCTGGCCACCCCGGCCTGAAGACCTCTGAGCGGAGGACGGCTGCCACCGTCCTGGCCTCAGGCCGTCAAACTCAAACCAGCTGGGCCTGGCGCGGGGCCTGACGGCGCTGGCTTCTCAGTGGCATCTGCGCTGCGCCTAGCTTCACTGCGCCCAGCTTCGCTGCTCCCCGTCTTCGCTGCCCCGCGCCCATGGATCCCGGCGAGCTTCCCGCCCTCGACAGTCCGGAACGCTGGGGCTGGCTGCAGCGGCTGCGGCGCCAGGCCCCCCTTGAGCTGGAGCCCTGGCTGGCGGCGATCGAAGCCGGCAGCGTGGATGTCGATGCTGAATTGCTGGCGGTGCTCAGCGATCAACTGCCCGCCGAGGCCTCCGTGCGGCTATTGCGCTGGTGGTTTGAGCAGAACCAGCAACAGCCGTTGCCGCCAGAGCTGCTGCCCCCAGAGCCGTTGCCCCCAGAGCTGCTGCCATTGATCGGCCAGCCCCGCCATCGCGACTGCGCCGCCCAGCTGCGCCGGGGGCTCCAGGGGGAGCTGTCCCAGGCGGCGCGGGCCCAGGCATTGGCGCTGCTGGGCCACCAGCGGGATCCCAGCGATCTGCCGCTGCTGCTGGGCCAGCTGCTCACGCCCCAGCCCCTGGCGGTGCGCCGTGGCGCCCTGGAGGCCCTGAGCCTGGGGCTCTCCTGCTGGCCGCGCCGGCCGCTGCGGGCCGCCTTGAGCCAGTTGGTGGGCGATCTGGATCCGGGGCAGGCGGGCCAGGCGGTGGATCTGCTGGCCCGCCTGCCCAGGGCCCGCCCGCCCCTGCTGCACCTGGCCCGCCAGCAGCTGGATCCAGCCGTTGCCAGCCGCATCCAGCGCCGGCTGGCCGCCCTGGGGGCCCGCCCCCTGGTGTTGATCGTGCATGGCCGCGCCGGGGGGGAACTGGCTCCGGAATGGCCGGTTTTGGCCAGGGAACTGGAGCGCCTCCGCAACGCGGCGGTGCTGTTGCAGCCACTCACCGCCCCGGAAGCTCTGCAGCCGGCCGAGCGGCCCTGGCCCCAGCAGGGGCCGATCACCCTGGCCCCCCTGTTGCAATTACCCGGCGGCCATGTGCGCGATGACCTGCCCCGATTGGCGGCGGCCTGGCGCCGCCGCCGGCCGGTGCTGCGGCTGCCGTTTCTAGGGGCTTGGCCCCGGTGGCAACGGGCTCTGGCCGCCGAGCTGGCCTCGCTGATGGCGGCCCACGGAGCGCCCCTGCACCTGGGTTATCACCCGGTGCGGGGGCAGCTGCCGCAGCGCTACCTGGAGCACCTGGGTCGTCAACTGGGCCAGGGGGTGGTGCTGGCTCCATACAGTGCAGCCCAACTACCCCCTGGCGCCCTGGCCCGCACCGGCCCTCCCCTGACCCTGGCCCTGGCTGCCGCCAACGAGGGCTCCCTGTTGCGGCGCCCCCGGTTGCGGCAGGCGCTGTTGGAGCTGCTGGAGGCGCTGCCATGAGCCCGGGCACCGTCTATCTGGTGGGGGCAGGGCCAGGCGATCCCGAATTGCTCACCCTCAAGGCCTACCGCTTGCTGCGGCGCTGCGACGCCCTGGTGTACGACGCGCTGGTGCCCCAGGCCCTGCTCGATTTGGTGCCAGAGCACTGTGAGCGCCGCTTCGTGGGCAAAAGGCGTGGCCATCACTCCGTGCCCCAGCCCAGCACCAACGCGGTGCTGGTGCAACTGGCCCAGCAGCACCAGTGCATCGTGCGCCTCAAGGGCGGCGATCCCTTCCTGTTCGGCCGCGGCGGCGAAGAGGCCGCCCACCTGGCGGCCCATGGCGTGGCCGTTCAGGTGGTGCCCGGCATCACCGCCGGCATCGCCGCTCCCGCCTACGCGGGGATCCCGATCACCCATCGCCAGGCCGGCTCCTGCGTCACCTTCGTGACCGGCCACGAGGAAATTGACAAGCAGCGGCCTGGCGTGGATTGGCGCGGCCTGGCCCGCAGCAGCGATGGCCTGGTGATCTACATGGGACTGCACAACCTGCGCCGCATCAGCGAGGAATTGCAGCTGGGAGGCCTGGCTGCCGACACCCCCGCGGCGGTGATTCAGGAGGGCACCGTCCAGGGGCAACGGCTGCTGATCAGTTGCCTGGGCCAGCTGGCGGATGAGGTGGAGGCCGAGGACTTCAGTGCCCCGTCAATCGTGGTGGTGGGCCAGGTGGTGCTGCAGCGGGTAGCCAGCTGCGCTCCCCCGCCTGCCGATGCCTCGATGCCGTTGCCATTACCTTCCTAGGAACATTGCCTTCCTGGAGACATTGCCTTCCTAAAGACATTGCCTTCCTAGATACAATTGCCTTCCTAAGTGGCCGGCCTTCCTGGGAGGCCATTGGTCTACTCCAACTGCAACACCCCCCGGGTGCGGCGGCGACGTTCCTGGTCTTCTGCCTCCAGGCGCACCAAACAGTCGCCCTGGGGCACCAGCAGGCAGCTCACGTAGTCGGAGGCGGCCACCAGGGCGGCCCGAATCGCCTTGGCCGCCGGGGTGCGCTGGGTCTCGGCACTGCTGGTGCCGAACCGCAGGGTGCCGGCGGCACCGGTGAGGGCCTGGCCCGTACGACCCATGTTGGGGGCTGCAAACAGGGCCAAACCGGCGGCGGGCCAAAGGCTGATGCCCGTTTGGCGTGCATCCGCCACACTGCTGGCCCGGCCCTCCACCGTGCGGCTGCCCACCACCTCACCGCTGCGACTGTCCACGACGCGGATATCGATGGCCACGTAGTCCCTGGTTTCCAATTGCTCATTGCTGGTGCCAAAGCCCAGCAGGCCAAAGCTGCTGCCCGATCCCTTACTGGCCACGTTGGAGTCGTAGGAGGTCACCGTGCCTAGCACGATGTAGCGAGCACCGCGCAGGCCGCCACGCCGGACCGCCGTGGCATTCCTGGGCGCCAGTCCCAATTCCGCCAGCTGCTGCTCCGAGAGCACCTGCTTGAGTTCGGAGCGCTCCACCACCTGCAGGGTGCCGGTGGCCTGCAGTTCATTGCTCAGGGCCGCCGCCAGATCGGTCGCCACCGGGCCCTGCCACCACCAGGTCGGCTGGGTCACGGTGTTTTTGAAGTCCGGCACCGACACCGTGGGCCTGGTGCTGGGCCTGGCGTTGGGCCTGGAGCCATAGGGATAGCCCTGGCCCTGAGCCGCCGGCAGCCGCAGCGCCGTCAGCAGCAGCACGCCTGCGGCGATTCGCATCAGCCGGGGGCGAATGGATAGCGATTTCGTAATCATGATTGAAATCACGAGGAGTGGTGGTTAGACTTGTAGCTGCATTCGACAGCCATAAAGGCAACTGCCTTCAAAGTGCTTTCACCGGTCTACACACCCAAATGACACCAATCCTCAGATGGCGCTGATTTACAGAAGGTCACCTCGAAAAATTACCCACAAGGCTCCAGCAAATCAGATGCAAGCTGAGCGCTCCAATAACTAGCTAGTCAGATCAGAGAAATTTGGTATTTGTATAACTGCCCAGAAGGCGCTGATCACCAGAGTGCAATTTTGTGACACCTCAAAAAATGCCCATTCCGCTCCCCAGGGCCAGGTGCAGGGCAGTCGTCCCAGCGCTTCCTTGCCTGAACCGTCTTTGGGGGCCTGTCCCCGAGGCCTTGCTTTGGCAGTGCCTCCCTGTTGCGGGCCAGTTCCCAGGGGCCCAGGGCATGGTGAGGGGCAGACTCTGCGCTGGATCGACCTTTCCAGATGCCGGCTTGCCCAGTAGGGTCCGGCATTGCTGGGTCCGGCATTGCTGGGTCCGGAATTGCTGGGTCCGGCATTACAAGGTCCGGCATTACTGGGTCCGGCACTGCCAGGGCCGACACTGGGCTGGGCTGTCCGCGGAATGGCCGCCAATGTCCGAACTGGCCCAGGCACCAGTCGATCCTGTAGTGAATCGAACGGTGTCGATGGGCCGGGCTTCTGTTCACTAATTCCATTGCTTTAGTCAGCCCATGAGCGCCCCGTCCCTCTTTCAGGACCCCCAATTCTTGGAACCTAACCGCCGCACACCCAAAGGGGTGCCCATGTTCGAGCTAGTCCCCTACGAAAAGTTCCGAGACACCCCGTCGGTGCGCTTCTTTGACATCACGGTTGCGGAGTCGAACGCCCGCGACCTGGTGGTCCACAGCGGCCCGGCCGTATCACCTCCCGACGAGCCGAGCACTGGCGCCTGGCAATTTTATCTGCATCCGCATCAGCAGGACAATCTGCTGGCCCTGCACGGCGGTCGCACCTTCTATTTGGTGAACTTTGGCTGGAATTATCCTTATCACATCGTAAGACTAGAAACCGGGGGTGACATCCTGCGCATCCCCCCCGGCACCTTCCACCGCTCAGTATCCGATCCAGATGGTTCAGTGGTACTCAACCAGGCCGTACGCGAGCCAGGGGCCAGCGTAGTGCGCGAGTTTCGGGTCTACAACAGCCGCCGCATTCCACGCCTATTTGCCACCACCTTCAAGACAGCACCCCTGCCCAAGCTGCACGGCCTCAACTGGTAATTAACGCCAGGGACCAAGTGCGCAGCATCAACCACCGCATAGAAAAAACAAACTTATATGGCAAAACGGATGGCCTCCGATATATATTAAGGCGCCTGGAACAATCACCCATTTCACCATTGCGGCCCCAGGAGTTCCCAGGCGCCGCAATTAATTTCGCATCATCAGGTCGATGAGATTTGGAATGTTTCGAGCCGCCCTTAAGGGTACTAAATGCCACTCACCCTGCCAGGGATGCTACCTCACCGCTCAGGGAAGCAACATTGCTGGCGGAGCAAGTGCCTGAGGCTCCAGAATTTCCGCATCGATACTCCAGGAAAAACTGCTACTCACCCCTGGCGGTCCAGAGAAACTACCAGAGATTGCGGCGGTGAGTTCGGGCTTAGAGGAGGTGGCCAAGGTTATATAGCGGTCATCAATGCTGCCCATGCCGCTGGGATCAAAGCCGCGCCAGCCTGCCCCCGGCAGGTACACCTCCGCCCAGGCATGCAGGTCGTAATTGCTTGGTCTCGGCTCCACCAGGTGATAGCCACTCACGAAGCGCGCCGGTAGGCCCACGCAGCGACAGGCCTCCACCATCAACATCGCCAGATCGCGACAGGATCCAACCCGCTCCTTAAGGGTGCGGCCGGCCGGCCAAGCGGGACCCCCGTGCCGCTGGGTGTACTTCACCCGATCTTGAATCGTATTCACCAGCTGCTGCAGGAACATCAGCGCCCGCTGGTCACTGCCCATCAGCGCTTCCTGGGCCACATCAACCGCCGCCGGATCGTGCTGACCATTGGGCAGCCAGCCCTCCAGGGCCCCCACCAAGTCGCCATTGAGACGGCCCACCGGATAGGGCAGCTGGGGCTCCGCCTCCTCCAGGCAGGCCTGCAGCGGCGGGGCCAGCTCGGATTCCACCAGGCTGGTGCTAACTATCTGAAAGCCATCGGTGCTGCCGTTGAAGCGGGCCCTCAGGATCTCATCGCCACTGGCCGACAACAGCGGATAGAGATAACCTGGATTCGGGCTGATTTGCAATTGGAAATCGATCAGCTTTTGGAAACCGTGACCACGAGGTTTCAAGCAAAAGCGATGGGGACCCAGCAGGACCGGCGCACTGTAGAGATAGTGAAAGGAGTGGGTGATGCGGGCTCGCATGCCGGAACGGAATTGTCTTGGGGGTCTTGACTTGGCGGGTGGCTGCTCTTGGCGGGTGGCTGCTCTTGACAGGTGCCTGCTCTTGGCGGGTGGCTGCTCTTGGGGGATAGCTGCTGCCAGATGTTTGTCAGTAAAGGGATCAGCTATGCGAGAAAGCCGCCTGACTCAAACTTGACTGGTCTAGGGCATTCACAGCAGAGCTGTCTGCCCGCTGGCTTGCCCCTGGCTTGCCACTAGCTGGCCGCTGGCTGGCCGAGGGCTGGCTGGCTGCTGACTGGCTCCTGGATGGCTGGCTGCTCAATGGCTGATGCAAAAGCAGCTGAGGGCACAGGGGTCGATGACAAATTTTCCTGGGCCTTGATATTTGACGAGAGATCAGGAGGGGAGTCGTCAGGGGGGGAGGCCTCAGGCGTGGAAGCCTCAGGCGGGGAGGGGCTGGCGGCCACGAAGTAGCGCTCCTCAATTAGATTGTGAAGGCTGTTTAGATCGCTCTGCAGGTCATCGATCGCCTCATGCAGGCCGCCTGAAATCAAGTCGTCGATGCTGGTGTAACTCCAGCGCGCCAGGGTCAGGCCACTGAGACACTCCAGCGCATCGGGGGCTCCCGGCAGGGAGCGACCACTGACGATTCTCAGGGTCTCCTGGATTCGCCCTAGGCAATAGCGCACCGAGCGGGGGAAATTGGGATCGAGCAGCAGGAAGCTGGCCACCGCCTTCGGCTCAATCATCTGCTGCCGCGATTGGCGAAACATTTGATAGGCACCGGCGCAACGCAGCAACGAAATCCACTGCAACTCATCGAGAACTCCACCCACATCCTCAGGGCTGGGCAGCAATAAAAAATATTTAACATCCAGAATTCTTGTCGCCTTGTCGGCCCTTTCTAGCAGGCGACCCAGGCGACTGAACTGCCAGGAGAGATCCCGACTCAAAGTAGCATCAGTAATGCCATAGAACAGCTGACAACCACGACGGATCTCTCGCAATTGCTCCTGCAGCGGCTGCTCCCAAAAACTCTCGCCCTCCTGGATGCTCCAATACAGATCATTGATCTGCTCCCACATCTCCGTGGTAATAACATCACGAATCTGGCGGGCATTTTCCCGGGCGATGGCAAGGCAATTCACCAAACTACTGGGATTATCCTCCTCTCGCACCAGGAAGCCCACCACCTGATCGGAGCTGCCCTCCGGATGAAGTTGATCAAACAGTTCTCGATCGCCATTGGCATAGATTAATGGCAGCCAGGGCTCAGCGCTGCCCGGCGGGCAGTCCAGGGCCATCGCTTCGCTAACCTCCACGAAGCGGGCGATATTTTCGGCCCTCTCCACGTAGCGATTGATCCAGTAAAGCGAGTCGGCAACTCGGCTCAGCATGGGCCTGGCTCCTGGGGGTTATCGCTGACAATCCAGGTGTCCTTGCAGCCGCCACCCTGGGAGGAATTCACCACCAGAGAGCCCCGGCGCAGGGCCACCCGCGTGAGGCCCCCGGGACTGACCCAAGCGCCCTTGCCACGCAGTACGTAGGGCCTCAGATCCACATGACATGGGAAGATCTCACCCTCACTAAGAGAAGGAACAGTAGACAAATCAAGGGTGGGTTGGGCTATGTAATTACGTGGATTTTCCTTAATTTTGACGGCAAACTCGGCGATCTCTTCCCCGGTGGCATGGGGGCCAATAAGCATGCCGTAACCACCGGCTTCAGCGACGGCCTTGACCACCAGCTCCCCTAGGTGCTCCAGCACATATGCCTGGTCATCGGGCCGCTGGCAGAGATAGGTGGGCACATTCTCAATGATCGGCTCTTCATCGAGGTAGTAACGGATCATTGCCGGCACATAGGCATAGATCAATTTATCGTCGGCCACGCCGGTGCCCGGGGCATTGGCGATCGCCACACGACCGGCCCGGTAGCAATCCATCAGGCCGCTGACCCCCAGGATCGAATCCCTGCGGAAGACTGCCGGATCGAGGAAGTCGTCATCGATGCGGCGGTAGATCACATCCACCGGTTCCAGGCCGGCGGTACTGCGCATCCACACCCTCTGATCCAGGCAGATCAAATCCCGACCTTCCACCAGTTGGATGCCCATCTGTTGGGCCAGATAACAGTGCTCGAAGTAAGCGCTGTTAAATACGCCCGGGGTGAGCAACACCACCTTCGGGGATTCGGTCCAGGGGGCCAATTCCCGCAGGGTCTGGAACAGATGGGAGGGATAATCGTCGATCGGCTGCACGGTGCGGCCGGCGAAGAGGCTGGGGAAGATGCGCTTCATCACGCGCCGGTTCTCCAGGAAGTAGGCCACGCCGGAGGGACAGCGCAAATTATCTTCCAGCACCCGCCAAGTGCCCTGGCCGTCACGCACCAGATCCAAGCCGGAGATGTGACACCAACGACCCAATGGTGGCGTGAATCCCTGCAACTGGGGCCGCCAGCCCTGGGAACTTTCCAGGTCCTGACGGGGGATCACGCCATCGCGCAGAATCCGCTGCTCGCCGTAGACATCGGCGAGGAATAAATCAATCGCCTCCAACCTCTGGATCAAACCCCTCTCCAGCCGTAGCCAGTCGGAGCTGCTGATCAACCGTGGCAAAGGATCAAAGGGCAGAATCCGCTCCACCCCGCGGGATCCGGAGCCATTGAGACGAAAGGTGGCCCCCAGGCGCTTGAGCAGCATGCCCGAAGCGGCGTGGTTGCGGTTCAGTTCCTCCAACCCCAAGCGCCCCAGGGAGGACAGCAGGGGTTTGAGGGCCTGGCGCGGTTCGTTGGTGGCGCTGAAGTATTCGTCGTAGCCCCGGTCTGGTCTGTACTCGGTGAACATGGTGGCCTCCCGGCTGGCCTCCTGGTATGGACGGGATCATGCAGAGCAACGGCGCCAGAGCCCGTGGCCATTGCTACATAACCGCCCCGGAGCCCGCCCCTCAGAGCAGAAAGTAGCGCTGGGCCATGGGCAGCACTTCGGCTGGCTCGCAGGTGAGCAGCTGGCCATCGGCGAACACCTCATAGGTCTGGGGATCCACGCTCACCTGCGGCAGAGCGCTGTTGTTGCGCATGGCAGCCTTGCCGATATCGCGGGTGTGCTGCACCGGCACACAGGGGCGGCTGAGGCCGAGCTTGCGGGGAAGATCCTCATCCAGGGCCGCCTGACTCAAGAAGGTGAGGCAGCTGGGGGCCAGGGCCTTGCCAAAGGCGGCGAACATCGGACGACCATGGACCGGCCCGGGGGTGGGGATCGAAGCATTGGCATCGCCCATCTGGGCCCAGACGATCGAACCGCCCTTGAGCACCAACTCCGGCTTCACCCCGAAGAACCCCGGCTTCCAGAGCACCAGATCGGCCAACTTGCCCACGGCAACGGAGCCCACCTGGCTTTCGATGCCATGGGCGATCGCCGGGTTGATTGTTACTTTTGCTATGTAGCGTTTCAGGCGGTTGTTATCGTTCCGACTGGAATCTTTTGCCAGGGGTCCCCGCTGCACCTTCATCTTGTGGGCGGTCTGGAAAGTGCGGATAATCACCTCCCCCACCCTTCCCATCGCCTGGGAATCACTGGCGATAATACTAAAGGCGCCGAGATCGTGAAGGATATCCTCTGCCGCGATGGTTTCCCGGCGAATCCGCGACTCAGCGAAGGCCACATCCTCTGGAATCTTGGGATCCAGGTGGTGGCACACCATCAACATATCCAGGTGTTCTTCCAGGGTATTGCGGGTATAGGGCCGGGTGGGATTGGTGGAACTTGGCAATACATTTGCCTCCCCACAGATGCGAATGATGTCCGGTGCGTGGCCGCCGCCGGCCCCCTCGGTATGGAAGGTGTGGATCGTGCGGCCGCCAATCGCCCGAATCGTGTCCTCCACAAAGCCCGCCTCGTTGAGGGTGTCGGTGTGGATGCACACCTGCACGTCGTAGCGATCGGCGACGCTGAGGCAGCAGTCGATCGCGGCCGGGGTGGTGCCCCAGTCTTCATGCAACTTGAGGGCGCAGGCTCCGGCGCGGATCTGTTCCTCTATGGCCGCCGGGGTGCTGGCGTTGCCCTTGCCAAAGAAGCCCAGGTTGATCGGCAGACCCTCCGCCGCCTGCAGCATCCGGGCCAGGTGAAAGGCGCCGGGGGTGCAGGTGGTGGCTTTGGTGCCGGTGGCCGGGCCGGTGCCGCCCCCCAGCAAGGTGGTTACCCCGGAGGCCAGGGCCGTCTCAATTTGCTGGGGGCAGATGAAGTGAATATGGGTATCGATGGCGCCAGCGGTGAGGATGTGGCCCTCGCCGGCGATGGCCTCGGTGCCGGGACCCACAACTATGTCGACGCCGTCTTGAATATCGGGGTTGCCCGCCTTGCCGATCGCCACAATGCGGCCATCGCGCAGGCCGATGTCCGCCTTGACAATCCCCCACCAATCCAGGATCAGGGCGTTGGTGATCACCGTGTCCACAGCCCCCTCAGCCCGGCTGGTCTGGGCCTGGCCCATGCCATCGCGAATCACCTTGCCACCGCCGAACTTCACCTCGTCGCCATAGCTGGTGAAGTCCTTCTCCACCTCCAGGATCAGCTCGGTGTCGGCCAGCCGCAGCCGATCCCCGGTGGTGGGGCCGTAGGTCTCGGCGTAGGCGCGGCGGGAAATCCTGTAGGGCATGGCGGAGGCGGGGATGGGGGCACGGCGACGGGCCGAGCTCAGTCGAGGGGACCGTTGATCAATCCGTTGAAGCCGACCACGCGGCGGGCGCCCCCGTAGGGCACCAGATTCACCGAGCGGGTATCGCCGGGCTCAAAGCGCATGGCGGTGCCGGCGGGGATGTCGAGTCGCTGGCCGCGGGCTGCCTCTCGGTCAAACTCCAGGGCCCCATTGGCCTCGTAGAGGTGGAAGTGGGAGCCTATCTGCACCGGGCGATCGCCGGTGTTGGCCACGGTGATCACAGTTACGGGCCTGCCGGCATTGAGCACCAGCTCGCCGGCCTCGGGCATCAGTTCACCGGGGATGATGTCTTGGACGAAGGGATCGCCGGAGGCCGGGGAAGACATGGGGGCGAGAAGCGACTGGGGGAGAGCGACTGGAGGAGAGCTGCTGGAGTAGGGCTGCTGGAGTAGGGCCTAGGCGCGGATGGGCTCGTGCAGGGTCACCAACTTGGTGCCATCGCGAAACACCGCTTCGATCTGCACCTCAGACACCAGCTCCGGCACGCCGGCCATCACTTGATCGCGGCGCAGCCAAGTGCTGCCCTCAGCCATCAACTCGGCCACGCTCTTGCCATCGCGGGCACCTTCCAGCACCTGAAAACTGAGCCAAGCGACCGCCTCCGGATGGTTGAGCCGCAGGCCTCGGTTCAAGCGCCGCTCGGCCAACAGGGCGGCGGTCACGATCAGGAGCTTGTCCTTCTCCTGGGGGGTGAGATGCATGGGAAGGGCTAGGCCGTCGCCACTCTGACAGCCACCCGCCGGCGCCGCCAGTTCAAGGCGGACGCTTTGGGGCCACAGGCCCAGGGCCAAAGCCATCCGGCCCAGTGCCAAAGCCATCCGGCCTAGAACCAAAGCCGGGCCGATGGAGCTACAGGCGAGCAGCTGAACCAAATGACCAAGCCACCGTCGCCTCTGGACAGTGGACAGTGGGCAGTGGGCAGTGGGCAGTGGGCAGTGGGCAGTGGGCAGTGGCCTGTGGCCTGTGGGCAGTAGGCAGCGGGCAGCGGGCAGCGGGCAGCGGGCAGTAGGCAGTAGGCAGTCCAGCGATGGCCCTGAGCCTCGCCACCCAGAAAGTCTCCGCCCCCTAGGAGGCTGTTGCCGGAGCTGTCCCGTCTAGGGAGCCCCTGAAAAACCCCATACCGCCATACCCGTGGCCATGCCAGCCAAGAATCCCTGCAGCTTCAATAGTCCATTGGCCGTGACTTAGGCATTTCAGGACTTCTCCGATGGGCCAAAATACGAGGAAATTAACATAAATTTATTAAAAGCACCTTAAAAATTCACTAGTTTTGTGGTGCGGGATCTATTTCTGCAATTAGCCTGCCCCCATGGCTGGCCAAGGGACCGGCACCTGGGGCACGTTACCGCTCAGGATATAGCTCTTTCCCCTGGACAATCAATGGATAATTCCTAGCAACACCAGGCTTAGCAGCGAAGACAGCCACCAGCTGATAATCCTGGAGCTTATAATAGTTCTGAGCCGTTACCGCTGCTTCCAGTATCCTGGCTTCATTCACGCTGCCATTAGCCACAAATCTCGCCACCCCAGTGCGCTCACCCTTTCCCCAATGGCCCGGAACGGAAAACCAGGCATTGGTTCCCGGCACCAGTCCCCATTGCCAGGTCAACCTGCCATCTTTGTCCCTAAAATAGCAACAGATGTTAGTGCCATCGCCAGAGCCATCACCAGCGGTATCACCAGCAGTATTGCCAGGGCCATCACTAGAGCAGTTGCCGGAGTTGCCACCGGAGGTTTCACTAGAGCTATCGCCAGATTCATCGCTAGAACCGTCGCCGGATTCATCGCCAAGTTCATCGCCAGAACCGCCATCGGAATCGCCGCCAAATCCATCAGCAAATCCATCGCCAGATTTAGCAACAGAGCTGCTGCCAGGCCTAGCAGCAGAGCTGTTGTCAGACTTAGCGGCAGGGCTGTTGACAGCAGAGCTGTTGCCAGAACTAGCCATATTTAAATCAGTAAGATTTAATATTCACCGTAATTACGGTAATCTCGACTGATAAAATCTGAAGCGGAAATGACGCTATTTTGCCCGGTCAATCACCCGAGCCTCCCGGCACATCGAAAATGCCAAATCTCACAGGACCCACAGCGCAATAAGTATTGAGATGACTGGCCTGCCACTGACTCGCAGAGGCAAAGCAGGCAATTTCTTTCGAGTCACCCTTAATTGCTATAATTTCTTAACTTATGTTCACTCTGGGCAATTTTCAGCCCTGCTCGGGCAATCTCGGCCCCCACAGCAGATGTACAGCAGATGTGCACCCTGGGCCTGAAGTCGCAGGAGAGGAACCGACAGCCGGCCCTGGAGCTTTTTAAAAATACTTTTATCATTTGCCCTCACCGAATGGTTGACCTCGGCATGTCGATAGCTAAAGAAATGTTTTTATTTGTTACGGTACTGTTGCTGTGGCTAGGGATGGCCTACGGCATCCACAGGTTAGCCCACTGGCGCACTCCCTGGAACCTGCTGCATCGGCTCCATGCCGCCCACCATCAGCCTGGTTACTTGGGCCGCGCACGCAGGTTGCGATGGCACCACTTCCTACTCTGCTTCGGCAGCGTCAGCGAGACGCTGGACATCTGGTTCACCCTCACCCTGCCGCTGCTGGTGATCAGCCTGGTGCTACCGGTTCAGGGGGCTATATTACTGGCTTTCCATTACCTGTACGAAATCTTCTGCAGCGATGCTCAGCTCGACCACAACCCCAGCCTTTCCGGTCCGCTCACGCGGGTATTCGCCTGGGGTGAATACCACCTGCGTCACCATAGCAACCCCTCCCGCAACTTCGGTCTGATTTTCACCCTGTGGGATCGAGTATTCGCCACCGCCTGCTGATGGCCCCACCGCTGCTGTCCTTGCCCCGCCTGCGATTGCCCCGCCTGCGATTGAGTCGGCCCCACATCGCCCCCACCCTGGCGGTGATGTTCATCGGCAGCGCCACCCTCACCACCCTGGTGACAGGTCTGTTCGTGGCGCGCAGCAGCCTCGAGATCGCCAATCAAAATACCGCCCTGCGGTTGCGGGACGCCGCTGAATTGCTGGCCTCCAGGCTGGATGCCGATCTGATCGCCACTCTGCGGCATCCCAGCCAGATGAAAACAGCTGCCTTTCGGCAGACCCACGCTGTGCTCTCCTCGGCGCTGCAGGATATCCGTGGCACCCGCTTCATCTACACCCTCCGCAAGGCGAAGGAACCTATCAAGGACCCCTTCTCCCGCTATGTGTTCGTCGTGGACGGCACGCCCTACAGCAGCAGTGATTTCACCGATGTCGGCGTGGTGATGCCCACCAGCACTAGCACCGATGCGCTGCACCGCGTCTGGAGGAGTGGCGTCCTGGAGGTGGACCGCAAATTCGTGAAGGATAAGTGGGGTTCCTGGATGTCGGCCTACATACCGCTGCAACGCCGCGATGGCAGTTTCGAGGCGGTTCTCGGAATCGATATTTCCGCTAACCAGGTAATCCTTGATAGAAACCACATCTTGGGCAACCTCGTCCAGGCCTATCTGCTAAGCCTGCTGCTCACCCTGCCCCTAGCCGCAGTCTTAGGCAGCCAAATCAGTGATCCGCTGCGCTACATAAATCAGGGCCTGCAGTCCATTTCGCGGCTCGAATTCGGCTCCCTGCAAAATCGGCTAATCGCCGCCGGGTGGATTCACGAAATCTATCAGATCATCAACTCCTTGGGCACGGTTCAATCGGCTCTATCAGAATTTAACGCCTATGTGCCCAGCGCCCTTGTACGCAAGTTAGTACTGAATAGAGCCTCCCTCAACCTAAGTGGTGAAATCCGGAATATGGCCATCATGTTCACTGACATCAGTGACTTCACTGGCCTGTGCGAGAGTCTTGATCCGGAGCAAATATTGCAGCTACTAAATCAATACTTCGCGATCATCAACGAAGTGGCCACTGCCACCCAGGGGGTGCTTGACAAGTACATTGGAGACAGTGCCCTACTTTTCTGGGGCGCTCCAGATAGCATTGATTACCCAGCCGTTGCCTGCCTGGAAGCGGCCCTGCGTTGCCGCGAGCAGCTCGATGCTCTTAACCTCCAGTGGAAGCAAGAGGGTAGTTCCGTTGTATTCCACACCACCTTCGGCATCGACTACGGCTCTGTGGTGGTGGGCAACATCGGACCCCGTGAACGAGTAAATTACACGATTATTGGCGACCGCGTAAACCTTGCCCAACGCCTTGAGTACAGCAACCGTTTATTCGGCACCCGCATTCTAGCCAGCGCCGACATGGTGCGGGCCCTTGGCCCAGCTGCTGCCGACTATCTAATTGTCAAGGCGGGAGATACTAAATTACGGGGCTTCAGTCAGCCGATTGAAGTATTCGATGTGATTGCCCGTCGCCATGGGGCAAGCGCAGAACAGCTGCTGTTCGCCGATACCCTCAACGCGGCCCAGCGGGCCCACCAGGACGGCCGCCCCGACGACGCCCTCGCCCTGCTGCAAGCAGCCCAGCCCAGGTTTTGCGAGCGCACCTATCTGCAGCGGCTGATCAACAAGTGCAGCGGTAGCGATCCCGCATGTGGCTGATGAGCCTGATGATTCCCCACTTCACGGCTCCCAGCCCCAGGCATGGCACTGGTCTGTTCACCTCCATCGCCCTGAAGCCCGGTGCTGTTCTCTGGTGTTTCGAACCGGCCATAGATCGGCGTTTGCCGCTGCGCCCCATGGAGCCCCGCCAGCGGGCAGAGCTGCTGCACTTCGGCTACGTGAACCCAGAACGGCCCGCTTTTGTGGTGGTCTGCGGCGATCAGGCCCGCTACTGGAATTTCCCGCGACCCGGTGAGCCCGCCAATGCCAGTCCCTGCGATCAGATCCAGGGGGGGGAGGCGGTGATCGTGGCCTGTCGCATGATTGCCGCTGGCGAAGAACTGCTTATCCACCCCAGCTCTGATGCCGATTACCTTCGCAAGATGGGATTGTGCAATCAGCCGCTTGGGTCAGCTTCTCTGCAGTCCAACATCATTTGATTGCGGCGACCACCTGTCAATAGCTACCCATTGACAGTTACCCATTGATAGTTACCCATTGACAGTTACCTATTAATGGCTGCCTATTGACGACTGGTTACCAACGGACGCCCATGAAGGGCTGCCTATTAATTGTTGCCTTCCCCTTACATGGGAATGTGGTGGCATGGGTTTGCCGCCAGCAATTGAGCTGGCGGGTTAAGGGAGCCGGATGCGGATGCGGGCCTGGATGCGGATGCGGGCTGGGCTACAGCGGTGCGGCGGTGCCCTCGGCCCGGTGCTGCACCGCCCCGCCCAGGTCAAAGGCGTCATGCACCGCCCGTAGAGCAGCCAGGCCATCGGCGGCGGCCACCACGCAACTGGTGCGGATTTCGCTGGTGGCAATCAATTCGATGTTGATGCCGGCATCGGCCAGACAGCGGAACATGCGAGCTGCTGTGCCCGGCGTGCAGGGCATGCCGGCCCCCACTGCGCTCACCCGAGCGATGGCTGCCCCCTCTTCAAAACGGGCGCCGGGCCACTGGCGCAGCAGGGGGGCCAGGGCCCGCTCCGCCCGCTGCCGCTCATCGCGCTTGAGCACGAAACTCATGTCGCGGCTGCGCTGATCGCCTAGGCCATGGGTGCGCTCGGACTGGACGATCGCATCCAGGCCAATGCCGGCATCGGCCAGGGCTCGGCACACGGCGGCGGCGGTGCCGGGACGATCCGGCAGCCGCCGCACCGCCACCTGGGCCTGGTCGCAATCCAGGGCCACGCCGCGCACGGCCGGCTCGCCCAACTGACAGACCAGCGGATCGTGGCGCAGCTGGCTGTCTTGCAACTCGAACGCCTCGGCCGTGGCCCTGAGGGCCTTGGCCCCTTGCTCGCCGGCCACCAGACAACTCACCTTCACCTCGCTGGTGGCGATCAGGCGCAGGTTGATGCCGGCCCGGGCCAGGGTGTCGAACAGCCTGGCGGCCACTCCGGGCCGGCCCAAGATCCCGGCCCCGGAGATGCTCAGCTTGGCCATGGCCCCCTGGGCCAAAAGCTGGGCGCCGCCGGCATCCAGCTCGGCCCCCATGGCGGTCAGCACCTGGCGGCAGACCAGCTGGGCCCGATCCAGATCGGCGGCCGCCAGCGTGAAGGCGATGTCATTGCTGCTGCCCTCCTGGGTGGCCTGCACGATCAGGTCCACATTCAGCCCCGCGGCGCTGAGGGCCTCGAACAGCAGCGCGGCCACCCCCGGCCGATCGGGCACATGGGAGAGGGCCAGCACCGCCTGATCGCTCTCCAGTTCCGCCCCATCCACCGGCCGCCCCAGCTCCAGCCCAGCGCTGCCGATCGGTCGGGGGCTGCCGCTGGTGAGCCTGGTGCCGGGGGCATCGCTCCAGCTGGAGCGCACCAGCAACGGTACGCCGTAGTTGCGGGCGATCTCCACCGCCCGCGGATGCAGCACGGCGGCGCCCAGGCTGGCCAACTCCAGCATCTCGTTACAACTCACCTGGGCCATCAACTGGGCATCGCCCACCTTGCGCGGGTCGGTGGTGAGCACCCCCGGCACATCGGTATAGATCTCGCAGGCATCGGCCCCCAAGGCCGCCGCCAGGGCCACCGCCGTGGTGTCCGAGCCGCCGCGGCCCAAGGTGGTGATCTCGGGGGTGCCGGCGGCGCCGCTGCTGGTGCCCTGGAAGCCGGCCACCACCACCACCTGGCCCTCGGCCAGCAGCCGGGCCAGCCGCTCGGTGCGGATCTCCAGGATCCGGGCGCGGCCATGGGCCGATTCGGTGATGATCCCCACCTGGGCGCCGGTCATCGACACCGCCGGCACCCCCTGGGCATGCAGGGCCATCGACAGCAGCGCAATCGACACCTGCTCCCCGGTGGCCAACAGCATGTCCAGCTCCCGATGGGGAGGATCGCTGCTGATCGCCCGCGCCAGGGCGGTGAGTTCATCGGTGCTGTGGCCCATGGCGGAAACCACGATCACCAGCTCGTGGCCCTCCTCACGGCAGGCGGCGATGCGGGCGGCCACGGCCTGTATACGAGTCACGTCAGCTACCGACGTGCCGCCAAACTTCTGAACCAGCAGGGCCATGGGCGGTGGGGCGACTCTTTGTAGCCGCAAACACTCAGGGCTCGATTATCAGGGGCCGGGCAGGCGGCCCGATCAGCCAGCGCCGGCATCCCCCAGCAGAAAACCATCGCGGAAGGCGTCGGCGGCGTCGCCACCGCGTTTCAGGGCCGCCTCCACCTCCAGCAGCTGACTCAGCAACTTGAGGAAGCTGGCGGGCCGCTGGCCGCGAATCTGCTTGCGCATCACGTAAATCCGCTTGGGATTGCCGATGCCAGCCGCCTTGGCGATGGCGTTCACGTCCTGTTGACCGGCCTGGTCCAGCAGGGCCACCCAGAGCCAGCCACGAATCTGACTGCTGAGCGCCGCCACGATGCGCAGCGCCGGTTCATTGGCCGCCAGCAGCGCATCCACCAGGGCGATCGCATCGGCCGGCCGGCCCGCCAGCAGCGCATCACCCACCGCCAGGCTGCTGGTGCTCACCCCGCCCACCAGCGCCCGCACCGCCTCGGCCGCAATCGGCCGCCCCGCTCCCGTGGAGCCCCCGCCGGCATACAGGCTCAGCTTCTCCAGTTCACTGGCCAGCCGGGCGCTGTCGCTGCCGATCGCCTCGGCCAGGGCTTCCGCCGCCGCCGGCGCCAGCTTCAAGCCCATCTCGCTGGCGGTGCGCTGCACCAATTCCAACTGGCCGGCGCCATCCCACACCGCCGGCAGCTGGAAGCTGCGCTCGCTGGCCTGGCCGCTCTTGACCAGGGCCTGCAACGCCTTGGTGGTGCGCAGCCGGCCATCGGGTTTGGCCGATTGCACCAGCACCAGATGGCAATCGGGAGGGATCAGCGCCAGGCTCGCCTCCAGCTGCTGGCCCAGCTCGGCGGGGCATTGCTGGCAAAAGGGACTGCGCTGCAACAGCACCAGCCTGGCCCCAGCCCCGAATGGCGGCGTGCGCGCCTCCGACAGGGCCTGGGCCGCCTGGGTCAGGTCATTGCCATCCAGCCGGCTGAGGTTGATGGCGCTCCAGGCCGGATCCACCAGCTTTTCCACCAGGGCATCGAGGGCTCGCTGGCGGGCGGCCTCGTCGTCGCCCCAGAGCAGGTGGATCGGCATGCCGGTTAGGGGGGAAGGGGCGGGGTGGGGCGGGCCAGAGCTGGGCCGGGCAGAGGTGGGGCCGGGCACTTTTTCCGCAGGACACCATTCCATCAAGGCAGCATTGCCGCAGGAAAAACCATTCCCGCCGAGGGCCATTCCAGCCGAAGGCCATTCCAGCCGAAGGCCAATCCAGCCGAGGGCAAATTTCGCCAGGGGCCTTTGCGCCAGGATCCTTTGCGCCGTAGCACCATTGTGGCCTTGCCGAGCCCCCCTGCCGCTTGCCTGCCTCCGCCGCCGTCCCAGCCACTGGAGCCGAGCCCGGCCTGGATCATCCGATCTTCATCGAAAGCATTCGCCTGATTCGAGCCGCATTGACCCAGCAGGGTTTCAGCCCTGCAGCCGATCCGGTGGTGCGGGATGTGGTGGAACGGTGCATCCACAGCAGTGGCGATCTCGGCCTCGCCCGGGAGTTGGAGGTGTCAGCGGCGGCCTGCGCCGCCGGCCTGGCGGCCCTGGCCGCCGGCGCCCCGATCCTCACCGATACGGCCATGGCGGCGGCGGCGGTTACCCCGATGGCCAAACGCACCTTTGCCAATCCGGTGCACTGCCTGCTCGATTGGGCCCCCGCCCGGGCCCCCCTCGGCGACACCCGCTCCGCCATCGGCCTGCAGAGAGCCTGGGCGGAACTGGCGCCAAAGGGTTTGGCGCCGGCTGGTGTGGCGCCGGGGAGCTCAGCGCCGATGTCTGCAGGGCCGATGTCTTTAGCGCCGATGGGTTTAGCGCCATCGTCTTTAACGCCAATGCCATTAGCGCCAGTGGTGTTGATCGGCAGTGCCCCCACGGCCCTGGAGCGCTTGCTCGACTGCCTTGCCCAGCCCGACCAGGGCCGGCTCGATCAGGCCCAGCCCCAGGCAGCGCCAGGACCGAACCCGGGGCCGGCCCTGGTGATTGGCATGCCGGTGGGGTTTGTGGGGGTGGCCGAGAGCAAGCGCCGGCTGGCCGCCAGCGGCCTGGCCCACATCGGCCTGCGGGGATCCAAGGGGGGAGCCGCCCTGGTGGCCGCCAGCTGCAACGCCCTGCTGCGGGCCGCATGGCTGCAGGCGGCCGGCTGGTAGTTGGCTGGCTGGCTAGATGGCAGCTGGTGGGCGGTATGGCCAGCGGCTGGCCGCTGGTTAGCCACTGAATTGCAGGCACTGGCTGGCTAGCTCGCGAGCCGCAAAACCTCAAGCGGCGAGAGATCCTTCCCCCTGGGGCGACTGCGGCGATTGCGGCGACTGCTGCGGCGGCGGCGACTGCGGCGGCGACTGCGGCGGCGGCTGGCGTTTCAGTCCCACGGCCACGTGGCTATTGGCCTCGATGCGGCCCAAAACCTGGCGAGCCCGCCGCACCACCGCCTGGGGCACCCCGGCCAGGCGAGCCGCCTCGATGCCATAGCTGCGGCTGGCACCGCCGGGGGCCACCCGATGCAGAAACAGCAGAGCGTCGCCGGTTTCCTCTACCAGCACCTGGGCGTTAGCCACGTTGGCCAGCAGCTCGGCCAGCTCGTTCAATTCGTGGTAGTGGGTGGCGAAGACGCTGCGGGAGCGCCGCTGCTCGGCCAGGTGTTCGGCCACCGCCCAGGCGATCGAGAGGCCATCGAAGGTGGCGGTGCCGCGGCCGATCTCATCGAGCAGCACCAGGGAGCGCTCGCTGGCGTGGTGAAGGATGTTGGCGGTTTCGGCCATTTCCACCATGAAGGTGGACTGGCCCGCCGTGAGGTCATCGCCGGCCCCGACGCGGGTGAACAGGCGATCGGCAATCCCCAACCGGGCCGATCGCGCCGGAATCCAACTGCCGAGCTGACCCATCAACAACAGCAGACCGGTCTGGCGCAGATAACAGCTCTTGCCGCTGGCATTGGGACCGGTGAGCACGATCAGGTCTGGATGGCCGGCCTCTGAGCCCAGGGCGATGTCGTTGGCGGTGAACTGGTCTTCCACCAGCAGCTGCTCCACCACCGGATGGCGGCCAGCTTCGATCACCAGCTCGCGGCCGTCGCTGATCGCCGGGCAGCAGTAGCCGCTGGTGGCGGCCACCTCCGCCAGGCTGGCGATGGCATCAAGATCGGCCACCAGCCTGGCTGCCAGGCGAATGGCCGCCGCCTGGTCGCCCGCCAGGTCGCGCAGCGCCACCACCAGCTCATATTCCCGCCGGGCGGCCTGGGCCCGCAGCTGCAGGATGCGCCCCTCGCGACCCTTGAGTTCGGGCGTCACGAAACGCTCCTCGTTGGCCAGGGTTTGGCGGCGAATCCAGTGCTCGGGCACCGCCGTGGCCTTGGCCCGGCTCACCGCCAGCACGTAGCCAAAATTGCGGTGGTACTGAAGCTTGAGGTTGGCGATGCCGCTGGCTGCCCGCTCGCTGCGCTCCTGCTCGGCCAGCCAGGCGTCCTGGTCGTCGAGCTGATTGCGCAGGCCATCGAGTTCCGGATCCACGCCGTCGTGGATCAAGCCGCCCTCAGTGAGGCTCAGGGGCGGATTTTCCACCAGCCCATGGCGCAGGGCGGCAGCCAGCCCGTCGAGCTCGGGCCAGGGCCGGGCCAGCAGCCGCAGGGGAACGCTTTCGGCGCGGGCCAGCAGCTGGGCCAAGGCCGGCAGCCGTTCCAGGCCATCGGCAATGGCCACCAGATCCCGGGCCGAGGCGCTGCCGGCGCCGGCGCGGCCCGCCAGGCGCTCCAGGTCGCCCATCGGTCGCAGCAGGCGGCGCAGGGCCAGCCGCAAGGGCCGCTGCTCCACCAGTTCACTGACGCCCGCCTGGCGACTGAGGATGGCGCCGCGCTCCACCAGGGGCGCCTCGATCCAGCGGCGCAGGCAGCGGCCCCCCATCGCCGTCAAGGTGCGATCCAGGGCCCAGAGCAGGGATCCCTGGGCGCTGCCGGCCAGTTGGGTGCGGGTGAGTTCCAGGTTGCGGCGGGTGGCGGCGTCGAGCACCAGGCGATCGCCGGCGTACCAGCTGGTGGGCAGATCCAGGGGCACCCGAGTGCCGGTGGTGCCATCGAGGTAGGCCACCAGCCCCCCCGCGGCCCGCAGGGCCAAGGGCAGTTCCACCAGCCCCAGGCCGGCCAGGCTGGCCAGCCCGTAGCGCTGCCTCAAGGTGGCCTCCGCCTCCGGGGCCTGGAAGGGGGTGCGGGCCACCGGCGTCACCAGCAGGGCCGCCGGACACCAGCCGGGTTTGGCGTCACCGGCCTCCGGTCCGGCCGGCAGCAGCACCTCGGCTGCCTCCAGCTGCAGCAGCTCCTGGTGCAGACCATCGCTGCCCAGGCGCTGGGTAACCCGGAATTCGCCGGTGCTGGCGTCGGCCACGGCCAGGCCCCAGCTGGGGCCATCGCAGACCACGGCGCAGAGCCAGTTGTTGCGGCGGGCACTGAGCAGGCCCTCCTCCAACACCGTGCCGGGGGTGAGCACGCGGGTGATCTCGCGGCGCAGCAGGGCACCCTTCACCGGCGCCTCCTCGATCTGGTCGCAGAGGGCGACGCTGAGGCCGCGGCGCACCAGCTCGCCGCAATAGCGCTCGACGGCGTGGTGGGGCAGGCCGGCCATCGGCACCCTCCCAATCGCCTTGCCGGCCTCCTTGCCGGTGAGGGTGAGTTCGAGCAGCCGCGAGAGGCTGATGGCGTCTTCAAAGAAGCACTCGAAGAAGTCGCCCAGCCGGTAGAGCAGCACCCGCTCGGGGTGGGCGCGTTTCAGCTGCACGTAGTGGCGCAGCGTCGGTGGCAATTGATCGGGCTCCACCAGGCTGTGGTGATGCCAGGCGGGCAGATCGCTCTCGATCGCCGCTGGGCTCTGGCCCCCAAGCCCACAATTAGGTCCAATTGCCAGGCCAGCCTCAAGCCCACCATCAGGCCCACCATTGGGACCACCCTGGGGCCCCGTTGCCAGATCCGCCGCCACCCCCGCCCCGGGGCCCATGGCGGGATCTGGCCCAGCCGGTTGGGTCGAGGCCCCGGCCTCTGGGCCCCCTCCAGCCAGGTCAATTACAGCCAGCTCACCTACAGCCAGCCCACCGGCGGCCAGTTCACTCACAGCCAGTTCGCTTACAGGGGGCTGACTGGCGGGGCGGCGCTGGCGGGGACGCCGGCTTGCATCGGCAATGGCGGCCGCCTTGGCGGCTGCGGCACCATCTGCAGGAGCCGCTCCAGGGGCTGACGGCGAGGCCTGGGGGGCGGTGGCCGGTTGGGGCTCCAGCCCCATGGCTCCCATCAGCGAAAGCTGCTGCTCGGCTGCCGCGGCCACGGCTCACTGGCTGGGGAGTAATCGATCGTAGGCCGGCCCCCGGGCCCGAGGGTGAGGTAAGCGGCTTCCATTGGACGGTCTGGGCCAGGGGAAAGACAGCGAGGGGGCCAGCGGGATGGGCCAGTTGCCCCACAACATGTGAAGCAAACTCCCACCGCAGGCCCGGGTGGCCAGAGTTGCATGGGAGGATTGCTCCACTGGTCGGCGCCGTCGCCCGGCTAGCCCCGCGCCGCAGATCCATGCAGATCCTCAACACCCTCACCGTTCTGGCCCTGGTGGTGATGTCATTTGCGCTGATTGTGGCGGTGCCTGTGCTCTACGCCAGCAGCGAAGATTCCGGCCGCTCCAACCGCCTGATCCTGCTGGGCGGCATCGCCTGGGTGGTGCTGGTGCTGGTCAACTGGGGCATGAGCCTGCTGGTGGTCTGAAACCGGCTCGTCAAGGTTTCAGCCCTGGACAAAGTCAGCCACCTTCGCTGCGTAGCCTGAGCAGGCACCAGCGGAATGCCTGTGGCCAGCTTTGAAGGACGGTTCACCGATGTCGCCCAGCTGCGCATCGCCGTGGTGGTGGCCCGCTTCAACGACCTGGTCACCAACCGGCTCTTGAGCGGCTGCCTGGATTGCCTCGGCCGCCACGGCATCGACACCAGCGCCAGCAGTGGCCAGCTGGATGTGGCCTGGGTGCCGGGCAGCTTTGAAATTCCCCTGGTGACCCAGCGGCTGGCCGCCAGTGGGCAATATCAAGTGCTGATAACCCTCGGCGCCGTAATCCGCGGCGACACCCCCCACTTCGACGTGGTGGTTTCCGAGGTGAGCAAGGGAGTCGCCAGCGTCAGCCGCGCCACCGGCGTGCCGGTGATCTTTGGCGTGCTCACCACCGACACCATGCAACAGGCCCTGGAGCGGGCCGGCATCAAAAGCAACCTGGGCTGGAGCTATGGCCTGCAGGCCCTGGAGATGGGCAGCCTGATGGCGGCCCTACCCGGCCCGGGCCCCGGGTCAGCGATTTGACCGGCGGCACCTCCGTAGGGCATGCTCAACTAGTCGGTGACGCCAGCCGGCCCTGATCCCGCTCCGGATTCAAGACCTGAATCCATCAAAGGTCCAGTTTTGGATCCTGAAAGCGTTGATCATGCGGATGTAGCTCAGTGGTAGAGCATCTCCTTGCCAAGGAGAGGGTCGAGAGTTCGAATCTCTTCATCCGCTTGTCTGTTTCATCATCAGCAACTGGCTCTCGATCTGATCGAAGCCCAGTTGTTGATAGAAGCCACCGCTGTTAGTGGTCATCAGGTAGACCCGCTCCACCCGCCGCAGGCAGGGGCGCTCCAGCAGACCAGCCACGATCTGTCGCCCCAGCCCGCGGCCCTGGTATTCCCTGGCCACCACCACGTCCCAGAGCACGGCCCGGAAGATGCCGTCGCTGGTGGCCCGGCCAAAGCCCACCAGCTGGGAGCCATGCCAGGCGGTCACCGCCACATCGCTGCCGCGCAGCATCTGGCGCAGCTCGGCGCAGCTGCGGTTGGCGGCCCAGAAGCTGTGGTCCTGGAACAGCCGCTGCAACTTGGCGAGCGCCCCGGGTCGCAACACCAGCCGCCAGGCGGCGCGCCGATGATGGCTGAGGCGGATGCTGCTCAAGGGCCAGAGATGGAGCGTATCGCTGCCGATCCTCGCCTCTGGAGCGTCTTGTAGCGCGTCTTCTGGCCCTGGCCCCTCTGGCGGAGCGGGGGGTTCTTTGAATTAAGTAGGCTGATCGATCAGGTTAGGTAGGCCCTCTCCCCATGCTCAAGCTGCTGCTGGGTGATCCCAATGCCCGCAAGCTGAAGCGCTACCAGCCGATCCTCTCCGACATCAACCTGCTGGAGGAGGAGGTTGCTCCCCTCAGCGATGACGAGCTGCGCGGCCGCACCGCCGAATTCCGCCAGAGGCTGGAAAACGCCCGCAACGGCGGTGGCAGCTCCGCCGCCATCGCGGCCCGGGAGCTGAAGCTGATCGACGAGCTGCTGCCTGAGGCCTTTGCCGTGGTGCGGGAGGCGGGCAAGCGGGTGCTGGGCATGCGCCACTTCGATGTGCAGCTGATCGGCGGCATGGTGCTGCACGATGGCCAGATCGCCGAGATGAAGACCGGCGAGGGCAAGACCCTGGTGGCCACCCTGCCCAGCTACCTCAATGCCCTCAGCGGCCGCGGCGTGCACGTGGTGACCGTGAACGACTACCTGGCCCGCCGCGACGCCGAGTGGATGGGGCAGATCCACCGCTTCCTGGGCCTGTCGGTGGGGCTGATCCAGCAGGACATGGCACCGCCGGAACGGCGGCGCAACTACGCCTGTGACATCACCTACGCCACCAATTCAGAGCTGGGCTTCGATTATCTGCGCGACAACATGGCCAGCGACCTGGCCGAAGTGGTGCAGCGCGACTTCCACTACTGCGTGATCGACGAGGTGGATTCGATCCTGGTGGACGAGGCCCGCACCCCCCTGATCATTTCTGGCCAGATCGAGCGGCCCCAGGAGAAGTATCGCCGGGCGGCAGAGGTGGCTGACCAGCTGGAACGCTCCATCGAGATGGGCAAGGACGGCATTGATCCAGAAGGCGATTACGAGGTGGACGAGAAGCAGCGCAACGTCTCCCTCACCGACGAGGGCTACGCCAAGGCGGAGCAGCTGCTGGGGGTGCAGGATCTGTTCAACCCGGATGACCCCTGGGCCCACTTCATCAACAACGCCCTAAAGGCCAAGGAACTGTTCACAAAAGACGTCAACTACATCGTCAGAGGTAGCGACGCCGTGATCGTGGATGAGTTCACCGGTCGAGTGATGCCTGGCCGCCGCTGGAGCGATGGCCTGCATCAGGCGGTGGAAGCCAAAGAGGGCCTGCAGATCCAACCGGAAACCCAAACCCTGGCATCGATCACCTATCAAAACTTCTTCCTGCTCTACCCGCGCCTGGCGGGCATGACCGGCACGGCCAAGACGGAGGAGGTGGAATTCGAGAAGACCTACAAACTAGAAGTTGCGATCGTGCCCACCAACCGGCCCCGCTCCCGCAGCGACTGGACCGATCAGGTGTACAAGACCGAGGCCGCCAAATGGCGGGCCGTGGCCCATGAGACCGCCGAGATCCACCGCTCCGGGCGGCCGACCCTGGTGGGCACCACCAGCGTTGAGAAGTCCGAGCTGCTCAGCGCCCTGCTGGCCGAAGAGGAGATCCCCCACAACCTGCTCAACGCCAAGCCCGAAAACGTGGAGCGGGAGGCTGAGATCGTGGCCCAGGCCGGCCGGGCCGGGGCCGTCACCATCGCCACCAACATGGCCGGCCGCGGCACCGACATCATCCTGGGCGGCAACTCAGATTACATGGCGCGGCTCAAGCTGCGCGAGGTGCTGCTGCCGCGGCTGGTGCGCCCGGAGGAGGGCCAGCGGCCAGCGATTCCGCCACAGCGCCCAGGGGAGGCCGCGGCGGGATTTGGCGCCAACAAGGCAGCCCCTGGTCCGGGGGGCTTCAAGGCCCCCAGCGAAGCGAAGGCCATCGGCAACCTCTATCCCTGCGCTCTCTCGGATGCCACCGACCAGTCCCTGGGGGAGCTGGCCCGCGATCTGGTCAAGGCCTGGGGTGACCGCAGCTTGACTGTGCTGGAGCTGGAGGATCGCATCGCCCAGGCGGCCGAGAAGGCGCCGATCAGCGATCCTCAGCTGCAGGATCTGCGGTCGGTGATCGCCCGGGTCAAGGCCGAATACGACGCCGTGGTCAAGCATGAGGAGAAGCAGGTGCGGGAGGCCGGCGGCCTGCATGTGATCGGCACCGAGCGCCATGAATCGAGGCGCGTCGACAACCAGCTGCGGGGCAGGGCCGGCCGCCAGGGCGACCCGGGTTCCACCCGTTTCTTCCTGTCGCTGGAGGACAACCTGCTGCGGATCTTCGGGGGGGACCGGGTGGCGGGGCTGATGAATGCCTTCCGGGTGGAAGAGGACATGCCGATCGAATCGGGCATGCTCACCCGCTCCCTGGAGGGGGCCCAGAAAAAAGTTGAAACCTACTATTACGACATTCGCAAACAGGTATTTGAATACGACGAAGTAATGAACAATCAGCGCAAAGCGGTCTATGCGGAAAGGCGCAGGGTGCTGGAAGGGCGCGAACTCAAGCAACAGGTGGTTGGCTATGGTGAACGCACGGTAATTGACATAGTTGATGCCTACATAAACTCCGACCTGCCCCCGGAGGAGTGGGACCTGACCCGCCTGCTGGACAAGGTGAAGGAGTTCATCTATCTGCTGGAAGACCTCACCCCCGACCAACTGCAGGGACTCTCTGTAGAAGAACTCAAGGCCTTCCTGCAGGAGCAGATGCGCAATGCCTACGACATCAAAGAAGGCCAGGTTGAACAACAACGGCCAGGCCTGATGCGCGATGCCGAGTGCTTCTTTATCCTGCAGCAAATTGATACACTATGGCGCGAACATCTACAGGCCATGGACGCGCTACGAGAATCGGTGGGCCTGCGGGGCTATGGCCAAAAAGATCCGCTAATTGAGTACAAAAACGAGGGCTATGACATGTTCCTCGACATGATGACCCAGATGCGTCGCAATGTGATCTATTCAATGTTCATGTTCCAGCCAGCCCAGGCGGCACCGATAGCGGTGGGCTGAGGCTTCCTCCAGGCCCAGGATAGAGAGTGGGGCTCGGCTTATTGACGGGGGCATCAATGCCTGCATGGATTGACAAAAAAATACCGCCATGCCACATTAAAAACGTGGCCACACACTCTCAATGGCCCCACCTATCCTCACGCAAAAAAGGAAAATCATGTTCTCTGGACAATTTCTAATTGCTAATTGCCGCTACAACTATCTCTTCGCCGCCGATAAAGACAAGAAAGACAGTGACCACGTAGTCGAAACCCGCCCCAGTTCGTGCACCACCCTTGCCTCTGCGGAAGATAAATTTAAGTGGGAACTTATTGACGCCGGCAACGGTTGCTACAGAATCAAAAACGTTAAACATGGCTACATATTCGCCGCCGATAAAGACACAATAGATGGCGACCACATGGTGGAAGCACGGCCTGGCGCCAGCAATAGCGATTTAGAGCAGGACAAATTCAAATGGCGCATCGTTCGCGAGGGTAATTTATACGCCATTAGCAACGTCAAGCACGGCGCCATTTTTGCTGCAGTCAACGATACCAGCGACGGCGACCACCTCGTCGAAGCCCGTCGATCGCCCTCGGCCAGCGACAAGCAGGCGGCCAAGTTCAAGTGGATGATCTTCAATGAGTATAATCTTAACAACTGGATGAGTCGGCTGGACAGCCACAAATCACTGGAACAAATATCTCTGCCCGGCACCCACGACAGTTGCGCACTCTACGGTGGTTTTGCCGCCGAAACGCAAACTCGCAGCCTGATGAACCAGATGAATGCCGGCGTCCGCTTCCTCGACATTCGTTGCAGGCATAGTGAAAGTCATTTCTCTATCTTCCACGGCTCAGTCTACCAGGAAATTGGATTCCAGAAAGTCCTGGACCAGTGCTACGAGTTCCTTCGCGCCAATCCCAGTGAAACCCTGGTGATGTCGGTCAAAAAGGAAGGGGACGGCGAGCGCCCGATCGGCACCTTCCAGCAACAATTTGAGACTTATATTGCTAACACGAAGAACTTCTGGTTCCTGGAAAATCGCTTCCCCAAATTAAGTGAAGCGAAGGGCAAGATCGTGCTGCTGCGCCGCTTTAATAAAGATAGCTCGTCCAGAGAATTGGGTCTTGACGCCAACAGTGACTGGAAAGACGACGCCACTTTCGCGATGAACTTGCACTCGCCGCTGGCCACCATGGAAGTCCAGGATCAATACAGTACCAACAATGCCGAGAAAAAATGGAATTGGATCCGCAGCCTGCTCGACCGGGCCAAGAGCGACTGCCCTGAGCGCCTGTTCCTCAATTTCAGTAGCGCCACAGATACCAAAGGCGTGGACTTTATCCCGAACCCGGAAAAAATGGCCAACCAGATCAACCCCAAGTTAATCGAGTACTTCGTCGCCAACCGCGGCCGCTTCGGCATCATTGCCATGGACTTCAACCTGGCCAATATCAGCGGCATCATCGTGCAAACCAATCTGTAGGCGGACGTTCACCTTGCTCAAGGCCGGCCGAGTGCCGGCTTTTTTGTTGGCGAACGCGATGAACGGATCCTTTTTCCACGGCTCGAATTTGTTGCCGGCCTTTTTGATCACGCGGATGTGCTCAACTAGTTTCGCGGGGGAGAATGTCTGAGTTGGGCCCGAACTTGGGCCCGGGCTGTTCACCTAGAAACTCAAGGATTTCCCGATCCTGCAAATTCTGGGCCTCGCCGCCATATTTCTGGTCGGGCTGCCGGCCGGTGGCCAGCCGCCCCAGGCCCGATTGCAGTCGCGCCACCTGGCCTTCCAGGGCATCGATGCGCTGCATCAGGTTGCGAATCACCTGGGCTTCGGTGTCGGGCAGGGCCGAGTGGGCCAGCGGATCCACCCGCACGCCGCTCTGGTGAACCACCCGCCCCGGCACCCCCACCACCGTGCTGTCCGGCCCCACACTGCGCAGCACCACCGAACCGGCGCCAATGCGGGTGTTCGCCCCCACGCTGATGGCCCCGAGCACGTTGGCACCGGCCCCCACCACCACATTTTCGGCCAGGGTGGGATGGCGCTTGCCGTGTTCCTTGCCCGTACCCCCAAGGGTCACGCCCTGGTACAGCAGACACTTGTCGCCCACCACGGCGGTTTCGCCAATCACCACACCCATGCCGTGGTCGATGAACACCCCCTGGCCGATGCTTGCCCCCGGATGGATCTCCACGCCGGTGCAGAGGCGGCCCAGCTGACTGAGCATCCGCGGCAGCAGCGGCACGCCGACTCGCCAAAGCCGATGGCTGAGGCGATGCAGCAGCAGGGCATGAAAGCCCGGATAGCAGAGCAGGATCTCCAGGGTGCCCCGCGCCGCCGGATCACGTTCTTTGATGATCGCGAGGTCGGCGCGGATGGCCTGGAGCATGGAAGAGCGGCTCAGGGTGGCCGATCAAAGGTGCTGAGAGTCTGGCGGCAAAGGTGCCCGCAGGCCCCCACCAGAGCTAGGACCGACCAGGGCGAACCGGTACAGGTCGCTGCAGCTGCAAGGTAGGCCAGGCGCTGCGGCAAGGTGAGCAAGCGCAGCGGCAAGGCTGGCTGGTGAATCCAGACTCCGCATCATGCCGCTGGTCAGTATGCCGCTGATCAGTATGCCGCTGATCAGTGTGCCGCTGGCCGGTATGCCGCTGGCCAGTGTCGCCAAACCTCCCCAGCTGATGAAATCCCCACCCAGAACCTTTCGGGACACTGCTGCCATCTCAGGGCAATATACAATTTCGTGATTTATTCATGTATCAATATTGCCTATCAATATTTTCCTATATAGTCACGATTGATCCATAGGGCATTGCCCCCATGGATCAACTATCTTGATAGCGGCAGGCAAGTCGCCCATTACGTATGGACAAAACCCGTAAAGCTGCAAAGGCAGACTATTCAATAGGCACCATTACGGCAGGCGATTCGCTGGTCTTGATTTTGGGGATTTCCACCTCAAGCAGGCCATCGGAAAAGTGAGCCTTCATGGCTTCACTATTTACATTGCTCGGCAGGGTGAAGCTACGAATGAAGTTGCCGTAGGAGCGTTCTATCCGGTGGGAGCGCCATCCCTTTTCTTCGCGCTCTTGCTTTCTTTCCCCTTCGATGATCAGAACGCCATGGTCAAGGAATACCTTCACGTCCTCCTTGCGGACGCCAGGCACCTCGGCCTTGATTTGAAAGGACTTTTCGCTCTCGCGGATATCCACTTTCGGGCACCACTCGCTCTCGCCCATGAGCTCGGACGAACGGGCGAAGGGCATGCCAAGAGACCGGGAATATCGATCGAAGATCATCTCGATATCACGCAGTGGCTCCCATTTTGAGATGGCAGACATGACGCCTAGTCGGAGTACATATCAATAGTAGATCTCGCTCCGGGACCTGAGGGCAATTTAGGGTTGTGAATCTAAGGCGAATACGCCGCTAAAGATCTGCGCTGAATGGATGCAGCAGGCCAGATCCACGACAAAAGAGATCCGTGACAAAACAGGTCCGAAACAAAGCAGGTCCGCGAGAAAACAGGTCCACAACAAAACAATTGGCACAGACAGCCATAGAATCACACAAACTAGAAAATCCCAGGAAACCCTGACCAGCCCTAGGGCGAAACAATCTGCAGCAAAAGAACAGCTTGTGAGAGGAGAAGTGTCAAAAAGCCAGTGGCGGAGAAATCGGTGGCAGATAAATTAGTCAGTGGCGGAGCAACCAATGCAAAACCAATGCAGTGGCCGACAAACCAATGCAGTGGCGGAGCAGCCAATGTCGAGCAAGCGGGGCCTTTCCAGAGATGTCCAAGCCGATGGCACCCCCAGCCGTGGGCGACGTCAATTCAAATATCTCCCTGGCCATGCCAGTAATCTCCCTGGCTCCGCCAGCAATCCCTCTGGCTACGCCAGCAATCCAATGCGAGGTGGAGATCAATTGACTCTGAATAATTATCAAACAAGTAATTCAATCCAAACGGGCAATTCAAGCGCGGGTGATTCAAAGGGAACATCCGTAGCCACAGGCCTGCGGCTGTACTCACCAGTCTTTAATGACGGAGGTTTAATCCCAGCTGTTTACACCGGTGACGGCCTAGACCTGTCTCCACCTTTACATTGGATTGGCACGCCAGGAGCAACTAAAACCCTATGCCTGCTCATGGAAGATCCCGACGCCCCGACTGGCACCTGGCTGCATTGGCTCCTCTTTGACATACCCTCTACAGTGAATGGGCTGCGCGGTGGTATCGAACGCCGGCCACTGCTGGCCAATGGCGCACGCCACGGCAGGTGCTGGGGCGCAGATCATCACACCCGCATCGGCTACTTTGGGCCGCTGCCTCCCTATGGGGAAACCCATCGTTATCGCTTTACGCTCAAGGCCCTTGATTGTCGGCTTGGACTGTGTCCAGGGGCCAACTTGGAACAGGTAATCAAGGCCAGCGAGGGACACATTCTCGGCACAGATACCCTCACTGGGCTCTATGGCCGCTGATGCCCCTGATCGTCAGAGCTTGGCGCAACTGGGATTCCAGGGCCTGCAAATCGCTGCGGTTATCGATCAGCAGGTCGGCCAGGGGGCGCTTGCGCTCGATGGGCCACTGGGCCTGGATGCGGGCCTTGGCATCGGCCTCGCTGCAGCCATCGCGGGCCATCAGCCGTGCCAGCTGCTGCTCCGGCTCGCAATCCACCAGCCACACCTCGCTACACAGCTCCTCCAGGCCGGTTTCAAACAGCAGCGGGATCATCAACACCAGCAGCGGTGCCTGCCGCAGCCGGGCCAGTTCGGCATCAAAGCGCTGGCGCACCAGGGGGTGGATCAGCTGTTCCAGCCAACGGCGCTCATCGATGTCGTGGAAGACGATCCGGCCCAGGGCGGCGCGATCGATGCCGGCGGCCCCGGGGCTGGAGCTAAGCAGCCCCTGGCCATAGCGGGCCAATACGGCGGCGGCGGCCGCCGATCCCGGGGCCAGGGCCTGGCGGGCGTAGAGGTCGGCATCCAGCAGCGGCAGGCCCGCCTGCCGCTCCAGCCAGCCACCGGCCCTGCTCTTGCCGCTGGCAATGCCGCCCGTGAGGCCGATGCGCCGCTGCTGGCCGGCCCAGCGGGCCCGATTGAGCCGCGGCAGCATCGCCGGCGGGCCCAGCTGCTCCAGCTGGAAGTTGGCGCCATAGCTGGGGGTGGGCCGCTGGGAATAGAAGCGGCTGTCGCTCGGTGGCCGCAGCCGCTGCCAGACGCCGGCCAGGCGGCTGCGGCAGCGCAGGGCGAGCAGCACACTGCGCTGCAGGGGCGAGGGGGGCTGGGGCCAGCCGAGGCAGGCCGCCTCCGGGCCGCTGAGCAGGGCCGTCAGCACCCGCCTAAGCAGCGGCCGCAGCGGCGCCGGCCAGTCGCTCAGCAGCATGGCGAGGGTGGCATCGGCCACGCGGCGATTGCTGGCTGCGCTGGCGAAGGCGCCGGCCTCATAGGCCTGGTTGAAGGCCACCAGCTCCGCCAGGGTCTGGGGAATGGCAGGGATGCCCATGCGTTCGCCCACCAGCCGCCAGAAGTGGAAGATCGCCTGCTCCTCCTGGGGGTTGAGGGGCCGCCAGCCGTAGCGGGCCAGCCAGCGGATCGGTTCACACACGAAGGTGGAGAGCACGTAGAGGTAGTCGCGCCCGCCGATGGCGTAGGCGCCGTGGATGCGGTTCATGCGGGCGATCACGGCCCGGCCCCGCTCACTGTCCGGCCCGCAGCGCAGCAGCTCGGCCACCATCAGGCCGGTGTCGTCGTAGCGCTTGCGCGGGCGCTGCTCAAATTCGCCCGTGCGCTGCAGCAGGCCGGAGATCGAGGGCAGGCAGAAGGTCTTGAGCAGGGCCAGCTCCAGGGAGCGGGTGATGTCCCAGGGGAAGCGGAAGCCGGCCAGCTGGTGGCAGAGGGCCACCGCGGCTGCCGAGCTGGTGGCGGCTGCCGAGCTGGACGCCGCTAAAGAGCTGGGCTCGGGCGTTGGGATCGAATCAGCCACGGCCGGCCGGCAGGATGCAGGTAGCCATCCTGCCGGCCATGACCAATCCCTGGCTCCCCATCCCCGGTGGGCTCACCGCCCCTGCCGGTTTTCTGGCGGCCGGGATCACGGCGGGCCTCAAGCCCTCCGGCAACCCCGACCTCTCTCTGCTGCTGGCCCCCGAGGGGGCGGTCTGCGCCGGCAGCTTCACCACCTCCCTGGTGCGGGCCGCCTGCGTGGACCTCTGCGCCGAGCGGCTGGCGGCCAGCGGCGGCCGGGCCCGGGCGGTGCTCACCAATTCGGGCCAGGCCAACGCCTGCACCGGCGAGCGGGGCCTGGCCGACAGCCTGGCGGCCACCGCTGCCCTGGCCCAGCGGCTGAACTTGGCGGCCGAGGAGGTGCTTATTTGCTCCACAGGCGTGATCGGCGTGCCGATCCCGATGGATACCCTCATCGCCGGCCTCGAGCCGCTGGTGGCGGCCCTGGCGAGCGATGGCGGCGAGGCGGCGGCCCGGGCGATCCTCACCACCGATCTGGTGGACAAGCAGATCGCCCTGGAGGCGCGGTTGGGCGGCCGCCGGGTGCGCATCGGCGGCATGGCCAAGGGCTCGGGGATGATCCACCCCAACATGGCCACGATGCTCGGCTACCTCAGCTGTGATGCCGGCGTGCCGGCCGAACTGTGGCAGGCGATGGTGCGGCGGGCGGTGGAGCGCTCCTTCAACGCGATCACGGTGGACGGCGACACCAGCACCAACGACACTTTCCTGGCCTTTGCAGCCGGAGAGCCCCTGGGCCCAGAGCACTTTGAGGCTCTGGAGGCCGGCCTCACGGCGGTGTCGCAACACCTGGCCCGGGCCATCGCCCGCGATGGCGAGGGCGCCACCTGCCTGATTGCCGTACAGGTGGAGGGCGCCGCCGATGACGCCGGTGCCCGGGCCATCGCCCGCACCATCTGCGGCTCGTCGCTGGTGAAGTGCGCCATCCACGGCCGCGATCCCAACTGGGGCCGCATCGTGGCCGCCGCCGGTCGGGCCGGCGTGCCCTTCGATCCGGAGGCCGTGGCCCTTTGGCTGGGCGACCACCAGCTGATGGAGGCCGGTCAACCCCTGGTCTTCGATCGCCCCGCCGCCAGCCAATACCTGAAAGATCGCGCCAACGGCAGCTATCTCAGCGCCGATCCCGCCAGCGGCGACAGCGTGGCGATTCGCCTGCGGGTGGGGGCTGGTGCTGGCAGCGGCATGGCCTGGGGCTGCGATCTCTCGGATCAATACGTGCGCATCAACGCCGACTACACGACTTAGTCCCAGACCCATTGCAACAACTGGGTTTTTGAGGGTCAAAAAAGAGTGGTGTCAAAGAGGTGTCAAAACATCCATGCGTAGGAGGGGTCGCCAAACCCCTCTTTTTGCTGCCTTCGACCCGTTCCCCATGCGTTCGGAAACCCAAGGGTTGCTATGACGCTCAGAAGTGCTTCACCAGAGCAGGTCTGCCCGTACTGGAAACCCTGTACGATTGCTTTGTTCGGAAATGCAGTGAGTTTTGAGCGATGCCCAGGTCCATCGGGTACGCCAGGTGTTCCACCACCCACCAGGACACCGACGCCCAGGTCACTGAACTGAGGTCTGCAGGGTGCCAGGAGGTGTTTGCCGAGAAGGTGTCCTCCCGCGCACCACTGGAGAAACGACCTCAGTTGCGCAGGTGCCTGAAGTCCCTGCAGGAGGGGGATGAACTGGTGGTCTCCAAACTCGACAGCCTGGGGAGGTCGCAGGTGGAGGTGATCAACCGCCTAAGCGACCTGCAGACCAAGGGGATCTACGTCAGAACGCTCGATGGACTGATCAACACCAGGGGACTGGGGAAACTCGCCCCACTGGTGATCGGACTGCTGACTGGTCTTGCCGAGGTGGAACGGTCACTGATCCAGGAACGCACCATGGAGTCGGTTGAACACCGCAGGAAGACAGGAGGAAACCTTGGTGGTCGCCCTAAAACCTCCGACAAGAAGGAACGATTGGTAATCCGACTACGCGAGGAAGGGGAGTCCTACAGATCGATCCGCGATCAAACAGGTTTATCGCTTGCAACCATTCAACGAATCATCAGAGACGCCAATCTCCCTGCATAGAGAATCTGGTTAGAAAAGCGCATAAATAAAAACGTTGAAAGAAATTGAGTTGGGCATTCAATCCAAGACTGCATGCCAACGAGAGATTGACACGATTGCCACGCTTGCCATATAATTACCGAACACAAAGACGAGGATATCTCGATCCTTTACAGAGGCAAAGACCATCAGAACTTGTCCATACCCCTGGCAGCGTCCCTTTGCGTGGTGTAAAACCCGAGGCCCGAATGCCCTGATCAGAGGGTGAACAGGGTGGATTGACGAGCTGTCATTCCAGAGGTGCAGATGCCCCTCGTTTCTCCACGATGAAACA
>JBIKWK010000127.1:0-3603 GCA_044356375.1 Prochlorococcaceae cyanobacterium | reverse complement strand
AGTAATGCCATCGCTGCTGCCAGATCCCTGAACTGCTCAGCTCAAGCCGCCAATTCCTTGACCCCTCAGCGTTAAGCGATCAGGGGTGGATTGCTGCGGTGGGCGCCTCGCCCTCTGAACGGGTACCGCTTCGCTCACCCGTGGCCAGCATGGAGATGGACGTTTCGCAAGGGGGGCCGAGCGGATGGCCAACAACAACCCACGGCCGGCACCAGGGCGAATGCTTGCCTGGCGACCAGCCCCGTTGGCACTGGCCACCGCCATTGCCACCGCCGCTGCCATCGCCACTGCCATCACAGCAGAGGCCTACAGCTTCTGCCCAGGGGCTGGAGCCCAGTGCCTGTCCCAGGGCTGGCCGCGAGCTGGGGGCCAGGGGCCGAGCGCGCCCGGCTACGGAACGGGCCTGAATGGGGCGGACCGCATGGGGATGGGTTATGCGGATCGGCAGTTCATCGTGATGATGATTCCCCACCACGAGGGGGCGATCGCCATGGCCGATCTGGCCCTCAGCCGCGCCCGTCGTCCCGAAATCAAAGCCCTGGCCCAGAGCATCAAGACCAGCCAAACGAGCGAAAACCTGCAGATGCGCAATTGGTATCGGCAGTGGTATGGCCAGGAGGTGCCCAGCTGGGCACTGGCCTCCCGCTGGGGCTGGCAGAACGGCAGGGGCAGGGGCGGCCCGATGGGTATGGGTGGAGGCATGGGTATGGGTGGCATGGGCATGCACGGCATGGGCATGGGTGGCACCAACCTCGCCGCCCTGCGCCAGGCCCCAGATTTCGACCGCGCCTTCATTGAGCAGATGATTCCCCACCATCAGATGGGCGTGATGATGGCCTCAATGGCCCAGACCAACAGCCAACATCCTCAGCTGCGCCAACTGCAGCAGGCCATGGTGCGGGCGCAGAGCGACGAGATCCAGCGGATGGAGCGGTGGTATCGAAATTGGTTTTTAGAAGGGCGCTGAAGTTTCAGGCCTGCCCGGCGGCGTCCCCCTGGCCCTGGCGTCGATTGGCGGGCCGCCGCGCCTGCTGGCGGCAGCGGTCTGAGCAGTAGCGCACCTGCTCCCACACCTGCTTCCACTTGCGGCGCCATTGGAAGGGTCGGCCGCAGCAGGCGCAGATCTTGCTGGGTCGATCGGCGTGGTGGGGCATGGGGGCAGCCTGGCGCAGATCGCCGGCAAGCGGGGCAATGGCTTAGGGATTTCAGCGCGGAAGCATCGTGATGCCTCCCTGGCCTTCAGGTGAGTATTTATCGCCAGTTTCCCGATGATGCGCTCTAGGCGGCGGGCACCCGATACCTATTTCAGTAAGCGACCGCTTCGTTCTGCGGTGGAGCCTCTTCCAGAGCTGGGGCGCCCTCAGCGGTAGACCTCCCGGCGGTGCCCAATCCGCACCACCTGCACCAGCAGAAGCCGATCCACCACCTCATAGAGAATGCGGAAGTCGCCCACCCGCACTCGAAACACACCGGGTTCTCCCTGGAGTGCCACGCAACATGGTGGTCTGGGATTCTCGGCCAGCAAATCAATGGCGGCGCGGATGCGCAGCTGTTCCTGCCGTTGCAGCAGGGCGAGCGAGCGGACGGCTCGCCGCGCCAGCCTCACTTCGTAGCGCTGGGTCACGGGCCTGCGGACCTCAAAGCAGCCCGAGATCCGCTTTCACCTGCTCCCATGGCACCGTGTCGCCATCTGCCCGGGCCTGGGCCAGGGCCTTGCGGTCGCTGGCCTCATCGGCGGCCGCCACCAACTGCTCAAAATGGGCATGGTCCAATACCACGGCCACCGGGCGGCCGTGGCGGGTGAGCACCACCGGTTCGCCACTGCGTTGAGTGGTGTCGATCAGTTCCGCCAGGTTCTCGCGCGCCTGGCTCACCGTGAGCTCGCCCATGATCGCCTGGAAACGTACGTTTTGTACGTTACTACCGGTGGATGGTTTTTGGCATGAGGCAGCTCACGGCCAACCGAAAGTGGCGAAAGCCACTGCTGTGGCGCTGCAGCTTGCATGATCTGCTGCCCCAGCTCGCAGCCCTGCGCACCTCGCTACTCGAGCAACTGATCAGCAGCGTGGGCAGCATCCGGGCGTTGCGGGATCAGCCCAGCACCTGATGCTTTCCGCAGCCGATGCCCTGCACCTGGCCATCGCCAGCGGCCGTGGTGCCACCCTATGCAGCCTGGATGCGCCGTTTGTGGAGGCGGCCTTGCTCACCTCACCCCAGCGCGGCACTGCGGGTGCCCCCTCGGCAGCCCCACGAAAGCAGCCGCGGTCGAGCGAGACGACCTAAGGGCAGCAAGGCACCTTATTCAGGGGAGAAGCCACTTTCTTGAATAAGGTGGCGGTGTATTCAAAGTTCGGCCCGGAGGGGCTCCATGCGGCGCGAGGCCACTGGCCGCTACGAGGTGTCCAGCACCGCCGGGGAAACGGTGCGGGCTTTCGTGCCGGCGCCACTGCCTCCTGAGCCAGCGGTGGTGCTGGCTAGCCCCCCTGCAAGCCCTCCATGAACGGGCTACGCGGCCCTGCGCCGACGGCCGCTCACCTGCACAAAGCGGCTCAAGGAGCTGAGCGGCCTGAGCTTCCCCACCGCCGGCAAGGCCCTCGAAACCCTGGTGAACCTGGGCATCGCCCGGGAACTCACGGGCGGACGGCGCAATCGCCTGTTCGCCTACGACGCCTACCTGGCGATCCTCAGCGAGGGCACGGAGCCGCTGTGACCAGGAGATCGCAATAGGCCCTGGAGGCCTCCTGTAACAACGTGTAGGGTCAAGGGAAATAGCCGTATTTTGTGTGGCAAATCTGACGTAAAAGATACCAATACTCGAAAAGCGACCACAAGACAATCAAAGGAGGATGATTCGAACACTGGCGCCTGAACAGCGCTGCAATAAAAATCTTATCTCGGCCTATCCTTAAAGAAACAAGGCTGAAATCCCTTCCGAACCATGACCATGATATATATTATCACGTAAACAAGCCGGGAAATGATAAAATCAAAAAAGATCGTCGTTGGCGAAGATGGCCGACTGAGTTTGAAGCCCCTGCGCCAGCTAGACCGCTCGGCTCAGGCCGCTGATCTGCGCCGGCTTCAAGCCACCATGCCCCTCACCCTTTCGGTAATTCAGGACTGCCGGGCCGGTGTGCGCAGCCCTCCCTGCCCACTCCTTTTCACTCAGCCAAGCCGCAGCCCCCTCAACCCACCAACGCCATCACCGGTAACCAGGCCGCCGGGATCGGCCGCTCCAGCCGCCAGCGAATTGCCATCGGCCGTTCGCCTTCGTGGCTTTCGTAGTTAGCAAAACCAAGGCAACGGAAAGGCTCTGTAACGGTGCCCTGCTTGCGCTGCTCTCTCACAAACAGGAGCACACGGCTACCACGCGACGCGTGGTGGATATAGCGCTGTCCAATGGGGGAGCACTCGGTAGTGGTGCTCTGGCTTTCCCAGTGGAACAGCGAGGGGCCCACGTCAAGCGTCTCGCCCTGAACGGCTTGGATAGATCGTGCGAAGCCACGATCTATCCTGTGTTGGACAAGCCCCCACCACCGGGGCTTGTCACTACTGAAGAGAGATATGGCCATTTTTCAGGTTTGCTTCATAATCTATGTGGGT
>JBIKWK010000082.1:0-13120 GCA_044356375.1 Prochlorococcaceae cyanobacterium | reverse complement strand
GCATCGAGATTGTCGGCGCGGATGTAGGCCGCCCAGCGGATGTCCTGCCAGCCCTCCGCCAGGATCGCCCGCAACAGCTGCTTGGCATCCTCTATGTAGCGGCGCGCCGGGATGAACTGGGCATCGGTGAACCAAAAGCCCCGCACGCCGCGGTCGTAGAGCTGCCGCATCTCGGCGATCACCTCCTCCACCGGGTTGACCCGCACCGCCTTGCCTTCCACCACGGTGTAGACGCAGTAGCAGCAGTTATGGGGACAGCCTCGCTTGGTCTGCACGCCCACGTAGAAGTCGCCCGCTTCCAGGTACCAGTCGAACTGGGGCCAGATGGAAGCGATGTAGTCGTAATTGCAAGCGGTTTTCTCCAGCCCCGCCGGCTGCTCGTGGATCAGGCCGGGCCTGGGGGCCTCCCCGGCCAGGAAGCAGCGCTCGGCCGCCAGCGAATCGCCGCGGATCAACTTCTCCAGCAGCGGTTCCCCCTCCCCCACCGACACCACCGTGCCGCGGGGCAGCTGACGGCCCAACTGCTCAAAAAAGACACTCACCGCACCGCCCCCCAGCACCGCCAGAGCCCCGGGACACAAGCGACGCGCGGCGGCCAGGCCCCGACGCACCAGGCGCAGGTTGCGCCACAGCTCGCCATAGAAGGCCGCCATCAGCTGCAGTCCCCCCAGGGCACCCCGCAGCCGCCGCAGGGGATTGCGGGCGTAAAAGACCTCGAAGGAGTGCTGCAGTGGATTGCCCCCCCGGCCGTCGACGGGGGCGTAAATCTGAATATCGCGCCAGGAAAACACCAGCAGCGTGGGGCGAAAGGCCTCCACCGTGGCCAACAGCACCCGCTGCACATCCAGCAGCGGCACGGCGGCCAGGTCCAACAATTGCTGGGGCAGTTCGGGAAACTGCTTGTGCAGGTGGTCGGCCAGATAGACCGGACCGATCGGAAAGATGGGGTTACAGGGCAGCCGCACCAGTAACACCCGGTGATCAGGGCAGGCGGGCAAGGCGGGAAGCCCCAGGGCGCAAAGGTGTCTGGACGCTAACAAGCGCCGTCTGGGTCCGGGCCGGGCGCGGCTCAGCCCGGATCGGACCCCCCAAAAAAAGGGGGGGGGCTAAACCGCCTTGACGAACAGGCCTCACAAAGCGCGCAATCTTCCGTTACACTTCGCAGGCAAGGCGCAGAGGCTCTAGCGGGCGCCCTGGCTTCATCCGTCTCTCTCAAGAGACAACCACAAACCGTCTCCCTGGAGACGACCACCCTCCGTTCTCATGACCACTACTCTCCAGCAGCGCTCCGGCGCTAACAGCTGGCAGCAGTTTTGCGAGTGGATCACCTCCACCAACAACCGCCTCTATGTGGGCTGGTTCGGTGTGCTGATGATCCCCTGCCTTCTGGCTGCCACCATCTGCTTCATCGTGGCCTTCATCGCCGCGCCCCCCGTCGACATCGACGGCATCCGTGAGCCCGTAGCCGGCTCCCTGATGTACGGCAACAACATCATCTCCGGTGCTGTTGTTCCTTCCAGCAACGCTATTGGCCTGCACTTCTATCCCATCTGGGAAGCCGCCAGCCTCGACGAGTGGCTGTACAACGGCGGTCCTTTCCAATTGGTGGTGTTCCACTTCCTGATCGGCATCTATGCCTATATGGGTCGTGAGTGGGAACTCTCCTATCGCCTGGGCATGCGCCCCTGGATCTGCGTCGCCTACAGCGCCCCCGTGGCTGCTGCCAGCGCCGTGTTCCTGGTGTATCCCTTCGGTCAGGGCTCCTTCTCTGACGCCATGCCCCTGGGCATCTCTGGCACCTTCAACTACATGTTGGTGTTCCAGGCCGAGCACAACATCCTGATGCACCCCTTCCACATGCTGGGTGTGGCCGGTGTGTTCGGTGGCAGCCTGTTCTCCGCCATGCACGGCTCCCTGGTGACCTCCAGCCTGGTGCGTGAAACCACCGAGTCTGAGTCCCAGAACTACGGCTACAAGTTTGGTCAAGAAGAGGAGACCTACAACATCGTGGCCGCCCACGGTTACTTCGGTCGCCTGATCTTCCAATACGCCTCTTTCAACAACAGCCGCTCCCTGCACTTCTTCCTGGCCGCCTGGCCTGTGGTTGGCATCTGGTTCACCGCCCTGGGCGTCAGCACCATGGCCTTCAACCTGAACGGCTTCAACTTCAACCAGTCGATCCTCGACGGCCAAGGCCGCGTTATCAATACCTGGGCCGACGTGCTCAACCGCGCTGGTCTGGGTATGGAAGTGATGCACGAGCGCAATGCTCACAACTTCCCCCTCGACCTGGCAGCCGCTCAGTCCACCCCCGTGGCCCTGACCGCTCCTGCTATTGGCTGAGGCTAAACAGCCCGGCTTAAGTCAAGGCTAAATAGCCTCGCTAAAGCCAAAAAAACAGCTGAGCCCTGGCCCAGCTGATCATTAAATCCCTCGCCCTGGCGGGGGATTTTTTGTGTTCAGGCTTTTTTGTTCAGGCTTTTGTGTTCAGGCCTTGCGCCATTGCACCGGCTTGCGGCGGGCGGGATAGAGCTCTCGGCACAGGCCGCACAGGGTGCCATTGCAGCCGCGGGCGGTGCAATGCTCACGGCCATAAAAAATAATCTGCAGGTGCAGCTTGTTCCAGGCCTGCCGCGGAAACAGCCCCTTGAGATCACGCTCGGTCTGCTCCACGCTCAGGCCATTGCTCAACCCCCAGCGCTGGGCCAGGCGATGGATGTGGGTGTCCACTGGGAAGGCGGGCACGCCGAAGGCCTGGGCCATCACCACAGAAGCGGTCTTATGCCCCACCCCCGGCAGGGCCTCCAGTTCGGCGAAGCTGCTGGGCACGGCGCCGCCGTGGCGCTCGAGCAGCAGTTCCGCCAGGCGCTTGACGTTGCGCGCTTTGGTTTTGGCCAGGCCCAAGGCACGGATGTGGCCCAGGATCGTCTCCTCCGCCAGCGCCGCCATGGCCGCTGGGTTCGGCCCGGCCGCAAACAGGGCCGGCGTCACCTCATTCACCTTCTTGTCGGTGCACTGAGCGCTGAGCAGCACCGCAATCAGCAGGGTGAAGGGGTCGCAGTGGTCGAGCGGGATTGGCGTTTCGGGGTAGTGCTGCTCCAGCCGGTCCATCACCAATGCGGCACGTTCCCGCTTTCTCACTGGTCTTCAGCCACCAACTGAGCAAGCTAGAAGCCCTCGATGCCAGGTGAGCACCATGGGCAAACCACGGTGATGGCTCCCGGTGATCGCTCCCGGTGATGGCCTGATCGAGCTGGTCAATCAAATCCATCCCGGTCAGAACCTCAGGCCGAAACCGGCGGAGATCCTGGGGTGTAGTACCCAGGCGTTCAGAGCACGCCCACCATCTTGGTAGATGCCCCCATCAAGTCTGCCGCTGGCAGGCCTGGCCCTATCAAGCCTGGCCCTGCCAGGCCTGGTTTGTAGGCTCCTGCCAGCGCGGATCCACCATGGGCAGCAGCTTCGGCCAGCTCTTTCGTATCAGCACCTTTGGCGAATCCCATGGCGGTGGGGTAGGCGTGATCGTGGATGGCTGTCCGCCGCGGCTGGAGCTGGATATTGAAGCCATCCAGGCCGAACTGGATCGCCGCAAACCGGGTCAGAGCAAGATCACCACCCCCCGCAAGGAGGACGACCGGGTGGATATCCTCAGCGGCCTGCTCGATGGGGTGACCCTGGGTACGCCGATCGCCATGCTGGTGCGCAACCAGGATCAACGCCCCGGCGACTACCAGCAGATGCAGGTGGCCTTCCGGCCCTCCCATGCCGACGCCACCTACCAGGCCAAATACGGCATCCAGGCCCGCAGCGGCGGCGGCAGGGCCTCGGCCCGCGAGACCATCGGCCGGGTGGCGGCAGGTGCCATCGCCAAACAGCTGCTGGCCAAGGCCCATGGCTGCGAGGTGCTGGCCTGGGTGAAGCGGATTCACACGATTGAAGCGGTGATCGATCCCAGCGGCGTCAGCCTGGCAGCCGTGGAGGCGAACATCGTGCGCTGCCCGGATCCCTTGGCGGCCAACCAGATGATCGAGCGCATCGAGGCCATCGGCCGGGAGGGCGATTCCTGCGGAGGCGTGATCGAATGCCTGGTGCGGCGGCCCCCCGTTGGCCTGGGGATGCCTGTCTTCGACAAGCTGGAGGCCGACCTGGCCAAGGCGGTGATGTCGCTGCCCGCCACCAAGGGCTTTGAGATCGGCTCAGGCTTTGGCGGCACCCTGCTCAAGGGCAGTGAGCACAACGATGCCTTCCTGCCCACCGACGACGGCAGCCTGCATACCGCCACCAACAACTCGGGCGGCATCCAGGGGGGGATCAGCAATGGCGAGGAGATCGTGATTCGGGTGGCCTTCAAGCCCACGGCGACGATCCGCAAGGCCCAACAGACGATCGATGCCTCCGGCCAGGCCACCACCCTGGCCGCCAAGGGTCGCCACGATCCCTGCGTGCTGCCAAGGGCGGTGCCGATGGTGGAGGCGATGGTGGCCCTGGTGCTGGCCGATCACCTGTTGCTGCAGCAGGGCCAGTGCAGCCTCTGGTGAACAGCCAGCCCCATCGCCGCTGCTAGCAGCAAGGGGACCGCGCAGCGGGGGCCGAGGCTCAAGACTGCAGTAGGCCGATCTCCTTGCGCAGGGCATCGATGGTGGCGTTGCCCAGGTAGCTCTGGGCGCAGTGCACCACCGGCAGCCGCATCAGTTGGCTGCGGTTTTGGCGCAGGGTCTGCTCCACCAGCGCCAGGCTCGGCCGGTCACAGAGCACGTGGCTGGCGGCCCGCAGCAGGCCCAACAGCCGACTGCTGATATCCGGGTTGGCGGTCATCACCAACAGCTGATTGCCGCGCATGCTGTGCAGGATCACCTCTGCGGCCCGCAGGATGCCGGGGCTGATGCTCACAAGGCCCACACAACTGCCTTCCCGCAGCTCTTTGAGCATGTCCAGCTCGTGGCGGAAGTCGTTGAGGTCCACCGCCACCGCCCGCACCCCGTGCTGTTGGGCAATCGCCTCCACCGGTTGCAGAAAGTAGCGGCTGGTAACCACCGTGCCGTTGTTGGAGCTTTCCAATACCGCATCCAGCTCCTCCATCGGCACCACCTCCACCGGCACCTCCAACTTGGGGGTGAGTTCTTCTGCGATCAGCATCGAGGCGCCGATGTCCTCCCGCGGCGTGCTCACCAGCACCCGGGCGCCGCAGCGCAGGCGCCAATCGATCTCGCGGGTGAGCAGATCCCGGGCCTGTTGCAGGGTGCAGCCAGCATTGAGCAGACCATCGACGCTCTGGCGCACCTCCCGATCGATGTCTGGCAGGCTGCGGCTGCGGGGGCCAGGGGGCAGCTTGATCTCGCGGGGCTTCTGCTGATCGCGCACGTAGATGCCCGAACCGGCCATGGCCTCCACCACGCCATCGATCTCCAGCTGGCGGTACACCTTGCTGATCGTGTTGCGATGCAGTCCGGTCTGCATCGCCAGCTGGCGCGTACTGGGCAGGCGGTGGCCCGGCGGGTAGTGCCGTGCCGCAATGGCAAAACAGATCTGGTTGTACAGCTGGCTCGAAGCCGGGATGTCGCTGTCCTGCTGGATATGGAAGCGCACGCCGGTGTGGGCCAATCGGGCTGGTGGCCACCATACGGAGCCCTGGGCCCGGGGACAATCCCCCCGCTGGCCCAAGCGGCTGTGCCGGGCTGTGCCAGTTCAGCATTACCAGCACCGCTGGGCTAACACTGGGCATTGCCCTGTCGACGGTTGCGCCCGTGCCGGATTCGCGCCCAGATGCCCCCAAGGCAGCCCCAGATCCAGAGTCAACGGCGGCGGCCCCCAATCCGGCCCGGGCCGAGCTGCCCACCGCCAATGGCTCGCCAACCCCAGCGGCGGTGCTGGCCAACTGGCAACTGATTGGGGCCTCCTCCGCCACCGCTGGCGCCGATGCGGTGCAATTGCGCTGCTGGTGGGCCCGGCCCGCCGCCACCCCAGCGAAGGCGGCCGTACTGGTGCTGCCGGAGGTGTTCGGGGTGAATGGCTGGGTGCGCGGCGTGGCGGAGCGGCTGGCCGCTGCGGGCTACGCCGCCCTGGCGATGCCGATCTTTGCCCGCACGGCGCCGAATTTCGAGGCCGATTACGACGGGGCGGGGCTAGAGGAGGGGCGACGCCACCGGGATCTGGTGACCGCCGCAGACCTGCTGGCCGATGCGAGCCTGGCCATTGGCTGGCTGCAGGCCCAGCCAGGCCTGGCCAGCCGCCCGGTGGGCTGTGTGGGCTTTTGCTTTGGAGGGCACCTGGCCCTGATCGCCGCCACCCTGGCCGAGGTGGGGGCCTCCTGTGCCTTCTATGGCGCCAGGGTTTCCCAGTTCCGCCCGGGCGGCGGTGAGCCCACCCTGGCCCTGGTACCCCAGATCGGCGGAGAACTGCTTTTTTTCTGTGGCGACCAAGACCCCTTGATGCCGCCGGAGGAGCTGGCGGCGATCGAGCAGGCCCTGGGGGCCAGCGGGCCAGCGGGGCGCCAGCGGCGCTTGATCGTCGCGGCCGGCGCCGGCCACGGCTACATGTGCGAAGCCCGGGGCGACTACCAAGCCCAGGCGGCCGAGGCTGGCTGGCAGCAGATGCTGGAGCTGTTTGAGCAGCTCAACTGAAGCTGTATTGCTAGCTGCGCTGGATTTTTAGCCGGCGCTGACCGCTTCGGTGGCGGCTGAGGCCGTACTAGCAGCTGAGCTGTATTAGCAGCCAAGCCCTGCTAGCAACCGAACTACATTAACAGCTAAAGCCGTATTAAAAGCTGAGCCGCATTAGCAGCTGAGCCGTATTAGCAGCCAAGCCCTACTAGTAGCCAAACTGCATTTACAGCTAAAGCCATATCAACAACTAAAGCCATATTAACAGCCGAGCCTTACTAGCGGCTTAGACTGCATTGCCAGCTGAAGCTGAATTAACAGATGCGCTTAATTAACAGCCGGCACTGCCGGTCAGCCGGCGCTGGCCATTTCGGCGGCTGCCCCAACTGGGCTGGCGGCGGCTGACGTGACCGAATCTGACAGCGACCTGGCGGGCTTGCTGCTGGTTTTGGTGATCGCCGCCTTGCGGGGGCTGAGGAACATGATCATGTTGCGGCCTTCCCGCTTGGGAGGCTGCTGGATTTCAGCGTTTTCGCCGAGATCCTGGGCCATGCGCAGCAGCAATTGCTCGGCCAGGGCCGTGTGCTGAATTTCGCGGCCGCGGAATATCACAGTGCATTTCACCTTGTCGCCAGACTTAAGAAAACGCACCGCCTGGCCGATGCGCACCTGGTAGTCGTGATCATCAATTTTGTAACGCATCTTCACCTCTTTAACTTCGGTTTGATGCGACTTTTTCTTGGCTTCCTTGGCCTTCTTTTCCTGCTCAAACTTGTATTTGCCGTAATCCATGATCCGGCACACCGGCGGATCGGCCTTCTCGCTCACCAATACCAGGTCTAGCTCCCGATCGCGGGCCACCTCCAGGGCCGCCTCCCTCGTGATCACCCCCAGCTGACTGCCGTCGGCATCGACCACCCTCAAATTGGGGTAACCAATGCGTTCATTGATGTTGGGGAGCTCCCGCACGGGAGCGCGTCGGTCAAAACGGGGACGAGGTGGCATTCAGGAGGGTAGGAAAGCCGGCTCAAGGCCGCTGCGTTGCACTTTTCACCCTAGGACCTGCCGTACCGCTGGCAACACCTGTGCAAGGGCTTCCAACAATTGTGCATCAATGTCGCTGCTCTGCAACCAGCTGGGCCGGTGCTGGCCCCGAAACCAGGTGCGCTGGCGCTTGGCGAACTGGCGCGTGCGCCGTTCCGTGATCCGGATCGCCTGAGCCTCCGCCAGCCCACCGGCCAGCAGGGAGCGGGCCTCGGCGTAGCCGATCGTGGCCAGCAGCGGCAGCTCGGGGCCATAGCGCTCGATCAGGCCGCGGGTTTCCTCCACCAGCCCATCGGCGTAGAGCTGGCGGCTGCGGCTGGCGATCAGCTGGGGCAGATCCACTGGATCGAGGCCCAATTCGATCACCTGCCAGGGCGGCGGCTGCTGGCCCCCCTGGCCGGTGAGCGGCCGGCCGGTGGCATAGATCACCTCCAGGGCCCGCTGGGTGCGCAGGGCGTCCGCAGGGGCGATGCGGCCGGCAGCGAGCGGGTCGGCGGCCCGCAACAATTGGAAACAAGTGACCTGCCCCAGGGCCTCCAACTGGGCCCGCAGGGCAGGCTGGGGCGGCACCGAGGGCGGCTGCAGCCCCTGGGTGAGCGCTTTTAGATACAGGCCGCTGCCGCCGGCCAAAAGGGCGATGCCCCGGCGGGCGTGCTCCGCGGCAATGGCCGCCTCGGCCAGCAGCCGGAACTCCTGCAAATTGATCGGCTGGTCGGGCCGGCGCAGGTCGAGCAGTTCGTGGCGCACCTGGGAGCGCTGCTGCCAGGTGGGCTTGGCGGTGCCCACGTCCATCTCCAGGTAGAGCTGTCTGGAATCCACATTCAGCACCGCCAGATCGAGACTGCGGGCCAGTTCGATCGCCAGGGCGGTTTTACCGCTGGCGGTGGGGCCCAGCAGCACGATCACCAGGGGCCGCTCAGGGGGCGGGGGACAGGCATCCATGGGGCCACTCTGCATCCGGGAAAGGGGCAGGGGAGCGGTGATAGATTGCGTTGTTTGAAGGTGCCGTAAGGCCTTTCCCATTAGACCTCTCTCGAGCGAGGGGAATCCAAGAAGACAGGAATCCCAAAGGACAGGAATCCCAAAAACTCCCGCATGAGTGAAGCCACCAGAGTTGAGGCCGCGTACGGCGCCGAGCAGATCCAGGTGCTGGAAGGCCTGGAGCCGGTCCGCAAACGGCCGGGCATGTACATCGGCACCACCGGCCCCAGGGGCCTGCACCATCTGGTGTATGAGGTGGTGGACAACTCCGTGGATGAGGCCCTGGCCGGTCACTGCGACCGGATCCTGGTGGCCCTCAACGACGACGGTTCCTGCTTGGTTACCGACAACGGCCGGGGTATTCCCACCGATATTCATCCCCGCACCGGCAGGAGCGCCCTGGAAACGGTGCTCACCGTGCTGCATGCCGGCGGCAAATTCGGATCAGGGGGCTACAAGGTGTCGGGCGGCCTGCATGGCGTCGGCATCTCCGTTGTCAACGCCCTCTCCGAATGGGTGGAGGTGACCGTGCACCGCCACGACCAGGTGCATCGCCAGCGCTTTGAACGGGGCCTGCCGATTGGCACGCTGCGCTCAGAGCCGGGGGAGCAGGGCGAGCAGGGACGCACCGGCACCACGGTGTGTTTCAAGCCTGATATTGAGATTTTTTCTGGCGGCATCGAATTTGATTACGCCACCCTTTCGGCCAGGCTGAGAGAGCTGGCCTACCTTAATGGCGGCGTTAGAATTGTATTTCGCGACCAGCGAACCGCAGCCCTCAATGACAAGGGCGAAGCCCACGAAGAGGTTTATTTTTACGAGGGGGGAATCAAGGAGTATGTTGCCTACATAAATGCCCAAAAAGATCCCCTGCACCCCAATATTATTTATGTAAATGCCGAAAAAGATGGCGTGCAGGTGGAGGCCGCTCTGCAGTGGTGTGTTGATGCCTATTCAGACAGTATTTTAGGTTTCGCTAATAATATCCGCACCGTTGACGGCGGCACCCATATTGAGGGCCTCAAAACGGTGCTTACTCGCACCCTGAATGCCTTTGCCAAGAAGCGGGGCAAGCGCAAGGATGCCGATACCAACCTGGCCGGTGAGAACATCCGCGAGGGGCTCACCGCCGTGCTGTCGGTGAAGGTGCCCGAGCCGGAATTTGAGGGGCAAACCAAGACAAAACTGGGCAACACCGAGGTGCGCGGCATCGTCGACAGCCTGGTGGGGGAAGCCCTGGGTGAATTCCTGGAATTCAACCCCTCCGTAATTGATTTGATCCTGGAGAAGGCGATCCAGGCCTTCAATGCTGCCGAGGCGGCCCGGCGAGCCCGGGAACTGGTGCGCCGCAAGAGCGTGCTGGAGAGCTCTACGCTGCCGGGCAAGCTGGCGGATTGCTCGTCGCGGGATCCCTCCGAGTCTGAGATTTACATCGTGGAGGGCGATTCCGCCGGTGGCTCCGCCAAGCAGGGGAGAGATCGTCGCTTCCAAGCTATTTTGCCGCTGCGGGGCAAAATTCTCAACATCGAGAAAACAGACGACGCCAAAATCTATAAAAATTCAGAGATCCAGGCCCTGATTACCGGCCTCGGCCTCGGCATCAAAGGGGAGGAATTTGATACCAAAAGCCTCCGCTACCACCGGATCGTAATCATGACCGATGCCGACGTGGATGGCGCCCACATCCGCACCCTGCTGCTCACCTTCTTCTACCGCTACCAAAAATCCCTGATTGAAGGTGGTTACATCTATATCGCCTGCCCGCCCCTATACAAAGTAGAGCGGGGCAAAAACCATACCTACTGCTACAACGAAAGCGACCTCAGGAAAACCCTAGACGGCTTTGGCGAAAAGGCAAATTACACGATCCAGCGCTTCAAGGGTCTCGGCGAAATGATGCCCAAACAGCTGTGGGAAACCACCATGGATCCCACCACCCGAACGATGAAGCGAGTGGAGGTGGAAGATGCCCTAGAAGCAGACCGCATCTTCACAATCCTGATGGGAGACAAGGTTGCTCCAAGGCGGGAATTCATCGAAACCCATAGCGCCGAATTGGATATGGCACAGCTGGATATTTGACGTATTTGAAACCACCGCTTCCCCTCTGGCGATGGCTGGCCCTGCTGGGCTTTGCCCTGATCGCCCCCGCCGGCCTACCCGCCGGCGGGGCTGATCGCCGCCTGCCCGAAGTGCGGCGCCGTCAAAGCAACCAGGAGCCCCTGCTCAGTTCCAACAGCCTCAGCCTCCGCTGCGCCCCCGAACGGCGGGCGCCGGTGCTGGCCCAGCTCGATACCGGCGTGCCCCTGCGGGTGGTGCGCCAGTGGCTATCGCCCCAGGGATACCGCTGGCTAAGCGTGGAAGCCCCCGGCCGCTTTGGCCGCCCTACCCGTGGTTGGCTGCAGGGGTGAGTTTTTTGGGGGTAGGGATTGAGGGGGTGTGGGATGGATTGAGGGGGGGGGGTAGTGGAGTGGGGAGGCTATGGAGTCGGTGAGTTAGTTTATGTGAACTAGCGCTTTTTGTTTGTGACAGTAAAATGCTATTGGATGTACTGATTTTTGGAGCGCATCGTTTGAGATTGATGGCTGATGCTTGAGTTCAGCTGCGAAGGCGCGCACGTGATCTGTGCCGCCGCCAGGTGCACCGTGCGCCGTCGTCAGTTGCGACGATTCGATAGGTTACGGGTGCATGCATGCGTTGCTGGCGTATACCCTACTTGCGCAAGCGAACTGCAAGCTCCATGATGTTACACATGTCGACGCCGTAGTCTGCCGAGAGCCAGTTACGCGTCTCCTGATCGAAAACCGACTTCCGTGCGCTGTTGCCAGCGAGGTCCTCCGTGCAGAGCATGTTGTTCCCGTAAGCGTAATGAGCAGCAATGGTGTCCCCATCAGCCCACTCAGCCACGGCCTGCACGAGGGTGGCCCGTTCGTTGGTGTCAGCTGCCTGAGCGAGGTTGCCGAACCAGGGATCAGTGGGTTTGCCTAGACGCTTGTTGATCGCATTACCAACGTGCTTCGCGGCGTTGATACCGAATCCGCGAACTTCAAGCTGATGCGACAAATCGGAGAAGCGCTTTTGCCGCGCCGCGACATCTGCGTCAGCAGCGAAGTCAGCCTCGGTTAGCTCCGTGGGGCGAGGTAGGCATATCCTTGGGGCTCGCAAGAACCGCATGCCAACCTGAAGTGCGCGGCTCACAGCGTCCGCAGTCATAGGATGCAGACCTGGGTGAGCCGAGTCCCGTGGTCTCATCTCGTTGGTGAGACTGATCGCTCCGTTCTCGTCTGGCATCTCGGTGAACTTCACATCGAGCTTTGACTCCGCGAAGTACTCAGGTCGCTGCAACTTCTGGATGCCTTCAAGCGTGAGAACTGTCTCACTAATATACCCGGTAGCGGCGCCAGCCACGATTGCACTATGAATCGCGGTGAAATAGCCATGCCGCGGGTCCTTCGTGAAGACGTTCGGAGCGGCGACTTTCCGGTACACGTTGCTATCAAGAGTGATCTTCATTCGTTTCTACTTGCATGTACGCAGATGGAAATAGTCACCCAACTTAGAGCTAGGCCGACCGCTGGAGCGTAGCGGAGAAGCGGGTCGGCTTGAGAGCAATGTTGGGCGTTATTACGTTCATAGGGACTGACTACCTGAAAGCTGAGGCATTAGGTCGAAGAACTTTTCACATTTTTCCTCGACTGACATAAGTGAGGAGGGTGCCCGGAAAACTTCGGTGTGTAACCGCTCGCAGCCTTCGGTGACGCACTCAATGGCGGTTTTTTCCCAGAGCCTACGGCACGGCCATGTTTTGACTACTTGTATGTAAGGAGCGGAGCAACGATGTTGGCGAAGGCGCTCATTAAGGTTGCTCGCGAAACCAACCTTAAAACGACTTGAGTCATGCTCCGGTTCCAAGCTCAGCAAATAGAAAACACCGACATCATAAAGAGCGGCTTCGGTAAATTCGGATTCTTCGCCTTCCAGTCCATTTTGTGTGCTTCTACTTGAAGCAAGTGCTTCCAATATCCGGCGAGCATCGTCTTGGGTAATGTAGGAAATGGTTTGCCCACGATTTTGATTTCCACCGCGAGATTTTGTTGACTCAATTTCCAGGCGCTTAAGAACTTTGAAAACGGTCTGCCGGATTAGACCATTCTGCTCGGCAAAGTCTTTGACGGAAATAAGGTGCTCAGTCATGTCTATGGTGGCGCTCAATGCTGGAGATAAGCGGCAAACAACGGCGGCACGGCATAGGCGAAAGTGTGCAAACGTTGACCGCCGTTGTTTGCCGCTTGATTGACTGGTTAGGCATCTGGCGATACGCACGGTGATTTAGTCTTCGTCTGATTCGCGAGACGAAGAGCCAAGGCCGTACTTGATTACCCAGCTCGCTCCGCGCAGGGCCGACTGGGCGCATAGATTGGTACGCATATACCAGGCGGGTCATGTCGCGCAGTGCCATCCATTTCCAGAAAGGTCTCTCCCTGCTTGAGTTCCAG
>JBIKWK010000081.1:0-13146 GCA_044356375.1 Prochlorococcaceae cyanobacterium | reverse complement strand
GCAGCGATGGAGGCATCAATCTCTTTCTGACGGGCGATGCGGGCATCCCACCAGTTGGTATGAATGCTCTTGGCTTCGACGGACCAGGTGGGCTGGGCTTCGCGGGGGATCTCCCATTCCTGCCAGGCCTTGCCGAGGGAACTATTCAGCTGTTCCCGCAGGGGCTCCAGGGATGATTGCCACTTCTCCCAGATCGTGTCGATCTCCGTGTTGTTGGCGATCGATTTGAGGGTGATGTGGGGCACCCGTTCGTAGACGAAGCCCTGGCGGATGTTGCGAGATGTTGGATCTGTGCTTGGTATCGAGCGAGACAGCTCAGCTTCTTTTTGTCTTCCTTCCGCCGAATCGGCTAGCAAATAGAAAGGATATCGAGCACCCATGATCCGAGCGCGGGCTAAAGCCAGGGCTACGCGTGATGTGTCGATTGTGATCCAGCGTCGCCCCCATTGCTCCGCCACAGCCGCGGTAGTCCCAGAGCCGCAAGTAGGGTCAAGAACAAGGTCTCCAGGATCAGTCGCCATCAGAATGCATCTCTCGATTACTTTCGCGTTTGTCTGTACTACATAAATCTTGTCATCGGTGAAATTGCCAGAGCCGGTATCTGACCACATGTTTCCGTGAATTGCCACGTCAAAATCTGTGTGATATCTAATATATTGAATCGAGTTTTCGGCCACGTGGATTCTGTTCGCTTTGGCCAGCCTTTCCATGCCTGTTGGATAATTTGCTTTCCAGTGTGAATTCTTGTACCAGGAGTCGTATGTCTTTCCTTTGAACGAAAATGGCTGAGGCTCGCTGGAACGGCCTTGTGAAATTATATTGTCAGGCTTGTATGGTAGTGAGCCTGTGGGAGTGCTAACTTCGCCTCTTTTCTCTTTTGCAGTCACTCCCCGATAGGCATAGTCGGGCAGCATTAGCCACCTAGCGTTACCCTCTCCTAAAACAAAACTCTTCTTGCAGAAAGGAGGTCGACTCTTGCCTCTGCTCTTGTCTTTTGCGTACCAAATCACAAAGTCAGACATATTGCCTAAGTAGTTAGCTTCAAAGCCAGTGGTGGTCTGCACAGTGACAAGGCTGATGAAGTTTTGTTCACCAAAGACTTCATCAAGCAGAGCTCGAATCCGATGGACGTTTTCGTCTCCTATTTGCACGAATATTGATCCTGTATCAGCCAGCAGGTCTCTTGCTATAGCGATTCTATCTCGCGCATATTGCAAATAGCTGTGTACACCCTCCTTCCATGTGTCTCTAAATGCCTTGACTTGCTCAGGTTCTCTCGTGATGTGATTGCTCTTCCCGTCTTGCACGTCCCTGTCGGTGGTTGACCACTGAAAGTTACTATTGAACTTGATTCCGTATGGTGGATCAAAATAAATACACTGAACTTTCCCCCTCAATCCTTCTCTCTCCGCAAGACTTGCCATAACCTGGAGGGAATCCCCAAGAATCATGCGATTCGTCCAGTTCTGATCGTGCTGGTAGAACTCAGTCTTTGCGCCTTCGCCCACATCCCCCTTGATGGTGTCAAACAGGCCAATCTGCTCGACAAAGCCCGTCTGACTACTGCTTCCCTCTTTACTGCGCCGCTTTAGATCATCAATCAACACCTTCGGGTGGATCTTCTCCTGGATGTACAGCGGCGGCGCATTCACCACCAGCGGTGATTCATCCAGCAGATCCTTGCCTCGCCAGATCAGCTGGGGATCCAGATCTGGGTTGCGGCGCTCATAGGCCACCTGAATCGGCGTCTTCTCTTGGTTGCGCACCATCGTCTGGAACTCAGCCGGAGGGATGTTTCGGCGTGAGGCCTCATCGTGCACGAAGCTTTCGATCTGCTTTTCGCTGGCGGGCTTCTTCGGCATGTCAAACCACCTCCACGGACAGGACTTGATCCAACACGTGATTGACTTCGTCATCGACGGCCGAGGCGAAATCAGTTTCCATGGCAAACACCTCCCGGAACTCCGCAAAGCCCCAGCGGCCGAAGCGGCCTGAGTTGTTGACACCGGGCACCCAGAAGGCCTCCATTGTGGTTTTCTTCACCTTGGCATCCTCGCCCCGGTAACCCTTCACCTCACACACCAGGTGCAGCAGGTCGTCGTCTCCGCGGCCGTCGTCTACCACCACGATGAAGTCGGGGATGTACTTGCGGGCCACACCACCCATTTGATAGGGCACCTCGAAGCCCAGCGTCTGGTTCTTCACCCAGCGGCGCACGCGCGGATGATGGTCGAGCACCCGGCAGAACTCCTGCTCCCAGGTGCTGTCGCAGATGGCCCAGTTCACGTGGCAGCGCCTGGAATCGGTTTCCCAGCGCAAGGTCTTCGAGGTATTGAAGTTCACATGCATCGTGCTGCCACTGGGGTTGTAGGGATCAAGGATCGGCAGGCGCCGCTGTTCCTGGCCTGCGCTCACCACGATGGCCTGAATCATCCGCTCACAGGCCATATCAGCCATTTCACGGAACATCAGCAGACCGTGGTTCGTTCCGCCTTTGCAGACCAGGCACTGGTCCATCCAGTCGCGCACCACCTTCTTCATCTGCAGGATGAGATGGGTTTTGGGAAGTTCATCGGCATCGCGGTATTTCGTGTAGACCAGATGTTTGGCCAGATGCAGGATCACGGTTGACTTTCGAAAATCTCCTGTGCGATCCACCGTGAGATTCACGCCCTCGCCAATGATCCCCTGGTTGTTGGTAACCGTGGCACCCACCAGTTCAGGGGTCAGATTCAGAATGTGGTCGTCGTTGAAGGTGGCTTTCACCTGATCATCAGGCAGTTCAGCCCGGTATCCGATCACATGGGGGAAGAGGATCTCCTGGGCATCGCGTGCTGGGCTGATCGCCTTCACCTGAATGGTGGGTGGCGGCGGCTGCGGAGGGCCCGGTACAGCCTGGGATGTGAAATCAAACGGAATGCCGAGGATGTCGGCATACTCCACGTCAAACCGCCCCGAGTCAGGATTGATTGTGTAGTTCTGCCGGCGCAGGGCACGGCCCACCACCTGCTCACACAACAACTGGGTGCCGAACGCACGCACGCCCAGCACATGGGTCACCGTATTCGCGTCCCAACCTTCCGTGAGCATCGCCACCGATACGACACAGCGGATGTCGGCACCGAGCTTGCCCGGCTTGCCCACCGTGTTCATCACCTCCCTCAAGAGATCTGCATCGCTGAGCTTGGTGTCGGCGCCACCCGCTCCCTCGCGCTGAATGATCTCGCGGCGGAACTGTTCAATTTCAGGACCCGCCATCTCTCGGAAGTTGGTATCGAGGGCTTCGCCACTCTCCAGTTGCTCGCTGTCGATCAGCAGGGTGCGAGGGCGTGGAATGGCATTGCCATTGTCGTCGTAGTTCCAGAACAGCGGACAGAAACCCTTGCGGTGTTGCTTATCTCCTCTTTCATCTTCAATCCCATAGCCACTCACGTAGTCGTAAACGAGCTTGGATGTAGATGTGTTGTTGCATACGATGATGAAACAGGGTGGCACAGCAAATCCTGCTTTCTTCCACTCCTCAAAGGTTTTCTCATAATGCCCATACAGGGCTTCTATCGCTGTCTTCAGCTCTGTGGGTAGGCTTTCGGGATCCTTACTACCCCCCTTGCCGCGCCCCTTCTTAGGCATCTTGCCCTTGATGTTCTTCCACAGCTCCCGATAGCGCGGCACATCCTGGGCAATGTTGTCGGCTACAGGCACCCTTGGCAGCTTGACGATGCCGCATTCGATCGCATCCATCAGCGAAAAGTCGCTGACCGTCCACGGGAACAGCGTGCCTTCCTTGTAGCCCGAGCTGGCCAGGAAAAAGGGTGTTGCCGAAAGGTCGATCACCCGCTGTTGACCCTTGCCGATCTTGCGGCTCACCGCTTCCAAGCCTGAGATCCACATCCGCGCTGCTTCCCGGTGGCTCTTGGCCTCGGCCTTCTCCTCGGAGGTCAGCTGGATCTGATCCCGTTCCTCATCGCTGAGCGGCTTCTCGCGGTAGCAGTGGTGGGCCTCATCGTTGATCACCAGCACCTGCTTCATCGCCATCAGCTCGCTCATCACGCGCTGCAGCATCTGGCCTTCGGTCTCGGTGGTGACCATCGTTTCCTGCCGCCAACCCTCCATGAACTGGCGGGTGCCCTTGGCTAGATCAAGCAGCTCGCGCTTGCGGAAGGCGTGGTAATTGGTGATCACGATCCGGGCCTTGCCCAGCTCCGGAACCAGATCCTGCGGCACCAGCTCCATCCGCTTGAAGTAGCTCTCGGTGTCGTTCGGCATCAGCACCCGCAGTCGGTCGCGAATCGTGAGCCCTGGCGCTACCACCAGGAATCCCTTGGTGAAGCGGCTGCTCCCCGGATGGCGGGCGGCGTTGATGGTTTGCCAGGCGATCAGCATGGCCATCACCGTGGTCTTACCCGCGCCAGTGGCCAGCTTCAGTGCCATCCGCAACAGGTCCGGGTTGGCTTCGTCGTTGGCGCTTTCCAGCTTCTCCAGCACGTCTTTGCCGCGCTTGCCGATCTCCGGTGCCACCTCCGTCAGCCAGATGGCGGTCTCAGCCGCTTCGATCTGGCAGTAAAAGGGCCGGATGCCCTGGAACTCGTGGTGACGCCAGTGCCTCAGCAGCCGGGCCGTCTCCGCTGACACCTTCCACTGGCTCTCGGGGGCCTGGCGCCACTCCTCCACCAAGGCCCTGATGGAGTTGATCTGCTGGGTTACCTCGTATTGCTGGTCGCTGTCCGACAGCCCTTGGGCCCCGAACTCCAGCTCGCGCTGCTCGTCCTTGCCGCCCCGCTTCCTGGGCTTGGGGATCGGCGTGATCAGCTGCGACTCCCGGCGCCCCTCCAACCCCACCTGCGTGGGGATGCCGTCCACCAGCTCCCAGTGCCGGGTCGGGCACTCGTACGGGGAGTTGAGGATCGGGTCCCCGAAGAACCGCTCGCTCATCGCCCTTCCTGCGGCGGGAGCGTTTCCCGGGCCTGGACCGAATCGGGGATCATCGCGGCCATGGGGTCAATGGGTGGTCCGCCTGCCGCAGCGGGACTGGCATAGGTGACAGGGAACATTGCGGCCAGTCTGCACCTAGCCGAAGCTTTTCTGCGGCAAAACAGAAGCACTTGGAGTCGCGAGTCTTGGATTTATGCACTGGGCGCATAGTTTCAGCCCTCCAGCTGTGGCGGGCAGCCCATCTGGCCATGCTCCCGGGCGGTGGGCAGGTGCGGGTGTTAAACGACAAGGCCCGAGAGAGCTGTTGGAGCATGGCCATGGAGGTGGCCGACACCTCCCTTGGCCTGGCATTGCGCTTCTACCAAGAAGAGTGGCAGGAGGTGGTACTGGCCCAGGGCTGCCGCAGCCGCGACGACTACCTGGTGGCCCGTCGCGTGGGGCGCGGCCCCCACCATCAGCAAAGTTGTACGCCTCGCCGTTCAGCTCCAGCAGCTGGAAGCCCATCTTCTGGGCAACTCCCTGGCACACCTAGTTCATCCGCTCCAGAGCAGCGCCGCTTAAGCTTTTTTGCGGCATTTAGAAATAAGAACTCTGGTGATAATCAGCCTCAAAATGCTGTGTCTACCTCGTGTAAGTGGTGGTTGCGCCATTGCACCGCAACGTTGGCATGATGGTTGGTGTGAAGCAACGCTACCGCTACCGCATCTACCCGCACCCCCATCAACAGCTGGCGCTGGCAAAGGCGTTCGGCTGTGCGCGGGTGGTCTGGAACGACGCCTTGGCCAAGAGCCGTGAGCTGTACGCCGCAGGTGAGAAGACCAGCTACCCCCTGCTGGCGAAGCTCTGCATCACCCAGGCTAAGCAAATCCCTGAGCGCTCCTGGCTGTCAGGCCCCAGCAATGTGGTGCTGCAGCAGTCCGTGCGCGACCTGGATCAGGCGTTCCGCAACTGGTGGGCCAGCCTGAAGGGCAAGCGCAAAGGGCCAAAGGTGCGGGCGCCTCGCTTCAAGAAGCGCCGTGGGGCCCAGGCCATCCGGTTCATGTCCCATGTGTTCCGCGCCGGGGAGCGAACGCTGGCCCTGGGCAAGATCGGCGCTGTGCCGATCGAGTGGAGCAGGGCCCTGCCATCGGCTCCCAGCAGCGTCACGGTTATTCGTGACGCTGCTGGGAGCTACTTCGCCAGCTTTGTGGTGGAGGTGGAGCCAACGCCGCTGCCTGCCAACGGCAAGGCGGTCGGCATCGACCTGGGCTTGGCATCCCTCGCCGTCACATCAGCCGCTGAAAAGATCGCCCCGCCGAAGTTTCTGCGTTCTGCGCTGCGGCGGCTGCGGCGGCTGCAGCGGCACCTCAAGCACAAGCAAAAGGGTTCCAATCGCTTGGCGGCTGCCAGGCGGCAGGTGGCGACACTTCACGCCGCCGTTGCAGACAAGCGCCTCGATTTTTTGCATCAGCTCTCGACCCGCATCATCCGCGAGAACCAAACGGTGGTGCTGGAAGACCTGAATGTGTCGGGGATGCTCAAAAACAGGAAGCTGGCCCGCTCGATTGCCGATGCCGGCTGGCGGCAGTTCCGCACTCTGTTGGAATCCAAGGCCGAGCAATACGGCAGGCAAGTAGTGGTCATCAACCGATGGCTGCCCACCAGCCAGGTCTGCTCAACCTGCGGCTACCAGGACGGCAAGAAGGAGCTGTCAATCCGGGAGTGGCAGTGCCCGAGTTGCGGAACGATTCACGATCGCGACATCAACGCTGCTTTGAACATCCTCGCCGCCGGACTGGCGGAGAGTCAAAACGGGCGTGGAGCCGCGCATCAGTCCACCCTTGCGGTGGCAGCAGGCTGTGAAGCGCCAACCCACCCGATCGCTGAGGCATTCCCATGCGCAGCGTAGAAGGAATCTCCGCCGTTCACGGCGGGGAGGAAGTCAACGGCTTGTCACCAGCGCGGGCCTACTCCTGCTCGGGTTGCCCTACTCCCAACCCTTGCTCTTCCGCCACGCCGGCCAAACGACGGTCCTGGGTCCACAGCCAGCAGTGGCTCAACCGGGCAGAAGCCAACAGGTGAGCATCCATATAGCCAATGCCTCGGCCCATCAGCCGATCGCGCTCGATCAGCAGCAGCACTTCCGCATCGCTGGCCACCGTCGCTGCCGGCAGGCCCTGCATCAATTCCAGCACTTGTGATCGGTTGCGCAGATTGCCGCAGGCCAATTCGCCGATCTCCCAGGGATGGATCAGCACCGCTCCCTCTTGCAGGTGCGTGGCGAGACGGGGCAGACCATGGCGCAGATGCTCCACCCACACGGACGTGTCGACGAGGATCACGCCGCGCTTTGGCGACGGGGAATCGGCTCCAGTGCGGCTTCACTGCCGCCCAGGGCCGCCAAGCGCTTGGCGCTCTCGCGCTGCACCAGGGCTCGGAGGGCTTCCTTGAGCAGGGCGCTGCGTTCCAGATCTCCGCACAGCTGCTCGGCTCTGGCCAGCAACTCATCGTCGAGCGTCACGGTGGTGCGCATGGCTTCGCCCAGGGCTTGCATCACTCTAGGTATCATCTGATGATGGATTGGATGCTTGCATGGGTTGGGGGTGGCCATGCCTGACATCGTCCCTCTGCCATCGGATTACACCGCCCTGCTGGCTGACATCCGCCAGCGGGTGCGTCAGGCGCAGACCCGGGCCGTTCTGGCGGTTAATGCCGAGCTGATCCGCCTCTACTGGGAGATCGGCGCTCTCATCGATCGGCGCCAGCGCCAGGAGGGCTGGGGTGCCGGCGTGATTCCCCGACTGGCCCGTGATCTACACAACGAACTGCCTGAGGAGAAGGGCTTCTCAGAGCGAAACATCAAGCGGATGCTGGCCTTCCACCGCGCCTATCCCCACCTTGCGGATGGGCCACAGCCTGTGGCACCACTGCCCGCCGCTCCAGAAGGGCCACAAGCTGTGGCCCTTTTCCCGGCCGATCTGCTGCTGGCCGTGCCCTGGGGCCATCACGCCTAACTGATGGCCAAGGTGAAGGAGCCTGCCAGTCGCCACTGGTACATGCAGGCAGCTGTGCAGCACGGGTGGAGCCGCAGCATGCTGTTGGCTCAGATCGAAAGCGCGGCCCACCTGCGGTTCGGCAGGAGCACCACCAACTTCGCCAGCCGTCTGCCGCCACCCGACTCCGACCTGGTGCAGCAAACGCTCAAGGATCCCTACATCTTCGACTTCCTAACCCTCGCCGATGGCTTTCAGGAGCGGGAACTGGAAACGGCTCTGGTGGCCCACCTGGAGAAGTTTCTGCTGGAACTCGGCCAGGGCTTTGCCTTCGTAGGCCGTCAATACCACCTCGACCTCGGTGGCCAGGATTTCTACATCGATCTGCTCTTCTATCACCTCAAGTTGCGCTGCTTTGTGGTGATCGATCTCAAGCGCGGTGAATTCAAACCTGAATACGCAGGCAAGATGAACTTCTACTGCAATGTCGTTGATGATCAGCTCCGCCATCCTGGCGATGCTCCCACCATCGGTCTGATTCTCTGCCAGAAGGCCAATCGCGTGCTGGCGGAATATGCCTTGCGCGGCATGGACAAGCCGATCGGGATATCCGCCTTCGAGCTCACCCGTGCCCTTCCAACTCACCTGCAATCCAGCCTCCCCAGCATCGAGGCCATTGAGCAGGCCCTCGCCGATCCCACCGCAGGCGCTCCGATGCCATGAGCCCCAATCCCTACAACGAAGATCGCTTGGTGGAACAGCCCAAAGAAAACGACTGGCTCGCCGTACCCAGTACAAAGTGAAGGGGTATTTCTACGACTGTCGGCCCGCGTTGCTTTCGACGACAACCTCACCCACTACAAAAGTGCCATCCCGCAGCTGTTCTGGAGCAATGCCTTCCTGATCGCCTCCAAAGGCACCGACAGCCGCATCGGCTCCCTCAGCGCTAAGTGGGAGCGGTTTTTTGAGTGGAAGCGGATAGCCAATGCCTTCGCCCACTCCACGGGGGTGGTGCGGCTGGCCGATCCCCCTTACAGAGACCGTGACCGTCTGCGGGAGAGCGTGGTCCCCACTAAACAGCAAGGATGTCCGCCGCAATCCGCTGTGGGAACCGATGCAGATGATCCTGAGCGATCACATGGCCGGCCGGAGCGACAACAGGGAGCCGCCAGACGATGCGGGGCTCCGGGATTTCATCCTGCTGATCACAATCTTGGTGGCTTTTCTGGAAACCGCCGCCCACACCATCTGTGGATCTCTACACCCGCAGGGCATGATCGGGGCTTCCGCCTTTCTCTGGCCTTCGCCGACAGCCCCTCCATCGCCATTCCCCAAAGCCCCGATCGGCTAATCGCCATGCAGGAAAACAGACCCGAGAGGGATCGCCCCAAGAAGCCCGAGCGCAGCGCGCCAGAAAAGGTGAAGCAGGTGCTGGAGTTGATCAACTCGCTGGACACCAACGCCTACGAGGACCAGCAGATCGCCCTGACACTGGTGCGCAATCTCGAGCAGTTCCATGACAAGGTCGTCGATGAAATGCAAGACGACGAAGAGGCCAGCCACTCCCAGATCGTGGGCTGGGCGATCGATGCCGACCGTCTGATGCGCTGCCGCATGTTGCTGGAAAGCGTCGACCTTGACTGAGCCGGGCGATGTCCTCTCCTGAACTCGTCGGCAAGGCCTACACCGCCTAGCTGGGCTTGGAGCCCGGTGATCAGTTCGACATCAAGCCGGGCTGCGGGCCGATCTTCTGCGCACAGCGGCAGACCATCGCCCCAGCCAGCGTCATGGAGAAGTCTCGAGCCTTCATGGGCTTGTCAGGCAGACGATGCTGCGCAGCTTCTCCTCCAGATCCGGCAGACGTTGCTGGCTGGCCTGATCTCCCGGCAGGAAAGCGGGTAGGGCCTCGATGAAGGCGGGGGTTTTCAGGAGAGCTGCGATCTGTTCGGAAAGGTAGGTCTGTAGCTCGGGCGGACTCTGGCGGCACTCTTCCAGCAGCGATTCGCGGCCGTCGAGCACTGCCATCAGGTCCTCAAGATCGTGGCTGCATAGGTGGTTGCCCTGGCCACGGCCGTGAAAGGCCTCCAGCTTGGTGGCCAGGAACACCGGAGCGGTGACCAGTCGGATCGATCGACCGCTGGGCAGGGGGTGGAGCAGGGCCGTGTCCACGGCCAGGGGGTACCAACGATTGGAGAACCCGAGGATGTTGCCCTGGGTTGGCATCAGGTCGAGGATGATCTCCTCGATGCACCAGCGGCAGAGGGGTGCGCCAGGACGCTGATCTTCTTGAAAGCCCCGCTCCCGCAGCTGCATCCCCAGCTGGTGGTAGTCGGCCCTGGCGACGACGCGACAGATCACATCCACGTCCTGGGTGGGCCGGATGTCCGGCATGGCCGGATCCGTGATCAACACGCCGGCCACGGCCCCGCCGACAAACACCAGTTGCTCGAGCAGCGCATCGCCCAGATGCTCAGCTGCCCGTTCGAGCAAAACGACGTTGGCATCGTTGGGATTCACGGCTGCAGGCGCTGCTCAAGGAGGGCACCAGCCAGGGACTGTTCACGGGCGCTGCCAGCGCGCACCGCATCGAACAGGGCAAGCAGCTCGCCCAGGGCCGGGTTGCGCGCCGCCGCCTCCGGGACGCTCGGGTAGAGCGGGTGGAGAGCGAGGCCACGGACGGTGCCGTTCTTGGCTGGCCAGACCGGTGGCGGATCGTTGCCAGGCCGGATCTGCTCCTTGAGGGGGGAGGCGGCGTAGCCGGTGGGGATGCCGCGGGTCAGCCCGCCATAGCTGGCCGGGAAGCAGTAGCGGGCACCGTGCTGCAGAAACGGCCGCAGCGCTGAGCGCAGCACCTGTGGTTTACCAGCGGCGTTCTTGATCGCCAGCCTGGCGGCCACGGCCCGCTCCACGGCCGCGTGGATCTCCGAAGCCGTGATGCCCAGCTCAGAACCGAGGGCAGCGTAGGTGGGAGCCGGGCCCTGATCCAGGGCCAGCCGCAGCAGCACCACCAGATCCTGCGGCTTGACGACGAGCTGGGGGTTTGAGGGAGAGCGGGCCATGGCCAAACCTGTATTCGCCATTCGCGAACAGCGAATCTAGCGCGGCGAGGCCACGTTACAAGCCCCAGATCAGAGGGCTGGCAGACGATGGGGCGGCCCTGGGGTGGACGCGAGAGACTCGCTATAGCTTTGGCGAGCCGAACCCTCTCTGCGCTGGAGGAGGCCACCGGCAAACCCGCGTTGATCTTGGAGGAGCCAGAGCTGCGCGTATTCACCATGGTCCGCGATAGTCAATTGTATCTTCTTGACAAGAACTATGACCTCTGGTAGGATGTCTTTTTCAGAAGTTTTAGGACATGCCAAAAAGAATTATGCCGGATTATCCTATTTACGTGGCCCCTCGGATGCTTGGAAGATATACGGAAAGAGGGACTGTTGTTGTTATGGATGAGAGGAATGATGTCGAAATTAATCCATGTTGCCTTGATGGCAAAATTCTTATCTACCAGAGGCAAGTTGAAGGGTGGTTTCTTGAGCCTGCAGACCGCTTGCTCAAACAAATGGACACGCAAGCTAGCTTTGTAGTACTCTCGATTTGTCTGTCATATCTTGAAGCAGTTCAACAACACAAAGAAGGCGAGCCAAGTAGAAATAATAGCAAAGCCTTCTTTTTGCGCGCATTTCAGGATGTTTTCTCATCATCGGAGATGGAGGATGAATTTGCTGATTTACTATATATAGAAGGCAGATGTGGGCTATTTCACGATGGCATGACCCGCGGTAAAATGGCTTATGATATGGAGCTAGACAAAGCATTTAAGGTTATCAATAATGGGTCGCAAGACACTATCTACTTTCATCCGAAATACTGCCTTGAGGGGGTTAAGGCGCACTTCGCTGATTACATTAGCAAGCTGAAGCGTGAAGAAGAAGGGCGTCTAAGGCATAATTTCTATTCAATGTTTACGGTCACCTGACTAACTTTTGACTAATCAACGCCAAGTCGCTGCGGTGGCTGCAAAGATGCTTCGCATACTGCACCAACTTCTCGCCTAAGATGCCGAAATAAGGTAGTCCGCTACCATCTCCCGCTCCACCCAGTCCTGCATGAAGTCATAAGTTTGCTTAGCCGGTAGTTGGGTAGTGGCTCGCCGTCATCCTTCCCTAGAGCTTCTTGTCATCCCAGATCTCGGGTGAGGCGAGCCTCTTGATGGTGCTCTGAGCGTTCCGGCGTGATGCCCTCGCCCTTCGCCTTAACGAGGATGTTGTCGGTGGTGATTTTCCAGTCGCCTTCCGCAGTCATGCATCCAGATCAACTCTCCCATTTGGAGCGAATCTGGGCCCTGATCGCTGGGCTCACACACGATTCACTGGCTTGGCTCTGATGAGCTTTAGCGGATCAGCCAAATGCTCCTCGATCTTGATGCTATTCACTAACCAACCGATCGGCGTTGCTGAATACCAGCTCACCGAATCCCTTCCAACTCACCTGCAATCCAGCCTCCCCAGCATCGAGGCCATTGAGCAGGCTCTTGCCGATCCCACCGCAGGCGCTCCGATGCCATGACCCCTAACCCCTACCACGAAGACCACTTGGTGGAACAGCCCGCCTTGACTGACCAATCCACCAGGGAGGAGGCTAACCCCTGACTGATGCAATCGCCTTACGACCTTGAGCTGCAGGCTTAGATCCGCCTGCGGATGAGCTCTCTACAGGCGAAGTTGGCCGGAGGCCAGATCGGGAGAACGTGGTTGAGGCCTAAGGCGAGGGGCCTGGCGACGCCAGCGAGAGCTCTCGGTTGTGCTCAACAAGCCAGCTGTGACTTGATGCGACGGATCAATTCGTCAAAACCTGCACCCTGATGTTGCTCTGGTGTCAGGGCATTCATGTCGCGCAATGTGTCAGTGATTCGATCGAAAAGACGCCGGATTTCGGAGTATAGATTTAGGTCTTCCTGTAGATTGTTAAGATTGTCACCTCGCACGGATTTTAGCGCTTCATCAAGTTCGTGAATCTCATCCTCCCAGTGCTTTACGTATCGGATGCGGCCTGTGGCTTTGTAGATGTTGGCGTCGCCAAGCACGATCGGGAAGATTCGTTCCCGCAATCCTTCAGCCGTACCCGTTCAGAGGGCGAGGCGCCCACCGCAGCAATCCACCCCTGATCGCTTAACGCTGAGGGGTCAAGGAATTGGCGGCTTGAGCTGAGCAGTTCAGGGATCTGGCAGCAGCGATGGCATTAC
>JBIKWK010000002.1:0-142707 GCA_044356375.1 Prochlorococcaceae cyanobacterium | reverse complement strand
TTCACCAGAACCATGAACCATGGATTCTTCTGGTTTTGTTAAGCATCCTTGGCCTTGCACCCTGTCGCACGAGGTGATAGGCTATGCTTAATTCTTGAATCTGCCGCGTAGCGGCTTGGTCCAACAGGTATTAGGCGGACCCGCATATTACCCCCCTTCTCCGGCGTTTTGGCCGTCTAAAAGCGAGAGGCAAGCGGAATGCACCCGCGAGATCGCCTGCGATGACAAGCGATCTCGCACAAGTCGGAACCATTCCGGGTTTGATAGGCGGGTCCGCCTATAAGGGTTCGCTGTGTTACAAAAGATCGGCAGGGCTGCACAAGTCCAGCGGGCCTCGGTTGAGCACGAAGCTCGGGGGGCGCTAAGACATCACCTGATTCACCCAGCGCGCCGATGCCGACGATTGGCCTTTGCCGCCTACTCACTCCCGGCCCTTCTTCCAGCCCACTGTGGTCTGACACGCGGCGAATATCACCCTGGCGGCAGAAGCCCCGCAGGCGTCTGGCCGCTGGCCTTGCGGCAATGGGGAGCGTGGTTTTGCTGTTGGGGATGGGGGCGCCACGAGCCAAGGCCTCCAGCCCTGACGCCTGGCGGGCCTATGACGGTGAGGTGCGCAGGGCCTGCCTGAAGGCGAGTCGCCTGCTCCAGCCCCGGGCGTTGGGGGAGCGGATCGACGTGCCGGTGGCCGATGTCTCCTCTTCCGGCATCACCATGTTGATCTCCGCGATCCTGATCGCTGGCCGCTACGCCCATGCCCCCATGCAGGGCCAGACGGGCCGCGAACTCTGCCTCTTTGAGCAGCGCACACGAAGGGCCACCGTGGCCACCGCTGACCAGCTCGATCGGCCCCGTCCGCAGCCCGGATCGCCGCTGTCATCTCCTTTAAAGCCCTGAGTTCCCACCTGCCCGTGGCATTTCGTCAGAGCGGCGACGGCGGGCAGGAGCCCTGGTGCTCACCTCCGCCTCGCTCAGCTCCACCGGCAACCTCGCCCTTGCCCGGATCACAGCTTCCAGATCCAAGCTGCGGAAGATCCAGGCGATCCAGAAGGCGCCAGCTAGGGATCGGGGGGGCATCGGCGCTGTGGTGTACCCGCTGATTGGCGGTCGGCTGTTTGGCACCATCAAGCCGAACAGACCGCATGAGCCCTAGGATGTGTACACATTTGCGGGGTCGAGGTATTGGCCTCCCGTGTCGGGATTCGTGAGCTCAGGGCCAAGCTGGCCTCTCACCTTGAGTCGGTAACGCCGATTGAGGTGACGCGGCACGGCCGCACAATCGGTCTCTACGTGCCCTTGCCTCAGCAAGGTGGCCTGAACGACCGGGAACGACTTCTGGAGGCTGGCCGTCTGATGCAGGCCGAACTGGAGCGCCTCGGCCTCACAGAAGACGAGCTCAGAGCTGACTTCAAGTCTTGGCGTCAGCGGCGCCGTCAGCCCTGACGGTGGAACGCAAACGACTGGTAGTCGACGCGAACATCCTGATTCGTGGCTGTCTTGGTGTGAGGGTGAGGACCCTCATCGCCAACTACGCCGATCGGGTGGACTTTTTCGTTGCGGAGGCAAATTTAGCCGAGGCAGCGGACTACATCGCCGATCTCGCCAATGAGAAGAACCTCGACGAAGCAGTTTGCACTGAAGCTCTAATCAGCCTGATGCGCGTTGTTCAGCTGGTGGAGAACAGGGTGCTGGAGTCGGCTCGGGACGAGGCGCTGGCCAGGATCCGCGATGCTGATGACTGGCCGGCACTGGCGTTGGGGCTGCAACTGGAGTGCGCCATATGGACGGAGGACAAGGACTTCTTTGGGATCGGCATCGCAACCTGGACAACTCGCACGGTTGAGCGCTATTTGGATAGCTGATCCATGCCTCGACAACAGGGGAAGGCAGTGCCGCTACGGGTCATGGCTATATCCAGCAGCAGCCGCAAGGAGAACTACCTCCCCAAGGGCGAGCGAGAGCCGGAGACTGCCCAGCCGCTAAGCCCTCGAAAAGACCCGCCCCACCCCCGCGCAGGCGCGGCAGCCTTAGCCGATTGGCCCCACTGAAGTTGCCAGGGCCCACCCACCGGCGAATTCATCGACTGATCCCCCAGCTGCCACCGTGATATTTAGACACGCTGAACTGGATGGAGCCATCGCCGCTCACACCAAAATTCAGCGCACCCCATCGGAGCTCAGGGCTCAGGTTTGAGGAAACGGCCCGCCAAGCGCACGGCCAGCACTGTTGCGGCGATGCCGTAGGCGGCGAAAGTGATCCCCTGGCCGGTGGTGCCGGTTTCGTAGATGCCGCGTTGGAGCAGCACGAAATCGGCCAAGGAGGAGGCCGTGCCCCAGAGCATCACCCAGACGCTTACGTAGGCAACACCTTTCAGGGTTGAGTTCATCGGCTCTTGGGGGCGGCAGGAGGAAGAGTCGCTGAAACCTAGTCAGCCGAAGGCCTGATCTCTGCGCACCGCGATACCAGGCGGCAGGTTGATGAGCAGCCCAACGGCTGGTTGCTGCTGATCATCACCATCACCATCACCACCACCCTCATCATCACCATCACCATTATTTGCAGATGATCACATCCACACCGGAGGTACGGCGGCGCACGAGCACGCCGGTGTCGTGTTCGGTGCGGTGAATTTGCAGGTCGATCTCCTCCTCGCCAAGGCGCAGACCGGAGATCTCGAGCACATCGATTCCCTTGGGCAGCACGGGATTGCGGAACATCACCTGTACGCGGCCGCTCAGCTGATCACGGCTGATAGCCATGCCGGTGATCGATTCCAGTAGGCCGAACACCGCCCCACTGGCCCAGGCCTGGGGGCTGCAGGCCACCGGGTAATGGGTGGGCTCCTCATCCTCCCGGCGCGCAAAACCGCAGAACAGCTCCGGCAGCCGGTGCTGGGGCATGGCGCATGCCGTCTCGAACAGGCCTGTGATCACCCGCATCGCCTCACCCCGGTAGCCGTAGCGGGCCAGCCCAAGGCCGATCAGGGCGTTGTCATGGGGCCAAACCGAGCCGTTGTGATAACTCATCGGGTTGTAGCGCACCTCCCGCTCATCGAGGGTGCGCACCCCCCAGCCGCTGAAGCTGGTGGGGGCCAGCAATTGCCGGGCGATTGACCCTGCCGCGGAGCGGCTGGCAATGCCGGTCCAGAGGCAGTGACCCGCGTTCGAAGACCTCACCACGCAGGGCTCCCCGGCGCCATCAAGGGCCAGCGCAAAGGTGCCGATCGACGCGCACCAATAGGCGTCATGGAAACGACGGCGCAGGTGGCGGGCCTCCTCCCGCAGCCGTTCTGCCTCAGCGCTCCTGCCAAAGCGCTCTTCGATGGCGGCCATCGCATGACAGGCACCGTAGGCATAGGCCTGCACCTCACACAGGGCGATGGAGCCCTGGGCCAAGCGGCCGTCAGCATGGTGAACGGCATCGTCGCTGTCCTTCCAGCCCTGGTTGCGCAGCCCTCCCTGGGCGGCGCAGAGGTAGCGCAGGAAGCCATCCGGACTGCGGGCCTCCGCCATGCGAATCCAGGCCATGGCACTGTCGAGGGAGGGCCGCAGGCTGCTGATGAAGTCCCGATCGTCGCTGCGCAGCAGGTAGTCACCCGCAAGCATCAGAAACAGGGGCGTGGCATCGACACTGCCGTAATAGCGGCCGAAAGGCACCTCACCGAGGGCCGCCATCTCCCCCAGTCGGGCCTCATGGAGGATCTTGCCGCTTTCGGCATCACTGACGGGGTCCTCGTGGCGGGCCTGCTGATCCGCCAGGAACCCCAGAACGCCCCGTGCCAGCCGGGGCTCCACCAAGAGCATCTGGCGGGCGGTGATCAGCCCGTCGCGGCCGAAGGGGCAGCTGAACCAGGGGACACCGGCATAGGGGTAAAGGCCGTGGTCCAGCTGGCTGGAGAGCAGATGCACATCCGAGGTGGAGCGCGCCACCCAGCAGTTGAAGGAGGGGTTGTCGGTGCTGATCGAGGCGGTGAGCAGCCGGTTCAGTCGGAACCGCTCAACGGTGGCCAGCAAGGCCGCATCAAAGGCCTCCTGGGGCGTGACCTCCGGACGGCCATGGGGGTGGAAATCAAGTTCAAGGCAGAAGCGGCGGGTGCAGCGGGGTTCGAGTTCGAGGGCGAAGTGCACCCTGGAACCCGACACCTCCAGCAACGGCAGCCCCAGACGCAAGGCCGTGCAGCGATCCTCACCATCCAGTCCGCGGTAGACCACCTGCAGGCTCTCGGAGGTGGTGCCATGCACGCTGGTGCCGCGGTGGCTGCGGTGGTGACCGCGCACCTCGAAGATGTCGCGGAAATCGGCATCGACCCGCAGGTTCATCGGCATCGTGACCGAGGCCGAGGCATAACTGGTGAAGCAGAACTGCTGCAGCAGGGCCGTGGGGGTGAGCAAGGTGCTGCGCTCTAGATGCACCGTGCCGGCTGGGGGAGACCCGACGGCAATCCCATCGTTGCTCAGGTGGCTGACGTGCAGCCCCATCTCCTCCCGCTCGCTGGAGGAGAGCACCGTGGTGCCATGGCCCCAAATGGACAGCTCCAGTCGGCTCACATGACGCATGCCCCGGTGGAACACACCCGAATCGGGATGGCTGGAGGGGCAGATCTCACCCCGTCGGTCCAGCATGGCGAAGGTCTCGCCATCCTTGAGCACGAAGGGGGGTAGCTGATCAGGCCGCATGGAGCAAGGGCGAAAGGATCCTGGATTCGGGGCGAATTCTGGAGCGGTGGTGCTGAATCAACCAGTGATACAGCTGCTCATAGGCATTGGCCTGGCGCTCGACGCTGAAGCGCTCGTCGAAATCGGCGCGCACCCGCTGCCGCGACAGCCGTTCGATCCCACGCACCGCCACCACCGCCGCCTCGATCGAATCCACAAGCACCCCATTGATGCCGTTGCGGATCACCTCCGGCGTGGAGCCGTTGCGCCAGGCGATCACCGGGGTTCCGCAGGCATTGGCTTCGATCATCACCAGACCAAAGGGCTCCGGCCAGTCGATCGGGAACAGCAGGGCAAGGGCACCGCCCAGCAGTTCTTGTTTGCCGGCGTCATCCACTTCACCGATGAACTCCACCCCAGGGTGACTCTGCAACAGCGGCTCAATCACCGAATGGAAGTAGGCGTTGTCCACAGAATCCACCTTGGCCGCCACCTTCAAGGGCAGCCCCGCCTGGGTGGCAATGGCTATGGCGCGATCGAGCCGTTTCTCGGGGGACACCCGACCGACGAAGGCGAGATAGTCCCCGGGGTTGGGCTCGAAGCGGTAGAGGTGTGGCGGCAGACCATGGTGAACGGTGCCGATCCAGTGGGCCTGGGGCAACGGCAACCGCTGGGCGTCGGAGATGGACACCAACGGCACCCGATCGAAATGGCGGTGCAACGCCGCCATTTCCGGAGCCGCCACAGGCCCGTGCATGGTGGTGAGATGGGGGCGATCGAGGCGGGCCGTAAGGGGGTAGTGGCCGTGGCCGGTATGAAAATGGAGGATGTCGAAGCGGTGCAACTGATCGGCCACGTGGTCGAGCTGAATCAGCGCCGGCACGCTGCGGTCGCCCTGGTAGCCGGAGCGGCGCAGGGCCTCGGGTACACAGGCAAACAGTTCGGCGCTGGTGAGCGAATCTCCACTGGCAAACAGCACCACTTCGTGGCCACGGCGAACCAATTCCTCGGTGAGGTAATGAACCACCCGTTCGGTGCCTCCATAACACCTGGGCGGAACACTTTCATCGAGTGGAGCAATCTGGGCGATGCGCATTTTGCTGCTCAAATACGACTAACAACCAGGGCATAGGTCACGCAATCGACTGCACGATCAGCAGCCGAGACGTGAACGGGCGCAGGTGACCTAATACTAAGTAGAGAATGCTGCCTGAACCTGTTGCACATCAGCTGCAGATCGCTTGCCTCCAACCGTCAGGTATCTATTTAAAATGGTGAAATACTCACAGTGATGATATTCACAGTGATTAAAAGGGTTGTCACAGTGATTAAAAGGGTTGGGCGTGACAGGCGCTTGGCAGCGTCCGCAGCAAGATCCAGCGGAGCAAAAGAGCCATGGCCGTAGGCACAAATTCTGACGCAACAGCATCTCGGCGAACCTTTATCTCCTCCCTTGGTCGGGCATGGGCACCTCCCACCCGCTGCCCACGGAAGCCGCAAACAGGGCCCAGTGCATGGGTGGCGCACCGATCTGGGGTGAGGCGCCCTCCCCGCGGTCGCCAGGGAACGTCCGTTGCCATGACCGTGAAGTCTCCATGAACGCACTGCTCGTCAACCCCCGTTTTCCCCAGACCTTCCGGAGCTTCATCTGGGCCCTTGAGCGGATGGGCCGCAATGTGCGGCTGCCCGAGAGCTGGAACATGGGGATAGTGGACGTTAACGTCCGCGAGCCAGAGATGCTGCGCAAGCGGTTCCCCGGCGCAGTGCCCGTGATGAAAGCCACCCGTGACGACATGCTGGCGTTCCTCCAGTTCCCGCAGGAGCACTGGCGCAAGATCTGGAGCACCAACCCGCTCGAGTGCCTCGCCATTCTCAAACCTATCCCCCCACTACCAGTAGGGTTGGTTCCAGTTTTGCCATGCAACAAATTGGAGACTCTTCAACAGAGGAAGCAATGACCAGGCAAGACGGCCCGATTGGTTCAGCAAAGATTCGGAAGAAAAGCTGAGACTCGGGTCAAGCATCTACCGCTGGCATCTTATCACTAGCAACATTGGGCTAGTCCAACCACAGGATAAAATCGTGGCTACGCACGACCTATTTTTTTGGTTCGGATGCTACACGGGAAGCGGGAATAATCTGGCAAATTGCGAAGAAATAGCGGGTATTTACGCTTTTGCGCATAAGGTCGTCGAATAATGCGACCGTGCTTTATACAAAGGACTTTAGATGGCCTTGGCCTGTTCGAACCAGAAGCTGGCACCGCCTGGGTGGTATTGACCCCGCATAAACCTGGTCAGTTCAGCGTGATTATGAAGCATATGGAATCGGCTTCCAAAAAGCGTTTTAACCCGGGGATTGCTCAGCATATAGGCATACAGCAGATATTGTTCATTCCAATATATCTGATGATCACGAAGTAGCTCCAGGGGTAAAGTCCCCGGTAAATAGATATCATGAACATGAACCGTAACGCTACTGAGAAGTTCAGGCAAGATGCGCAAATAGATGTGAAGCACATCTGAATCATGCTTGACGGTATGGGTCGAATCGATGAATACTATATCTCCATCCGACAAGTGCTCATTAAAGAAAGAGCTGTCGACTTCTTGCGCACGCTTTTTAATCACTTTAACCCCTTCAATTCTATGCAAGAATTCGGACGGATAGGGTTCAACCGCCAGGATAGTCCCAAATCCATTCTTTTCAATCGCTCTTCGAGCCACAAGAGTTGAAGCTCCGCTGCCAATTTCAATAATAGTCTTAGGCTTTTTATGGCGGATCATACAGTAGTATGCCATGGCATCACTGTAACTAAAAGCCGCCCCCTCCCATGAATAAAGCAATGGCTCCTGCGCCGTGATGGGCGCATGAAACTCGTTCGAATAATTATCAAGCTGCTTGAGAAAGTCTAGCAGAAAGAGTGAATCTGGAAATACCTTATCGAGAATCAGATTCGACTTTTGCGTAAAGCTGGCCTCAATCTCGGCCACGTCAGGAACTTCCGAATAAAAGTCTGACCGTGTTATGGTTACACCTTTTTTTGGAGTATCTTGCGCAGGCTTGATGGCGCGTAGATTAAGCATCCGAGTACTGCAGCCAATTCTTCAATCTCTGCCTGGTCAAAACAAGAAATATCGTCGGAAAGAAAGGTGCCTGGCTTTATTCCCGAAAGTAATTCAATTGTATTTGGTATAATCATTGCTGGCACCAGTCTGGCAAAAGTTTGCCGGTATCGTAACATTGGTTTCACTGACTGCCCACACATCTAACCCTGAGACTGTCATGCGACAGCCAGCGGTGGGGACTGGCGTGGCGGCAGGTCAATCAGCGTGAACCAAGGCTGTTTCTGCCGCCGTTGGACACCGCGACTGGGTATGGAGGGCTCCAGCTGTCGCAGCGGGATCGGTATCCAGGCCAGCAGAGTTCTGCCGGCGTGGACCACAGCCTGTTGCAGCCACTGCAAGCCGATCCGCCCAACGCTCAGGCCCCGCTGCCAGTGGGGATCGACGCGGCGGCGTTCGCCGGCAAGGCTCACGGCGAATACCTGCAGTATGCTAGTCAGCACAGCGATCGCAACTACCAGCAGCAGCCGATCGATGCGTTCAGGATCACGCATTCCGCTGCTCTCCAGCTGGAAGATCCTCGATTTCTGGTCGCGAAACAGCTGCTCGCAGCAGAGGCGCTGGCCGCAGGCCCAGACCAGATCCAGGGTGGGATCAAGGTTGCTGACCAGCTACCAGGGCTCATCAACGGCGATGCCGCTGGGGTGAGCCAGCAGCAGGTTGACCCGTTGGAGGCCATCAGCCCACAACTGGAAATCGCGAAATCAATTGAAGTTATGCGTGGCGACTGACCATTGCCTTCACCATAGAGACTTTCGCGTTAGTAGTGAATAATGAGTACATGGACCTCCTTTTTTGGAGGATTTACTTATATCTTTTCAGGCTTTTCTCCTGCGTCCAGCCTTAGCGAGTTCCGAAGCCATTCCCGCCTATTACTTAGACTAGCAACTGTAATAATGTAACACCGTCAACAATGCCGCATGGGGCTCGAGGGCCCAGCTAGCGCGGTCACAGACCAGCCCACCCTGGGGTCCCCGCCCATTGCCACAACAGAGATCTGAACAAGGCGAGCCTTCAGCCCCGCCACCGCAGGGGCTGCTGCTCCTGAGTTACACCACTCCACGGGATGCTGCTTCGCCTGTCCAAGCTGAAAACCAGGCCAATGACTTGCTGGCACTATGAATATTGGGCACATATGCAGCAGTCAAATATCTATTTCAGGTCCATCGTGGAATTGGAGGAGCAATGGCGTGACAAGCAAAAGGATCTGCTTTGGTAGCGATCCAGCCGCTCCATCTGCTTTGTCCACGATCCCGGAACCTTGAGAACCCAATCATGAACAAGCTTCAATTCAAGGGTGAATGGCACGAGTTGAAAGGGAAGCTCAGGCAGAAGTTTGCCGATCTCACCGATGACGACTTAAACTACGCCGAGGGCCAAGAAGAAGAATTGCTAGGCCATCTGCAGAAAAAGCTCGGCAAAACCCAACAACAGATCTCCGAATTAGTCAATACACCTTAAGAGCCATTTCATGCTTAATTACGCCATAACGTTTTTCATCATTGCGATCGTCGCTGCCTTCCTTGGCTTTAGCGGTATCGCCGGATCAGCCGCGAGTATCGCCCAGCTCCTGTTTTTTGTGTTTCTAGTGCTTGCTGTGATTTCGTTTCTCACCGGTAGGCGCGGCATCATGTAAACAGCTACACGAACAACGATTCGCCACTGGATTATTGTGGCAGCAGCCAAATACTCAGTGGCCAGCAATCAGTGAGCATTGAGTATTGAGTATTGAGTATTGAGTATTGAGTATTGAGTATTGAGTATTGAGTATTGAGTATTGAGTACTCAGCTTTGAGCGTTAAGCATCATTGGGAGCAATGCACGAGCCGCCAATATACCTCTTATTGCTAAACCCAACTATCACCAGGTCATTCTCACCATGAATCACCAACTTCGTTTTCTGCGCCAGCTGGCTAGTGCTTGCCTTGGCATTGCCTTTAGCTTGCTGATGTTGATCGCCACGCCGGCCTTGAGCTCTCCCGCCCAGGCCTCAGGAGCGTTTACTATCAGCTACTCATTCCTGCCACTTGCTACTACCGCTGGCCGCGTCAAGGCTGACGCCAAGCAATTCGAGGGCAAAACCCAGGAATCGATTGGCAAGGTCACTGGCAACCAGGGAGATCGCCTCGCCGGCAAGGCGAAGCAGGCCGAGGCCAAAGTCCGAAATACCGTTGAAGACGTCAAGGACAAGGCCGGAATGGGATGAGCTGAAATCAGCGGCGACGCCTGGCATTCTGGTTGAACACACCAGGCGCGTCGCTTACATTCAGCAGCTTATTGCTCAATGCGAAATAGGCTTTTCCAATCTGACTATCTTGTCGAGGAGTCCCAAGTTTAGGGCTCCTCTATTTTTAGCAGAAAAGCTTGAGCCAAGGATCGCTATGCCTAAAAACTCATGATTGCTGAATCCAATCTGCTTGCAAGCAATGAATTTGTTCCAGGCCATTTACATCGCCAATCGGGCTACTCCACGAAGGCTTCCTTAATGCTTATTACTACCTTAAACTTCAGGAATGCCTAGGCAGCACGGTAATTGAACCGTTGTTTTCCAAAATGGCCACGTGCACATCTTCGATCGAATCGCAACCGGCAGCACGAATGGCGGTTTCAAGTTCGTGGCGGGTGAGTTGAGCATGCATCAGAACGTCGGGATACAATCTCCCATTGTGTACCAGTACTTCCGGGCGCCCTTCGATGAAGGCCTCAATGCGTTTACTGCGACTGGTTGCAAGGCCAACAAGAAAGTTGAGTCCCACGAGCGTCAAGGCAGAGACGAGCCCCCCTACTAGAGAGCTGTCACCACCATTCATCGAGTTCTGCACGGCATTGGAGAGCACGAGCAAGAGAACAAGATCAAACGTGGCAAATTGACCGATCTGTCTTTTACCCGTTAATCGCAGCAGAACGAGCAAAAATATGTAAACTACTGCTCCACGTAGCACGAACTCCCAGATCGGAATAGCAACTGTCAACATGTAGAAGTCCGAGTTGGGCAATGAGGTCAGTTTAGGCCCAGGATCTAGGAGTTTGTCGCCAATAGAGCAGCGAGCCGCCGGCCACTGCGATTCGTCCGCTGAGGCGAACCACTAAATGCTTCCTGAGGTTTTTCGGGGGTTGCCCAACGACTTGGGCCTCCGTTATCTCTGGCCGCTTTTGAGCCAGCTGGACGCTTTTGAGTCCGCATCCCGCCGATGCAGGGCCTGCCGTCGCACTAAACAGGGTTGTGGGTAATGCAGCTGCCGATGGGCTAAGCCTCAGCGCCTCAGCCGGGCGGGTTGGGATCAGGTTGAAGCGCTACGTCGCGCTAGGCGTTCAGGGGTCACGACAGCCGGCCGCCTTACTGATTGTCACCGTGCGCCTCCCAGAGATATGCCCTGCTGCAGGCGATGGCGATCCAGCCCCAACCCCAGCTACTCAGCCCCCGATGGACTGAACAACCTCCTCCAGGCTCACTCCGCTCTGGCTTGCCACATCCTTGAGGATCTGCCGGAGAGTGCCAACACGCATCGGCTGCTGCTCACAAGGCCAGCAATTCCTGGCGGACATGATGTAGCCGAATCAAGGGCGGGGCTTCTCCCTCCTCAAAGTGGCAGTGCAAGGCATCCCGGATCTCCCAGTGCAGCTCCTCCAGGCTGTCTGCCTCCATGTGGATGGCCGCGCCCAGGCGCGGCAGCCATGCCCCTGGGCCACACTGAAGCTGCCAGGGACCGCCGCCCCGGCGAATTCACCGACTGATCCCCCAGCTGCCCCCGTGATTCGGCTCAGCCTTTCGATGATCGTGCGCAATGAGGCGGAGAGGCTGGAGGCTTGCCTGGCTTCGGTGCGGGGCTTTGTCGACGAGCTGGTGCTGCTGGACACCGGCTCCAGCGACGCCACGGTGGCGATCGCCCAGCGCTGCGGGGCGGTGGTGCATCAGATGGACTGGCCAGGAGATTTTGAGCCGGCCCGCAACGAGGCCCTTAAACATGTGAGCGGCGATTGGGTGCTGGTGCTCGATGCCGACGAACAGCTGCTGGAGGAAGCCAAGAAACCGCTGCGCCAGCTGATCGCCCAGCCCGAGCTGCTGCTGATCAACCTGCTGCGCTTTGAGCGGGGTGCGCTGCAGTCGCCTTACTCAAATGTGAGCCGGCTGTTTCGCCGCCACCCGGCCATCCACTGGAGTGGCCAATACCACACGATGGTGGACGACAGCGTGGCGGCCCTGATCGCCAGGGAACCCCACTGGCGCATCGCCGACTGCCCGCTGCCGGCCCTGGTGCATGACGGCTACCGGCCGGAGCTGCTGGCCGACGGCGCCAAGGCCGCCAGGTTGCGGGCGGCGATGGAAGCCGAGCTGGCGCTCAAGCCCGGCGACCCCTACGCCTGCGCCAAGCTCGGCAGCCTGGAGGTGAGCGAGGGCAACCGGCGGCGAGGCATCGAGCTGTTGCGGCTGGGCCTGGCCCACTGCCCCCCAGACGCCCAGCCGGAGCGCTACGAATTACTGCTGCACCTGGCCATGGCGATGGGCACTGCTACGGGAATGGCGATGGGAATGGCGGTGGGAATGGCGGTGGGCCCGGAGAGTCAGCAAGAGAGCATCGCCCTCTATCGCCAGGCCCTGGCCCTGCCGCTGCCGGCCCGGCTAACCCTGGCGGCACGCCTCAACCTGGCCCAAGCGCTGCTGGAGCAGAGGGAAGTCGACGAGGCGGCGGCCCTGGCCAGGGGGGCCTGCCAGGCCGCCCCGGAACTGGCCCTGGCCTGGTTCCAGCTGGGGGTGATCGAGCGCCAGCGGGGCCAGCTGGCGGCCGCCATCGCCGCCTACCGCCAGTCTTTGCAGCTGGATCCAAACGCGGCGGCCAGCCATCAAAATCTGGCGGTCTGCCTGCTGCTGGCCGGCGACATCCCAGGCTGCCGCCAGGGTTTCAGCAGCGCCATCCGCCTGCTGCAACAACAGGGACGCGCCAGCGAAGCCGCGGCCCTGCTCCAGCAGGCGGGCAGTCTGGTGAAGCTGGAGTTGACGCCATGAGCCCCCCATCCGATGCCGGCCCGCTGGCGGGCCGCACGATCGCGGTGACCCGCGCCGAAACCCAACTGGCAGAAGCCCGCCACCTGTTCGAGCGGGCCGGCGCCACCGTGGTGGATCTGCCTGCCCTGGTGGTAACCCCGCCCCAGAGCTGGGGCCCCCTCGACGACGCCCTGGAAGAGTTGGACAGCTTCCACTGGCTGGTGTTCTCCAGCGGCAATGGCGTAGATGCGGTGGAGCAGCGGCTAAGGCGCCGCGGCCAAAGCCTGGCCCACCGGCCCGCCTCCTTGAAGCTGGCGGCAGTGGGCCGCAAGACCGCCGCCCAACTGGAAGCCCTGGGAGCCCCTGCGGACTTCGTGCCGCCCGCCTTCGTGGCCGAGAGCCTGATCGATCACTTTCCCGTGTCGGGCTGGGGACTGCGGCTGCTGCTGCCGCGGGTGGAAAGTGGTGGCCGCACCCTGCTGGCCGAGGCCTTCGGGGCGGCGGGGGCCCGGGTGGTGGAGGTGGCCGCCTACGAGACCGGCTGCCCCCAGGGCCTACCCAGCGCCGCCCAACTGGCCCTGGAGCAGGGTCGCATCGATGCGATCACCTTCAGCAGCGGCAAAACCGTGAGCCACACCTGCCGCCTGCTGGCCCAGGCCTACGGGGAGAATTGGCAGCAACGCCTAGCAGAGATTGCCCTGGTCTCCATCGGCCCCCAGACCAGCCAGCGCTGCCGCGAACTGCTGGGCCGCCTCGATGCGGAAGCCAACCCCCACGACTTAGAGGGCCTGGTGGCCGCCTGCAGTCGCGCCCTTGCCCAGCGCCCCTAGGGCAGCCCTAGAGCTGCAGCGGCAGCAACCGACGGCCCTGGCTCAAGGTGAGCACTCCGCTGCGCAGGTCAACGCGGGCCACAGCCCAGCCGGCCGGCAACAAATCGGTGCTGCGGCCACCCCGATCCCCCTGCCTCAAACTGCCACTGAGGGCGCCAAACTGCACCAGGGCCTCGGCTTGGGAGCCGCTTAGCACCAGGCCAGTGAGGCGAAAGTTGGCCGGCGGGGCCAAGGGCACAGCGGTGGAGGTGGAGGCGGTGTAGGCAGAGGCGGTGGAGGCCGCGGCCTCCCCAGGCGGCGGGCTGAATGGATCCAGCCGGCCGGATCCCATGGCTGAGACCACCCGTTCGGGGCTGGGCAGGGGCGTCAACCCGGCGATGGCCCCTGAACCAGCAGCTGGCGGGGCCTTGGCTGGCGGGGCCTCGGCTGGCGGGGTTGTGGGGAGAAGGCCTGCCGGCAACCGCAGGTCAGCCGCCAGGCCAAGCTTCTCCACGGCGGGTTGGTCCCCGTTTTTGGAATTGCCCTGGTTTGGCAGGCCCGAACAGGCCGACACCAGGGCGAGGGGCCCCAGGGTCATCAAGGCGACCCAGAGCCTTGGGGGCAGTAGCTGGGTCCAGCGGGGGCGGAGCTCAGCCTTCGCTCTCCACCAGGTCTCGAAAGCGGTCAAGATTTGCCTGCAGCTCCTTAGTCACAATCCCCCCCAGGATGGTGGGTTCCATCAAGGGCGCCAAGACCCCTGGCAACTCGTAGCTCACCGTCAACTTGACAGCGGTGCAATTGGCCGACTGGGGATAAAAGCGCACGGCTCCCTTGGTGGGCAGGCCCCCCACCGATTCCCAATGCAACTGCTGGGTCTCCACCCGCCGGGCGATGCGGGCCTGCCAGTGGAAGCGAAACCCCTGGGCCACCAGGGTCCAGTCGGTGAGGTCTGGATCATGGGGCACCGTGACCACCGACTCGATCCAGCGCATCCATTGGGGCATCGCCTCCAAATCGCTCCACACTTGCCACACTCGCTCCACCGGAGCCTTGATCTCCGTGGTGACGCTGTGCTCGAGCCAACGGCCCATGGTGTTTCTGCGAGGGGGCAAGGGACTGGGCTTTCAGACCGCCAGCGGCTGAACCGACGGGCCAGTGGCGGCGCTGGAGACCAGGTCGGCACTGCAGCCCAGGATGGCAGCTGCAGCCAACTTGCCGCTCATCGTGGCGCCTTCCATCGAATCGATGTAATCCTGGCGGGTATAGCTGCCGGCCAGGAAGAAATTGGCCACCGGCGTGCGCTGCGCTGGGCGGAAGGGCTCCATGCCGGGGGCCTCACGATAGAGCGACTGGGCCAACTTGACCACATTGCTCCAAACCAGGCTGAGCGGGCGAGCCGAGGGGAACAGCTCACGCACCTGGGCATCGGTGTGGGCGACGATCGCTTCGGTGCTCTTGGGGATCCAGGGATCGCCGGGGGTGAGCACACATTGCAGCAGCGACCCCAGGCCCGGCTTGCGGTAATCGGCGGGACTGGCCAGGGCCAGATCGGCAAAACAGCTGAAATCCGCGTCGGCCGTATATAGCAAATTATCGAGACCCGTGGGGCGCTCCAGGTCTTGGCGGGCGCGGCTGGCCTCGGGGCCCTCGCCCAGCTCGGTTACCCAACCGTCGTAGCGCAACTGCACCGTGGCCACCGGCACGGCCTCCAGTTTGTAGATGTTGTCGAACTGGGGATGGCGGCGCCAGGCCTCCGGGATGATGCGCTGAATTCCCGGCACATCGCAGGCCGCAAGGTATGCATCGGCCTGCACCGAAATCTGACCTTCCGGAGTGCCAAGGGTGAGGCCGGTGACGCGGCCACCGCCGCCGGCGGCCAAGCCCGGGCCCGGCCCATCCGAAATATCTTGATAGTGAATCTGGCTGACGCGGTGACGTAGATGCAGCCGGCCACCCCGGGCCTGGATGTAATCGAGTATCGGTCCGGTGAGCCAGCGATGCGGGGATCCCTTCAGCAAATTAAGCTTGGATGCCTCAGTTTTAGAGGCGAACATCATAAAGATGGTGAGCATGCAGCGCGCTGAAATTGCCTGACAGTCGATAAAGCCGAGGGCGTAGGCAATCGGATTCCAGAGGCGGCGGATGCTCTGCTCACTGCCGCCATGGCCAATAAACCACTGCTGAAAGCTGATCCGATCCAGCTCGCGGATCACGGTCATGGCGCCCTCGTAGTCGACCAGACCCCGCACGATCGGGCTGGTGCCTAAGGCCAGGGCATTGCGCAATTTATCGAGCCAATCGAGCTGGGGGGTAGTAAAAAAGGCCTTCAGGCCATTGAACGGGGCACCGAGGGCAAAGCGAAAATCAAGGCTGCGCAGATCCCCACCACGATTTACAAATAAATGGGTGTGCTCCTTAGGTAGCAGGTTATCGATCGCCCCCACCTTGCGCATCAGGGCAAATAGGTTGGCGTAATTATAGAAAAATACGTGCAATCCCATTTCAATGTGGTTACCTTCGCCGTCCTCCCAGCTGCCCACCTTGCCGCCAAGGAACGGTCGCGCCTCGTAGAGGTCCACCTGGTGGCCGGCATCCACCAGGTCCACCGCCGCCGCCAAACCGGCCAGACCAGCACCCACGATGGCGACCCGCACCCCGTTACCCCACGATTTGACTGAACTCTATGGATTGGCTGATCACTGTGGAGTGGCCGAGCACGATGGAGCGGCTAAGCGCGATGGAATGGAACCGGGGCTTCAGCCATGGCCGGCCGCCAACCCCTTCTTGAACCGGCCTGCCTAGAGTTGCTGAGCCGGATCCAAGAGCGCTCCGCTCCCCCCCGCCATGACCGCCGAGACGGCAACCGCCCAAACCCCTACCGCCCAGACCCCCGCCGCCAGCCCCGCGCCCGCCGGTCCTGCCCCCACGCCAGCCAGGCCGGAGGCCACCGTGACGGATCGCGATGGCAAGGGGATCCTGATCACCGAGACGGCGGTGAGGCAGCTGGGCCAGCTGATCGGCCAACAGGGCGACGGCAAGGTGTTGCGGGTGGGTGTGCGCTCCGGAGGCTGCAGCGGCATGAGCTACACGATGGATTTCATCGAGGCCGAGGCGATCCGCCCCGACGACGCCACCTATGCCTACGAACCCGAGGGGGTGTTGCCGTTTCGCGTCGTCTGCGATCCCAAGAGCCTGCTGTACATCTACGGGATGCAGCTGGATTTCTCCACCTCCCTGATCGGTGGCGGCTTCAACTTCACCAACCCCAACGCCACCCAGACCTGCGGCTGCGGCAGCTCCTTCAACGTCTGAGCCGCCTACTGGCGGCCCCCTTGCCCGCAGGGGCTCATCCGGCGGCGTGGGAATCTGAACCCATAGCCGATTGATCCGCCGCTGCCATGACGGCCTCCAGCCCCGAGACGGCTTTCAGCCCAGAAACAGCTGCCAGCCCAGAAACAGCTGCCAGCCCAGAAACAGCCTCCAACCTCGAGGGCCAGCCAGCCCCGAATGGCGAGTCGCTGTTTGAGCAGGCCATCGGGCGCTATGGCGCCGGAGCGCCGATCGAAGGCCTGATCGACGACTTCATCACCATCACCGAGCAGTCGCCGCGCCAGTCGGCGGGCTGGACCTGCCTGGCCTGGTTGCAGCTGCTGGCGGGCCAACCGCTGGCGGCGATGAAATCCGCCAAGGTGGCGGTGCGGCTCAACCCCCAGGATCCCCAGAGCCGCATCAACCTCAGCCTGGCGATGCTGGAGACCGGCACCAAGGGGGTGCGAGAGCACGTGGACATGGCCCGGCGGGTATTGGCGATGGCGCCGGAACTGGCCGCTGAACTGCAGGAATCCATGGCCGATGGCCTGGCCCGCAAGCCCGGTTGGCAGGCCATGCTCAAGCTGCAGGCGTGGCTCCAGGAAGACTGATCTGTAGCGAGCGACAGCTGCCGATGCCTTTGAGTGGTTGCCCTTCAGTGGTTTTGCCAGGTTGAGTGGACCAGCAGTGGTTGCCCAGTTGCGTCGCCCGGTTGAGTTGCGTAGTTGAGTGGCCCGGGAGTGGTTGCTCAGTTGAGCCTTTGAGTTTTGGAGCCGTTGAAGCCCGTCTTACTGCTCAGCAACGGCCACGGGGAGGACCTGAGCGGTGCCCTGCTGGCAGCAGCCCTGCAGCTTCGCGGCGTGGCGGTGGAGGCCTTGCCCCTGGTGGGCCACGGCGATCCCTACCGCCGCCAGGGCATCGCCGTGCTGGGCCATACCCGCAGTTACAGCACCGGCGGCTTGGGCTATACCAGCCTGGCCGGCCAGCTCACTGAACTGCTCCAGGGCCAGGTGCTCTACCTGCTGCGCCGCCTGACGCTGCTGCGCCGCCGCCGCCAGCGCTATGGCCTGGTGGTAGCGGTGGGCGACGTGGTGCCGCTGCTGGGGGCCTGGCTGAGTGGACGGCCCACCGCGATGTATTTGGTTGCCTATTCGAGCCACTACGAGGGCCGGCTGCGGCTGCCCTGGCCCTGCGGCTGGCTGCTGCGCCAAGCCCGGGTATTGGCGGTGTGGAGCCGCGATGCCCTCACCGCCAGCGATCTCCAGGGCCAGCTGGGCCGCCCCGTGAGCTTCCTGGGCAACCCCTTCCTCGACCCGGTGGCCCCCGATCAGATTTTTGCCTTCAGCCAGGGAGGAGGGGGGGGCGGTCAACCAGTGACCTCCGTTCGGGGGGCAGCGGCAGCTGGCCAGGCGGCCAGGCGGCTGGCCCTGTTACCCGGCAGCCGCCTGCCGGAAGCCCTGCAAAACCTGGAGTTGATGCTGCAAATGCTGGCCCTGCTGCCAGCGGAGCTGCGCCAGCCAGGGCGCCTGCTGGTGGAGGTGGCCCTGGTGCCGGAGCTGGGGCTCGAGGCAATCGCCAGCATGGCCCGCCCCCACGGCTGGCAACTGGAGGAGGCGCCTGGGGCAATGGCCACTGCTGAGGCAACGGCCACTGTCGATGAAGAAACCACCGCCGGGGAACAGGCCACTGCCTCCAGCCCCAATGGCCCGGTGCTGGGGGGCCATGGCCTGCGGCTAGGGCTGGGCTGGGGTCGCTTCAGTGGGATCCTGGCGGCCGCAGAGCTGGTGATCTCGATGGCGGGCACGGCCAGTGAGCAGGCGGTGGGACTGGCCAAGCCGGTGCTGCAACTGGCGGGGCGTGGGCCCCAGTTCACGGAGAGCTTTGCCGAGGCCCAGCGGCGCCTGCTGGGCAGCGGTGTCCATTGCGCCAGCGGGGCGGCGGGCAGCCAGGCCAGCTTGGAGGCCACGGCGACCCTGGCGGCGACGCTGCTTGGGCAGCTGGCCGATCCAGCCCGGGCGGCCGCCCTGCAACGCAGCCTGGAGCGCCTGGCGAGGGAGCGCATCGGCAGTGCCGGGGGCAGCGAACGCATGGCGGAGGCGATCATGGAGCTGCTCGAAACCTGCCCCCATGGCTGAACCCGCCAGTCCCCTGCAGCGGCTCAAGGGGGCGATCGACACCCTGCTGGTGATCGACGTATTCGTGGTGATCGCCGGCGCCTGCTGGTTCGCCGTGGCGGTGGGCCTGAACAGCCAGCACCTGGAGGCGCCGCTGAAACTGTTTCAAGCCCTCTGGGAGCCCCTGTTCACCCCGGCGATCGGCCTGCTGATGGGCGCCGCCCTGCTCAGCGGGGCGATGGCTTGGTGGCAGAAGCAAGTGCGGCGCTGAGCTCGGGCCAGCGCCAGCTGAAACCCTGCTGTCGCAGCCGCTGCGGCAACACCTGCTGCCCCTCCAGCACCACCTGGGCCCCATCGCCGAGCAGCAGCTGCAGGATCGCCCCGGGCACCGGCAACAGGCTGGGCCGCCCCAGCACCCGGCCCAGGCCGGCGGCGAACTGGGCCATGGTGGTGGGTTCGGGAGCCACGGCGTTGTAAACACCGCTGTAGGCGGGGTCCGCCAGGGCCGTGGCGATCAGGCGGCAGAGATCCTGGCGATGGATCCAGCTCATCCACTGGCGGCCGGAGCCCACGGGCCCACCAAAGCCAGCCCGAAACACCGGCAGCATCTTGCCCAAGGCACCGCCATCGGGGCCGAGCACGATGCCCAGGCGCAGCTTCACCAGGCGGCAGCCGCTCGGAGCCCGATCGGCTGCCGCCTCCCAGTTACGACAAATCTCGGCGAGGAAATCGCCGCCGCTGGCGCTGGCTTCATCGAAGCGGGCCGCAACGCTGATGCCGTAGTAACCCACGGCCGAGCCATTCACCAACACCGCCGGCGGCGGCGCCTGGGCGGCCATCGCCCGCACCAGCAGCTCGGTGCTGTTCACCCGGCTGTCGAGCAGCAGCTGACGGTGGGCGGGGGTCCAGCGCCGCTCGGCGATCGGCTCTCCCACCAGATTCACCACCCCCTCAGCAGCGGCCAGGGCCGCCAACAGGCGATCGTCCTGCCAGCTGGCCGCCAAGGCCGGATCGAGCCGCAACAGCTCCAGCCGTTCTGCCACCAGGGCAGGGAAGGGATTGGCCTGGCGGCTCACCAGGGTGAGTTGATGGCCGAGTTGCAGCAGGTGCGGCACCAGCTCGCGACCGACAAAGCCCGAACAGCCCAGTAGCAGCAGTCGCACCGATGGCCCCCTACTTGCCCATGGAGGCTAGGCCCAGCCGCCGGGCCAGGGGCACCAGGGCCACGGCTTGCCCCAACAGCCCGATCAGCACCACCCCCAGGGCCAGGGCCGGCATCTGGCGCCCCCAGGTCACGGAGCTGGCGGCGGCCTGGATGGCCAGGGCGATCGGCACCGCCCCCCGCAGGCCGGCAGAGGCGATCATCAACCTCTCAGGGCGGCTGAAACCAACGCGGAACAGCAGCAATTCCACCAGCGGCCAGCGCACCAGCAGCAGGGCCAGCACCAGCAGCAGCGCCCGGCCGGCCGAATCCACCACCTGATCGGGCTGCACCACCAGGCCCATGCATAAAAACAGCAGCAGTTCAGCCAACTTTGCGAAGCCGGCATGGGCCTGCTCCAGGGCGTCGCGGTCGAAATCGGAGCTGTTGCCCAGCACCAGGCCGGCGATATAGGCGGCCAACAGGCCACTGCCCCCCAGCAATTGGGTGGCACCCACCAGCAGGAACAGCACCGCCAAACTGGACACGGCCAGCAGCGAGGGCAGGCCGCCGCACAACTTGGCCGAGAGCAGCTGGCTGGCCAAACTGCCGCCTAGGAAGCCGAGCAGGGCACCGAGCAGAAACTGGCGCAACACCTCGATCACCAGATAGGAAGCGCTGGTATCGCCATCACCGGAGGCCAGGGCCAGGGCCAAGCCCGCCAACACCACCGCCACCGGATCGTTGAAGGCCGATTCGCACTCCAGCAGGTCGAGCAGGCGCTGGGGCAGCCGGCCGGCCAGGGGCCGCAACAGGGCCAACACCGCCGAGGCATCGGTGCTGCAGACCATCGCCCCGACAAACAGGGCCATCGGCACACTGGCGGCCCCCTGGGCGCCGGCCAGCCGCTCCAGGCCCAGCACCCCGGCCATAAGCAGGGCGGCGGTGAGGCCGGCCCCCAGGGTGGCCAGCCGGGCGGCGGGGCGCAGCACGCCGCGCAAAGCACTCCAGTTGGTGGTGAGCCCACCGAAGAACAGCACCAGCACCAGGGCCACCTGGGCGATTTGATTGGCGTGGTCCAGGCTGAGCAACGGCGGTGGCTGACCTGGAATCGCCTCCAGGTTGTTGTCGATCAGCAGCCCCAGCACCAACACCAGCAGGATTCCTGGCAGGCGGATCCTGGCGGCGATGTCGTCGAGCAGCACCGCCACCAGCAGCAGGCCCCCGAACACCATCAGGTAGAGGGCGAGGTGGGAGGTCAAGGGGCGGCCACCAGGACATTGGCCCCAGCGTGGCAGGCCAATCTCAGGCGGCCAGCTGGCCTGGCCCTGAGCTGGCGGGGCCAAGGAAATAGCGCTTTTTCAGAGGCGCCCCAGCCAAGCTGAGGGCCAAACCGGGCAGTATTGGCCCAGCAGCCAGCTCTGTTGAACGATCGCCAAGCGGTGATCGCCGCCCACAGCTGGCTGAGCCGATCGCCGCCAGAGAGCCCCCCGATGACCGAATCTCCAACCCCAACCGCCGCTGGCCCAGCCGCCGCCAAGGCGCAGCCTTTGAAGAAGGGCAGCCTGGTGCGGGTGAATCGCCTGGCCTACGGCGGCAGCCTGGAGGCCCAGGCCAGCGATCCCCTGCCGCCCGATTACATCCTGGAGGGCCCCGGGGAGATCGTCGCCCTCAAGGGTGACTACGCCCAGCTGCGCTGGCGTCTGCCCGTACCCGACGTGTGGCTGCGGCTCGACCAGCTGGAGGCGTTTGGGGCCTGAATTTGGTGGGCTAAGGATTTGATTTAGATGTCCAGACAGCGGCGCTGCTCCAGCAGCTGGCTGCGCTGCCGCTTGGCTTGCCGCAATAACTCGCGGCCATCGCGCAGGTAGGAATCCACGTAGCCCATTGTGTATCGCTCCAGGTCGGCCAGGGCGTCCTGCACCTGGCTGAGGCAGTGGTAGAGACCAAGGGCCAAATCCCTGGCGGCAGCTGGGGCGGCCTGGGAGCGATAGAGCTTGTCCACCTTGTCGAGCTTGAGCCGGCTCTGCTCCAAATATGCACAGAAAACCTCCATCAGCTCATCGTCGTAGGGATCGGCCGCCAGGGCCCGCAGCTGGGCGGGGAAGGGATTGATCACCTGGGCCAGCAGCCGATCGATCGGGCCATAAACCCCCTGCAGCCACGCCGCCAGCCGCTCCTCCAGCTCGGCGCCACGGCGGCTGGCCCTGCGGGCGGCGGCGGCGGCGTCCCGCTGGCTCGCCCCCCCATCCTCCAGCCGCCGATCCAGGGCCCGACGGCGCTCGCCATCGCCCAACACCTCCCAGGCGGCATTGAGGGCCACGATCGTGAGCGCATCGCCGCCGGCATCGGGATGGTGCCGCTTCACCAGGGCCCGGTAGGCGCTCTTGATTTCGGCGGCGCTGGCCTGGCGCGAGACGCCGAGCACGGCGTAGGGATCCTGAGCCAGCGAGAAAGGGGTCAACCGAGCTGCCCTAACAACTATCTCCCCATCTTCGGCGGCAGGCAAACCCGGCGGCACCAGCCCAAGGCAAACCCGGCGGCACCAGCCCAAGGCAAGACCGGCGGGCAGCGCATCAGGGCAAGCGCATCAGGGCAAGCGCATGCCAAACCAGTCTTGCGATCACATACCCGCAGATTGGCTTGGCAACAGCAAACCTACAATTACACAGCGAAAATTACACTGCAATACTAGCGGAACTGGACAAATCAGCGGACAACATCGATTCGCCAACAAGCTGAATCAATCAAAGCTGAATCAATCAAAAGGGGCTCTTGCTTATACAGCAAGAGCCCCAGGATTATCGAACTAATTAGGCTGAAAAATCAGCCATAAAGCTCAGATCGAAAGATCAGAACTTGAAGGTGGTCTTAACCAGGCCACCGAAGTTGGTGAGGGCATTGCCACCGGCAACTTCACGGCCTTGTGCTCCGAGGGGAGCACTGAGGTAATAGATGGCGGGGGTAACGCTGATGTTGTCAGTAACTTGGAACTTGTACCACCACTCCCAGGCAAAGTTGCCGTCGTTGGGCTTGCCTTTGAATTGGCTGGTGGCGAAGGTGGGCTGACCAAAGGCCATGCCCAGGGTGTTGCCCTTGAGGAAGGCATCAGCCCACTGCAGGCCCACATACCAATTCTGAGCGGCGGTGACTTCGGCGCCAGTGACTGCATCCACACCATTAGTGCCTTTGGCGCCAGCCAGGGTGCTGTAGCCCCAGCCAGTGCTGATCGAGGGGATGAAGCCGGTCTCCTTGGGCGACCAGTAGGCGCTCAGGCCGTAGTTGCTGTTACTTCCGCTAAAGCCGGACAGGGCAAGGCCAGTGGCGTTACCGCCGTATAGCTGGGCACCATTTTGGCCAAAGGTGTAGGCAAAGGCCAGACCGTAGTTGGTGCCGGCATAGCCCAACTGAGCTGTAAAGGTTGAAGCAGCACCGTCGGTACCGATGCCACCTTCGGAAGCATTGCCGCTATTTGCGTTAGCAGAAACGTAGTTGAGGCTGGCGTTCAGGCCATTCTTCGCATAGGTGATACCAGCACCACCGCCCAGGTTCAGGCTGTAGGCACCGGGAGCACCGGCGTAGGTGAAGACGTCGAGGACGGTGTCAGCAGGGTAGGCGCTGGGCCACATGGCCAGCATGTCGTCCTGACGAACCCGGGGACCAACAACAACATTGAAGCCATCGCCTACTGGGAATTTGTAGAAAATGCGATCGATGCTAACTACGTTGGCGCCAGCGGGATCTTGGAAAGAAGTTTCCATCCCGGTGAGACGGGAAATATTCGTAATACTATTGCCGTTGTAAGCGGAAGCACCAAAGTTGCCGGCGCGCAGGCGGGTGCGCAGCAGGTCCTTGCCGGTGAAGCTGGTGTCCAGGTCTAGGCGAACGTCGTAGTTGAAGGAGGTACCGCCCTGGGTGGCCTTGGCGTAATTTTTAAGGCTGGTAGCACCAAGATCTTTGGTACGTTTGGATACACCAGTATCGGGATTTTTTGCTGTTGGCCAGATTTTGCTATCAGCAGCCAAAACATTGCCGTTGCCGCCGTAGGAGTTGCCACCCAGCACGAAGGCTGCATAGCCCTTCAGCTTGGTGGTGGTGGAGAACTGATTGGCTTCCAGTTCACCCACGCGGGCCTCGAGGCCATCGACGCGGCCCTTGAGGATGGCGAGTTCCTTCTGGAACTCCTTCATCAGGCGCTTCAGCTCGTCGGTCACTTCAGTGACGCGGTCGAGGCAGGCGTTGAGCAGAGCGGCGGCCTCAAAGCGGGTCATCGCCTGGCCACCCTTGAAGGTGCCATTGGGATAACCGGCCACGCAGCCGTAGCGCTCGATCAGGTTGCTCAGTGCCTGATAAGCCCAATCGGTGGGCTTTACATCAGAGAACTGGGAGATGCTGGTGACCTGCTCCTGGCTGGTGTACTGGCTCACGCCAGCGATGTTCAGCTCGGCGGCGCCGGCAGCCATCGGGGCCAACAGGCCCAGGGCGGCTGGAGCCAGCAGCAGTTGCTGGAAAAGTTTCATGAAATCCTCACACTTGGTAGGCGCGATGCGCCAAGCGAGAGTTTGGGGCAAGAGCAGGCCAGCCGCCAGGGTCGATGTGTCAGAGATCACACCGGCCCTCCCCGCCCGGCCATCTCGCCGACCCGGATCGCCCTGGGCTGGCGAGGGCCCAGTCCCCCCTTACCAGCCCCCTGGACAAGCTGGCAAAGTGCCAGCCATGACTCGTCTGGCCCCGTTCGGCAGCCCGTTCTCGCGCCTGGCGGGTCCCCTATCGCGCCTGGCGGGCCCCCTGTTGCTGACACCGCTGCTGCTCACGGCGGCCCCCCGCAGCCCCCTGGCCCACGACGCCGGCTATTACGGCCTGCAGGCCCGCTGGATCCTGCAGAGCGGTCACTGGCTGGCGCCGCTGTGGTTCGGCGAGCCGGTCTACGACCGCAGCATCGGCGTCCAGTGGCTGATGGCCCTCAGCTTGAAGCTATTTCCTTGGCCCTGGGCGGAGGCGCTGCCGGCGCTTCTGGCGGCAGTGGCCTCGCTGCTGCTCAGCGGCTGGCTGGCCAGGCGGCTGCTGCCCCAGCTGCCAGCCGCTGGCCCGCTCACCATGGCCGTGCTGGCGCTGACGCCCCTGTGGCTGAACTACGCCCACCTGGCCACCCAGGACATGCCCCTGCTGGCGGTGGAGCTGACCGGCATCGCCGCCCTGGTGAACTGCGGCCCCAAAAGTTGCGGTCCTGGCCAGGGGCCAGCCGCTTCGCGGCCAACTGGTGCGCGGCCAGCCGGTGCGCAGCCAGCTGATTCTTCGCCAGTCATGCCGCTGCTGGTGGGGCTGGCGCCGGGGCTGGCCTTTTTGATCAAGGGCTTCATGGTGGCCCTGCCAATGCTGGCCATCGCGCCCTATCTGCTGCTGGAGCGGCGGCAGGTTCTGCGCCGCGGCGGCTTCTGGCTGGGGCTGGCCCTGGGCTGGCTGCCGGTGGCCCTGTGGCTGGCCCTGAGCCTGCAGAGCTATGGCCTGGAGGTGGTGGGCGGCCTCTGGCAGAAATTGCTGTTTTTGTCGCGCGCTGACGTCTACGCCGCCGGGCCCTTCTATTACTTGTGGAACATTCCGGCGAACACGGCCCCCTGGATCCTGGCGGCGCTGCTGGGCTGGCCGATCGCCTGGCGGCTGCCCCTGGAGCGGGGCCAACGGCTGCTGTTGCTGCTCTACCCCCTGCTGCTGCTGCTGCTGCTCAGCCTGTTTCGCACCAAAACCCCCTACTACGGCCTGCAGCTCACCCCCTGGATCGCCATGGCCGCCAGCCTCGGTTTGCAGCGCTGCTGTCAGCTAGATCGGCCTTGGCGGCGGCCGCTCCAGCTAGCCCTTGGCGCCCTGGCCGCCGCCCTGTTGCTGGCGGCCACCCTGCTGCTGGCGGCCCTGATCTGGCCGGCTGCGCCGTTGCAAAAACTGCTGGCCGCCGCTGACGGGCTGCCGGCCCCAGCCCTGTTGGCCCTGGCGGCCGCTGGGCTGGGGGCCTGCTGGCTGGCCAGCTGCCTGATGCAAAAGCCCCGACGGCGGCTCTTGGCCCTGCTGGCCGGGCCCTGGCTGGCCCTGGCGCTACTCACCCAGGCCGGCCTGTTCAGCGACCGCAGCCCCGCCCTGCGCCAGGCCCTGGCCCCGCCAGCGGTGCAACGGCTGCTGGCCCAGCGGCCGATCCAGGCGGCGGCGACGGCCCCCCTCAGTGGCGATGACCACGCCCAGCTGATCCTGCTGGCCCTGGCCACTCCCACCACCCCCGATCAGCTGCTGTCTGCGGCGGCCGTGGCGCCGGGCCAAAGGCTGTGGCTGCGCCGCTCCGAGCTGCCTGCTGGTGAGGATTGGCGGGTGCTGCTGGAGGCGCCGGCGCTGCGGGGATGGGTGCTGGCCGAACGGGCTGAGCGGACAGAACCGGCAGAACCGGCAAAACGGGCAGAAGGGGGAGAGCGGGGAGAGCGGCGATCAAACTCCAACCCGTCAAACTCCAGCCCATGAGCGGCCCCACCACCACTTAGATGGCCCCCTCGGAGAACCCCACATCCAGCCGGCCCCGCCACCGCGATGGCTGGCTGCTGGCCGGCATCTGGCTCGGCAGCCTGGTGCTGGATCTGATCTGGCTGCAGGGCCACCAACTGCCCCCCGCCTGGGACCAGGGGGACCACCTCAGCCGCGCCCTGAACATCTGGCAGGTGCTGCGCCAACCCCAGCCGCTGGCTGGCGACTGGTGGCATCAGCTCTGGGCCCAGGCCCCTAGCTACCGCGGCCCGCTCACCTACCTGGTGACGGCGCCGCTGTTCAGCCTGCTGGGGCCCAGCTACGCCAGCGCCATCCTCAGCAACGGCCTGTTCAACGGCCTGCTGCTGGTGAGCGTTTACGGCCAGGGCCGGCTGTTGGGCAGCCGCCAGACCGGCCTGTGGGCCGCCTGGTTCTGCGCCGTGGCGCCGGCCCTGCTCAACCAGCGCAGCGACTATCTGATTGATTTCAGCCTCACCGCGGTGCTGGCGGCCTGCTGGACCCTGCTCAGCTGGCGGCACCTGGGTCTGGGTGAAACGGGCCGCAGGCCTGGCCGCAGCTGGCGGCGACCCTGGCTGGCCAGCGGCTGCTGCGGCCTGGCCCTGGGGGCGCTGCTGCTCACCCGTCCCACCGGCCTGCTGCTGCTCTGGCTGCCCCTGGCGGGCCTGGCTCTGCGGGCGGCCCAGCAGCTGCTGCGGGGCCGCTGGTGGCTGGCCGCCCAGGGGCTGCTGGCCGCCTGGCTGGCCTGGCTGGTGGCCGGCGGCTGGATCGGCCAGAACTGGCTCACAATTGTGAGCACGGTGAACAATGCCCGCCGCTGGGGGGTGCTCTACCAGGAGGGGCTGGAGCCCAACAGCCTGGCCGGCTGGCTCTATTACCCCAAGCTGCTGCCCGCCATGGCCGGCGCCAGCCTGGTGGGACTGGTGCTGGCCGGCTGGCTGCTGGATCGCTTGCTGCAGGGCGGCAGGCGGCAGGGAGGTTTACCGCGAAACAGCTGGCTGCGCCGCCAGGAAGGGCAGCCGCCGGCCAGCGCTGCAGAGCGCTGGCGCCTGGCCTGGTGGCTGAGCTTCCCCCTGGGGGGCCTGCTGCTGGCCAGCCTGATGAGCACCAAAGACTTCCGCTTCGTGCTGCCGCTGCTGCCCCAGCTGCTGCTGCTGCTGGCCTGGCTTGTGACCACCGCAGGCGCCAACAGCAGTGCCAGGAACGGAGCCAGTAGTAGAGCCAGCAGCGGTTCGGGCCCTTGGCGGCGCTACTGGCGGGGGGCGATCGTGCTGGTGGGCATCAGCGGCCTGTTGGCCTGTCAGTTCGGCATCGGTGCCAACCTCACCGCCTTCCCCAGCCATGCCCCCCAGCGTGGCCAGCCATCCCCCCAGAGGGAACAGCCGTCTCCCCAAGGGGAACAGCCTTCCCCCCAGAGGGAACAGCCGTGGCCGCTGGAGCAGATCGTGGCCACGATCCGCCGCCAGAGCCCCCAACAGCTCTCCACCCTGGCGGTGCTGCCGGACAGCGAATTTCTCAACGCCTTCAACCTGGAGGCGGAAGGCCGCCGGCAACAATTCCGGGTGGCCGCCCGCCAGACGCTGGCACCGCTGGAGCACCTGGAAGAAGACCTGGCAGGCTTCGACTGGTTTCTGCTCAAGGGTGGCGACCAGGGGGTGATGAGCGACGAGCGCCAGGCCAAGCTCAGCCAACTGGTGAGGCGCTCGCCCGCATTCATCGCCGCCGGCCGCTGGGCCCTGCCCGATGGCAGCGGCGCCGAACTGTATCGGCGGCGCCAATTGAGCCTGACGGTGGCGCCGGCCCCCTGTGGCGCCGGGGGGCAGCCGCTGCTGGAGCTAGTTGACCAGGGGTCCGGGGCTGGCGGCGATGGGGTGCTTGTGACCCGGCTGGTGGCGCCGGCTCGGCTGCTGCAGGGATCGAGGTTGCTGCTCGACGGCCACGACCGGGGCGTCGGCCAGGGCCTGCTGCGCCCCGACCAGCCCAGCGGCTGCCTGGCGATCAGCGAACGGCTGGCCAGCAAGGCCCCCCTGCCGGCCCAATTCCAGGCCAGCCTGCTGTTGGCCAGTGGCCAGCGGATCCCCCTCCAATCCCGGCTGATCAAATTCACGCCAGCCCCAAGGCAATCCACGGCTGAGGGGCCCAGCCCAGGAGGGGCAAGACCTGAGGGGACCAGCCCGAGAGCAGCCACCCCTGCTGAGGGGCCGGCGATGCCCAACCGCATCGATCAACTGCTGGAGCTGGGCCAGCTGCTTAGACAGGGTCAGCTGGATGAACTGTTCGCCCGGGTGGGCCGCATCAACCAACAGGACCCCGAGCAGGTGTATCTGGTAGACGGCGAGGCGATTTTGCAGGCCCGCCTGCGGCGGGATCCCACCAACCTCGATCTGCTCTACCCCCTGGCCCTAGCCCAGGCCCTGCAGCGCCAGGCCGCCGCCGCCGCCTTGAGCCTCAGCCGCATCGTCCAACTCGATCCCGCCAATGCCAACGCCCAGTTGGGCCTGGGCTTCGTGCAGCTCTACCGGTTCAAGCCCTGGGCGGCGCAACCAGCGCTCGACCAAGCTGCCCAACTGGAACCTGCCAATGGCACCCTGCACACCCTGCGAGCCGTGGCAGCCGCGATGCGGCTCAACCTGGCCGAGGCCCATTCCTTGATCACGCGATGACCCAATCGGCAAGCCAACTCCGCTTCCGCCAGCGCAACCGGGTGTACTACGACGACCTGATGCGCCTGCACCGGTTGCTGGTGGCCGAGGGGCTCCGGGTGCTGGAGATCGGCTGTGGGCTCGGGGATCTGCTGGCCAGCGTGCATCCCGGCCATGGGGTGGGGGTGGAGCTGGATCCACAGGTGGCAGAAACCGCCCGTCAGCGCCATCCGCAGCTGCGCATCGTTTGCGCCGACGCCGAAACGATCAGCCCGGCCTCGATCGGGGAGAGCGAGCCCTTCGATGTAATCCTGCTCACCAATACCCTCAACACCCTTCAGGACGTGCAGGGGGTGCTGGAGCGACTGGAGGCCTTTTGCCATCCGCGCACGCGGCTGGTGGTGAGTTTTCACAACTGGCTATGGCAACCGCTGCTCAAGGCCGCCGAGGGCATCGGCCAGCGCCAGCCCCAGCCACCGGAGAGCTGGCTCACCCCCCGGGACGTAACCAACCTGCTGGATCTGGCCGGCTGGGAGGTGCTCAAGGGCGGCCACCGCTGCCTGCTGCCGCGGTCGATCCCCCTGCTCACCCCCCTGGCCAACCGCTGGCTCAGCCAATTGCCCGGGCTCGAACAGCTGGGGCTCACCCACTGGCTGGTGGCCCGGCCAGGGCGACAGCGGCAGCGGCAGCCCAGCGTCAGCGTGGTGATCCCGGCCCGCAACGAGGCCGGCAACATCGCCGCGGCGATCGAGCGACTGCCGCCCCTGGGCCGCAGCACAGAAGTGATCTTCGTGGAGGGCCATTCCAGCGATGACACCTGGGCCCGAATTGAACAGGTTTGCGCCAACTACTCAGGGCCGTTGCAGCTGAAGCGGTTGCGTCAGAGCGGCAAGGGCAAGGCCGATGCGGTATGGCTGGGCTTCGAGCAGGCCAGCGGCGAGATCCTGATCATCCTCGACGCCGATCTGACGGTGCGACCGGAGGATCTACCCCGCTTTGTGCAGGCGATGGCGGAGGGGCGCGGCGAATTCGTCAATGGCTGCCGACTGGTTTATCCCCGCAGCCATGCCGCCATGCCGCCGCTGAACACGGCCGCCAACCGCTTTTTTGCGGCGGTGTTTTCCTGGCTGCTGCGCCAGCGGCTCAAGGACACCCTCTGCGGCACCAAGGTGATCTGGAAAGCCGACTACGAGCAGCTAAAGGCAGGGCGCAGCTACTTCGGCGATTTCGATCCCTTTGGCGATTTCGATCTGCTGTTTGGCGCCAGCAAACTGAATCTCAAGATCGTGGAAGTGCCGGTGCGCTATCAGGAACGCATCTATGGCAATTCCAACATCGCCCACGTGAAGGAAGGCCTGATCTTGGCCCAGATGTGCCTCTACGCCGCCCGCAAGCTGCGGTTTATACGCTAACAAAAGAACCCAATACAATGGCGGCAATAACAATCAGGCGACCTGCCAACCTATGGGGAGAGGGACTACTACTTCTGGCCTGCATGGCCCCGTCATTCCTCGTTGGCCTTTATGGCCTCAACAGACCCTATGACGCAATCCCTGACCAAGACATGCTCTGGGCATCAGAGGCACTGCGACTACTGCGGGGCGTCGCGCCAAGCTATGCAGATCATCCCGGACTGTTTTGGACCCTGACATACAAATTATATATCAGCACCCTTGAAAACCTGCTGGGACTTCAACTCCTTGACCAGTCAGGCAATATTTTGCCGGCTGGGCTAAAAACCATCACGGCCTTAGCGAGGATCGAAAACGCCCTCCTTGTCGGACTCTGCTCGGCCCTGACCTACCCGCTGGCCCTCCTGCTATCCATCAGAAAGCCCCTGGCGATTGCCTCCTGCCTCATCCTATCGCTGTCATCAGCAACTCTTGTCGCGGTCAGCGAGATACGTCACGAAGCGATCAGCGTTTTATTCTTGATGTTATTCATTCTGTGCATCGGTTATTCATTCAGAGAGAACCTAAACAGAGCTTTCAGTTTTGCCCTCAGCTTCATGGGCCTCTGTTTTTTCTTTCTGGCCGCACTCTCAAAGCAGCAGGTGCTGCTTTGTTCGCCACTGGCCTTCATCGCCATAGTTGCAGCACTTCGCCTAGCCCAACCCCATGCATACGAAGCAAGATTGCGACTTCTTTGCAATCCACGCCCCCAATGGCTCGCCATCCTATTGATCACAGCTTCAGCTCCTTGGCTCATTTCCGCGCACCCAGACATTGACCTCATCAACCTACCGGCCTGGTTCGTGATCAATATCGGCCTATCCCTGGGCACCTCGGCCAGCTTTGAGAATCCAAAAAGCAAATACCCACTGATTAAAGCACTACTTTTCATAGGAGCATTTGAGATATTCTTATTTAAAATAGTCATCCCCAATTGGTGGCGGCAAGCCGTGACAGGCTTTCCCTCCTGGATGTTCCGGCACGCCGATCAAACAAATGATCACACAGCACACACACTCGGAGGGATCAGCATCTATCTCTCCGAACTATTTACGCCTTACCCAATTGCAGCGGTTGCCTTGATTGGCGCAGCACTGACTGGCCTTCTCCTGGCAGCCAGGCAAAATGATTCCACCGGCCGTGGCCTCAATCCCGGATCGATGGCCATGGCACTTGCCTGGTTAATAACGCTAACCATTTTAGTGGCCTCCAGTCAGAGGATCACAAGCCGGTACCAAATTTACTTCTTTATTCCGATAGTCATTCTCGCCGCTGCAACCACTGGAACTGCACTACCTGTCGGCTCACAACCGGTCCATCGCCAGCTTCTGCTTGTCAGCCGGGCATTCACAGCCACACTGCTGCTTACAGCATTCATCAGCTCGGCCACGCATGTGATCAACCTCAAAGAGTTTGTGAACAATGGCCAGCCAAAGTCGTTTTTATGCTTCGGGCAACATATGGACAGGGCTATGGCACTGACCTCGGCAGCCGCATGCAAAAACTTCAATGAGGCATCACGAGCCAAAAATCAATATGACGCTTGGAATGGGCCTCAGTAACCTGACTTGACTTCTAAGCCGTTGACCTGAATGAATTTCCACTGGTTCTTTTGTTGAAATGAGTCAACGCTGGCTGCTGGCCCTGGTGGCCGCCCTGGCCATCTACCTGGGCCTCGGGCTGACCTTTGGCATCCAAAATCTCGGCAGCAGCCTCAGCCGCCTGCCTGCCTGGTGGTGGCCGCTGGCGGCAGCGGTGGCCCTGGGGAGCCACCTACTACTGTTTCAGCGCTGGCACTTCTACCTGCGGCAACTGGGCTTTGCCCTGCCCTTGCCGGCCAGTGCCCGCATCTATGGGGCCGGCCTGGCCCTGATCGCCGCCCCAGGCCGCAGCGGCGAAGCCCTGCGGGGCCTCTGGCTGCAGCGCCGCCACGGCTTTGCCCTGCAGGTGGGAGTTGGCATCACCCTGGCCGAGCGACTCACCGACTTGGCCAGCGCCCTGCTGGTGCTGAGCTGGGGCCTGGGCCAGAGGCTGGGGGTGGCGGTGCTGGTGGGCCTGACGGTGCTGGGAGCCGGCGGCTGGTTGCTCAGCCATCCACTGCTACTCGCCAAGCTGGAGCGCGCCCTGGAGCGGCTGCCCCTGCAGCGGCGCTGGCATGGGCTGATCCGCTTGCTGCGGGAGGGGCTGCTGTCGATGGGGCGGATGCGCCAACTGATGAAACCCTGGCCCCTGCTGGTGGGCACCCTGCTGGCGGCTGGGGCCTGGCTGGGGGAAGCAGCCCTGTTGATGGGGCTCTATGGCGCCCTGGGCTCACCGCTGGCCCTGGAGCAAACCGCCGTGGTGCGAACTGCCACGGGCCTGGGCGGCGTGCTGTCGCTGCTGCCCGCCGGCCTCGGGACCAGTGAAGCAACCGCCATCGGCCTGGCCATGGCCTACGGCGCCCAGCGCTCCCAGGCCCTTGCCGCCACCTTGATCCTGCGCATCGCCACCCTGGCCACCCCCTGCGCCCTGGGCACCTGGGCACTGCTAATGCAGCCCGATCTGAGCCGATCATCATCGCCAAAGCGAAGCGAATAGATGGCACCGGCAATCCAAAGGGCACCAGCGAGGTCACCTCGATCGGCCTGGCCGTGGCCTTCGGGGCCAGCCGGCCCGAGGCCTTGGCAGCGACACTGATCCTGCGCCTGATGACCATGGCGCTTCCCTGTCTGGTGGGCAGCCTGGTACTGATGCGCCAAAGGGATTTGACGCAAAATTCAACAAGCCAAAGTGGCCATACCTCAGCTCAGCCTCACTAGTCAGGTGGCCAGTTCTTCAGTTGCAGGGGAGGGGGAAGGGGAAGGAACAATCCAACAAAACCAGATCGCCACCATTAAGACCAAGATCAGCAGGGGAATAGGCTGTGTTTCTCGAAAACTACATGACCAGACAAGCGGCAGCAAGTAAAAGTAAGACCTGAGCCCAGAATGGCACAAGGAATCACGAATCAGAACAAAAAGCAATGGCAAAAATAACATTAAATCATGGGTGCGATGATAGCAGAAAATTGGGAAAAGAGCAACGGTAACAACATATCGGTGTACTGGATCGACTAGCAGCTTAAACAGGGCGGCAAGGACTAGAAGATAGACAGCCAAAAGGATCGGAAGCACCAGGTTGGTCGGCAAAAGGCCCGACTGCACAAAGTTGCCGACAATTCCATAATTTCCCGTGGAATAAAAGTGATCTAGGCGACCGGAAAAACCGCCACTCAAAGTTGAGAAAAAATATGAAATGGCCTCTTTTTTAAGAAAATATGCTCCGATCAAAGACTCACAGATAAATATTAAACCACCAATCAACATAGGCGGCCAATCGACGCGCAGAAGAGCCGCCAACCAGGCGACAATTCCCACCTGCGGTTTGACGATTACAATTCCAAGCGAAACTCCACGAAGCAGTGGTTTACAAGCTACAAAAGAAAACCAGAAACAGGCCATTAATACTAGACCATAGTTTCCCCAGCTAGCCAGGTCATAGGCTATGTGAGCAGGCACAGAGGCTGCCAGTACGAGCATGGCAAGAGGCCAACCTAGCTGACTACAGCGCTTTAGAGAGACAGCGACAGCGGAAAAAAGCAGTATCTGAACCACTAGAAAAACAAACTTGGAAGCAATAAAGCTGCCGGGAAATGCCCAAGCTCCAGCGATAACATACGACCAAAGCGGATAGCCGAGCATTGGGTTTGCCTGCTTAGGATCAATTCCACGAATTAAAAGCCAAAATTCTTGATAGCGATCACGTAGATCACCCAGTAAATTATCCCTAGCTGGCATCAGCCAAAACTCAGCCAATCCCGCCCAAACGTGAGAAAGACTATATACGGCTACTACGGCTAAAATCAGCAGGTGAGACCAATGGGGTTGTTGCCTTGATCGCCTCGCGTTCCGAATCCCGAATCCCACCACGTCATTCTTGGCAATTGACGGCAACTATAGACCAGGAGAACCCAGGACTCACAGATGCTGACTCGAAAATCAATTGCTCATCACAACCTTACAGATTACACCGCATCTCAAGATCTGTGTAAAGGAAATAAATGAGATGATTTCTCGCCGGCGTTGGGCCCAGGCGCTAGCCGACCGCAGGATTTAGCAAAGATGCTGATCTAATAACCGAAAAATAATGCCTGACAAAGATTGTACTACTTGCCCCAATAAGCAGCCTAAACAGATGGCTTTCAGAAGTATTTCTGGCAATTTCCCCAGGCCCAGAAGCTGTCTTGAATGGGGAGATCTCAGGGGGCAATGGAGGAAGGGCGGACCGATGTTCCCAAATAAACGATGCCCCCGTAAATCCAGAAATCGCTTGAGGCGTTATCTGAATTTACGGGGGCTCTCGCCGGGTCCGCTTTTAGCGCGGAACCGAATGATCAGGAATCAGGCGCCGAATCAGCCGGCGTTCTCCACGATCAGCAGACCCTTGCTGAAACAACTGGAACTCACGGGCACCTCCTCCTGGGGGGATAACGCCAGCCGGCGACGCTTGCGGCAACCGAACCGAAACCCGGGTGCCACGCCACTGCTGACAAGACCAGATCAGTGTAGCCAACTTTTCTGCCGAAAGCGATCAGGCGCCCGAGGCAAAACAAAAAAAGCTCCCCCGCCGTAGAGCAAGGGGAGCAGAAAAATCTAAATAGATGAGCCGAGGCTGCCTGGCTGGAAGCCAAGGATTCAGATCAGAGAGCGTTGCCGCGGGGAAGTACTTCCTCGGGGAAGACGAAGTTTTCGTGAGGCTGGTCTGCAGGCGCCATCCAGGCACGCAGACCTTCATTCAGAAGAATGTTCTTGGTGTAGAACGTCTCGAACTCAGGATCCTCCGCCGCGCGGATCTCCTGCGACACGAAGTCGTAGGCACGCAGGTTCAAAGCCAGGCCGATGATGCCGATGCTGCTGGTCCAAAGACCCATCACAGGCACGAACAGCATGAAGAAGTGCAGCCAGCGCTTGTTGGAGAAAGCGATCCCGAAGATCTGGCTCCAGAAACGGTTGGCCGTAACCATCGAGTAGGTCTCCTCCTCCTGGGTGGGTTCGAACGCCTTGAAGGTGTTCGCCTGCTCGGAATCCTCAAACAGGGTGTTCTCCACCGTGGCGCCGTGGATGGCGCACAGCAGAGCGCCGCCCAAAATGCCCGCCACTCCCATCATGTGGAAGGGATTGAGCGTCCAGTTGTGGAAACCCTGCAGGAACAGCAGGAAGCGGAAAATCGCCGCCACCCCGAAACTCGGCGCAAAGAACCAGCTGCTCTGGCCCAGCGGATACATCAGGAATACGCTCACGAACACCGCGATCGGACCCGAAAAGGCGATGGCGTTGTAGGGGCGGATTCCCACCAGACGGGCGATCTCAAACTGGCGCAGCATGAAGCCGATCAGTGAGAAAGCGCCGTGCAGGGCCACGAAGGGCCAGAGGCCGCCGAGTTGAACCCAGCGCACGAAGTCGCCCTGGGCCTCGGGGCCCCAGAGCAGCAGCAGGCTGTGGCCCATGGCGTCAGCGGGGGTGCTGACGGCGGCGGTGAGGAAGTTGCAGCCCTCCAGGTAGGAACTGGCGATGCCGTGGGTGTACCAGGAGGTGGCGAAGGTGGTGCCGGTTAGCCAGCCGCCCAGCGCCAGATAGGCGGTGGGGAACAGCAGCAGACCCGACCAGCCCACAAATACAAAGCGGTCGCGCTTGAGCCAGTCATCGAGGACGTCGAACCATCCCCGCTGTGGCGCGCGCCCTAAAGCGATCGTCATGAGAACGAGCTTAACGAAGCGTTACGTCGCGATCGTAGGCGGTGGCAGCGCTGGCGGGGCAACCCCAAGCGAATGGATTGAGCAGAAATGCCTACAGGAAGCCCTGACTTGGGGCCCGAAACGCCAGAGTGGACTTGTTTCAGCGAGCCTCCATGTACGTAGTCGAGCTCTCGATCCGGCTCAGCCCGATGCCCGTTACCGTGCAGCGCAAGGAACTGGGCGATGCCGAAGCCCTCTATGCCGAAGTGAAGCAGGTGTTGGAAACCGGCAGCCCCAGGGTGCTGGACCTCCATTGCGAAAAGGAGGAGCACAAGCGCATCAGCCTGCTGAGCAGTGAATTGGTGGCGGTGCAGGTTTACGAGAAATCTGCCGCTGGCGGGGGTGGCAAGCGCCCTGGCTTCAGCCTCGAGGGCTTAGTTGGCTGAGTTGGCCGCCGTTATCCCCCTCAGCGTCGAGCGACTGGCCTTCACCTGGCCCAACGGCTGCAGGGCCCTGGAGAACTGCAGCCTGCAAATCCCGAGCCCCGGCCTGTGGATGCTGCTGGGCCGCAACGGCAGTGGCAAAAGCACCCTGCTGCGTTTAATTGCCGGCCTGCTGCAGCCCAGCGCCGGCAGCATCCAAATCGCCGGGCGGGCCACCCTGGTGTTCCAAAACCCCGATCACCAGCTGCTGCTGCCCAGCTGCGGCAGCGATCTGAGACTGGGCCTACCCGACGGCCTCAGGGGGGCGGCGGCGACGGAGCGGGTGAGGGAGCTGCTGGCCCAGGTGGGCCTCGAGGGCCTGGGATCCCGCCCCATCCACACCCTCAGTGGCGGCCAGAAGCAGCGGTTGGCGATCGCCGGCGCCCTGGCCAGGGGCAGCGAGCTGCTGTTGCTGGATGAACCCACCGCCCTGCTCGATCCCGACAGCCAACTGGAGGTGCTGGAACTGATCCACCGGCTCAGCCACGCCCGGGAGCGACCGCTCTGCGCCCTCTGGATCACCCACCGCCTCGAGGAACTGCGGCGCTGCGACGGGGCGGCGCTGATGGAGCGGGGCCAGGTGGGGGGCTGGCAACCGGGGCCATCCCTGGCTAAGCGCCTGAACCCCTTGCAGGCCGGCGGGGCCAACAGGTAACCTCTAGACACCGCATTCCTCGGTAGCTCAGCGGTAGAGCGATCGGCTGTTAACCGATTGGTCGCAGGTTCGAATCCCGCCCGGGGAGTTCTTTTAATTGTCTGCAGCAGCCCTAAGGGCTGCTTTTTTTTGAGCCAGCTTTGCGTGAGGCAGCTTTGTATGAAGCAGCTTTGTGTGAGGCAGCCTTGTGTGAAGCAGCCTTGTGTGAGGAAGCTTCTTGAAACGATTCAGCGCCTTGAAGCGGCGCTGCTTTTGAAACAGCCTGGCCTAGCCGGGAATTTTTTTGCATAAATCTGCAGAATTGCGTTTCTGACACCCCCTCCCCCAAAAAGCCCACCTGCTTGGAGATAACCGGCCAGGCCACCAGCTAGTTAACTGACTTGACATAGCTAGACAGCCAAACGGCTAACTGGGCCAGCAAAGAGCCAACTGGGCAGTCAAACAGCTTGTCCATCAAACAGCCAGCTGGGCCGTCAAACAGCCAGCAGCACCAGAGCGGACTGGCCCCCAGCGACGCAAACTCGGCACTTTAAAAGCCCACAGGTTGAGCTGTGGAGATTGAGCTGTGGAGATTGAGCTGTGGAGCACCCCCCGGGGATCACAATAAATAAATTAATTTAAAAAATTCAAACAGCCGTCTAGGGCCTGTAGTTCATCTCAGCGATGACGCTGAACATCTGCGGCGAATTGCTTCCAGCTACTGCCATCTGGGCCCTCGATTAAGGCTGCAGATTCCCCCATTCTCCGGCAGCCGGGAGCAAGGAGGGGCTGGTCCCGATCGCAACGGGTGACCGGGGTACTGCCGAGGGGTAACAATGCCCAGAGCATGCATCGCCAGTGGTCCTGGTGGATCCATTACCCGCATCCATGAAACCCTGCGTCCTGCTGATCGAAGACGATGGCGACATGCGCCAGCTGGTGGCCCGCCACCTGGAGCACGGTGGCTTCGACGTGCAGTGCGCCGAGGACGGCATCAAGGGACAGGCCCTGGCCATGCAGCTACTGCCGGACGTGATCCTGCTCGATCTGATGCTGCCCAAGGTGGATGGCCTCACCATCTGCCAGCGGTTGCGCCGCGACGAGCGCAGCGCCCGCATACCGATCCTGATGCTCACCGCCCTGGGGGACACCAAGGACAAGTTGAGCGGCTTCAACTCCGGCGCCGATGACTACCTGGCGAAGCCCTTCGATCTGGAGGAGCTGACGGCCCGAATCAAGGCGCTGCTAAGGCGCTGTGATCGCCCCCCCCTGATCAACAGCCAGCAAGAAATCCTCAGCTACGGCTGCCTCACCCTGGTGCCAGAGCGCTTCGAGGCCATCTGGTTCGACCGGCCGGTGCGGCTCACCCACCTGGAGTTCGAGCTGCTGCACTGCCTGCTGCAGCGCCATGGCCAAACGGTTTCTCCGCCGCTGATCCTCAAGGAGGTGTGGGGCTATGAACCAGACGACGACATCGAGACCATCCGGGTACATGTGCGCCACCTGCGCACCAAGCTGGAACCAGATCCGCGCAAACCACGGTTCATCAAGACCGTCTACGGCGCCGGCTACTGCCTGGAGCTGCCCTCAGACGAGCAGATCAGCCAGCTGGTGCCCTCGGTTCGTCAGGGGCGCACCGCCGAGGTCAACTGATCGAGGTCAATTGATCGAGCTCAACTGAGCGAGATCCAGCAGCGCCACCTCCCAGGCCAGCCTGGGCTGCACATAGGCCCGCAGCTGCTGGCGCAGCCGCTCCAGCCGCCGCAAGGGCAGGGGATCCGCGCGGCGGCGCCAGAGGGCCAGCTGCCACCAGTCGATCAACCAGAGCTGCTGCTCGCCATCGAGCGACTCACTGAGCTCCCGAGCCAGCTCCAGGGCCCCCAGGGGCTCCGGCCCCAGGCCCAATAGCCGCTCGCCCATACCCACCGGCAGGGCCCGCCACTGGCGGCGATGGCGCAACAGGGCCCCCGGGGAGCCGGCCGCCAACTCCAGCAGCTCCGGGGGATCGGCTTGCTCAGGATCGGGCTGGGGGTCGGGCTGGGGGTCGGGCTGGGGGTCTGAGATCGGGTCTGCCAGGGGCGGCCGATCTGCGGCGCAGCGTTGCAGCACCGCCTGCAGCGGCCCAGGGGCCAGGCGCATGAAGGGAATCTGCTGGCAACGGGAGCGAATCGTGCCCAAGAGCTGCTCCGGCGCAGCAGTGATCAACAGAATCAAGCCAGCACCCGGCTCTTCCAGGGTTTTGAGCAGGGCATTGGCGGCGCCCTCGGCCATCGCCTCCACCCCCTCCAACACCACCAGACAACCCGGCGCCTCCACGGGCCGCCGGGCCAGGAAGCGCGACACCTCCCGAATCTGCTCCAGGCGCAGCTGGGGCGACGCGCGGCGATTGACGCCCAGTTCCTCCGCCTTGGAGGCGGGTATCAACTCCCCCTTGTCGCTGTAGGTGGGCTCCAGCCAAAGCAAATCGGGATGGTTGCCCTCCGCCAGCCGACGGCGTTCATGGGCACTGCCGCCGGGCCCCGCCAGTACGCCTTCTAAAAACCGCAGGGCCGCCAACCGGCGCCCCACCCCCTCAGGACCAGCCAGCAGATAGGCGGGCGCCAGGCGTTGCCGCACGATGGCCGCCCGCAGCAGGGCCACGGCCCGCTCCTGGCCCAGCAGATCGGCGAACAGCTCAGCCATCCCCTGGCAGCTCCCCAGCCTGCTCAAGCTCGGATACCGCCCCCGCAGGCACCACGATCCCAGGCAACTCCCCAGGCGGCTCCCCATGGGGCTCAATCGCAGGCAGCTGCCCGCTGGGCCCCTGCCCGGCCAGGGCCGGCGCTGCCCCCAACTGCACCAGAGCCCGCTGACAAGCCAAACTGACTGCAGCCACTGGCTGGCTGGCATCGATGCGGCGCCAGCATCGCTCCTCGGCCAGGGCCGCAAAACCAGCCGCCACCCGCCCCAGGAAGGCCTCTCCGGCCGCCTCGATGCGATCGGCGGGGCGATGGCCCCGGCGCCGCAGCGAATCGGCCAGGGGCAGGTCTAACCAAAGGGTGAGATCGGGCACCAGCCCGGAGGTGGCCAGCCCTTCCAACTGGGCGATCAAGTGGAGATCGAGGCCGCGGCCATAGCCCTGATAGGCGGCCGTCGAACCGGTGTAGCGATCGCTCAGCACCCAGTGGCCCGCCGCCAGGGCCGGGCCGATGCGCCGCTCCACGTGCTGAGCGCGATCGGCGGCATAGAGCAGCAGCTCGGCGGTGGGGCTCGGCGCGGCAGCGGCCGGAGGAGTGAGCAACAACTGCCGCAGGGCCTGGCCCAGGGCCGTGCCACCCGGTTCGCGGGTCACCAGCAGCTCGGCGCCAGGAGGCAGCAGACCACTGGTGGGCAGCCAGTCGGCCAGAGCCCGCAGCTGGGTGGTCTTGCCACAGCCATCGATGCCCTCCAGCACCAGGAAGCGTCCCCTGGAGAGGGGCTGCCGCAGGGGCTCAGGCTCTTGGCTACTCATTTTGCAGCAACAGGGCATTGACCACCACGGTGATCGAACTGATGGCCATCAACAGAGCCGCCAGGGGAGGGGTGAGCAACAACCCATAGCCGGGCAGCAACACCCCGGCGGCGATCGGCAGCGCCACCAGGTTGTAGCCAAAGGCCCAGAAGAGGTTCTGGCGCACCTTGGCCATGGTGCGGCGGCTGATCACCAGGGCCCGCAGCAGCCCCTCGAGCCGGTCGCCCAGCACCACCAGATCGGCTGTTTCCCGGGCGATTTGGGTGCCGGTGCCCACGGCTATACCCAGGTCGGCGGCGGCCAGGGCCGGGGCGTCATTGATGCCGTCGCCCACCATCGCCAGGGGGCGGAGCTGGTGGCCCTGGCCCAAGCGCTCCAGCTTCTGCTCAGGCGTCAGCGACCAGGCCAGCTCGTGGGCCTCCAGCCCCACCTCGGCGCCGAGGCGGCGCACCGCCGCTTCTCTATCGCCGCTGAGCAGGCCCAAGCCCATGCCCTCAGCCCTCAGGGCGGCCAAGGTGGCGGCGGCATCAGGCCGCAGCGCATCGGAGGCGGCCAACAGCCCCAACAGCTCTGGGCCCTGGCGCACCGCCAGCCAGGTGGCGTCGTCGTCCGCCGGTGGCCCCGGCAGGCCGGCGAGATCCACCCAATCGGGTCGACCGACCCGGGTGAACTGGCCCTCCAACCAGCCCTCCAGGCCGGCGCCACCAACGCTGCGACCACCGCTGACCGGCAGGGGGGCCAGGCCCTGGCGTTCCGCCTCCTGCAGCACCGCAAAGGCCAGGGGATGGCGGCTGCCGGCCTCGAGGCTGGCGGCCACCTGCAACAGCCGCTCGGCCCCCACGCCGGCGCTGGGCCGAATGGCGCTCAGCACAGGTCTACCGAGGGTGAGGGTGCCGGTCTTGTCGAACAGCACCGTGCGCAGGCTGGCGGCCATCTCAATGGCGTCGCCGCCGCGAAACAGCAACCCCGCCCGGGCCGCCTGGCCGATGCCCACCGCGATGGCCGTGGGGGTGGCCAGGCCCAGGGCACAGGGGCAAGCCACCACCAGCACGGCGATGGCCAGCTGCAGGGCCAGGGCCATCGGCGACTCCGCCGCCCCCCCCAGCGCCCCTGGCCCGATCGCGCCATGAATAGAACCCAGGTGGCCGGCATGGTCCACCGCCACCGCCAGCACCTGGGGCCATTGGCGCACGCCCCACAGCCACCAAAACAAAAAAGTGACCAACGCCAGGGCCAACACCCCCAAGGTGAAGCCCCCGGCCAGGCGATCGGCCAGGCCCTGAATCGGGGCCTTGCGACCCTGGGCCCGCTCCACCAGCTGGATGATGCGGGCCAGGGCACTATCGCGACCGCTGCGGCACACCTCCAACACCAGGGGGGCCTCCAGGTTGAGGCTGCCTGCGGCCAGTTCCGTTCCCGGCCTCGCCTCCAGGGGCAGGGGCTCGCCGGTGAGGGCCGAGGTGTCCACCGCCGAGTGGCCCTCCCGCACCAGGCCATCCACCGGCACCCGATCGCCCGGCAGCAGCCGCACCCGATCCCCCGGCCGCAGCCCCCCCACCCGCACCGCCCGCGGCGGGTCCTGACCCAGCAGCAGCAGGGCCGTATCGGGCTGAAGCTGGGCCAATTGCTCGATGGCGCGGCCAGTGCGGTAGCGGGCCCGCTCCTCCAGGAATCGCCCAAGCAATACAAAGCCCAACAACATCACCGGCTCGTTGAAGAAGCAGGGCCAGCCCGCCGCAGGCCAGAGCAACCCCAACCAACTGGCCAGATAGGCACTGATCACCCCCAGGCCCACCAGGGTGTCCATGCTCGGCACCCCCCGCAGGGCCCCGATGGCGCCGCGCACGAGGATCTGGCGGCCCGGCAGGGCCAGGGCGACGCTGGCCACCAGGGCGTGGAAGGCCTGGTGCGACAGCAGGCCGGTAAGGGCGGAGGCGGGCAGCTGGCCCCCCATGGCCAGATGGCCCAGACCCGACACCAGCACCAGGGCCAGGGCCACCAGCAGTTGGCGCCATTGCTGCCACCAATGGCGTTGCCGCAACCGCTCGCGGCGGGAGCAGGGCGCCTCCTCGGCATCGCGGACTCGGGCGGCAAAACCCAGCCCCGCCAGGGCCTCCGTCAAGGAATCCGCCAGGGCTTGACCGCCGGGGTCGGTGGCGGCGGCATCGAGCTCCACCCAGGCGATGCGGCTGAGCAGGTTGACGCTCGCCTGGAGCACGCCTGGCTGGGCCAGCAGCTTCTGTTCCACGGCCCTCAGGCAGCCGCCGCACTTCATCCCCTCTATGTCCAGCAACAGCACCGCTGGCGGGGCTGGATCGGCCACAACCGTCAAGGCTCTGCAGACCCCAAGGGCGTAAAGGTTAGGCAGATCGGCCAGGATGGTCGCCACCAGTGCACCGCCGCCGTGCCCCGCTCCCAGCGCAACGACAACTTCATCGACAAGAGCTTCACGGTGATGGCGGACCTGATCCTCAAGGTGCTGCCCACCAACCGCCGCGCCAAAGAGGCCTTTGCCTATTACCGCGACGGCATGAGCGCGCAGGCCGACGGGGAATATGCCGAAGCCCTGGAAAACTACGAAGAGGCGCTAAAGCTGGAGGATGACCCCAACGACAGGGCTTTTATCCTCTACAATATGGCTCTGGTATTTGCCAGCAATGGCGACCACAGCAAGGCCCTCGACTTCTACGGCCAAGCCCTGGAGCTGAACAGCAAAATGCCCCAGGTTCTCAATAACATCGCCGTAATTCACCATCACCTGGGATCGATCGCCGAAGAGGCAGGTGAGGCCGACAAGGCCGATCACCGCTTTGATCTGGCGGCGGAATACTGGAGCAAGGCGATCCGCCTGGCCCCCAACAACTACATCGAAGCCCAGAACTGGCTGAAAACCAGCGGCAGGGGCAGCGTAGACGTCTACTTCTAATTAGGACTGACCCGTTATAAATTAAAACAGGCCGAAATAACGGGAATCTCGGAAAATCCCAACTCTCCGATCTTGTGATTCAAGAAGCTTTGCGGCGACTTGCTTGCCCCTGACTTTCATGGGCGAAATGGGCGCTTTTCGAAGTGCCCTTAAGTTAAAGGCTTGGAGTACAAGCAATCTAGAGCTGTTTTGGGAGATTATGGAAAACCGCCATTTCAGCGATCCTGCCACCCGAGAACCCCTGCGGCATAAGGGCTCAAGTGGGCGTGGGTCGGGTTTTCCAGAGCTTCCCTAGTTGCCTGGCAGGACACACTTGTTTTTATAGAAGCCACCTTTATTTATAGAAGCCACGTGTTTTTTGAATCTGGCGCCTATGCCTCGCCCGACTGGGTCGGATTCACCCCCAGGGCGGCCACCAGGGCTTCGGCCACCGTGGCCGCCTCCAGCAGCTGCAGGCCCAGACCCGCCGCCGCCGCGCCGAGCCCACTGCCCCGGGGCACCACCCCCCGGGTGAAGCCCAACCGGGCCGCCTCGGCGAGGCGCAACTCCAGCTGGCCCACGGCCCTCAGTTGGCCCCCCAGGCCCAATTCACCGATGAGCACCGTGCCGGCCGGCAGGATCAAATCGCGGAAGCTGGCCACCACGGCCGCCGCCACCCCGAGGTCTGCGGCCGGCTCCTCCACCTCCAAGCCACCGGCCACCGCCAGATAGCAATCAAAACGGGAGAGGGGCAACCCCAGGTGCTTCTCCAGCACGGCCAGGATCTGATGCAGCCGGTTTACGGCGATGCCGGTGGCCGTGCGCCGCGGGCTGGCGTAGCTGGTGGTGCTCACCAGGGCCTGCAATTCCACCACCAGGGGCCTGGTGCCCTCACAGGCCACGATCGTGGCGGTGCCACTGCAGGGCTCGTCGCCACCGAGAAACAATTCACTGGGGTTGGTTACCTCCACCAGCCCCCGATCGCGCATTTCAAACACCCCCAGCTCGTGGGTGGCGCCAAAGCGATTTTTGACGGCCCGCAAGAGGCGATGGCTGGCGAAGCGATCCCCCTCGAAGGTGAGCACCGCGTCCACCAGGTGCTCCAGCACCTTGGGGCCAGCGAGCATGCCCTCCTTGGTGACATGGCCCACCAGCAACAGGGCCGTGTGCTGGCGCTTGGCGATGCGGGCCAGGGCGGCGGCGCAATCGCGCACCTGGGCCACCGAACCAGGGGCGCTGGCCAGGGACCCGTCGTGCAGGGCCTGAATGCTGTCGATGATGGCGACGGCCGGCCGCAGGCTCTCCAACTCCTGCAGCACCAGCTCCAGATCGGTTTCCGCCAACAGCTGGCAGTCGCCAGGGGCGGGGGCCGCAGGGGCGGGGAGCGCCGGATCGTCGGCCAGCCGCCGCCAGCGCAGGGTGACCTGCTGGGCCGACTCCTCGGCGCTCACGTAGAGCACTGACGCCCGCGCCGCCATCGCCCTTGCGCTCTGCAACAGCAGGGTGGATTTGCCGATGCCCGGATCGCCGCCGAGCAACACCAGGGACCCCGGCACCAGGCCACCCCCCAGCACCCGGTCGAATTCGCCGTAGCCGCTGCCCAAGCGCTGCAGAGGCCGCTCAGCCACGGCGCCGATGGGGGTGGAGCGCCGCGCCTGGGGCGCTGGCGGGGCGGCACCGGCCTCGGCCTGGGGCCGGCGGCGCCTGTCGACCGGGGCGGCGATCAGCTGCTCCACCAGCGTGTTCCAGCTACCGCAGCTGGCGCAGCGACCAAAAAACTGGCGAGTCTGGGCGGCGCAATTGCTGCAGACGTAGGCGGTGGCGGACTTGGCCAAGAGGCAAACCGGCGAGGTGCTGGATAGAGGGGCTGGACAGGGGTGACTGAAAAGGGTGCCGGCGGGGCGGGCAGCGGAGGCAGCAGTGGGGCGGGCAGTCGAGCGGGCAATCAAGCGGGCAGTCGGGCGGGCAGTGGGTTCGCGGCCGGATCGCCAGGATTGCCCCAGGCCGCATTTGTGAAGAATGGTGGCGTTGCGTGAACAACCGCCCCCTCAGGCCTTTTCAGTAGAGCGACTCTGAAGTAGCAGCCCCGCTGCGGCGATGACGGCTTCCGCTCCCGGGAAAGAAACGATCCTCGTGGTCGACGATGAGGCAAGTATTCGCCGCATCCTGGAAACCAGGCTGACGATGATCGGCTACCACGTGGTGACGGCCTGCGATGGCAACGAAGCCCTGGAGGTCTTTCACAACGTCCGCCCAGACCTGGTGGTGCTGGACGTGATGATGCCCAAGCTCGACGGCTACGGCGTATGCCAAGAGCTCCGCAAAGAGTCCGACGTGCCGATCGTGATGCTCACGGCCCTGGGGGATGTGGCTGACCGCATCACCGGCCTGGAGCTGGGGGCGGACGACTACGTCGTCAAACCCTTCAGCCCCAAGGAGCTCGAAGCCCGCATCCGCTGCGTGCTGAGACGGGTGGAGAAGGAGCAGGTGGCCGGCACCGCCAACTCCGGCTTGATCGCGGTGAGCGATCTGCGCATCGACACCAACAAGCGCCAGGTTTACCGAGGGGATGAGCGCATCCGGCTCACCGGCATGGAATTCAGCCTGCTGGAACTGCTGGTCAGCCGCAGCGGTGAGCCCTTCAGCCGCGGTGAAATCCTCAAGGAGGTGTGGGGTTATACCCCAGAGCGCCACGTGGATACCCGGGTGGTGGATGTGCATATTTCCCGGCTGCGCTCCAAACTGGAAGATGATCCCGCCAATCCCGAGCTGATCCTCACGGCTCGCGGTACGGGATATCTGTTCCAACGCATCGTCGACACCGTTGCCCCCGAAGGAGCCTGAAGCCAGCGGTCGCTCTCCGCGCCGCGCCAAGCCCGGCCGTTCCATCCGGCGGCTGGTTATTTGGTATCGCCGCAACGCGGCGGTCACCTCCCTGGTGGGCACCGCCACCTCGGCGGTCACCAGCGCCGGCTCCATGGCTGGCGCCGCCGTCTCCGGCGCCGGCAGCGTCGCTGGCGCGGCCACCAGCGCGGCCGGATCGGTGCTGCAGCCCCTTGTGATCGACCGGCTGCGGCGCCTGCAGGCTGGCCATGGCGGCGAGGCCCCCGCCATCCAGGACAGCCAGCGAATTTGGATGGCAGTGGATGGCATGGGCGGCGACCACGCCCCCGGGCCGATCCTGGAGGGCTGCCTGGACGCCGTGGAGCTGCTGCCCCTGAAGGTGCGCTTCGTGGCGGAACCCGAGCGGCTGGCCCAGGCCGTGGCCCAGCTGGGATTACAGGACCAACTCGCCGCGGCGATCGCCAAGGGCAGGCTGGAGCTGGTGCCCAGTGGCCCCTCCATCGGCATGGACGAGGAGGCCACCGCGGTGCGCCGCAAGCGGGACGCCAGCATCAACCTGGCCATGGACCTGGTGAAGCGCGGCGAGGCCAGCGCCGTCTACTCCGCCGGCAATTCCGGAGCCGTGATGGCCTCGGCCATCTTTCGCCTCGGTCGGCTGCCGGGCATCGACCGCCCCGCCATCGGCGCCCTGTTCCCCACCAAGGATCAAACCAAGCAGGTGCTGGTGCTGGACGTGGGCGCCAACATGGATTGCAAACCCGAGTGGCTGCTGCAGTTCGCCCTGCTGGGCAACATCTATTGCCGGGACGTGCTCCAGGTGGCCAAGCCGCGCCTCGGCCTGGTGAATATCGGCGAGGAGGAGTGCAAGGGCAATGACCTCTGCCTGCGCAGCTACCCGCTAATGGCGGCCGAGGAGCGCTTTCACTTCGCCGGCAACTGCGAGGGCCGCGACATCCTCTCGGGCAACTTCGACGTGGTGGTCTGTGACGGCTTCACCGGCAACGTGCTGCTCAAGTTCCTCGAAAGCGTCGGCAGCGTGCTGCTGGACGTGATCAAGGAGGAACTGCCCCGGGGGCGGCGCGGCAAAGTGGGGTCGGCCTTCCTGATTGGCAACCTGCGCCGGATCAAGAAGCGCCTGGATCACGCCGAGCACGGCGGCGCCCTGCTGCTGGGGGTGGATGGGGTGTGCGTGATTGGCCACGGCAGCAGCAAGGCTCTCTCGGTGCTCAGCGCCCTGCGGCTGGCCCACTCCGCCGCCAGCCACGGGGTCATGGAAGACCTCCACGCCCTCGGCCTGGCCAGCGTCCCCAAAGCCACTGGCGCACCGGCCACCTGTGGTTGACTGAGCCCACTACGGGCCCATCCTCTGTGTCGCTCGGAACCCACGCCCCAGGAGCCGCCGGCATGGAGCGGCTGGGCATGGCCCTGGTGGGCTGCGGCAGCGCTCTTCCCGCCGCCAGCGTCAGCAATGACCAGCTGAGCGGCCGCGTAGACACCACAGATGCCTGGATTCGCAGCCGCACCGGCATCGCGGCCCGGCGGGTGGCCAATCCCCGGGAATCGCTCACCGTGCTGGCCTCTGGAGCCGCCGCCGCCGCCCTGGCCCACGCCGGCTGGCAGCCCGAGGATGTGGACCTGATCCTGCTGGCCACCTCCACTCCCGACGACCTGTTCGGCTCCGCCCCGCGGGTGCAGGCGGCCATTGGCGCCAATCGAGCCGTGGCCTTCGATCTCACCGCCGCCTGCAGCGGCTTCCTGTTCGCCCTGATCACCGCCGCCCAATACCTGGCCAGTGGCTCCATGCGCCGGGCCCTGGTGATCGGGGCGGATCAGCTCAGTCGCTGGGTGGACTGGGACGACCGCAGCACCTGCGTGCTGTTTGGCGACGGAGCTGGCGCCGTGGCCGTGGAGGCCTGCCCTTGGGAGGCCAATGGGCTGATCGGCTTCAAGATGCGCTCCGATGGCAGCCGCAACAGCTGTCTCACCCTGGCCCAGCTCAACCAGCACGAACCGCTGCTGGAGGGTTTGACGACCCAGCGGGGCGGCTTCTCGCCAATCCAGATGAACGGTCAGGAGGTGTACAAGTTCGCCGTGCGCGAGGTGCCGGCGATCCTGGCCGAGCTGCTGGAGGCCACCGCCACCGATGCCGCTCAGCTCGACTGGCTGCTGCTGCATCAGGCCAACCAGCGCATCCTCGACGCCGTGGCCGATCGCTTCGCGGTGCCCCACGAACGGGTGCTCAGCAACCTGGCCCATTACGGCAACACCTCGGCGGCCACGATCCCCCTGATGCTCGACGAAGCCGTCAAAGATGGCCGGGTGCAATCGGGCCATCTGCTGGCCAGCAGTGGTTTCGGGGCTGGCCTGAGCTGGGGCGGTGCCCTGCTGCGCTGGAGTGGCCCCCGGGCCTGAACCGCCCTGAGCTCAACTGGCCTGGGCAATTCTCATCGGCCCTGAGGCCTAACCTCCTGGCCATCGGTATCGATGGTGGCTGCATGGGCATCGCCTGGGTCTTTCCTGGCCAGGGCTCCCAGAGCTTGGGCATGGCCAAGGGGGTGATCGAGTTGCCGGGCGCAAAGGAGCGCTTCGCGGCGGCCTCCGAGCTGCTGGGCAGGGACCTGTTGGCCATCTGCAGCGGCGAAGCCCGGGGGGAGCTGGTGGATTTCAACGACACCCGCAACACCCAGCCGGCCCTGTTCGTGGTGGAGACCCTGCTGGTGGATGCGCTCCAGGCCCAGGGGCGCAGGGCCCAACTGCTGGCGGGCCACAGCCTCGGCGAGTTGGTGGCGCTCTATGCCGCCGGCGTGTTCGACGCCCTCACCGGCCTGCGGCTGATCAAAATCCGCAGCAGCTTGATGGCCAGCGCCGGCGGCGGCGCCATGACCGCCGTGATCGGTTTCGATCGGGGCGAGCTCGAGGCCCTGGTGGCCGCCAGCGCCGACGTGGTGATCGCCAACGACAACAGCAGCGGCCAGGTGGTGCTCTCCGGCAACCCCGAGGCCGTGGCCCAACTGAGCGGTGCCCTGCGCTGCAAGCGCGCCGTACCGCTGGCGGTGAGTGGGGCCTTCCACTCCCCCTTCATGGCCGAGGCGGCCGCGGCCTTCGCCGCCGAGTTGGAGGCGGTGCCCTTTGCCGATGCCGCGATTCCAATCCTCAGCAACACCGACCCGAGCCCCGAAACCAATGGCAAAGCCCTCAAGGAGCGACTGCGCCACCAGATGACCAGCGGCGTGCGCTGGCGCGAAACCATGGATCAGCTGAGCCAAGCGGCCATCGAAACCGCCGTGGAAATCGGCCCGGGCAGCGTGCTCAGCGGCCTGATCAAGCGCAGCTGCCAGGGCATGGGCACCGCCCAGATCTCCACCAGCGCGGATCTGGGCCTGTGAACCGAGCGATCAGCCGCCCGGCCGAGCCGCCGGCCCTACTGCGCACCCCCAGGCCCAGCCTCACCTATTGGATCATCAGCAACCTGCTGGTGTTGCCGATCTATCGCCTGCTGTTCAGGGGCAACACCGCCGGCAACGCCAATGTGCCGATGGAGGGAGCCCTGGTGGTGGTGGCCAACCATGGCTCCCATCTGGATCCGCCGTTGCTGGGCCATGCCCTGGGCCGTCCGGTGGCCTTCATGGCCAAGGCCGAACTGTTCCGGGTGCCGCTGCTGGGCCGCATCATTCGCGCCTGTGGCGCCTACCCGGTGGCCCGCGGCGCCAGCGATCGCGAGGCGATTCGCACCGCCACCGATCGCCTGGCGGAGGGCTGGGCCACCGGGGTGTTCATCGATGGCACCCGCCAGGTCGATGGCCGGGTGAACAACCCCCAACCCGGCGCGGCGCTGCTGGCCGCCCGCTCGGGAGCGCCGCTGCTGCCGGTGGCGATCATCAACAGCTATCGGGTGCTGGGCAGCGGCAGCCGGCGGGCCCGGTTGCTGCCGATCCACATCCGCATCGGCACCCCGATTCCAGCGCCTGCCTCCCGCAAGCGGGCCGACCTGGAGCTGGCCACCCGCGCCTGCCAGGAGCAGATCAACGCCCTGCTGGACCAGGGCCTGATCCACGAGCCGATCCTGGCCCCAGCAAAGGGGGCAGGCGCTCTGCCGCCCAGTCCCTCAAATCCCGACCTGTAAGTACCCAGAGCAGCGCCCGCAGCCCATCACCCCAAACCTTGCGCCGCGATTCCGGCAAGCAACGCTGACCACAGGGCACTGCCACGGGCGTGAGCTCAATGCCGCGGCTACCGGCGACAATCCGGCCCACCAGCAGCGCCCGGGGCATGTGATCGCTGCTGGTGACCAGCAGCAGGTGGCGCACCCGAGCCCGGCGCAGGTCCGCCACCACCGAGGTGAAATTACTGAGCGTGTCGCGGGCGCGGTAGTCGAGCTGCACCCGCCCTGTGGCCAGGCCGTTTTGGGCAAAAAGCCACTGGGCATATTCGGGATTGCTGCCGCCGCTCACGATCACAGGCAGGCCACGGGTCTGGGCCAATTCGGCCCCCCGCCGCTCCCGGGCCACATCGCCACCCAGCACCAGAATCAATTGCGGCGGCGGCGGTGCTGGCCACCACCAGCCCCGCGACAGCCACAGCAAACCAGCGGCGGCGGCCCCCAGCAGCAGGAGCCCGGGCCGACGCCGGCCCCTGGGCCGCAACCGGTGGGCAGGGGGTTTCTGCCCACCGCCGCTGGCATCAGCGGCGGCATCAGCGGCGGTGCCGCGGCGACGCCGGGGCACCCTGGGGGGCGCTGCCCTCAAAGCCCCTGCACCGGCGAGGTGGGATAGAGGGGCAGCACCTCCGGCCAGGGTGCCAAAAGCCGCCGCTGGGCGGCCATGGCGCCAATGGCCAGAAGGGTATGCAGGTCCTCGGGAAACTGCACGGCGGCCGGCAGCTGGGCACCCAGGGGCAGTGCCACCTCCGGGGCATACAGCCGCGGCGACTGCAGTTCCACCACCCCACTCAAACCGCCCTGGTCGGGTCCGTAGAGCCCCGCCACCAGGCCCCGCCGCGGCAACTCCTGCACGATCCAGGTGGGCGCGACAATCGCCTGGCGGGCGGCGATCAACTCAAAGCTGCTCACCCCATGCAGGGGAATGGCCAGCTGCTGGGCCAGGGTGCGGGCCAACACCACCGTCAATCGGGTTCCCGTGAACCCGCCCGGTCCGGTGGCCACCACCAATCGCCCCAACCCGGGCCACTGAGAGGCGGGCAAAAGCTGCTCGACACAGGCCAGCAGCTGGTTGGAGAGGGATCGCCCCAGGGGAAAGCTGGCAGTGCGCCGCTCCTCCGCCCCCCCGCCATCGCCCAGGGGCTGCACGGCCACCCCGAGCACCTCGCTGGAGCTATGCAGGGCCAACAGCCAGCTCATCCGGGCAGCGCCTGGTGGGGCCGCAGCCGTTGCCAATGGCCCGGCTGGGCCTGAAAGCTCTGGCATGCCCGCACGTCCCACTCCACGCCCACCTGATCGTGGGGCAACACAACCACCTGCACGTGGATACGGGGCTGCAGGGGCTGGAAATCGGGCGCGGAGCTGAGATGGGGCACGCCGTGTTGGCGCTCCACCGCGTGGTAGGCCTGGCAGCGGTCCACCCAGTGGCAATCCACGCAGATGCACATGCTGCAGCAGCCACGCCAGCCATCCATTCTGGCCGCTGGCCTCCCCGTTGACCAGCTGGCGAGCGCCCTGAGATTGCGCTTGGCACCGGAAGGCTGGCCCCTGCCCCTGGGGGCCCTGCCCGCCGGCACCGTGCTGGTGGGGGGCGCAGTGCGAGACGCCCTGCTGGGCAGGCTGGCCCCGCAGCCCGACCTGGATCTGGTGGTGCCGGGCGACGCCGTGGCGCTGGCTCGGGAACTGGCCCGCCAGCTGGGGGGAGCGGTGGTGGTGCTGGATGGGGAGCGATCGATCGCCCGGCTGGTGCTGCAGGGCTGGACGATCGACCTGGCCCGCCGCATGGGAGCCAACCTGCAGCAGGATCTGCTGCGCCGTGACTACACCGCCAATGCCATAGCTCTGCAGCTAACTGCTGCTGGGGAAGGCCCGGAGCATCCGGAGGGCGCCCTGGTGGACTCCAACTACGGTGGCGCCCTGCTGGACCCCAGTGGTGGCCTGGAGGATCTGGCGGCGGGCCGCCTGAGGGCCATCAGCGAAGCCAACCTGCTGGACGATCCCCTGCGGTTGCTGCGGGGGGTGCGGCTGGCCTGGGAGCTCGACTTTGAGCTCGAACCCACCAGCCTTGGCTGGATCTGCCAACACGGGGCCCGGTTGGGGCAGGTGGCGGGCGAGCGGGTGCTGGCGGAACTGGAACGGCTGGCGGTGGCCCCCCGGGGAGGCCTCGGCCTGGCCCAGGTGGTGGACACCGGGCTGCTGGCCAGCTGGGGTGGCGAACTTTCCCTGGCGGGGGCGCCAGCAATCGGCGTAGAGCCAGCCAAGCAGGGTCCACTAGCCCGGCAAGAGGCGCCAGCCGGGAAAGGAGCGCCAGCCAGCGGCGCGGAGCCGGCAATGCAGGCGGTGATTTTGCATCACAATTTGGCGAAGCTGCAGCTGGAGGCCGCCGCGGAGCGGGGGCTCAGCGAGGCCGAAACGGCCTGGGCCCTGCCTTTGGCAAGGCTGGCAAGCCTGCTCGATGGCCAGAGCCTGGCCCGCCTGAAGTCGAGCCGTCGCCTGCAGCTGAGCTGCCAACGCCTGCGCCACTGGTGGCGGCGGCTCGGGGCCGTGGGCGGCGACCCCGATGGCTTGCCAGAGGAGGAGAGGCTCAGCCTGCAACGCCAGCTGGAAGCCGATCTGCCGGCCCTGGCGCTGCTGCTGGAGGCGGAATGGGCCCCCACCGCCCTGGCCAGGTGGCGGGATCCGGCCGACCCGCTGTTTCACCCGCGAGCGCCCATCGACGGGGCCACCCTGCAGGCCCAGCTGGCCCTTGAGCCCGGACCCCGACTGGGCCAGCTGCTGGAACACCTCACCCGGGAAAGGGCCTTTGGCAGGCTGCCGGCCCAGCCTGGCGAAAACGCTGCCGAGACCCTGATCGAGGCCCGCCACTGGCTCAGCCAGGGCGGAGTTGCTCGCCATGGTTAACTGCGTGATGCATCGGCGTGATTCTTCGCGAGCCGAAGTCTTTCAGTTTTCCTCTCTCCCCCCCCGTCATGAGCATTCGCCTTTACGTCGGCAACCTGCCGCAAAATTTTGATGCCAAGGAACTCGAGGCCCTGTTCGAGAGCGTGGGGGCGGGGGTGCGCTTCAAGGTGGTGAACGATCGCGAAACCGGGGTCTGCCGCGGTTTTGGCTTCGCCAACGTGGACGATGCCAAGCTCGCCGATGCGGTGATCGAGCAGCTCAATGGCCGTGATTTCGGCGGCAACCCCCTGCGGATCGAGATCTCGGAGCGCCGGGACAGCCGCCCCGGTGCAGCGCCGGCCGAGCGCCGCGGCGGCAGTGCTCCAGCCCCCGCCAATCGCAAATCCACAAACAAGGTGGTTCACGCCGACACGGTGGAGGCCGATGCTCCCGATCCCCGCTGGGCCGGCGAGCTGGCCAAGCTCAAGAACCTGCTGGCCAACCAGACCGTGGGCGTCTGAACTCAGGTGAACCAGGGACTGCAACAGCTGAAGTGGATCTGGCGAGGCAAGGCCATCTCCGCTGTGAGCAGTCCGCCCCAGAACGGCCACCCAGACCAGGGGGCCGTTCTTTTGTTGCATGGTTTCGGCGCCTCCTGGCGCCATTGGCGCCACACCCTCACCGCCCTTAGCGCCGCGGGGCTGCGCGTATTTGCAATAGATCTGCTTGGATTCGGCGGCAGCGCCAAGCCCCGCTCCCAGCTGCCAGGAGAACTGCCCACCGGCGATTCTGTGACCTACGGCTTTGATCTCTGGGCCGAGCAGGTGGTTGATTTCATCGCCGCAGAGATCGGTGAGGGCCCGCTGCAGCTGGTGGGCAATTCGATTGGGGGGGTGGTGGCTCTCAACGCCGCGCGGCTGCTGCGACAGCAGGGCCGCCCGCCCGTCCAGGTGGTGCTGATCGACTGCGCCCAGAGGGCTCTAGACGCCAAGCGGCTCGGCGAAATGCCCGTGCTGCAGCGCTGGAGCCGCCCGCTGCTGATGGCGACCGTGCGCCAACGCTGGCTGATCGGCAGCCTGTTCAAGTTGCTGGCCCGCCCCTCTGTGGTGCGGCAGGTATTGACCCAGGCCTACCCAAGCGGCGGCAATGTGGACCAGGAGCTGCTGGATCTGCTACTGGAGCCAAGCCGGGATCCAGGAGCCCAGGAGAGCTTCCGAGGTTTCGTGAATCTATTCAACGACCGCCTGGCGCCGGAGTTGCTGGCCGAGTTGGATATGCCGGTGCGCATGCTCTGGGGGGAGGCGGATCCCTGGGAACCCGTGGCGGAGGCTGAGCGCTGGGCAACCCTGTACCCCTGCATCCGCGAATTGGTGGTGCTGCCCGGCCTGGGCCACTGCCCCCACGACGAAGCGCCGGATCAGGTGAATCCGATTCTGTTGCGGTGGCTGACCCCAAACGCCACACCAACTCCCAGCCCCGCACCAGTCTCAAACCCCGCCCCAGTTTCCAATCCCCAGATCAAACCGTGAGCTGACCGCGGCGGGCACCGCCCAGCCTCACCCATGGCACCTGTTCAACCCAGAACTGCCCCATGGCGGATCTTGATGGCCAAAGTTTGTCCATGACTCAATTTTGCCAATGGCTCAAGTTTGTCCATGCCTCAAGTTTGCCAATGGCTCAAATTTGCCCATGGCTCAGCGGGCCTGGGCAATCAAGTAGCTGAAGGGCAGGTCCAGCAACTTACCCGCTTTGGGCACGTAGGCGCGCTTATTAAAGACATCGTAGTCGTGCCTTTCGATTACATCGAGTATGCCTCGATAAAGGCGCAGGGAGGCCCAGACAGGCCAGCGGGCATCGGGGGCCAGCCAGCGCACCCCGGCCTCGGATCGAGCAAACCATTGACGGGCCCGCTGCAGCTGAAAACGCATCAGGGCGCGCCAGTTGTCATTGAGGCTGCCCGCCAGCAGCTCGGCCTCCGAATAGCCGAAACGCTCAAGCTCATCGAGCGGCAGATAGATGCGCCCGCGCTGACGATCCTCGCCCACATCGCGCAAGATGTTGGTGAGCTGATTGGCAATTCCCAGGGCCACAGCTGCTTCCGATGTATTGGGCCGTTCACTCCAGGGGGCCGAGGTGTAGGCGGCATCCACCCCCATCACCTCCTGGGTCATCAGACCCACGGTGCCAGCCACACGATAGCAATAGAGCTGTAGTTCGTCAAAACAAGTATAGCGAGTCTTGGCCAGATCCATCCGCATTCCCTCGATCATGTCGAGATAAGCCTGCAACGGCTGGGGATAGCGCCCAATCGTGTCCACCATCACTCGATCCAGCCCATCGCGCACCTTGCCCTGGAACAACTCGCGGGTGCGTTGCTCCCAGCAATCCAGGCGCAGGGCCAGCTCTTCCACCGGTCTGGCCAGGGCCTCTGGGCTGTCCATCAATTCATCGGTGCGACGACACCAGACGTAGATGGCCCAGATCGCCCGGCGCTTGGCCGGCGGCATCAGCAGGGTGCCGAGGTAGAAGGTCTTGGCCCAGGCCTCCGTTTCCCGCCGGCAGGCCTCATAGGCCTCCTCCAGGCTGGACATGGCACCCAGCTGTTGAGCCCCGGGCTGTGGACTGGCGACCACCATGGTCAGACCGCCACCGGCGTGGGCTGGTCTAGCCGCCGAGCGGCCTGGGGAGAGGCGGCAACCGCTGCGGCGCAGAGCTTGCCGCTGAGCACGGCGCCTTCCATGGAAGCCAGGTAGCGCTGCATCGTGTAATCGCCGGCCAGGAAGAAATTGGCGATTGGGGAGGTCTGGTCCGGGCGAAGTTGCTGGCAGCCAGGCACAGTCTTATAAACGGAGAGGGGCGTCTTCACAACCTTAAACTTGAGTAGCTTGGCCTGATCGCTACCGCCAAAGTGCTGCGGGAACAACTTCTCCAACTCCTCCAGGGTGGCCGCCACGATGTCCTCGTCGGAGCGGTGGATCCAATCCTTGGCCGGAGCGAACACCAATTCCAGCATCGAGCGATGGGGATCGGCATACTCTTTGCAGGTGTTACTCATATCGGCATATACGCTCAAAAGCGGACTGCGACTGAACAGCAAATGATCGATATCGGTGAGCTTGCGATCGAACCACAGATGGATATTGATCACCGGCACCCCGTTTAGGCCCGCCAGCTTCTCGAAGTAAGGCTTGCTGGCCCAGGCCTCTGGCAGCAGCAGCTTGAAGGGATCCACAGGCATGGCACTCACATAGGCATCGGCAGTGAGCGTGTAGCCCTGCTTGCCCTTTATGCCACCGATCCGGAAACCACTCACGCTGGCGTCTGGAGCGAGCTCAATCTCACGAATAGGCGAGTCCAAATGCACCTCACCGCCCCGGGCAACGACGTAATCGACAATCGGCTGGCAGAGGCGCTGGGGAGGGTTGCCGTCAAGAAAAGCCATCTGAGAACCATCTTGCTCCTGCAGGAAGCGATTGAGCGCAGTGAGTACAACCGTGCTGGAAATCTCATCGGGATCAATAAAATTTAGCGCCTTAGCCATGGCGATAAACACTTCATCATTCACCCGCTCCGGAATATTGTGAAGCTTCAGCCATTCAGTCCAGGAATATTTATCACAATCCTCCACATAGCCCTGCCCCCGCAACATGGCCGGCACCAGCCCCAAGCCAAAGGAAATCTTCTCCGGCCAGGTGAGAAGATCATTGTTGCCAAGGATGGCAGCAAGGCCATTGAATGGCGCCGGTATATCTGGAAAATCAAACCGGCTATAGGTACCAGGCGTCTGCCGCTGATTAAAAATCATCGAATGGGACTTCCACTGCAGCCGATCTTCGATGCCCAGCTCCTGGATTAATTGGCGCATGTTGCGATAGGCGCCAAAGAAGATGTGCAGACCAGTCTCGTACCAGTCGCCATCCTCGTCCTGCCAGGCCGCCACCTTGCCGCCCAGCACGTCACGAGCTTCGACCACGATCGGGGTATGGCCCGCATCCACCAGGTACTTGGCGCAGGACAGCCCGGAGAGACCGGCCCCGGCAATGGCGACCCGCATGACAAACCCATAAGTAGCCGCAACCTTAAAGGGAGCCCCAAAAAGAAGGCCAGAGGCCATCAAAATCCGCCGCAGCGGGCCGGCCAGGGGCGAAAACCAGCTGCGGGCTTCCTAGAGTCTGAGCACCGGGGGCGCGCGGTCCCCAGCCCATGACCTGCCGCAGCCCATGGCCGACTACCTGCTGAAAGCGACCACCCGTCACATCCGCCTGTTCACCGCCCGGGTGGAGAACGGCAATCTCGTGGTCGACCCCAGCCAGCTAACCCTGGATGTGGATCCCGACAACGAGTTCATCTGGGAGCCGGCGGAGCTGGAAACGCTGCGCCAAAAGTTCCAGCAGTTGGTCGATGGCCAGGCGGGGGCAGACCTGAACGATTACAACCTGCGCCGCATCGGCTCTGAACTCGAGGGCACGATCCGCCAACTGCTCCAGGCGGGCAAACTTCGCTACAACCCCAATTGCCGGGTACTCAATTACTCGATGGGCCTCCCGCGCACTCCGGAAACCCTGTGAACCGCTCCCGCGGCGACGACGACCAAGCCAGCCCCTGGGCCGGAAACTCCCGCCGTCGCTACGAGTACCGCAACGACGGCCGCTACGAGGCTCGACCCCAGGCCCGCTACGGACGGGGCGACGACCCCGGCGACCAGCAGCGCCGCCGGGAGCGGCCAGGGGCAGATGCCGACAGCCGCCCCTGGGGAGAAAGGGGTGGCGGTGGCCTGGGTCCCGGGGGCCGAGGTCCAGAAGGGCGGGGTCCCGGGGGCCGTGGTCCCAAGGGGGATGGTCCGGGGGGGAATTCGCCCATTCCCCTCAACATCGGCACGGTTGCCGTGCTCGCCGGCGTGTTGGTGGTGGGCATAGGCATCGGCACCGGCCTCTCCAGCACCACCCAGGGCAACCAGGGCAACATCGCCAGCTCCCAGCAACTGGACATGGCGGTGCCGGATCCGGAGTTCTGCCGCCAGTGGGGCGCCAGCGCCTTTGTGATGGACGTGGAGGTGTACACGACGATGAACCCCAGCTCCAGCTTCGTGACCCAGCCCACGCTCAAACCCGGCTGTGTGATCCGCCGAGAAAACTGGAGTGTGCTGGAAAAAGAAGGAGCGATCACCCCGCAACAGATGCGCCAGTGCAAGCAGCGCATGAATACCTTTGCCTATATCGGCTCGGTGAAGGACAAGCCGATCGTGCGCTGCGTCTACCAGACCGACATCAGCGAGAACAAATTCGTCACCAAGGGCATCGCCGATGACGCGGCCGGCTTGACGCCTGAAGCCGATCAATTCTGAGCCCCTGGCCCAGCTGCTATCAATGCCACTCTGGCTGGACAGAAAGCCCCCTGACCTAGCGGGCCCTTCTTACGGGCTCCTGGATTTAATTAGCTCAGACGGAGGCCAGTTCGCCGCCGGTTTCCAGTTGGGGCTGGGCCTGGAGCAGGGGCCGCCGCAGGGGGCTATCGGGGCTGGCGAACACGGGTAGCACCTCCTTGCGAAAGGCATCGGCTGCCCGCGAGCAGTAACGGGCGGGATGGGTGATCAGCTTCAGCTGGCGGCGCACCAGCAAATCGGCCACCTGGGGCCGATGCAGGCTGCCGGCGGAGAGCTCCCGCTCAATCGACACCACCGGCAGGAAGGCTGCCCCCAGGCCCGATTGCACGGCATTTTTAATCGCTTCAAAGGAGTTGAGCTCCATCTCAATCTTGATCCGGCCCACATCCAGGCCTGATCTAATCAACAATTGATCCACCATTTTTCGGGTGGTGGACTGGGCATCGAGGCAGACAAAACCGAGGCGGTAGAGATCTTCCTTGGTGAGCTCGGGCAGCCGCGCCAGGGGATGCTTGATCGGCAACACCAGGGCCAGCTCATCGCTGGCGTAGGGCACCACCTGCAACAGCTCGTTGAGATCGGCGGGCAGTTCTCCGCCAATTATCGCCAGGTCAATCTGGCCATTGGCGACGCTCCAGCCGGTGCGGCGGGTGCTGTGCACCTGGAGCTGCACCGCCACGTCGGGGTATTTCTGGCGAAACAGGCCGATCATGCGGGGCATCAGGTAGGTGCCGGTGGTCTGGCTGGCACCCACCACCAGGGAGCCACCCTTGAGGTTTTGGAGATCTTCCAGGGCTCGGCAGGCCTCTTGACACTGGCTCAGAATTCGATCGCAGTAGCTGAGCAGCAGGTGGCCGGCCTCGGTGAGCTGGGCCTTGCGGCCGCCGCGATCGAACAGGGAGACACTCAGCTGCTTTTCCAGGTTTTGGATCTGCAGACTCACCGCCGGCTGGGTGACATAGAGGCTGTCGGCAGCCTTCTTGAAGCTGCCCTCGGAGGCAATCGCCCGCAGGATGCGGAGTTGATCGAGAGTGAAGGGCAGATCGGCCATGGCCTGGGTTCAGGTAAAAACTCTAAAGGGGGTCTCGGATAGCCAGAATCCTCGGCTTCCACCGCCTGTAGGGCCCCATGGCAAGCCCCCTGCTCCAGCCGCAGGGCCTGCACCACAGCAGCGGCGTGGTGTTGGCCCTGCTGCTGGGCTTCGCCCTGATCCATAGCGGGGGCGCCTCGCTGCGCTACTGGGGTGCCGCCCGCATTGGCGAGCGAGCCTGGCGGCTGCTGTTTGCCGCCATCAGCATCCCGGCGGCAACCCTGCTGATCGGCTACTTCCTGCAGCACCGCTACGACGGCATCCGCCTCTGGAACCTGCAGGACCAGCCCTGGGTGGTGCCGGTGGTCTGGACGGGCACGGCATTGAGTTTTTGGTTCTTGTATCCGGCCACCTACAACCTGCTGGAGATCCCGGCGCTGCAGAAACCCCAGGTAAAGCTCTATGCCACCGGGATCATCCGCGTGACGCGGCATCCCCAAGCCGTGGGCCAAATCCTCTGGTGCGCCACCCACCTGCTCTGGATCGGCAGCAGTTTCATGCTGGCCACCAGTGTCGGCCTGATCGCCCACCATCTATTTGCTGTGTGGAATGGCGATCGCCGGCTGGCCAACCGCTTCGGCGCCGCCTTCGAGCAGCTCAGGGCCAACACCTCGGTGCTGCCGTTCAAAGCGGTGCTCGATGGCAGGCAGCAGCTGGTGCTGGCTGAGTTCCTGCGCCCCTCGCAACTGGGCATCGCCATCGCGATTGGAGTGCTCTGGTGGGCCCATCGCTGGATCGGCCTGGGCGCCACCGCCTTCGCCCGCAGCGGCCTGAGCCACTGGCTGGGTTGAACCGCAATCCTCCACAGGCCCGTCGTGGAGTGGTATCGGCTGCCTACACTCGACTCCAAATAACTCCAGCCGGATGCCCTCAGCCGCCGAACTCGCCTGGTTGATCCCGGTGTTGCCCCTGCTGGGGGCTTGTCTAAGTGGTCTGGGGTTGATCAGCTTCAACCGCACGGTCAATCGACTGCGCAAACCCGTGGCACTACTGCTCATTAGCAGCGTGGGTGCGGCGGCAGTACTCAGTTTTGCGGTGTTAGCAGAGCAGATTGGCGGGGCAGCCCCCGTTGAGGTGCTGTTCAACTGGGCCAGCGCCGGCAGCTTCAACCTGCAGATGGGCTTCCGGGTGGATGCCCTGGGCGCAGTGATGTTGTCCCTGGTGACCACCGTTGCCCTGCTGGTGATGGTGTACTCCGATGGCTACATGGCCCACGACAAGGGCTATGTGCGCTTCTTCACCTACTTGGCCCTGTTCAGCAGCTCGATGCTGGGCCTGGTTATCAGCCCCAACCTCCTGGAGATCTATGTCTTCTGGGAACTGGTGGGCATGTGCTCCTATCTGCTGGTGGGCTTCTGGTACGACCGCGATGGCGCCGCCCATGCCGCCCAGAAGGCCTTTGTGGTGAACCGCGTGGGCGACTTCGGCCTGCTGCTGGGAATCCTTGGCCTGTTCTGGGCCACTGGCAGCTTCGGATTTGAGCAAATTGGCACTGGCTTGCAGCAAGCCGTAGCCGATGGCAGCGTCAGCAATGGCGTGGCCCTGCTGCTCTGCCTGCTGGTGTTCATGGGCCCGATGGCCAAGTCGGCCCAGTTCCCGCTGCACGTCTGGCTGCCCGACGCCATGGAGGGCCCCACCCCGATTTCCGCCCTGATCCACGCCGCCACCATGGTGGCGGCCGGCGTCTTCCTGGTCGCCCGGCTCCAGCCCGTCTACGAGGCATTCCCGACGGTGAATCTGGTGATCGCGGTGGTGGGCACGATCACCCTGTTCCTGGGGGCCTCCATTGCCCTCACCCAGATGGACCTCAAGAAGGGTCTGGCCTACAGCACCGTCTCCCAGCTGGGCTACATGATGCTGGCCATGGGCTGTGGAGCCCCGGTGGCGGGCATGTTCCACCTGGTGACCCACGCCTTCTTCAAGGCGATGCTGTTTTTGGGTTCCGGCTCGGTGATCCACGCCATGGAAGAGGTGGTGGGCCATGAACCGGTGTTGGCCCAGGACATGCGCCTGATGGGGGGCTTGCGCCGCAGCATGCCGATCACCAGCACCACCTTCTTGATCGGCTGCGTAGCCATCAGTGGCATTCCGCCCCTGGCGGGCTTCTGGAGCAAGGATGAGATCCTCGGCCAGGCCTTCGGCAGCTTCCCGCTGCTCTGGGTGGTGGGATTCATCACCGCCGGCATGACCGCCTTCTACATGTTCAGGCTCTACTTCCTCACCTTTGAGGGCAGCTTCCGGGGCGGCGACACCGCGCTGCGGTCGCAGCTGCTGGCCGCAGCCGGCAAGCCGCTGGCCGCCGATGGCGACCACGGGGCCGATGGGAATCACGGGGCCGACCAGGCCAACCACCACCATGGGGGCGGCCTGCCCCATGAATCCGGTTGGCAGATGGCCATGCCCCTGGCAGTACTGGCGGTGCCCTCGGTGCTGATCGGCCTATTGGGCATGCCTTGGAACAGTCGCTTCGCCGCCCTGGTGGATCCCCATGAGGCCGCCCACATGGCCAAAGCCTTCAGCTGGGGAGAGTTCCTGCCCCTGGCTGGGGCCTCGGTGGCCATCTCCGGAGCTGGCATCACCCTGGCGCTGCTGGCCTACCTGCTCCAAAAAATCGACCTGGCCCAGGCGGTGGCCGGCCGATTCCCCCGTATCAACGCGTTCCTGGCCAACAAGTGGTATTTGGATGCGATTAACGAAAAGCTGTTCGTGCAGGGCAGCCGCAAGTTGGCCAAGTCGGTGCTGGATGTGGATTCCAAGGTGGTGGACGGGGTGGTCAACCTCACCGGGCTTCTCACCCTGGGCAGCGGCGAAGGGCTGAAGTACTTCGAAACCGGCAGGGCCCAGTTCTATGCACTGATCGTTTTTGGCGGCGTGATCGCCCTGGTGGTGCTGTTCGGCTCCCTCGGTTAGTGCCAAACGGCCAAACCAGATCGCCATGGTCTGTGTGCCAACCCCCACGGGCGCTGGCCTCGGCTGGGTGGAATTTCTACACTCCTGAAAAGGTGATCCTTGTCTGTGGCCTTTCCCTGGCTAAGTGCCGCGATCCTGTTCCCAATCGGTTCGTCCCTGCTGATTCCCTTCGTGCCCGACAAGGGTGACGGCAAGCAGGTGCGCTGGTTCGCCCTCGGGGTGGCGCTGATCACCTTCCTGATCACCGTCGGTGGCTATCTGAACGGCTACGACCCCGCCCAAGAGGGGCTGCAGCTGGTGGAAAGGGTGCAGTGGCTGCCCGAATTGGGTCTGGCCTGGTCGGTGGGGGCCGATGGGCTGTCAATGCCGCTGATCCTGCTCACCAGCTTCATTACTTCCCTGGCCTGCTTGGCAGCCTGGCCGGTGAGCTTCAAACCAAAACTCTTCTATTTCCTGCTGTTGGCGATGGATGGCGGCCAGATCGCCGTGTTCGCCGTGCAGGACATGCTGCTTTTCTTCCTGGCCTGGGAGCTGGAACTGCTGCCCGTTTACCTGCTGCTGGCGATCTGGGGGGGCAAAAAGCGCCAGTACGCCGCCACCAAGTTCATCCTGTACACGGCGGGCAGCTCGCTGTTCATCTTGATAGTGGGCCTGGCAATGGCCTTCTACGGCGGCAACACCAGCTTTGAATACTCGGTATTGATGGCCAAGGAGTTTGGCACCAAGTTCCAGCTGCTCTGCTATGCGGGCCTGCTGGTGGCTTTCGGGGTCAAGCTGCCGATTGTCCCCCTCCACACCTGGCTGCCCGATGCCCACGGAGAGGCCACCGCACCGGTGCACATGCTGTTGGCCGGCATCTTGCTCAAGATGGGCGGCTATGCCTTACTGCGCTTCAATGTGCAGTTATTACCGGCTGCCCACGCCCAGTTCGCACCCCTACTGGTGGTACTTGGGGTGGTAAATATCATCTATGCGGCACTCACCTCATTCGCACAGCGGAACCTCAAACGCAAGATAGCCTATAGCTCTATTAGCCACATGGGATTTGTGCTGATCGGCATTGGCAGCTTTAGCGCCCTTGGCACCAGCGGAGCGATGCTTCAGATGATCAGCCATGGCTTGATTGGAGCCAGCCTGTTCTTCCTGGTGGGGGCTACCTACGACCGCACCCATACGCTTCAGCTCGACGAGATGGGGGGTATAGGTCAAAAAATGCGCAAGATGTTCGCCCTCTGGACAATTTGCTCCTTGGCCTCCCTAGCCCTGCCAGGCATGAGTGGCTTTGTTTCTGAATTGATGGTGTTTGTCGGTTTCGTCACAAGCGAAGCCTACACTCTCAGCTTCAGAATCGTAATGGCGGTATTGGCGGCAGTCGGGGTAATTCTCACCCCCGTCTACTTGCTATCCATGCTGCGTGAGATCTTCTACGGTCGGGAAAACGTTGAATTGGCATCCCACACCCATCTGGTGGATGCCGAACCACGAGAGATCTACATTATTAGCTGTCTACTGGTACCCATCATTGGGATTGGCCTCTACCCCCGTCTAGTTACCGACACCTACAGATCATCAATTGAGGCGTTGGTGGTGCGCGAAAGCCTGGCGCTCAAGTCGCTTTCCGTACCGCCTGCAGGCGGTGAGCTGATCCGTCAGCAGCTCCTCAAGGCTCCCTTGTTGCCCGCTTGATTAGCTTAAGCTGAGGTTTCGCCTCCGATCCGTTCAGAGATGAAACAGCTGAATTTCCTGCTGATCTTCAGCTTCGGCCTTGCCATGGTGATGTTCACCCTGGAAAACACGGCAGCCACCACGGTTCAATTCCTGCCAGGGGTGAGCTTCACCCTGCCCCTGGCGGCGATGCTGCTCTTGGTGGGAGGCCTGGGGGCCACCGCAGCATGGGTATTTGCCGTCTGGAGCGGCGTGGTGCGCAAGGTGGAGCAGCTGCAAGACCAAGGCGAAATGGAAGCTCAAGAAGTGCGAATTCGCGAGTTGGAGAATGATCTTGAGCGCTATCGCGCCACCGTGGATGCCCAGCTGGCACTCCTACCTGCCGCTTCAGAGGATTGAGATATTACCGCGTGCCTGCTTGCACACCCGAAATGAATAGCTCATTGCATATTTAATTGCCCACATGAATTGTGCACCAGAACTGATCAACTGAACTGATCAACTGAACTGGCCATCTGAACTGATTAGCTGAACTGATTAGCTGAACTGATTAGCTGAACTGAGTTGGCTGAGCTGGCCACCTGAACCTGCTGTCTGATCTGAGTTACCCCAAAAAGCAGGGCTGCCCCCCGGCAGGGGGCTGGTGGCAGGTACACACCACCGATAGCGTGGGTCTGGTTAACAAAATCTTGGTGGAGCACTCGGTTGGCTGAGAGGGGGGCCAGGCTGGCCATCCGCCTGTTGCAGGACGCCGCCGAACGCGGCGAAATTGATCCTTGGGATGTCGATGTGATCGCCGTGATCGACGGTTTCCTCGACCAGCTGCACCAGCGAATTGCCCTGCCCAGAATCGGGGCGCCGGGGGGCAGCTTCGAGCAGGATCTGGCCGACACCAGCGAGGCGTTCCTAGCAGCCTCTGTGCTGGTGAGCCTCAAGGCCGAGCTGCTGGAGGCCAGCACCGTTGTGGCCCACCCAACAATTGAGGACTTTTGCGACGCGGAGGGGGACGAGGCCAATCCAGCCTGGCTAGAGCAGCCCGGCTGGGATTTGCCCCGCAGACCCGAACGCCATCTGTGGCGACGTCCCGTGGCTCCGCCTCCACTGCAGCGGCCGGTGACCCTGGGGGAACTGATTCGTCAGCTGGAGGAGATTGCCGAGCAGCTGGACCAGGACCAGGGCCGGCAAATGCAGCGACACCGCCCCAAGCGCTATAGCGAGAGGGAGGCCATCGAACAGGTGGCTGCCCTGGCCCACCGCGAGAAACTGCCAGAGACCACCGCCGCCCTGGGCCAGTTCCTGCGGCAATGGGAACCGGCGCTCGACTGGACCAACTTCGAGCAACTGGTGATTAGCTGGGCCGATGCCGTAACCAGCGGGGAGGTGGCCCAAGACCTCGACAGCGACCGGGTGGGGGTGTTCTGGGCCCTGCTGTTCCTCTGCCACCAGGGCAGTGTGGAATTGGAGCAGCGGGGTGGCCTGTTTGGCCCCTTGAGTATCAAGCGCTGCGCTGCAGCGGATCCAGGGTCAGCTCAGCCGCCGGCTATGGACCGGCTGGCAGCCTGAGGGGTTGTCTAGGATGTATTTACTGTCGGAATTGAGAAAGCGCCAATGAAGGCGATGATCTTGGCCGCCGGCAAGGGAACCCGGGTGCAACCGATCACCCACGTGATCCCCAAGCCGATGATCCCCATCCTGCAAAAGCCAGTGATGGAGTTCCTGTTGGAACTGCTGCGGGAGCACGGCTTCAACGAAATTATGGTCAATGTCTCCCACCTGGCCGAGGAGATAGAAAACTATTTCCGCGATGGTCAGCGGTTCGGAGTGCAGATCGCCTACAGCTTTGAGGGACGCATCGAGGACGGCGAGTTGATCGGCCAAGCCATGGGCTCCGCCGGCGGCCTCAAAAAAATCCAAAACTTCCAGCCCTTCTTCGACGACACCTTTGTGGTGCTCTGTGGCGATGCCCTGATCGACCTCAACCTCACCGAGGCCGTTAAGCGTCACCGGGAGAAGGGGGCCCTGGCAAGCCTGGTTACCAAGCGAGTGCCTCGGGATCAGGTGAGTAGCTACGGGGTGGTGGTCACCGATGACCAGGGCAGAGTGCTCTCCTTCCAGGAGAAACCCTCAGTGGAGGAAGCAGCCAGCGACATGATCAACACTGGTATCTATATCTTTGAACCACAAATTTTCGATTACATCCCCAGCGGTCAGCCCTTTGACATCGGCTCAGACCTATTTCCTAGACTTGTGAATGCCGGGGCACCCTTCTATGCCCTGCCGATGGAATTTGAGTGGGTTGACATCGGTAAGGTGCCAGATTATTGGCAGGCAATCCGTAGTGTCCTTCAGGGGGAAGTGCGCCAAGTCCAGATCCCCGGGAAGGAGGTGCGCCCAGGAGTTTTTGCCGGCCTCAATGTGGCTGCCGACTGGGACAAAATCAACATCAAAGGCCCCGTGTATGTGGGCGGCATGACCCGCATTGAAAATGGAGCAACAATAATTGGCCCGGCAATGATTGGTCCCAGCTGCCAGGTCTGCGAGGGTGCCACCATAGACAACTCAATTATTTTTGATTACTCTCGCATCGGCCCTGGAGTAAGACTTTTTGAAAAACTTGTATTTGGCCGCTATTGCGTAGATCGCAACGGCGATCACTTCGACCTCCAGGAAGCGGCCCTCGACTGGTTGATCACCGATGCCAGGCGCCAGGATCTCGTGGCTCCCTCCCCCCAACAAAAGGCCATGGCCGACCTGCTGGGATCTGATTTGGCCATCACCCAAGCCGCCTAACACCACTTGGCCCCGCCAAAGTCAAAACAGAGGCCAATCGCGCCTGAAAGCCCTAACATAAACTAATTACCAAGTAAACATAAGTCCGCCAATCTACCTAGCAGCCACCATCTATTTGGCGGAGAATCCGGCCATTTCCAAGATGGCAGGGATTCTCTCTTCTGCCTTGATCGCCATCAAGTGCACGCCCTGGGCCAGGCTCCTGTAGTTCTGCACCTGCTCAGCCGCTATCGCAATACCCTCGGCCGCGGGATCGGCGGCTGAAGCCAGACGATCGATCACCGCCTGGGGAATGTGCACACCGGGCACCACCCTGTTAATAAATGCAGCATTCTTGGCCGACTTGAGTAGGAACACTCCGGCCAGCACCGGCAACTTCAACGGCGCGGTGATCTCCTCGACGAACCGCCGCAGGGCATCGGCGTCGGTGACCATCTGGGTCTGAATGAAGCGGGCGCCAGCGGCTTTTTTGCGCTCCACCCGCCGCCGCAGCCCGCTCCAACTAGGCGATTGGGGATCTGCGGCGGCCCCGGCAAACAGGGCCGTGGGGCCATCGGGCAAGCTGCCAAGCACCGGATCGACTCCGGCATTGAACTGGGCCACCAACTGCAGCAGCCGCACCGCCTCCAGCTCATTCACCGGCCTGGCCCCGGGCTGATCGCCCGCCCGCACTGGATCACCGGTGAGACAGAGCAGATTGCGCAGGCCCAGGGCATGGGCCCCCAGTAGATCCGCCTGCAGGGCGATGCGATTGCGGTCGCGACAGGCCAACTGGAGGACGGGTTCAATCCCGGCATCCAACAGCAGACGGCACATGGCCAGGCTGGACATGCGCATTACGGCCCGGCTGCCATCGGTGACATTCACCGCATCCACCCAACCAGCCAGCCCCCGGGCCGCCTCCAAGGTGCGGGCGGGATCACCGCCCCTGGGGGGCATGACCTCAGCCGTGATCGCGAAGCGACCCTGCTCAAGTGCCTGTTGAAGCCGCACACTCCCCCCACAGATGGGGACATCATCCGACACGGCACTCCCTAAACTGAATTCACCGCTCAGTACCTGCCAGTGAACGAGCTTTCAGAGCGGGAGCTCGAAATTGTCGAACTGGTAGCCCAGGGACTGACCAACCAGGAAATTGCCCAATCGCTCACGATCAGCAAGCGCACTGTGGATAACCACGTCAGCAATGTCTTCACCAAGACCGGCGCCAAGAACCGAGTGGCACTGCTGAATTGGGCCCTTGATCATGGCAAGATCTGCCGCGATGGCTTCAATTGTTGCTCCCTGAAAGCGCGGACCTGACCGGGGAAACAGATCAATATCAGAGCCAGTCAGAAACCCAGCCAGTCAGAAACCAAGCCACAGGCACCTCACCAGTGCGGCTTAGGCCTGGTCCGGGGCTGGATTCAGCCAAGCCAACAGCTCCTGGCGCCGCGCCTGCGGCCAGCTGGCGAGCGGTTGCTGGGCCAGGGCTGCATTGCTGAGCTCAGGCCGACCGGTGATCTCCAGCACGCACCAGGAAGGCACCGGCAGCTGGCCCTGGTCGGCAGAGGCGTCCTGCAGTTCCACCTCGGCGACCACCAGCGGCGCATTCTGCCCTTCAAACACATCCAGCACCCAGTCGCCACCGGGCAGGGTCAGCCCATAGCGGCACTTGCTCAACTGGCGGGGAGCCAGGGCCAACAGGCTCTCGGCATCGCCCATGGGAATCGGGTACTCGAACTCATGGCGCACCAAACCATCGGCGGAGGCCTGGGCCTTGAGGGTGAGCCAGGCCCGCCCATCCCCCACTCGCACCCTCACCGTAAAACCCTCCGGCCCTGCCGTCAGGTAGCCCTGGCGTAGCTGCGCCGCCCAGTCCACCTGGCCGCGCCAGCCCTGGCCTGACACCAGAAAACGGCGTTCGATCTCAAGGGCCATCACATAAACATATCTAGTTGGATCCTGGCTCGGTGGCGGTGAGACTGCCGGCCCAGTGCAATCGGTGGCTGAGGGAGCGGAAGTAGGAAGGTTTTTGGTTCAGAACCACCATTGAGGCCATGTGGTTACTGCGCTGCACCTCTACCCGATCACCCCGCAGCAAGGTAGTCGCATCGGCGCCATCTTTCCACAATTTCACGCGGCCACCGGTTTCCCCCAGGGGCGCCACCGAGAGCCGGGAGCGAGGCGGCACCACCACCGTGCGGCTGGAGAGGCTCATCGGGCAGATCGGCGTGATCACAATCGCCTCCACCCCCGGGTGCAGGATGGGGCCACCGGCCGCCATCACATAGCCAGTGGAGCCGGTGGGGGTGGCCAGGATCAGGCCATCGCCTCGAAACTGATCCACCACTTCGCCATCGATCTCCAGCTCCAACTCACAGATGGGGGAAGACTCATCGAAATAGGGCCGCAGGTAAAAGTCATTGAGCGCACAGTGCTCCTCCTCCAGGGGCTGGGAGCCCTCCTCCAGGGGCTGGGAGCCCTCCTCCAGGGGTTGGGAGCCGCCTCCTTCACGGCGATGCACCCTGGCCTGCAACATCATGCGCCGCTCCAGAGTAAAGACATCGTGGCGCAGCCGCCACCAAAGATTTTCTGGCGGATCCCCCAGCTTCAGCAATCGACGCTCGTGGGCAAGAAAACCCAGCTTGCCACCCACGTTGAAGCTGAGAATCGGCACTCCGTAAGCAGCCAGATAGCGAGCGGCGCCAAGCACGGTGCCGTCTCCTCCCAACACCAGGGCCAGGTCGGGCAGTGCAGGCTCGCTGGCCAACAGCCCGGGGAAGGGGTTGAGGTTCAGGCCACTGGGGGCCATGAGCACGCGGCAACCATCTGCGCGCAGCTGGTTCGCACAGACGCTGGCCTGGGCCTGGGCCGCCTGGCTGCCACTGCGGATGATCAGCCAGACCCTATCTAGACGCATGGCCCCAAACCACTGTTACGGGACGTCAACCGACAGATGCCCGGGCAGCTAACCGATCCCAGGCCGACCCGATTAAGCGATCTCATTAACGTAGATAAATTTGCCTACCAGCGCAGCAAGTTGAAGCGCTCCATGTCTACTGTTTCGCGATTGCGATATAGAGAAAGCAGGATGGCCAAACCCACGGCGGCTTCCGCGGCTGCGACGGTGATCACAAAAATGGCAAATACTTGACCGCGAATGAGCTGGCCATCCAGGTAGTCGGAGAAGGCCATGAGGTTGATATTCACCGCATTGAGCATCAACTCAATGCTCATCAGCACCCGCACTGCGTTGCGGCTATTGATCAAGCCCCAGACTCCCGTGCAGAACAGCAAAGCAGCCAAGACCAGATAGGCCTGGAGGGGGATGGTGGTAGGCAGATCAAGAGTCATCGAACAGTTTCCTGAACAGTTTTTTGGATCAGCAGAGGGGTACGGGCCTTCTCAATCAGGCCCTGATCAGCGGGCTCTCCAGTGGCGATGTCGCTGCTGAACACATCCCGCCGGGCCAGGACGATGGCACCGATCATCGCCATGAGCAGCAGCACTGAAGCCAGCTCAAAGGGCAGCAGGTAATCGCTGAACAGGTGCTCGCCAATGCGAATGGTGGCTTCCTCTCCCACGGATGCCGGGCCAGGCAGGGCCCAGGGGGTGGTGAACGCCACGCGTATAAGCAGCGCGAACAGGCCGCCGCAGACCAGGCCCGAAAGCAAGCGCCTCAGCGGCAACCCCGGCACGGCAGCCAGATTCTCCTTCTTGTTCACGAGCATGATCGCAAACAGAATCAGCACGTTCACCGCACCCACGTAGACCAGCACCTGGGCGGCAGCCACGAAACTGGCATTGAGCAGCAAATACAAACCTGCTACCGATAGAAACACGGCCGCAAGTAGAAAGGCGGAATAGACGATATTAGGCAACAAAACCACCCCCAAGGCCCCTCCCACTACGGCAATAGCGAGAATAAAAAAGCAAATTAGCTGGGTAAAAGAAGCGATAGTCATCAACCTTGCTCCTTGGCGGCGGAATTGGTGGCCGGTGCGGGGGCGCCAGCCTCGGTGGAGGCCCAACTGGCCAGCAGATCCTCTGGCAGCTGGCCGGCCCGGGGGGAGGTATCCGGCACACCATGGGGATCCATTGCTCCCTTGGGCAGGTAGGCCAGCTCTCGCAAGGCAATCACGGCTGGATCGCTGGTGACGCTGGTGGGAAGCCGACCCAGGGCGATGTTGTCGTAATTGAGACTATGACGATCGAAGGCCGCCAATTCATACTCCTCCGTCATAGAGAGACAATTGGTTGGACAGTACTCCACACAATTACCACAAAAAATGCACACCCCAAAATCGATGGAGTAATTGCGGAGTTCTTTCTTTTTGGTTGCCTTGTTCATCACCCAATCCACCACTGGCAGGTTGATTGGGCATACCCTTACGCAAACCTCACAGGCAATGCACTTGTCAAACTCATAGTGGATCCGTCCCCGATAGCGTTCCGAGGGGATCAACTTCTCGTAGGGGTACTGCACCGTGACCGGGCGGCGCCGCAGGTGGTCAAAGGTGACCGCCAGCCCCTGGGTCATGTACTGGGAAGCACCCACGGCATCGCGGGTGTAATCGACAACTTTTTTTAAAAACCCAAACATGTGCTTTAAGCGAAGAACTGGCGGAAAGCGGTCAAGGTGAGCACCATAATGGCTGGAATTTGAACCAAACTGTCGGGGTTATCCCCCGAAGACGGCTGGGAAGGCCAACTTCAAAGCGGCGGTGACCAGCAGATTCACCAGGGCGATCGGCAACAGGAACTTCCAGCCCAGATCGAGCAGCTGGTCGATGCGCACCCGGGGGGTGGTCCAGCGCAACAGGATCGCCAGGAACACCAGCAGGTAGGCCTTGAGCACCGTCATCACAATGCCAACGGAGGCAGTGATCAGTTGCACCAACGGCGCGTCGATCGGCTGATGCAGCCAGCCAGCCAACCACTCCACCGGCAGGGGGAAGCTCCAGCCCCCCAGGTAGAGCACTGCCACCAGCAGGGCCGAGAGCACCAGGTTGATGTAGCTGCCCAGGTAGAAGAGGGCGAACTTCATGCCCGAATACTCGGTTTGATAGCCGGCCACCAGCTCCTCCTCGGCCTCGGGCAAGTCGAAGGGCAAGCGCTCGCACTCCGCCAGGGCACAGATCCAGAAGATCAGAAAGCCCACCGGCTGGCGCCAGATATTCCAGCTCAAAATGCCCGCCCCGCTCTGTTGATTGACGATGTCGACGGTGCTGAGCGAATTGCTCATCATCACCACCGCAAGCACCGCCAGGGCCAGGGGAATCTCATAGGAGATGGATTGGGCCGCTGCCCTCAGGCCCCCCAGCAAGGAGTACTTGTTGTTGGACGCATAGCCGCTCATCAGCAGGCCAATCGGCTGAATACTGCTGAGCGAAATCCACAGGAAAATGCCTATGCCCACGTTGCTGATCAGCAAGTGCTGACCGAAGGGCACCACCAGCCAGCTGAGGATCACCGGGATCAGCACCAGCACCGGGCCCAGGGTGAATAGCAACCCATCGGCCTTGGCAGGGATCACGTCCTCCTTGAACAGCAGCTTGAGGCCGTCGGCGATGGGCTGCAGCACCCCCAGGGCGCCGGCGTATTCCGGACCGATCCGCTGCTGCACCGCAGCGGAAATCTTGCGCTCAAGCCAGACGTTCACCAGCACGCCAACCACTGCGGCCACCAGGACCAGCAGCATCGGCAGCGGCAGCCAGAGCAGGTGGGCCGCCCCCGGGCTGAGACCGAAACCCTGGAATGTGGCCTCAAAGCTGGCCTCCAGGTCGAGGCCGGGCGGCACCACCGCCAACGGGTTGGCAACGGGGGCGGCCAGGAGGCAGTCGGGGATCATCACCATGCCGATGGCGACAGTGGGGGCAACTTAGGGTGCCAGAGCTTCAACGTGACTGCACCGGCAGCCAATCCCGACCGACGGAACCCGTGTAAATCTGGCTGGGGCGGTAGATCCGGTTGGCTCCCAGCTGCTCCTTCCAGTGGGCCAGCCAGCCGCCGGTGCGGGCGATCGCAAAAATCGGTGTAAACAGATCCTCGGTGATACCCAGCTTGCGATACACCAAGCCCGAATAAAAATCGACGTTGGGGTAGATGCCCTTAGGGCCAAGGCGCTCGGCCGCCGCCGCCTCCAATTTGCGAGCCAAGTCGTAGAGGGGATCCTCGCCAAAAGTGTCAAACAGCTGCTTGGCGAGCTTCTGCAAAATCACAGCTCGGGGATCCTTCACCTTGTACTCCCGGTGTCCAAAACCCATGATCTTCTGCTTGGCGGCAATGGCCCGATCCAGCCAAGGCTCCACCTGATCTTCACTGCCGATCTCCTCCAACATCGCCAGTACATACTCATTGGCTCCACCATGCAGCGGACCCGCCAACGTGCCCACAGCCGAGGCCACTACGGCATAGGGATCAGTGAGGGTGCTGGCGGTTACCCGGGCACTAAATGTGCTGGCATTGAGACTGTGCTCGGCATGCAGAATCAAGCAGGCATCGAAAATTTGCGCCGCCAGTGGATCAGGCACCCGCTCGGTAAGCATATACAGAAAATTGGACGAAAATGGCAGGTCGTCGCGGGGCTGGATCGGATCTTGCCCCTTCCTAATTAGCTGAAACGCCGCCACCATTGTGGGAATTTTGGCAATCAGCCGCACCACCGCTTGATATATGTATTGAGGGTCGTCCAGGGCGCGGCGGGAATAAAACAGGCCCAGGGATGCCGCACTGCTCTGCAGCGCATCCATGGGGTGCCCCGAGGCTGGGAAGCACTTCATCATGTCCCGGATGCGGAAGCTCACCCGGCGGTGCATCTGCACCTCATGCTCGAATTCCGCCAGCTGATCCGCATCGGGAAGCTCTCCCCAAATCAGCAGATAAACCGTCTCCAAAAATGTGCTGTGGTTGGCCAGGTCCTCGACGCTGTAGCCGCGATAGGTAAGTAGACCCTGCTGGCCATCGATGTCACAGATGGCGGAATGGGTGGCGGGCACCCCCTCCAGACCAGGCCGAAACAAGAGCTCCGCAGGGCTTTGGGGGGCTGTCGGGGTCGCCGCCATAGCAAAACTTGCCGCTGCTGTTCTAGGTGTAAACCTATAGCCATCTTTCAGTTCCGCAAAGGCCGCCACTAGGGGCCGGGGAGCAGCAGCACCCGCGGGGCCAGCAGCAGCAGCAACCTGGGCATTGGCGTCAGCGCAATCAAGGCCACGCCTGCCTTCTTCAGCTGGATGGCACCCGCCGGTGCCCCCAACAGCCGGCAGGCCAAGAGGCCCAGGTCGGGCTCATGGCCCACCAACATCAGCCGTGAACAGCTGGATTCCCACACCAGGGGCAGGGGATCGCCGCCAGGGGCCAGGGCCCCATCCAGCTCTAACCGGGGCGCCAATCCGGCGGCCACGGCGATCTCGCCGGTCTGCCGGGCGCGCACCAGGGGACTGCTGACCAGCCGCTCCGCCCCCAGCCCCAGCCGCACCAGCTGGGCGGCCACGGCGCGGGTACGGCTACGCCCCTCCGCCGTGAGGGCCCGCTGGGCATCGGCCCCGGCATCGGCATCGGCCCCAGGATCGGCCCTGGTGTCGGCCCGCTCTGCGGCGATGCCATGCCGAAACAGGAGCAGTTCCCTGGGTCGCTCGCTGATTGGCAAGTCGGGGCTGCCCATGGCTCAACCCAGGTCCAGCCGAGCCGTCAACCGCAGGCCATCGGCCCCGGGGGCCAGGGCCAGGCTGAACCCCTGCACGGCCTCCTCCAGGGGGGCACCGGCCAGGCCCGACAGCAGGCGCCAGCCACTCCACTGCCCCAACAGCCGCCGTGCCCGCTGGCCGTCGACGGCCAGGCGGGCGGCAATCCCGGGTTGATCAATCGCCAGTCGATCAATGGCCTGCAATTGCCTGAGACGGTCGCTCGGCTGCTGCCTGGATTCGGCCTGTTGGCGCAGACGCTCCAGACCATGGGCCCACCAGGCCAGATCCGCCTCGACGGCGCGCACTCCCACCAGTTCGGCCTCCAACTGACGGCCATCGCCAGCCCCCCTGCGCCCGGAGGAGGGGACGCTCAGATGGGTCCAGACGGTCAAGGGGCCCCCTTTGGCCAGGGTCAAGGGGGCCGCGATCAACCCCTGGGCGGCCAGGGCCGGCTCCAGGGCGGCGGGGGCGGGCTCCAGGGCGCCCGTGCCCAACAGCCAGCCATCTCGGCCTTCCGCCCAGAGCAGGGGCCCGGCATCGGCGGCCATCACCAGAGCGGGCAGGGGGCCGCTGGCCGGGCCGAGGATCCGGGCCAGCCAGGGCTGGAGCAGGCCCATCAACTGCCGGGGATCGTTCACCAGGGCAAGGCTGGAGGCCTCGCCGCGCAAATGGACCAGCAGCTCCTCCCCCAGATCGGGGGCCACTACTGGCTCCAGGCCTGGGGAGCTGGAAGCCAGGGAACCCGGCGGCCCGGGGGCCGCGCCCCCTGGTTCAGTGGCGCCGCTGGATTCAGCAGCGCCGCCGGGTTCAGCCTGGCCGCCGGGTTCAGGGTCGCCGCCGCTATCGGCACCGAGATCCACCTCGGCCAGCGCCCCTGGAGACTCTCGGGGCTGTGGGGACTCTGGAGATGCTGGTGACTCCTGGCGGGGGGCCATGGTGACGGCCACGTCCACCGCCAGGCTGGCCCCATCGGGGCGCAGGGAGGCGATCAGGCCGGTGATGCCCGCCTGGCTGCCCAGATCCTCCGGTATGCCCAGCCAGGGGGCCAGTGCCGCCGGGCGGGCCACCAACAGGGCCATGCCCCTGCCCAGATCGGCCACGCCGCGGCGGAAGGCATCGCTGGAGGCGAGGTTGAGGGCATCGATCTGGGATACGTCCAGGGCCTGCTCCAGCACCCCCCGGCCGGAGGCGATCAGCACCAGGTCGTCATCGATCAAGGCGGTTGCTATGGAGGTGGCGATGGGGCTGGTCTTGGCTCCCACCAGGGCGCCGCGGCCACTGATCAGGCCCATGCCGCGGTAGCGGCTGATTTGCAGGTCGGTGCCGGCCAGGCTGCGGCTCTGCCAGAAGCGCTGCAGGAATCTGCGCGCTCCATCGCCATCCCTGCTGCGCAGGCTCAACAGCCAGCCATCGGCCCCGCCCTCCCCCTGGCCAGAGCCGATCAAGGCAAGGCCGATCTCGGGACCGAGCCAGCTGGCCAGCTCGCTTGGGTAATCCAGGCCGGCGGCCGCAAAAGTGCCATCGCGCAATTGGGCCAGGGCCTCGCTGGCGGCCCGGCGCTGGCGGGGGGGCGCCACGGCCCGGGCATAACCCAGGGGCTCCTCGCCATCGGTGAGCAGGAACAGGCCCAGGGGCGCCTGGCGCGGCACGAAGCGGGCGGCCAACGGCACCGCCAGGGGGCGCTGGCGCAGCTGCAACGGCGAGCGGTTGAGCACCAGCCACCAGGCGCCGCCACCGAGGCCCAACAGCACCAGGGCCAGCGACAGTAAAACCGCCAGGAACGGACGGGCCTTCATGCGCCCCAAGCAGGATGCCCCCATCCTGCCCGCTACCCCGGCTGAGCTGCCCCCATGACCCACCCCCCAGCCACCCCGATGGCCATCGGCGTCGGCGACCTGCAGGCCCGCCTGGCGGCGGGAGAAGCCATCCAGCTGGTGGATGTGCGAGAAGACGCGGAATTGGCCATCGCCCGCCTACCCCACCCGGTTGTGCACCTGCCGTTGGGCCGATCGGCCGACTGGCTGGCGCAGTTGAGCGAGCTGCTGGACCCCGACCTGCCCGTGGCGGTGCTGTGCCATGCCGGCATGCGCAGCTGGAACTTCGGCTGCTGGCTGATCGAACAGCACGGCTATGGCCAGGTGTGGAACATTCAGGGGGGCATCGACGCCTGGAGCGTGGAACTGGACGACCAGGTACCTCGCTACTAGCGTGCCTTCTAAAGGCGGGCCTCCAAAAAGCTGGCCTCCCAACCAGGAGACCTCCCAAAAGCGGGCCTCCCAACCGGGGAGCATGGCAACCAGGGGGGATTGCAACCAGGGGTTAGCAACCAGGGGTTAGCAACCAAGAGGCATTGCCGCCAAACCGGGGAAAGTTACCGAGAGGACTCCCTGGCCCACCCCGCCAAGCCAGAGCTGGTCAAGCCAGAGCTGGCCGAACCAGAGCAGGCCGAGTCTGAGCTCTCGGCCGATGCCAAAAATCTGTAGCCAGGCTGCCATCCCATACTGCCGCCCAGCCGAAAATCAACCAGCTCTATTAATCCCCGCCCAGCCGAAAATCAACCAGCCCTAATTACTTCCCTCCCAGTCCGCGCTCCGTTCCCTGGCCGCCACCTTGTCCTTCGCCCGCCCAGCCCCCATCAACCGCGACCGCAGCGCTGAGGCCGGCCTCTCCAACCGCCAGAGAGAGGTGCTGCGACTGGCCGTGCGCCACTACGTGGACACGATGGAACCGGTGGGCAGCAAGACCCTGGTGCTGCGTTTCGGGCTGCCGGACAGCCCCGCCACCGTGCGCTCGGCGATGGGGGTGCTCTCCCAGCGGGGTCTGCTCACCCAGCCCCACACCTCCGCCGGTCGCATCCCCAGCCAACAGGGCTACCGGCTTTACGTAAATCAGTTGATGCCGGCCCCCGGCGCCGTGGCACTGCAGCTGGAGCGGGAACTGGCCGGCTTGAGCTTGCAGTGGGCGGCGCTCGACGACCTGCTGCTGCACCTGAGCCGACGCCTCGCCGAGCTCACCGGCCTGCTCAGCCTGATCACGCGGCCGAGGCCGCCCCTATCGCAGCTGAGAGCCCTGCGCCTGGTGCCGAGCGGGGAGCGGTTGCTGGTGTTTTTGGTGGAGGGGGCCGTGACCACCAGCAGTCTCAACCTGCGCCTACCGGGCTTGGCCGCCAAGGAGTTGCCGGCCTTGGAGCGCTGGGCCAACCAACGGCTGGAAAACAGCAATGGCCAATTGCCCTGGAGCCAATTGCCCGCGGAACTGCGCCTCAGCGGCGGGCTGCTGCACCAGGCCCTGGACAGCCACTCCCAACTGCAACCGCAGAGCGGTAGCGACACCTGGGCTACGGGGCTGGGGGGCCTGCTGGGCCAGCCGGATTTCATTGACGGCCAGGCGCTGCTGCCCCTGGTGCAGCTGGTGGAGGCAAACCCCCAACAACTGCTGGGGCCGGGGGAGGCGATCTGGATCGGCAGCGAACATCCCCACCGCGCCCTGGCGGACTGCGCCGTGGTGCAGGCCAGTTACCGCAGCGCCGATGGCGGCCAGGGCTCGGTGGCCCTGGTGGGCCCGATGCGCATGGCCTATGCCACCGCCCGGGCGGCGGTGCGCTCCATCGCCCGGGTGCTGGAGCGGCTGCTGACCTAGCCCCTCCCTATTCAGCCCAGCCGCCCGCCCAGCCGCTCGGCCACGGTGTTTACGTCCTTGTCGCCGCGACCGGAAAGGTTGAGCACCACCTCGGTGCCGGGGGCCAGCTGGGGGCACAGCCACTCCAGGGCCGCGAAGGCATGGGCGGTTTCCAGGGCCGGGATGATCCCCTCCAGCTCACTCACCAGCCGCAGGGCCGTCAGGGCTTGATCGTCGGTGACGGCGACGTATTCGGCCCGGCCAATCTGGCGCAGATAGCTGTGTTCGGGCCCCACGCCCGGATAATCCAGTCCGGCGCTGATCGAATGGGCCTCCTGCACCTGACCCTCGGCGTCCTGGAGCAGCAAACTCATGGCGCCATGCAAAACGCCCACCCGGCCCTCGGTGATCGTGGCGGCATGGCGACCGCTGGCCACCCCCTCGCCGGCCGCCTCGACGCCGATCAGCCTCACGCTGGTATCGGGCACGAAGGCATGGAACAGCCCCATGGCGTTGGAGCCGCCGCCAACGCAGGCGATCAGCAGGTCGGGAAGCCCCCCGAAGGCCTCGGCGCACTGGGCCTTGGCCTCCTGGCCGATCACGGCGTGGAAGTCGCGCACCAGCATCGGATAGGGATGGGGACCGGCCACCGAACCGAGGATGTAGTGGGTGGTCTCCACGTTGGTGACCCAATCGCGGATGGCTTCGCTGGTGGCGTCCTTGAGGGTGGCGCTGCCGGCCGTCACCCGCTCCACCCGGGCCCCGAGCAGGCGCATCCGGAACACATTCAGGGCCTGGCGGCGCATGTCCTCGGCGCCCATGTAGATCACGCAATCCAGGCCGAAACGGGCACAGACCGTGGCCGTGGCCACGCCGTGCTGGCCGGCACCGGTCTCGGCGATGATCCGCCGCTTGCCCATGCGCAGGGCCAGCAGCGCCTGGCCGAGGGCGTTGTTGATCTTGTGGGCGCCGGTGTGGTTGAGGTCTTCCCGCTTCAGCCAAATGCGAGGCCCGCCCTCTGGCCGGGCGTAGTGGGCGGTCAACCGCTCCGCCTCGTAGAGCGGCGTGGCGCGGCCCACGTAGTTTTTCAACAGATGGTTCAGCCGGGTGGTGAAGGCCGGATCGGCCCAGGCCTCGGCGGCGGCCCGCTCCAGCTCCGCCAGGGCCGGCATCAGGGTTTCCGGCACGTACTGGCCGCCAAAGGGGCCAAATCGGCCGCTGGCATCGGGCCGCACGGCTGGCAGCAGGGCCGTCAGGTCGCCCTGCTGCGGTGGATGGAGAAGGGTCACCGACGGCTATATCGCTAAACCCCAGCGTAGGCAGGCAAGGCCACCGACCCGCAGCGCCGCATGGGCGATTTCCAGGGCCAAATATTCCGCCCTGAGAACTGGCCTGCCACGATGGTTCCACGGGAAGGTTCCAGGGGAGCGATCGGCCCATGGCCAAGGGCGGCTGGCAGGAATTCAGCAGCGCCGAGAGCCTGGCCCGGCCGCAGGCCAGCGCCAGCGCCACCCCCAAGGCCCAGCAACGGGTGCGGGTGCAGCGCACCAAAGCGGGCAAGGGCGGCAAATTGGTTACAGCCATCACCGGCCTGGCCATCCCGGAAGCCGAGCTCAAGGCCCTGCTCAAGCAGCTCAAGGCCGAGGCCGGCACCGGCGGCACCGTCAAGGAGGGCGTGATCGAACTGCAGGGCGACCAGGTGAGCACCGCCCTGGCAGCCCTGGAGCGGGCTGGCTTCCGGCCCAAGCAAGCCGGCGGCTGAACCAGGGCCTGCGGGATGGAGCTTGGATCCAATCGGGGTATGCATCCAACCGGGTATGCATCTAGCCAGGGCCCGCACCTAACCAGAGCTTGCGCCTAACCGGAGCTCGCACCCAGCCAAGGCCCGCGTATAATCAAGCAAGAATCATTCAAAGCGCGCTGGGTCATAAACAAACTGCCGTTATCCGAGGCCGCTGTTTACCAAGCACTGCCGTCCAGGGGAATGGTAGTGCTTGGGGAATGACAGTTGCAAGGGCATGGCAGTTGCAGGAGCATGGCAGTTGCAGGGGCATGGCAGTTGCAGGGGAATGACAGTGCCTAGGGAATGGCAGCGCAGAGGGAACGACTGGCCTTCAGGGAGAATGGGATCGCTTGGCGAGCCCCAGCCCGCCCCGATGCCGCAGCCGATGACCTCCAGCCCCGCCCCCAACCCCGCCTATGGCGAGCTCACCAGTCGCGGTGCAGCCACCAACATCGCTTGGCACCACTCCACCGTGACCCGGGCCGCCCGCCAGCACCAGCGGGGGCACCGCAGCGCCATCCTCTGGTTCACGGGCCTGAGTGGCTCCGGCAAGAGCACCCTGGCCAATGCGGTGAACTCAGCCCTGTTTGAACAGGGGCTGGCTTGCTATGTACTAGATGGCGACAACGTGCGCCACGGGCTATGTCAAGACCTGGGCTTTTCCGACGCCGATCGAGTGGAAAATATCCGCCGTATTGGCGAGGTGGCCAAGCTGTTTGTCGATGCCGGGGTGGTGGTATTAACCGCCTTCGTTTCTCCGTTCAAGGCCGATCGCGACCGGGCCCGCCAGCTGGTGAGTGAGGGCGACTTCATCGAGATCCACTGCGCAGCCGATCTGGCCGTGTGCGAGCAGCGCGACACCAAGGGCCTCTACGCCAAGGCCAGAGCCGGTCAGATCCGCGAGTTCACCGGCATCTCCAGCCCCTACGAGGCCCCAGAGCATCCCGAATTGATGGTGGAAACCGGCAGCAAAAACCTGGAAGAATCCGTGATGCAGGTGCTCGCCTACCTGGAGAGCCAGGGCATCATTCCCCAGCCGGAATAGCGTTATCCAGCCAAATCAATAGGCGGAGCGGTGGGTGCACTGATTGGCGCACCATGGGGCTCAGGGAGTGGGGAACTGGGGAACTCAGCTTGATCCTCACTCTCATGGCGGCGCAGCTGGTCCCCCCAGGCATCGAGGTAGGTCTTGGTGCAGCTAGCTAGCGGCACCGCCAACAGCAGGCCGAGCAATTCGCCCAACCCCAGCAGGCTGCCGAGCCTGGCCCCGATCGGCAGGCTGATCAACAACCAGGCGGGCTGCAGGCCCACGATGCTGCCCATCAGGCGGGGTTGGATCACCTGGTCCACCACCTGGCCCACAGAGATAGCCGCCACCAGCACCTCCAGGCCCTGGCGGGGATTTTGCAGGGCCAGCAGCAGGCTCACCAGCACAATCGTGACGGCGCTGGCATAGGGAATCAAGGTGGTGAAACCGATCGCCACAGCAAACAACACGCCGTAGGGAATGCCCACCAGGGTGAAGACAATTATCTGCAGACCGCTGAGGATCAAGGCCAGCACCACCTGGCCGGCGAAGTAACCGCGGAAGGTGCGATAGAGGGTGCCGGTGATCAGGCCCCGCACCCCCGGCGGCAGCCATTTGGCCAGGCCGGCGGCGATCCGCTCGCCCCCCAGCAGCAGGAACACGGTGAGCACCAGCACTATTACAGTGTTCACGGTGAGGCCCAGCGTGGCCCCGAGCAAACTGAGCACCTGCTGGCTGAGCTGGCTGGCCAATTTGCTGGTGCGGCTGATCAGATCGCTGCTGATGTCGCCGAAATCGGTGGGCAAACCCTTGGCCACCGCCCACTCCTGCAGCTGGCTGAGCAGGCTTTCGCCCTGGGAGAGCCAGCCGGGCAGGGTGGTGATCAGTTCATCGAGCTGGGTGATCAGCCGCGGCAGCAGCCACAGCACCGCCAGCACCACACCCCCGAAGGCCACACCCAGCACCATCAGGAGGGCCAGGGGTCGGGGCAGTCCCTGATCCACCAGCCAGCGGCTGGGCAGATCCAGCAGAAAGGCCAGCAGGGCAGCGGCCAGAAACAGGGCCGGGAAGGGCGCCAGCGGCAGCAGCAACTGGCGCACCACCCATAGGTTGAGCACCAGCAGCGGCAGGGCCAGGCCGAAGCGCAACCAGGGGGGCAACACCAATCGTTCGAGCATGGTGTAATCCCTCAGGTCATCTGGGCCAGATAAGCGCTGCTGCCCAGCTGCTGCAGCCGCTCATCCTTGGCCCGCACCTGGCCGTGCAGCTCTGCCCGGTAGGCCAGCAGCTCGGCGGCCAGCCGGGTATCGGCCAACGCCAGGATCTGCACCGCCAGCAGACCGGCGTTGGCGCCATTGCCGATCGCCACCGTGGCCACGGGAATGCCAGCGGGCATCTGCACGATCGAATGCAGCGAATCCACCCCCGAAAGCGCCTTGCTCTGCACCGGCACGCCGATCACCGGCAGGGTGGTGAGCGAGGCCAACATGCCGGGCAGATGGGCTGCGCCACCAGCTCCGGCGATCAGCACCTGCAGGCCCCGGGATGCAGCCTGCTGGGCAAATTGCAGCATCTCCAGGGGTGTGCGATGGGCCGATAACACCCGCACTTCGCTGGCCAGGCCGAAACGATCGAGCATCGCCACCGCCGGTTGCATGGTGGCCAGATCGGAGTCGCTGCCCATCACCACCGCCACCTTTGCGGGCTGGGGGGCTGGTGCACTGGCGGCGCCAGCGGAGACGGGAGAGGCGCTCAAGGGCGGCGGGGCACTCAGGATGGAGCCATTCTCCCCCTGGGCCCGGGATGCGCTGGATCAGCAACGTTCGCCTGGCCGGGGTGCCCGGGGGGGGCGAGGAGGCAGCGCCGCGCTGGCGGCTGGCCATCGACGACGACCAGAGGATCAGCCAGCTGCAGCCGATCGGGGCGGGCACGGCCGCCGCCGGTGAGGACTGGCAGGGGGATTGGCTGAGCTTGGCGGGGGTGGACCTGCAAATCAATGGCGGGCTGGGGCTGGCCTTCCCGGAGCTGGGCGAGGCCCAGTTGCCCCAGCTGGAGGCGTTGCGGGAGCTGCTCTGGCGCGATGGCGTAGAAGCCATCTGCCCCACCCTGGTGACCTGCGGCGTGGGGGCCTTGAGGCAATCGCTGCAGGTGCTGGCGACGGCGCGGCAGCGGCGGCGAGCGGGCCATTGCCACCTGCTGGGGGCCCACCTGGAGGGACCCTTCCTGGCGCCGGCGCGGCGCGGCGCCCACCCCCTGGCCCACATATGTGCGCCCAGCCTGGCGGCCCTGGCCGAGCGCATCGATGGCTTCCGCGGCGGGCCCACGGCCGACATCGCCCTGGTGACCCTGGCGCCGGAGCTGAAGGGGGCCGCCAAGCTGATCGCCGCATTGAAACGGCACGCAATAACCGTGAGCCTGGGCCACAGCGACGCCAACGAAAGCCAGGCCCAGGCGGCCTACGCGGCGGGGGTGACCATGCTCACCCACAGCTTCAATGCCATGGGGGGCCTGGGGCACCGGGCCCCCGGACCGATCGCAGCCGCCCTGCTGCGGGGCCAGGTGGCCCTGGGGCTGATCGCCGATGGGGTGCATGTGGCCCCCTCGATGGCGCTGCTGCTGATGCGGCTGGCGCCGGAGCAGCTGGTGCTGGTGAGCGATGCCCTGGCCCCCTACGGCATGGGGGAGGGGCGGCACCGCTGGGACGAGCGGCTGCTGATCGTGGCCGACGGCAGCTGTCGCCTGGAGGACGGCACGTTGGCGGGGGTGACCCTGCCGCTGCTGGAGGGGGTGCGGCGGCTGGCCAGCTGGGGGGCGCCGCCGGAGCAGGCAATTGCGGCGGCGACCCTGCATCCCCGGCGGGTGCTGGGCGACAGGCGCCCTATGCAGCAGCAGCTGCTGGGGCGGCCCCTGGTGGAGTGCCTGCGCTGGAGCGGCAGGGGCGCGGCACTGAGCTGGCGCCGGCCCAGCGACAGCTTTGGCAGCCCTGGCCACCCTGGCTGAACCAGCTGAAGTGCCTGAGAGCTGGCTTGCCCCCTGCACACTGCCTAGGATCCGCCCCAATTCCCCACCGCCGATGGCCCCTGAACCCCAGCTGGATCCACTGGTTGATCCCAGCCCCGCGAGCCAGGCCACCGCGAGCTACGGCAGCGGCCAGGCGGATGCGGAGAAAGCCGAGGTAAAAGGCTATTTCGAAACCACTGGCTTCGAGCGCTGGAACCGCATCTATAGCGATAGCGAAGATGTAAACAAGGTTCAGCGCAATATCCGCATTGGCCATCAAAAAACCGTAGATAATGTATTGGCCTGGCTGGGGGAGCAGGGTAATTTGGCGAGCCGCAGCTTCTGCGATGCCGGCTGTGGCGTGGGCAGCTTGAGCATCCCCCTGGCCCAACTCGGCGCCGGCCGCATCGCCGCCAGCGACCTGTCGGCGGCGATGGTGGCCGAGGCCAGCCGCCGCGCCAGCGAGGCGTCGATTAGCAGCGACCAACTGGAATTCAGCAGCTCCGATCTGGAGAGCCTCAGCGGTAGCTATGAAACGGTGATTTGCCTGGATGTATTTATTCACTACCCCCAACAACTGGCGGAAGGGATGGTGAATCACCTGGCCTCGATGGCCGAAAAGCATTTGATTGTGAGCTTTGCCCCCTACACGCCACTGCTGGCCCTGCTCAAGGGCATCGGCCAACTGTTCCCCGGCCCCAGCAAAACCACCCGGGCCTACACCCTGAGAGAGGCGGGCATAGTGGCCGCTGCCGAGGCCGCCGGCTTCCGACCCGTGCGCCGCAGCCTCAACCAAGCACCATTTTATTTCTCTCGCCTGATTGCCTTTGAGCGGGCCTGAACAGCAACAACCTGATCAGCAACAACCTGAACAGCAGCGACAAGTTGGCTTCATTGGCCTTGGCGCCCTCGGTGCGCCGATGGCCAGCAACCTGCTGCAAGCGGGCTTTGCCTTAACAGTGCACAACCGCAATCGCCAGCGGGAAGCCCCCCTGGCCCAGCAGGGGGCCCAGCGGGCGGCCACCCCGGCAGACGCGGCCGCAGCAGCCCCAATGCTCTGCCTCTGCCTCAGCGACGACAACGCCGTGCGCCAGGTGTTGATCGAGGGCGAAGCTGCCGCCATCCAAGGCCTGGCCCCCGGCAGCCTGGTGATCGACTTCTCCACCATCGCCCCCGCCACCAGTGAAACCCTGGCAAGTGAGCTGGCGCAGCGGCAAGTGGCCTATCTCGATGCCCCGGTAACCGGCGGCACCGAGGGGGCCAAAGCCGGCACCCTCTCAGTGCTGGTGGGCGGCGCCGCCGAAGATCTGGAGCGGGCCCGGCCGCTGCTGGCCGCAGTGGGCAGCCGCATCAGCCGCTTCGGGGCGGTGGGTGCGGGCCAGCGGGTGAAAGCGGTAAATCAAGTGCTGGTGGCGGGCAGCTACGCAGCGGTGGCGGAAGCCGTGGCCCTGGGCCAGCGGCTAGGACTACCGATGCAACAGGTGTGCGCAGCCCTAGGCGATGGCGCAGCCGGCTCCTGGGCCCTGAAGCACCGGGCCGCCAACATGCTCTCCAATAACTATCCGCTGGGCTTCAAACTGGCACTGCACCGCAAAGACCTGGCCATCGCCCTAGCCGCCGCCGCCGAAACCGGACTGCAACTGCCGATAAGCGAAAAAGTGGCCGCAATCGAAGAGGCGCTGATGGCGGCGGGTCATGGCGAGGAGGATGTGTCGGCGTTGGCGCGGTGGTTTGTGGGGTGAGGAGGGGGCGCTGGGGAGCGTGGGGCATGGCTAGTGGGCATTTGAGATAAGGCGCTGGTGGGCGTTTGAGATAACACTGGCCTTGAGTGGCAGACAGATACACACAAACTAAAGCCAGTTACTGATTGCCACTGCCCACTCGAAGGACTTGCTCGAAGGCAAGTGTCATATTCGCCAAGAAGGCGGACTTAATCAATGACCAAAGACGATAAAATATAGTTTTCACACCTAAAGCCTAAGCCCAACTTCCTTTGACCCAGGCCGTGGCGCCAGCGCTACCGCGCAAGCGTTTACACAAAGGCAAAGCTCACGGCAATAATCATATCATTATAATCCAAATCCCCTCCACCAGGGATATCCTCGAAGCCAAAAGTGTTGTCTGCAAGTAAGCGGATATGATCGATGCCATCGCTATTGGCTGCAATAAAGGGAAAGTAAACGAGAACATCATTGCTTTGATTTGAATCCAAGATCTGCTCAGGGGAGCCATTGGCAACGATGAATGGCGCAAAGATTGAGCCTCCTTGCATTAGACTGCTACTAGTTGCGGTGGACTGGTTGGCGACTTGCAGGTCTATTCCGGAAACACGATAACGAAGAGCAGCTTGCGCATAGCCCGAATCGCCTGGCCTGAGGATTGATCCAGTCAAAGGATCAGTGATGGTCCCCAAGGAATCTGTGATTTTGTAGAAGCCGACAACATTGTTATAGTCAGCTTCTCGATTGACTACGAAGCTAGCTCGAACCTGCTTGACGGGATCAACTCCGCTAAGATCAAGCACTTCTCCTTGTTTGTTATCTTGGAGTTTTGAGCCTAGCGCTATGGGCTCATCTGTCGCTTCAACTGCAATCCGCAAATCCCTTATTTTGCCGTTGCCCAGAGAGTCCTTCCATGAAAGAATGAATTGACCTGGACTGGATTGGCTTACCGCAACATCACGAATACTGGAGAGAAAAACATCGGAAGATCTGGCCGGCTGCTGACTGGTAGTGTCAAGAGTTCCGTTTTTGATTAGAAAAAAACGAAAATGATCACCTGAATTCAATTCCAGCGCCCTGTTACCAAATAATGGATTGAAGCCCTGGGGGAGGTTGCTGATAATCGAGAACACATTATAAGCCTTAGACAGGGCGACTCTGGCATAGGCAGGATCGCTGGGATCTATGCCATTAATTCTCCCTTGCAGATCATCAACAGTAAACAGGGCTAGGTCGCCAGGGGAGTCCAGTTCTGCGCAAGCGAGGCTGATCTTCAGTCTCGATGTGCCGCCTGATCCACCGATCAGAGTAAAGCTATCATCACCTGCGGTTGATACCGAATGGCGGAGCCATGAGGCATCGTCATCTCTGATGGTGCCACTTACGGCGGTGGTGGTACCGACCGTGTAGCCCTCACCGGGAATCAGAGTGAGCGAGACGATTTCATCTGGCTCGATCAGCCTATCTGCAATCGAATCCAGAGTGAGGATAACGGTGTCTTCACCAGCGGCAAAGGTAATGGCTTGGCTTGTGCTGACACCATCGATCCCGGAGTAGTCAATGCCCAGGGTGGCGGTGCCTACCACAGCATAGTTGATTCCTAGTGGTGAAACTGTGGAACCTTTTCTGGTAAAGGTGAAGATCAGAGCATCACTGCCATCCTCCAGTACCGCGGTAAGTGGCGCTACGGCCAAGGTGATCACCGGCAGGCTGATCTCGGGCAAATCATCGTTTGTAATCGTTACCGTGGCAGACTGTCTGCCTACAGTAGCGGACTCGCTGATGCTAACGATAGACACGATTACGCTCTCATCAGGCTCGAATTCGGTATCGCCCGAAATCATGAGCTGAACGACCTTCTGCATCTCGTCAGCTTCAAAGGATACGCTTTCCGACGCCAGAAGGCGATCCTCCTCATTTGCCGTCCCGGTCAGTGAAAGTGCCACGATTGCTGCTTGGCCAGAAACATCGCGACGAACTGTGACATCGACTGAGGTCGTGCCGTTGTCCCCTTCAGAAACGGCATTCACAGATGCAGTCACCGAGTAGATGGGCAGATTGATGACTTCGAGGATGGTTTTGACGATCTCGGATGCATCAGCAGCCCGGAAAGCATCACCGCCGGTTTCTGCGGCGATCTCCTCGAATTCACTGATGGTGGCGCTGTCGTCACCGATGGCAACAGTGAAGATCTGAACCAGGACTGGCTTGATAGCTCCTGTTTCAGCATCTGTTTGCATGACTTCAAAAGTCGTCATGGCGACTGATTCGCTGAGCGCCATCGCAGATAAAGCAGCCGGCGCCGCATAGAGATCTGTCCTGTCGACTATCCCGTCGCCAAGGTTGCGCGCCAACGCGTAAACTTGCGGAGCGAGTTCAAAATCCTTAGCAGTCGCATCCCCAAAAAGTATAATCTTGCGCGCTAATGCTTCGTCGCGCCATTTACCAGCCCTCCCGTCGAGCGCACGCAGCAGGCCGCCGAAGGTCATCTCGGGCAAATCCCCGCCGCCACCGACGGATATGCCATTGATGGCGTTCAACGCTGCAGTTTTCCTGTCCTTGGTATCGGTCTGATCTGTGAAGGGAAGGATAGTATTAGTGCTGGGATCGTTGTAGCCAACCACGGCGATGCGTGAGTTCACCAAGCCGCGGTGAGGATCGAACACAGCGTCGATGATCGAGCTCGCCTGCGCCTTCACGCGAGCTATGTCATCGATCATGCTGCCGGTTGTGTCGATGACAAAGGCGACGTCCTGGCCATCGACAGCCACGACTTCGATGATCGAACCGCCGTCATCAAGTCTCTCCTTCGATAGACGAAAGCCTGCCCCCCTAGGGATAACAGCGTTTATCGAAACATCGGTCCTGAAAATGCCGAAAAGACCGCTTTTGGTTTTGAAGGTAATCGTTGTGTCACCACCCTTCTCGTCCTTAAGCGTTTCTTCGTCGACAGTCGCGCCAGACACTCCGATGCGATCGCCTAACTCAAGGTCAACAATAGTGTCCCCATCCAAGTCTTCCGGCGACCCAAGGAACATGTCCTTGCCCTCGCCACCGGCCATCGTGTCGTTGCCACCGGCGAACAGCCCGTCGTTGAAATCGCCTTCCAGGATGTCGTCGCCGCGGAAGCCTTCAAGCCAATCGTCACCATCGCCGCCAATCAGCCAATCGTCGATGGACAGTGTGCCGCCGCTCTTGATGTTCGTAAGCGTATCGGTCGAGGGATCTGCACCTCGACCAAGAATGAGCTGGCTGTCGCCTGGTGCAACGAAATTGTCGACTAGTTTCCGAATGTCATCTGGCTGGTCGGAGTAGTTGATGACGATCCGACTATCGCGCGTTGTTTCACCGTAAAACCGCGAAGACAAAATCGTAGCCACTGAATGAGCATAGCCTATGGTGATATCGTGTTGAGCGCCAAAAGACTCACTAAGTCCGAGGTCAAAGAATCCACCATCATTAAACAGCATATAAATATTATCGACTGCGTTTGCACCCTTGAACCCGGCAATTGAATATACGATGTCCCCATCGTGACCGATATTGAGAACGCGGCTGTCGTTGCGGAAACTTGCTTGGGGCGAGGCCACCGCGACGGCTTCATAGGAGATGCCGGGCAGGGTGTTGTCCGGATAGGCATCCATATAGCGCTCTACCATCGCACCACCGAGGCTGTGCCCTGTGACAAGCACACGATTTACCGAGTCCTGTGAGGCGATATATGCGTCAAGCGACTGGAAGAGATTTTGAAAGGCAAGAAAGTGGCGCTGTTGCCCGATCGGCCCCCAATCCCCCGAGTCCCCCGCCACAAATGGAAAACCAAATTCCGCAGTGCCGCGAAACGCAAGCGCGATATCACCCGAACCGTTGGAAAAAACAGCAGCCTGCGCAGTGCCCGGATAGATGATAGGGAGAAGGTCAGCTGGAAAAGAATTGGCTTCATAGAAATAGCCATTCTTAAGGCGATCCGAGACCATTCCAAATTCAACAAGGTCCGCGGTAATAGGGAACCATCCATCTGCCAAATCGTAATTCGATGAATTAAAAGAGATATCATAGGCTGCTGAAGCGAGTTGAACGAGATCAAATATCTGATTGCTGATTAAATCCGGATGGGCGAGTTTTCCACCTGCGTCGTTGACAAATTCTCTCATTTGTTTGGTTAATAAGGTTTGCAGATTGCCTGACTAGCGACCACAAAGGTCGTAAACCAGGAACTCTTCGCCTGCGTGAGTGCGAGCTACTAGTGTTACTACGCAACTCTCGGCCCCAATGCGTACAGACTGCGCGACGGAATTGTCGGTGAGTTGGAGTTTGTTGCCGTCTTTTAAAAGGAAAACGTCTCCACCCTCGCCCTCGGCGACGATGCCGCCGCGGACTAGATGAAGCGTCACACCGAAAGATCCGGCACCGAAGCCCCGTGAAGGGCGCGCGACCGAAAGATCCGGCAAACTGAACGGTTGGACCGTACCCGCTTCGGCATCAATGAGAACAGCGCTTTCGGGAATCGCGCTGCGCGTATGATGCACCAGAAAAGTGCCTGTCTGTACACCACGGGTGACAACAAAGCGTCCGCTGCCATTTGGTGATGTACCACTCGCCCCAAGATCGCGTCTAATCCCGTCCTCGGAAGTAATGTGAAATGTGGTTGTTCGAATATCCGGAATATAGCAAATTGAGAGTTTCTCCCGTCGTCCGGGTAGCCAGCCATGAAAAAGCGTCCGACCTTCGCTGCAAATAAGTGATTCTGACGGGTCAGGGCAAGAAGCTGGGGCACGTTGTATCACAAGCGCACCGGCTTGATAGCTGACTAATAGAGAGTTTTTCAGCCGGGAGAGCACTATTCCTTCGCTCGACTCGCAGACTAGCTTGACGCCTTCTACGTTGTACTGCTTTCGGGCGATGATGGATCTTTTTTCTAGATCAAATGCAAAAATCTCAAAAGTGGACAGGCTGTATCCATAGCCGGCATAGAGAGCCACGGCTTCTTTTTGAGCTGTTGCGAAAAATGGTACGCCTAGAGGCGGCGACAACGGATAGCCTTGGTGAGCAATGCTCGTAGGCATGCAACCCTGTAGCGTGCCTGCAGCTACCATAGAGATCGCTCTCATCTCACAACACTTTTTTAGTGTGCTTGCAAGACATGAGAGCGTATCGATATAGCTCCTGATCTGCAATAAGACTTTACACAGCATGGGCACAGCCGCCAAGAGTCTGCCTTAGTTCTAGCTTCCCTACGGCACCATTGAGCAGTCTGAGGCTGCACTGGAGAAGCCTCGCTGGCCCGACGGCTTCCACTGCACTCGCAGCAATTGGCGCGTCCACGGCCGCATACTCAAGCACAATCAGGGCCATATTTGCCGGCTTTTAGGGCACCTTCAGTTTACGCTCAGAATTATATGGACGGAACCTCATATCGACCACGATCGTGGGAATATGCCGCATAAGCGACGCAGAGACTTGCGAGTCTTGGGATGTGATCCCGCCTCTGCCCTGGCATTTGCCCATTCCCTGTTCATCATGAGCAACATGTACCTGGATCCGCGTACATGCTATGTCTTTCGCTACAAATAGCCTGCTGGGCTGGTCACTCGGAGCCCTAAAGCCTAGCAACGTTCCCATTCCGGCCAATCCGCTGCAACGCCATGTTGGGCGACTTGTTGGTATAGGGGGCAGTAGCCGCTTACAAAAAATCGAGCGCTTCTCCACAGCCCTGCTGCCGTAATCGAAAATCTGGCTACGGGGTGAGGGCATTCAGCTCGTCTTCTGCTTCCTTGCTGGCTGGCTGCGGCATCCACCTGCGGCAGGGCCAGGAACGCCTGCAGCACAGAAAAAGCGGCAACCAGCCTCAACGCCTTAGCCACGTCGATGGGCTGACAGCTGAGCTGAGGATCAGGGCACCAGCTGGGCTGAATCCAAGCACCAGCAGGGCTAAATCAGGGCATGAACTAATAATGTTTGCCGATAAACTCCCTGGGCCTCAGCAAGAACTTACCTGCCAACCAGCGCCGCTCACGCTGAGGCTGGCACCGCCAACCGCCGGGCCCAGAACGGATGGCTTGCGAAACGTTGCGGCCCGGCGTAGGTGGCCTGCAAATGGGCGCGATAGCGGCCGTAGACCGCCTCCAGTTCCGCTATGTAAGCCGCTTGCGGCTGGGCCTGGCCGGCGAATTGGCGATCGATGGCGTTGGCGACGCCCTCGGCAGAAGCCAGGGCATGGAACAGCCCCTGGGAGGCGATTGGATCAAAGGCGATGGCGGCATCGCCCACGGCGTAGAAGCCATCGATGGCCGCCAAAGCCGCCAGGGCCGCCAAATCCAGCGCTGCACTGCCGGCAGGGCGCCCATGCACCAGCGAGTCCAGAGCAAACCCAGCCTCGGCTGGCAACACCTCGGCCAGCAGCGGCTGCCGGCGGGCCTTGGCGAGCAGGGCCGGCCCATGGCGCAGCGAGCTGACTTCAGGGTCGTGGCCATCGAGATGGAAAGCCAGCACTCGCCGGCCGCAGGGCAGGCGCACGCTGTACCACCAGCCATTGGCGTCGGCGCAGAGGCGGGTGCAGCGGTCCTGGTCGTGGGAGACAGCGGGCAGGTAGGTGTAGAGGCAGATCAGGGCGTCGTCCTGGCGGCGCACCAGCCCCAGGCGCCGGGCCATGGAACCGCTGCGGCCGCTGGCGTCGATCAGCACCGGGGCTCGATGGCCCTGGCCCAGCCCCGGGGAGCGCAGCTGCCAATGGCCGTCCAAACGGCAGACATCCAGCCGCCCGCAGCCCTCTTGCAACACCGCGCCGGCTTTGAGGGCGGCGGCCCGCAGGCTGGCCTCGAAGCGCCGGCGATCTAGATGCCAGCCGGGTCCGCTGGGGTCGCGCAGGGGGTCGAACCACACGGGCGCCGGATAATCCCAGCTGGCCACCATGGCCGTGCGCTCGGCATGGCCATCGGCGAGAAAGCGCTCAAAAATGCCAAATCGACGCAGCAGGGTCTGGGCGGCGCCGGGCAGCGATTCGCCAATGGCCGGTGCCTCGTGGGGCGCCAAGTCTTCCCCGTAGGCCGATGCCCTGTCTTGCGATGAAAGCCTGGCGCGCTCCAGCAGCAGCACGCGATAGCGGGGCCGCAACCGGCAGGCCAGGGCCGCACCGGCCGGGCCGGCGCCCACCACGATTACGTCCCAATCAATCTGATCAGAGATGCTCGGGGCCATGGCAGCCGCCCCGGCGCCTACTCGGGTTTGGGGGTGCCGAGCCTGGCCACCCGGCGCAGCTCGCGATCCGTATCCAGCCGCTCCTCGGCTGTCATCGCGATGCCGCCGCGGTCGGACACCTGCATCTGGGGCGGGAAATCCGGGTCGGCGGCTACACCTGGTTGCACCAGCACAATTCCCTGCTGATCGAAATCGTCGATCATGGTTTCCAGCTGCTGTTGATAGCCCACCCCCAGGGTGTTATCCCAGTTGAAGCGATCGTTAAAGGCCGCCAGCCGCTCCTGGCGTGGCAGGGAAGTATCGATCACCTTGTGGTAATTGGCCTCGGTGAGCACCTGATTAGGCACCCTTGCCGGCCAGAAGGTGGGCAGGTAGGGGTCGTAGCTGGGGTCGTAGCCGGAGCGGCAGCTGGCGGTGTCTGTTTGCCAGGGGAGCGCCATCCAGCGGCTGATCGAACCGGGGAATTGACCGTATAGCGGACCGTTGTAGGAGTTGGCCTCAGCTGGGGTGAGGGTGGAGCCGTAGTCGGGCTCGGGATCGTCCTTGGTGCGATGGCGCCAGCGGTAGGGCTCCTGGTACATGGTGGCGTGGCGCACCGGCCAGGTCATCTCGCAGCCGGGGTGGAAGGCATCGGCCAGGCAAAACTCCAGGGCGGCCCGATCGAGCATCGCCGGCTGTTCCGCCAGGGGCAGCTGCTCAATCAGCTGCGGCGAGGCGGCCTGGGGATCGTAATCGGCCACAAATTGGCCATCAGCCCAGTACTGCAACAGCGCCAGTTGGGTGGGAGTGAGCGAATTCATCGCCCGGGGAATCGGTGGCATGGGGACATCCATGGCATCGCCATAGATCCAGGGCCAGGGCTTCTGGGAGGCGTCCGCATCTGAGGGGTTGCGGAAAGCATTGGCCACGGTGCGGCGCAGTTCCGCGTAGGTGTTGCCTGGCTCAGACAACTTAGCCAAATAAGCCGGCTGCAAAAAATGCTGGGGCATGCCATAGCCGAAACCGGCGGCAAAGCCCGCATTCATCCACTGCAGATCGCACATCGCCTTGAAGATCGGCAGCAGATCGCGCTGAAAAGAGGGCCTGGTGGGCGCCGGCAATTGACCCGCCTGGATGGCCAGGTCTGTCATCAGCGCATACATGGTGCGCACCGATTTCTGCTGCGGGCCGTAATTGGGAGGGGCCACCACCACCCAGGCCGGCGCCACCTCAATCTGGCGCCCATGCAGGCGCAGGCTGGCGCTCACCGGCCCATCGCTGGTGTCGTCGTACCAGCCGTCGTTATTGGCAAAGGTGGTGGGCGGCTTGCCGTCATAGGAGGCCGATTTGCCCAGGCCGCCGAACACCCGCAGGCGGCCGCAGTCATCGGTGCGCAGCTCCCCGAGCGGCACCTGAATGCCGAAACAGCTGCCGCCAGTGAATTGATATGCGTCGCCCTGGGCGCCGGGAACATCAATGCTGCGGGGCCCCGGCCTGATCGCCAGGCTGGAGCGTTCCTTTAGGGAGGCGTTGCGACGGGTGGAGGCCGGTGCGGTGGCGGCCTCAGGGATGTCGAGGGCCAACTCGAAGTTGTACCAGGCGGCTTTGTGGTTAGCGAGTTCCACGGTCCAGCAGATCTCCGTGTTTGCGTCCATGCACAGCTCGCGCACCACGCGGCCGGCGCCGTCGTAGCCGTAAATGCGGAATTGGGCCACCTCCCGCTTCAGGGCGCCACTGCTGTCGCGATAGTTCTGGGCCGGCAGCGGCGCCGGATCCACCACCTGGGGACCGATATAAAAGCCATCAGGCTGGCGAGAATTGCCAACCCGTGCAATGCCGATCGAGGGATGAATCTTGGCGTAGACGATGGTTGCATCCTGGCAACTACCGTCACCCATGCCACTGCTCTCACCCATGGTCTTTACCCTGTCTGGCCGCCAGCCTGACACCATCCCCTAGCGTTTCTCCGCATCTCCCTGCCTCTGTTTGCGTATCTTTACACGCCGCTTCTTGTTGTTGCAGGATTTTCCTTGCCCACCTCACTCGAGCGTTACCTTGCCCTGGAAAGCGATGTAATTATAAATATTGTAGAATAGCATAATTGGAATCAGCACCCCGATGAAGGTGAGCATGAACACCATCGAACTCACCGAAGCCGAGGCCTGGAAGATGGTGAGCGACGGGGGAACCACCGCCGGAAAGACCATCAAACCAAGGCCAGCGAAGCTGAGGATGAATAGCAGCACAGTGTAAACAAATGGCCACACCTCCTGCCCCAACGCCAGGCTGCGGAACAGCAGAACGATCAAGGTGACGCCAAGCAGCGGCAACAGGATGAAGAAAGGTAGAAAGACTGGATCAAACAGGCGCTGCCGCAGGGTTTCTGAGACAAATGGCGCCGTGAGCGTAATCAGCAGCGCCCCCGCCAGGGTGGTGGCCGCCGCCAGGCGGGCGGTGCGCACGTGGAGCCGTTGCAGCTCGCCGGTGGTTTTGAGTATCAGGTAAGTGGAACCGATCAGCACATATCCCTGGATGAGAGTGATGGCCACCAGCAGGCTGCTGGGATTCACCCAAATCCAGACGGAACCCGTGAAGTGGCCGGCGGCATCGGTGGGGATACCGGAAAGTACCGTGCCCAGGCAAATGCCCTGGGATCCGGCGGCCACCACGCTGCCGATGCCGAACATCAGGTTCCAAGGTCTTTTGTTGACCGCGTTCTCGCGGAACTCGAAAGCCACCGCCCGCAGGATCAGACCCAGAATCATTAAGTAGATGGGGCCGTAGAGCGCCTTGAGGATGGTGCCGTAGGCCAGGGGAAAGGCCCCGAACAGGGCGCCACCCATCAGCACCAGCCAGGTTTCATTGGCATCCCACACATGGCCAAGGCTGGACATCAGGATCGTTCGCTGCTCTTCCCCCTTGGAGGTGAGCGAGAGGATGCCAACCCCTAGATCGAAGCCATCCAGGATCACGTAGAGCAGCAAGAACAGCGCCAGGATCACAAACCAAACCGTGGGCATGAACAGTTCGAGAAATTCCATGCTCAAGCACTTGGCGTGGGGAAGGGAAGATTGATGTGACCGCCTGCATTGGGCGGCTCAAGGCTGAGATTCGGCCCCTTGGCGATGATCCGGGAACCGAAATACAAGGCGAAGATCAACAGCAGGGTGTAGAGCACCGCGAAAAAGCTCAAACTGGTGAGCACCTCGGCCGCTGGCAGCACCGAGGCGGCATCGGCGGTGCGCAGCTGGCCGTACACGGTCCAGGGCTGGCGGCCGACGCAGCGCACCACCCAGCCCGATTCGATCGCCAGGTAACCGGCTGGGGCAGACAAAATCCAGGCCCAACTGAACCAGGGCCAGCGGCAGAAGCTGGCGGCACTAAGACCACCCCGCCACCAGAGCAGCAGGCTGAGGGCCATCAGGGCCGCCGCCGCCAGGCCGATCGCCACCATCACCCTGAAGGAGTAAAAGAGCAGGCCCACCATGGAGGGCCGCTGATCGGCGGGCCAACTGTTGAGACCCCTCACCCCATGGCTGAGCTGCGGGCGGGTTTCCAGAATCCAGCTGAAGGTGCGCGGCACCGCCAGGCTCCAACGGTTACTGCCGCTGGCCTCATCGGGGGCGGCCAGCACGGTCCAGGCGGGGGAGCTGCCGGCGGCCTGGTCATCCCATATGGCCTCAATCGCCGCCAGTTTGGTGGGCTGGCGCTCGGCCACCTGCAGGGCACTTTCATGGCCGGCCAGAATCTGCAACGGCGCCACCGCCAGCAGAATCACCAGCGCCAGCTTGAACGAAAACATAAAAAATTCAGGCGCTTTTTGCCGCATCAACGACCAGGCACTGATCGCCGCCACCACCAACATGGAAGTTTCCACCGTAGCCAGGGACATATGAATCACACTCTTCACCATGAACGGATTGTTGATGGCGGCAAAATAGTTTTGTACATGAAAATGTCCGCCTTCAAAAACACCGCCGGCCGGGGTCTGCAGCCAGGAGTTGGCGCTGAGAATCCAGAACACCGAAAGGTTGGCGCCAAAGGCCACCATTACGGTGGACAAAAAGTGAATCACCGCAGGCACCTTATGCCAGCCGAACAACATGATCCCGAGGAAACCGGCCTCGAGCATGAAGGCCATGGCTCCCTCGAAACCGAGCACGGAGCCAAAGAAGTCACCAGCAAATTCCGATAGCGGCGCCCAGTTGGTTCCGAACTGAAACTCCATCGGCAGGCCGGAGGCCACGCCAATGCCGAAATTGAGAACGTATAGCTTGGCCCAGAAGCGGGCTTCACGGTAGTAGAGGGGATTTTTGGTGCGCAACCAGATGGCTTCCAGCACTACCAGATAGATCGCCAGGCCGGTGGAAAGCACAGGCCAGAGCATGTGAAAGATCGCCGTCAGCGCGAACTGCATACGTGACAAGGTCACGACGTCGAGGGTGGCAAGCATCGGTGGAGAAAAGACAGAGGCGTTCTAAGGCGAGCCGAAAATATGAACCGGCTGGATGGGGAAGGTGATCGCCTCGGCGGGGAGGCAACAGTCTTTGGAAGATCGATTGAGGAGAGCCTGGAAAGCCAAGGATTATTACGAGCCTACCCAGTGGAAACCTTTGTGGCAGCAACGCTCCATCAACCCGTGGCCCGGGCTTTCCAGAGCTTCCTAAGGAGAGCCTGGAAAATCTTAATTTCTGTGACTCTGTGACTCTGTGACTCTGTAATTTGAAAACCTTGCGGCATTATGGCCCTGCAGGCGGTGACTTGGGTTATCCAGAGAGTTTTCTTAACACGGAAATCACCAACAAGGTTTTCAAAATAACTGTAGGCCGATTTTGAGGTGCCACTCCTGCTCAAGCGGTTGCGGCCAATCCATGTCTTGAGCTCCTCACCAGCCGCGTCAGCCGCCCGAGTTGGCGCTCCGTCGGCGGCGCCCATACCGGTGCTGTCCCCACGGGGGACTTGGCACCCCGCGGAGACACCGGCGCCGCCTCCAGCTGACTGCGCATCGGCCGGCGGTTGACGGAAGGCTGGCGCCCGTCGGGGTATAGGAGCTTCTAAATTGCACCCAGAAAAATTCCAAATCTCACTGGACCCACAGCGCAAGGAATATTGCGATAACTGGCTTGCTCCTGACTTGCAGGGGCGAAATGGGCACTTTTTCGAGGTGCCCTAAAAGTAGTGATTGGGAACAAAAAACTGTTCGTTGATCGGGGGGCGCTGGTAGTCGCCGCCGCTCTTGCGCGGGGGTAGTTCGATCGCTGCTGGGGTCATGTCCACATAGGGCACCTTGCTGAGCAGGTGGCGGATGCAGTTGAGGCGGGCGCGGCGCTTGTCGTTGGCCTCCACGGTGAACCAGGGGGCTTCCGGGATGTTGGTGTGGGCGAACATCTCGTCCTTGGCGCGGGAGAATTCCACCCAGCGGTCGCGGGATTCGAGGTCCATCGGGCTGAGCTTCCAGCGGCGGGTGGGGTCATCGATGCGGGAGCGGAAGCGGGCCTCCTGCTCCTCGTCGCTCACCGAAAACCAATATTTGAGCAGCACGATCTTCGAGCGCACCAGCATGCGCTCGAATTCCGGGCAGGAGAACAAAAACTCCTCCACCTGCTCGGGGGTGCAAAAGCCCATCACCTTCTCCACGCCGGCGCGGTTATACCAGCTGCGATCGAAGAGCACCATCTCGCCGGCGGCGGGGAAGTGCTCCACATAGCGCTGGAAATACCACTGGCTTTTCTGGCGGTCGGAGGGCGTACCGAGAGCCACCACCTGACAGCCGCGCGGGTTCAGGGGCTCGGTGATCCGTTTGATCGTGCCGCCCTTACCGGCGGCGTCACGACCCTCAAACAGCACGATCAGGCGATAGCCCACGTGCTTGATCCAGTACTGCATCTTCACCAGCTCCACCTGCAGCGCGGCGAGTTCCTTCTCGTAGAACTTGCGCTCTAGCTTTAGGGAGTGCCCCTCGGAGCTGGCCGCAAAATCATCGAGGATCGGCGAGGGGTGATAGAGATCGTTTACGGCCAGGGCAGTCGGCGGCAGCGACGAGACCAACTGCCCGTCGTGTGAGGAAATTTTGTTGGTGGCGGCATCCTTTTTGGGCTTGTCCTTGGCTGAATGCTTCTTCTCTTTCATGACACTTGAGGAAATGTGGAATAAAGTGCTTAAAGCTTATTAGCCAAACTCCTGGCATGGGTTGGGAGCCGATACAACCGTCAAACGAAACAGCAGAAAGTCTTCCCATTTGCAAGCCCAGGGGGGCTGGCCCCATCCCTCCCCTACCTGAGGGGGCGAGACTCCTGGCGCCATTTAGCCGGGGCCGGGGTAGCGAATCGGCTCCACCTGGCCCATCCAGTCGATCGCCGAACTGTGCAGGTCGTAGTAGCCGGCCACCACCGTGAGCTGGCCGGCCCGCAGTCGATCGGTGAGCAGCACGCTGGAATGCACCAGATTGCCGGCGGCGCTGAGGGTGTGGCGCCGGCACGATTCCTCCAACGTCAAATCGGCGCCGTATTGGAGCAGCTCCATGCGCAACTGGCCCACCACCTGGGCCAGGTTTGGGGTTAGCAGCAGTTCCGGATGCAGGGCCGCCGACACGGCCCCGCAGGCCTCATGGCCGAGCACCACGATCAGCGGCACATCCAAGTGACCCACCGCATACTCCAGCGAGGCGATCGCGGCCGTGGTACTCATCGTGCCGGCGTTGCGCACCACGAACAGATCCCCGAAACCGGAATCGAACAGCAGCTCCACCGGCACCCGCGAATCGGCGCAGCCGAGCACCGCCGCCAGCGGATGCTGCCCCTCCACCACGGCCCGCATGCGTTCCCGCGTGCTGTGGGGATGCAGGGAATGGCCCTCCAAAAACCGCTGGTGGCCCTGCTGGAGCCACTGCAACACCGCCCTGGGCCGCTCTAGAGGCGAAAGCTGATCCAGCGGATTCGCCGGATCCTCAGAAACTATCGGTTCGGCCATGGCGTACAGACAGGCCTCAGGACGGACAAGACCCCAAGGGTCTGACAGCCAGCCGGAACAACAGCCGTCCAAAATGAACAACTAGCACAGGAATTCGCGACGGGCCAGCCGATAGACTTGTTACGATAGCTACAGCCAAGCCGTTAGTATCGGCATATATACTTACCAGCACAATCTGCTATTTTCCCCGCCTGTTCAGCGGTGCTCGAACGGATCGAGCTGAAAAACGGGGTCACAGGTCGCTTTCATGGTCGGGTCGTCGACAAGGCCCCCTGATGGATAGGTCAACTGGTGGATGGGTCAACTGTTGGATGGATCAAGTCGAGTGGACAACTTTCGCGATGCAGGGGCCGGAAGGGTTGCAATGAATACAAAACCTTCGCATCATCCACCTAGGGTTGGTCATGGCCTTGTTAAAGAACGGGCCCCTGGCGTGGATGCGCGCCTTCTCCAGGGGGTCGGTGGATCAGCTGAGCATCAAATCCAAGCTCATCTTGATGCTGCTGCTGGCGAGCGGCTTCTCCACCCTGTTCACCGCCGCCCTGGGCTATCGAAGCGGCCAGATAAATCTCACCGATCGCGTCTTCAATCAGCTCACCAGCGTTCGGGCTTCAAAGGCATATCAAATTGAATCCTATTTTCGCAACATTCAAAACCACACCCAAACCCTTAGCGAAGATCTTTCAATTGTTGCCGCTACAGGGGAATTTGATGCGGCATTCAAGCAGCTAGAAAAAGTGAAAGCAACGGACTTAGATACCAAGACACTCGAATTATATTATCAAAAAGAATTCCTGCCACGGCTCGATAAATTCCATACGGGTACACCGAATCTTCCCGCCTATCTGCCCAGCGATGCGGCCACCCGCTACCTGCAGGCCAACTACATTGCCGCCAATGCCAATCCCATAGGCAAAAAGCAACGGCTTGTGGCGGCAACCGATGGCAGCGCCTACTCAGAGGTGCATCGTCGCTATCATCCGGTATTTCGCAATATTGTCTCCCGGTTTGGCTACTACGACATGTTCCTGATCAATCCCCAGGGACAGATCGTTTACACGGTATTCAAAGAAACTGACTATGGCACAAACCTGGAAACAGGTCCATACAAGGATAGCAATCTAGCCCAGCTGGTGAGGCAGGTGATCGCCTCAAAGGAGAAGGATTTCACGCAACTTGCCGATTTCGCCGCCTACGCTCCCTCCTACGGCATGCCCGCCTCCTTTATCGCCGCTCCGATCTACAACGGCTCCAAACTGATAGGCGTGCTGGCATTTCAGATGCCCGTTGACGAGATCAATAGGGTGATGACCGGCAATCAGCAATGGCGCCAAGACGGACTCGGCAAATCAGGAGAAACCATCCTGGTGGGCAATGACAAGCTGATGCGCTCGGCCTCCCGCTTCTTTCTGGAGAATCCCACAGCCTTTCTCGCCCAACTGAAGTCCCGGGGCATGAAAGATGCTGCCATTCAGCGGCTGCGGCAATACGGCACCACGATCCTGCAGCAGCCGGTATCCACCCCGGCGGCCACCAAGGCGATCGCCGGCGGCAGTGGCACCTTGAATGTGGTTGACTATCGCGGTATTCCCGTGCTTAGTTCCTATGCACCGCTGCAGATCCAAGGGCTCGATTGGGTGATCCTCTCCCAGATGGATCTGGCGGAGGCCTACGCGCCGATCTACGCCTTCCAGCGTCAGATTTTAATCTCGGTAACCCTGCTGATCCTGCTGATCACCCTGCTGGCCATGGCCCTGGCCCATCTGTTTGTAAAGCCAGTGCAGCAACTGATCGAAAGTGCCCGCAGGGTTTCCTCCGGCGAACTAACAGGCATTCCCGAGTTGAAATCCAGGGATGAGTTCGGCGAACTGGGCCAGTCTTTCAATGCCATGGTGCAGAGTCTCCAAACCCAGACAGCACTTGTAGATCAAAAGAATCAAGAAAATGAGCGGCTGCTGTTCAGCGTTTTTCCCTCGGCGATTGCCCGGCGGCTGCAGCGGGGCGAAAGCCAGATTGCCGAAGAAGTAAATAACGTAGCGGTGCTCTTCGCAGACCTCAAGGGTTTTTCGAAACTGGTTTCCGCGCTCAGTGCCTATGAATCCCTGGCCATCCTCAACGACCTAGTCGCCTCCTTCGACGACCTGGCCGAAAAATTTGGCCTGGAGAAGGTGAAGACCATCGGCGACAGCTACCTGGCGGTATGTGGCCTGTCCGTGCCCTATCTAGACCATGACAAACGGGCCCTGGATTTTGCCATCGAGATGCTCGGCATCCTGAGGCGTTTTAATATAGATCGTGGCTTCCAGCTCGGTATCCAAATCGGCATCCATTCCGGCGACATCGTGGCCGGAATTGTGGGCAAGAGCCGAGTGGTTTATGACATCTGGGGGGAAACCGTGAAGCAAGCCCACGCCCTCAGCCAGGCCTGCCCCTGCGGCGCCGTGATGGTTTCAGAGGTGGTGCATCACCGTCTCGAAGATCTATATCAATTTGAGCCCACCAGCCAGGCTACGCCTGGTAATAAGGCTACGCCTGGAAGTAAGGCCTGGCGGCTCACCGGCGCCAAAGTGGGGGCGGCCAGTGAGCTGCCGGCGCTCCGATGAGCACAGGAGCGCCTATCTGGATCTGGGGCATCGGCCTGGCCATCGGCTTTCCGCTGCTCACAATCCTGCTGGGGGAACTGATCCACCGCCTGCAGCGACGGAAGCTCACCATCGCAGGCCCGGTGCGGCTGGTGCGGGATGTGCTGCTGCCGATGCTGGTGCTGTTGGTGTTTTTGCAGCATCTGCTGCTGCTGGATACCGGCAGCCGTCTGTTTAGAACCGTCGAGACGGTGTTTTGGGTGTGCGTTATCCATGCCGCCCTGTCTCTGCTCAACGTGATCCTGTTCGAGCAGGCAGAGGTAGACACCTGGCGGGCCCGGGTGCCGAAGCTGCTGATCGACCTGGCTCGGCTGTTCCTGATCCTGCTGGGCACAGCCTTCGTGCTGGCCACGGTGTGGAATGCCGACTTGGCCGGTTTGGTAACCGCCCTGGGGGTGAGTTCGATCGTGATCGGCCTGGCCCTGCAGGACACCCTCGGCAGCGTGATGTCGGGGATTGCGCTGCTATTCGAGCGGCCATTCACGGTGGGGGACTGGCTGGAGGTGAGCGGCGTGGTGGGCCAGGTGATCGATATCAACTGGCGGGCCGTGCGGCTGCTCACCCTGGAGCGGGAAATGGTGGTGATTCCCCACAAGTTGATCAGCAGTGAGGTGATTCGCAATTTCACCAAACCCACATCAATTCATGCCGAACGAATCCAGATCGGTTTTTCGTATAACGATCCACCCAACCTGGCCAAACAGGTGCTGAAAAATACGGCACTCGAAACCAAGGGCATCCTGCTCGATCCCCAGCCCGAAGTATTCACGCTCAACTATTGCGATTCCACAGTTAATTACGAGGTGAAATTCTTCATTCGCGACTACAACGAAATCGAACAGATACGCGAGCGATTCATGACCAGGGTGTGGTACGCGGCCAAACGCGACAACCTTTCAATTCCCTTCCCAATTCGCACCCTATATCACTTCCATGGGCCCACCAGCCAGCAGAAAGGCATCGCCAAAAAATTCAGCGAAAGCCTGCAGGCCATACCCTCCTATGTGCCGATCAACCGCGAAGAGAGCAGCCAAACAACCTCCACTTCAGGCATTGCCCTACAGCATTTTGCCGCCGGCGAAAAAGTAATTCGCCAGGGCCAGCTAGATAACGAACTGTTTATTATTGTCACCGGACAAGCGACGATGTTCGCACGCCTAGAAACGGGGGAAGAGATAGAATTACTTTCGCTTAGAAGTGGAGAATTCTTCGGCGAGATGAGCCTGTTTTCCGGCGAGCCGAGCGCCGTAACTATAGCGGCCAGCAACGACCTGGAGGTAATGAAAATCTCAGCCAAAGTGGTAAATCAGATGATCGATCGCCAGCCCAGCTTTGCCCGCGAAATCGGCCAAATCCTCGAAATACGCCGCCTGGCCATCCAGGAAACCACCCAAGCCCACCTCCAATCGAAACATGCCTAGGGGAGGGCCTGGGAAGGCATGAAATGGGAAGCTGTTCAAGGCCAGACAAGCTTGCCTGCAGGGGGCTGCTCAGATGAATGGCGGTGTTAGCTGCTCATAACGCGCAAGCGAGGTGCGGGAGCCCCCCGAAGTAGTCCCTCGACGCTGAGATCCTCGTCAATAGATGGCCAGTGAATACCAAACCCACCCCCAGCGACTTGCCAATCGTCGCGTTCTTTTTGCGTGGCATGCAACAATCTTGGATACCACGTCAATGGGACTGAAATACTTCTACCGTCTTCAAGATCAACGACGAGCTGGATATCAGTGGAGCTCACATTCACGACACGTTCGCCAGGGTTAGCCATGAAACTCCTCCCACGCCTTCACAAGCATAGCTCTGTTTGAGCTCACGAGGCGTTCCACGTCCCTAAGCTCCCCAGCCTTGAACCCCAAGCTGCTGGCCAGGGCAACGGGGTTAAGCCACATCTTGCAAGAAGCCTTGTCACGATCAACATGAACATGCGCAGGCTCATTGGGCTCATGACTATAGAAATAAACTCTGTAGGGCCCGCTTCGCAGAATTGTCGGCATCTGGCATCCGTGCGTAATTCAAGCTTAGACATCAACGGCCTTCGATGCAGCTAAGGCTGGCCGTGAGGGCAGGCAAGGAGCTTCGGGTGGTGGAGCAAAGGGCCGGTGGTGGCATGTCCATTCGATTGTCTTGTTCGAAGCGTCTGAATTGTGGGCAATAGGTGGGCAGTAGCTAGTAGCAATTCCCGACAGAGACATATCAGCAAAACTAATATCCCTATGGCTTATTAATTTTTTGCGGGGCTTTTTTGGGCAGCTTAATCCTTATTTTTTCATTGGGAACCTGGATAGTAATAGTTGAATTCAGGGAGGTATCTATTGGTATTTCCACTACTTGTCCGGTAGGCTGAACAATCAGTATACGATGCGATATGTCGGCAGCCACCGGCTTGCTAACAATATTGGCACAGAGAAGCACAATCCAAACAATTCCAAAGATTATGGGTAGTGCGTACCAGGGGGCGGCTCTTGTTGCCCACTCATTAGACCTCCAGCCGAGTACTCCAATCTGATGACAACCAGTGGGCTCCTCTTGGCGGTAATAAAGGCCGTAATAATGTTCCCACATATCGGCCAGTCGCCCAACCCCACGTCTCCCAATGCCAAGGGAAAACCAGAATGAAACACAGATCAAGAAACCAACTATGGCGAGGATGATCAGCATAAGCAATGTGTCGCTTGATGGTTGGGCCTTGAGAGATGCTGTTGCAGTTAACAGGAAGCCGTTAATGATCAAGAACCATTGAATACGATGATTTAGCAAGTCATTCTCATGCTGGATCATGCCCCTTATCCGACCCTCAATCTCCTTCAAATCATCTGAGGTAATTCCTTTTAGAACGTCACGTTCGGCTGCACACCAATTCTCCTCCGGCGTGGCTGTCAGGTTGAGCCTTGAGTAGAAATTCACTCTTCTTTTAATGTCCGGATAAACCTTCCTGGCCCAATCTTTATTCTCAGCGTCAGATGTTGATGGGTCTTTCAAGCATTTTAGCCTGGCAAGTTTATTGATCTCTTCATCTGTGGGCTGTGTCTCTCTATTGGGATTTAGCTTTGTCATATCAAAAGGTGTAAGTGCTGTGACCTTTGTGGATACGGGGGCTCACTCTGCGGGGTTGGAAAGGAAGGGACTGGATCGCCATCTTCATGACGAAGCCGTATTCTTCTAACTCTTTATTAGGAGGTTCTGAGAACCACGCTCGCTGCCGCTGGGCTTTCTGCAAACCATTTCCCAGGGGGGGGTTCCGGCGCCTCGTCTGAATCCAGTGCCAGCATAGGGTTTGGCGCAAATGATGCCTTACATTAGCCTTGGTTAGCGGGTCCGCAAACCACATGCTCGAGCTAGTACACAAGATCCGCAGGCCTGCGCACTTCTAGGGAGTTGCCCCAGCGGCACAGGTCTTGGCGGGGGAGCCGGGATGCCACGGAGAGCCGGGCGTTTAGCCGTACGCTTACACGTCCGACCGTGTTGGCTGGTTAGTTTATGTACTCGCAGGTTTATCTTGGCTTATAACGACAAACCGCTTATGGGATGTGCTGATGTTGAGAACGCATCCTTTGTGGTAGCCCAGACAGAATCGCTACATTGCTCAGGATAGCAACAATCAGGAATGACTATATATCAAGTCGCGCTTCCAATGCCCTAGATGATAAGCGGCGGGCATGGGTATAGCGATGCCAGATCTTTGTGCTCCCGCATTCTGTATCCTGAAGCGAGATTCTTGCTTACCCCAATCGGCAAGACTCTGAAGCAATATGGCCAGCAAGAGAAGTTATAAAAGCCTTCAAGCTGGTCATGTGAGAAATCTCCGAAAACTCGCCTGTAATTGCAGCTTCACGTGGAGAGGCTAGAAGACAAGCAGAGCTGTATAAACCTTCTTTTACCAGCTTCTGGCACAAAAGATCATATCTGTTTAGGTAAGATGCACTCTGAAATTCGGGCAAAACCGGAAAGTGTGGGGAGGTATCACGTACTGCCTTCCTAGACTTGGGGGAATCTTCGACCATCATGAGCCATCCAACAAATGGCCTTGGCTGGTTTCCAATTGCTCCTTCTCTATAGGCCGTCCATAGATCATGTGCAGTTCCTATGGCCTCTTCCGTACGGTTATTAAAGTTATTCCCAAATGAACCGACCTGGCTTTTTAATTCGACGGCAGCAATAAGCTCTCCTCTATGTATAACAAGAATATCCCAAAGCTTAGTTGGGCGAAAATATCCTGGCAAAGTCAGCATCGCTCGATTCATATGAATTTCTGCATGCGAGAGACCATTTGAGCGAATTATATCTACTATCAGTGATAAGAATCCATTCATGTTTTTACCTGATGTGACTCCCGATCGTTCTCCCTGATCCGCTTTGCCAGATGCGAGTTGCCTTTCCTTGGAGGCTTCGCGGCTGCTCCAAAAATCTCTTACAGCCTTATGGGCTTTTTGTTTATAGTTAGAAAGGTCTAGCGTCATTTAATGGTTGATTCGTGAAGAGCAATAAGCTCATCGATATCGAGCTCGTAAAGCTTGCACACTGCCTCGTTGCAGGCATCTACATCCCTATTTACAGCAGCTTCGGAAAGCTCAGATTTCAGTACTTCAGATATATCAGACCATGCAGGAACGCGAATCCTCCTTAGATACTGGGCTTGAAAACGCATGAACCCACCTCTCATTTTTGTTGAGTATATCGAAATAAATGCACGCGTCAGCGAAGACATAAGTATAGCCTGCAGGCATCTAAGATCCCACTGAGCAGATGTCACGTAGTATAGATTGTGGTGAGGGTAATAAAGTCCGGACTCGTAGACGATGTGAGACTCTCCTTTAATATCCGGGATGAGAAGCTTTGGCTTGGTTAGCAAGGAAGGGGTAATCCGATCAATCGTTTTATACCAATTTTTTGGATTCATCTGTGCGCAATGGCGAGCAGATATAATTGACTTGCGTTCTTCTAAGTACTTATTGAGCCTTGGATACAACGAGAGATCTACCAGTCCTCCACTGTCGCAAAAAGGATTGATAATACCCTTGCCTAGCCAGTTGACTTCACCACCTGAAATGTCCTTGGTTCTTACAAGGCGCAGTTTTCTGTCGTTTTCAACATCAAGCTTGTCAAAGTCTGCGATAAATGCGCGATCAGCGCCTGTTGCTACACCTATTCCCACCTTGCAGCCTGAATCTTCAAGGACTGGAAACTCAGCTTCTAGTTTTCTGATTATTCCAATCTGCGTTGAATCCCCAAGAAGCCATGGTTGAGAATCTAATGCTACATCTTTGGCGGTATAAACGTGATTACTCGATTTACTCTCATCTGACGCGAGCTGTAACGCAAGCTTAGCAAGCACTTCCTTTGAGATAGTTGGATTTTTTGCAATCTTTGTTGAGCCTGGTTGATCATTTGAAATAATTGTAATCGCAGGATAAGCAATTACATCGGTCTGAAAAGCCTGAGTGTCAACCATGTCAACATAGACCCTGAAATGAAAAGACTCGGATATCATTTTGCGAAGTGGCCCTCCATACTTATTCTTCATCCAACGATCAGCACAAATGAAACCTAAAACGCCGCCAGGGCCAAGAAGGCTGAGGGATCTTTCGGTAAAAGGAATATATATATCAGCACGGTCGTAAAGGGTTTTAAACCGAAGCCTATATTCACGCAGCAGCGCAGATGGTATTAGCTCTTGTCGGACATATGGCGGATTTCCAAGGACAAAGTCGAAGGCTTCCTGAATTGGAGCAAGTAGAAAATCATCATGGTGCAGCCATTGATCAACGAGCTGCAGGGCATCAGCATCAGCAAGCCCTTCTTTTGTCAGTAGATTTATTACTTTTAGCTTAGTTTTCTCAAATGTAAGCTTGTGGAGCTCAAATCCTGCAATCGAGTTTTCCAACTCCTTGCGTGTTGGATTCCGACCCTTGCATGCACGCCAAGAGGCAAAGATTCTCTTGATTATCGGAAGCAGAAAATCGCCACCACCAAAAGAAGGCTCAAGAAATCGTAGCTCCGTGAGATCTCGGGCGACGATACAGTTTGATAGGTCAAGAATAAACTCAACTACCTCTGGCTTAGTAAAGATTGCACCTCTAGCTACAGCTCCTTCGCCAGTTGCCAAGTGATCAATTGCCTCCTTCACCCTCTGGGAGCGGTTTGCAATAGGAATGCTGTGGGACGGGATCAGCAGCTCTCCTTGCCATGCCTGCACAACGCCACCCCGCTTAAGTGATTCAAGTGTACTATAGGCTTGATCTGGCGCCTTTCCCATCCGCATTTTTGCACATAAATAGCTCAGCCCCGCGCTGAGAAGCTTGCTTCCATGGAGCCAGCTAGCGATTGCCTAGGCAAAATGCGAGGCCGCATGCAAGGGATCTAACGAATGAATGAATTACTAAAGTGCACTATGCGCAACCCACAAAAGATCACTCCACGGAACATCGATTGCTAGTGCTGAGTAATCGAGTGACTTTATCTTTTCCAAGGCGTCTTTCCCATAGTTTTCAAGCTTCCTATCTGTCAGATAGCAAGGGAAACTGTGCGAAGTAAATTCGTCCCATGATAGTGGAACGAGGCGCTCCATAACGACGAACCTGCCGGACCAACTCCAAGAGAATATCTTGGCCAATTCATCGCCATCTTCAAACGGGTTTACACCAAAATCTCCATCTAATTGGAATAGTTAGATTGGCGATTCGAGACCTTGAGAACTTTGTCAGGATGCCCTGGGATCTCGCATGCGTCTCGACCAGTGCCACGGGCGATAAGGTTCGGGCACTCAAGCCATAACGATTCGAAGTGGCTGTCGGGAGAGGTGTAGCCAGGAATATCGATTGTCATGACTTGTTTGCAATTGGTTCGGTTCGCGCTTTGCTGCTTGTGCAACTTAATCTGTTATTAGCAGGTTCTGAGAACCACCAGCGGAAGCCGGCCCTGTCTGAGAACCAAGCGGGATAGGTCTTAGCAGCAGTGATTGAGTCCAAGCCCAGCATTGGTTCTTAGGGGGATATCTCAAAAGTCAACATGGTTCGCGGGACCGCAAACCACCTGTTCAGTTTGCTACAAAATTGTAGCCACCTTGTCTTGCCCGCGCTGGAAAGGCATTAGACCCTCCGGCCTGCCAAGCCGGATCATCTGGCGGGAACCGGTGAGCCCATCAGCACCACCCCCCCAGGAGCCGAGCGGTCCCTAGCCCAGGCAGCGGTGGCAGTACGCGTTGGCCGAGCGCCGCGCTGCCCCGCCAACAGCCTGTACCCCTAGCTGAAAGCACAGCGATCTCGGCAGCCCAGGCAGAAGTGCCTAGGGTTGCTCCTATGCCCATCTTCTCCTGGCCGCGCCTGGCCCACCGTGAGCGGTTGCCGGAGCTGATGGACCAGCCCGGACTCGATCCCGAACTGCATGCCCAGGCCCTGGTGGGCTTGAGGCGCATCAATGCGGTGAGCCGCAGTGCCGCCTGCCTATTCGAGCCGATTCGCGCCCTGGCCCGCGCCCTGCCCCCAGACGCGGCCCCGCTGCGGTTGCTGGATGTGGCCTGTGGCGGCGGCGATGTTGCCCTCGACCTGGCGGCCCTGGCCCAGCGCCATGGCCTGGCCCTGGCTGTGGAGGGTTGCGACATCAGCCCCCAGGCCGTCGCCCTGGCCGAGGCGAGGGCTCAAGAGCGGGGGCTGGAGGCCTCCTTTTTTGTGGCAGATGTGCTGGCGGATCCCCTGCCCGATCGTTTTGAGATCGGTTTTGACGTCATTGTTAGTTCGCTGTTTCTGCATCACCTCGATACGGCCGATGCTGCAACCCTGTTGGCCCGCCTCGCCGGCAGCAGCCGCCAACTGCTCTTGATTAGCGATCTGCTGCGCAGCCCGCTTGGCTACGGCCTGGCCTGGGCCGGCACCCAGTTGCTGTCGCGCTCGCACATCGTGCACATCGATGGTCTGCTTTCGGTGCGAGGGGCCTTTCAACTGGCCGAAGTGGCGGCCATGGCCGAACGGGCCGGCCTCGATGGTGTGGATCTGCGGCGTTGCTGGCCCGAGCGTTACCTGCTGAGTTGGGCGCCGGCTTCAGCGGTATCAAAGCCAGCGGGGCGCCGTGGTTGATCCATTGCCCAGCGGTCGCTGGCCCGTGGTGGTGGTGGGGGCTGGTCCCGCCGGCGCCCTGGCCGCCCTGGGGCTGGCCCGCCAGGGAGTGCCTGTGCTGTTGGTGGAACGGCGCCGTTTCCCCCGCTGGAAGGTGTGCGGTGCCTGCCTCAGTGGCCAGGCCCTCGCCGCCCTGGCGGAGGCCGGCCAGACTCCCCTGCTCGATCAGCTCGGCGCCCGCCCGCTGCGCTCCGTGCAGCTGGGCCTGCAGGGGGCCCGGGCGGAGCTGGCCTTGCCTGCGGGACGGGTGCTCTCGCGAATGGCTCTGGATCAGGGGCTGGTGCAGGCGGCCGTTGCCGCCGGTGCCACCTTGGTGCCCGAGGTGATGGCCCAGCTGGGGCCCGCCGATACTGGGGCCCGGGCGGTGCAGCTACGCTGCGGCAGGGTGTCCGCCACGGTGCAGGCCAAGCTGGTGCTGGTGGCTGCGGGGCTGGCCCACCGTTGCCTGGGGGAATTGCCGGAAGCGGACAGCCGCATCCAACCAGGCTCCCGCATCGGCGCCGGCTGCCGGCTGCCCGCCTCCCACCAGGGGCCCCAGGATCCGGCGATCGCGGCCTATGGCGATGGCCGGCTGCACATGGCCATAGGCCGCCACGGTTATGTGGGCCTGGTGCGCCTCGAGGATGGGTCCCTCAATGTGGCCGCCGCCTTCGATGGCGCTGCCCTCGCCGCCGCCGGCGGGGCTGCCGCAGCGGCTAGCCAGGTGCTCCGAGAAGCCGGCTTTGAGCCCTTGCCGGGCCTGGCCCTGGCCGACTGGCAGCGCACCCCCGCCCTCACACGCCGCAGCCGCCCCCTGGCGGGCAATCGCTATTTGCTGCTGGGCGATGCCGCTGGCTACGTGGAACCATTTACGGGCGAAGGGATGGGCTGGGCCCTGATGGCGGCCCTCAGCAGCACCCCCCTGGCCCTCACCGCCCTGAACAACGGCTGGGATGAGCAACTCGCCCGCGACTGGAGCCGCTCCCAAGCCGCACTAATGGCCCGCCGCCAGCGGCTCTGCCAGGCCCTGGCCCTGGTGCTGCGGCGTCCCTGGAGCAGCCGTTTGCTGTTTGACGCCCTGCGCCGCTGGCCCAGCCTGGCCGACCCGCTGCTGGCCTCCCTGCACCGACCCGCCCTGCACAGGCCCGCCTTGACGCCGCTGCCAACCCCATGCCCGTAACCCTGCTGGGGATCGGCACCGCCCTGCCATCCCATCGCCTCAGCCAGGCCGAATCGGCCACCATGGCCCAGCGCCTCTCGGCAACCAACGATGTGCAGGCCACCTTGCTGCGGCGTTTGCAGCGCCGTTCCGGCGTGGCCTTCCGCCACAGCGTGCTGCTGGCCGATGCCGCTGGCCCCCTGCCCGATCGCCTGCCCTTCTACGCAGACGCCAACCCCACCACCGCCGAGCGCATGGCCCGCTTCTCGGCCGAAGCCGGACCCCTGGCCCTGCGGGCCACCAGCGCCGCCTTGGCCGCCGCCGCCGTGGAGCCGGCTTCGATCACCCATCTCATAACTGTTTGCTGCACCGGCTTCCAGGCCCCCGGCTTCGATCTAGACCTGATCCAGGGGCTGCCGTTGGATCCAAATGTGGCCCGCACCCAGGTGGGCTTCATGGGCTGCCACGGGGCCCTCAACGGTCTGCGCGTCGCCCACGCCTTTGCCCAGGCCGTTGCCGGCTCCAGGGTGCTGCTCTGCGCCCTCGAACTCTGCAGCCTGCACCAACAACCGGGCTGGCACCCCGAGCGGGTGGTGGCCAATGCGCTATTTGCCGATGGCGCCGCAGCTGCGGTGTTGGCCGCCGAGCCGCCCGCGCCAGTGGGCTCCCCCTGGCGGCTGCTGGCTTCCGGTTCCACGCTGCTGCCGGATAGCGCCGATGCCATGGCCTGGACCATCGCCGACCACGGTTTTGAAATGGGCCTCTCGCCAAGGGTTCCGGCCCTGATCGCCGCCCGCTTGGCCCCCTGGCTGGATGGCTGGCTAGCAGCCCAGGGGCTCGATCGGGCCGCCATCGGCTCCTGGGCCCTGCATCCGGGCGGACCCCGCCTGCTGGAGGCGGTGCGCGATTGTCTTCACCTACCCGCCAGCGCGATCGAACCCTCCACAGCGGTATTGCGGGAATGCGGAAATATGTCGTCGGCCACGATCCTGTTCATCCTCAATCGCCTCAGGCTTGCCGGGGCACCCCTGCCCTGCGTAGCCCTGGCCTTCGGCCCAGGCCTCTGCGTTGAGGCCGCCCTGCTGGGTTGAGGCCCCCAGGGGGGCTATCGATATGATCAGACAAAGTGATCGGACAAAAATGTAATCGCACAAAACAAGATCAGCCCTTCATATCCAGCGTCGCAAAGCAGCCAGAGTGTCCGATGGATTTGTGTTGAAGCAAATCTTGGAATTAGGGGCATGCTCATGAATAATGTTGATAAGCTTCTCGAAAAGAATCAGATTACTCGGCACATCTCTAACGCCCGCCCCAATCAAAATACAGTCGTATCTATGCTTTTGAAGCTCTGCAGTTACAACCGCCTCAGCTGTCTCGCCAAAGTCAATAAGACAATGCTGTGCGTCATAACCAAGAGCCCTGAGGCCCTCTTCTGCTGCGGTGATTCCCGCCGACACCTTCTCGGCAGTTAGGCCAGGGAATGCAGCGAAGTCTGGCGATGAAAAATCAATAAGCAAGGGGTCTAAGCCGATAATCACAACGCTCTTTCTTGCGGTGTTTTTGGAGGCATCCTGGGCGGCTGGTTGTTCTGCTGGGTTCATGATTTAGATATCTGAGCGAAGGGAATTGTAGGCTGGGGGAAGTGGCGCGTATAACGCTTGCCAGCACCTGGCCCCAGTGAGTGATGCGTCAAGCAGATAGGCTTGCTGTGGCGGCTCAGTTGGATGGCGCGGTGCCTATCGTCGTTATTGGCTGGCTCCCCATCACAAGAGCCGCGTATCGAACGAGAACGCCTCATCGCTGAGGATGCGTACTCGCTGCACTTCTGGATGCCGAGGATTGAGCAAGAAATTGCATTCGGCCGTTATAACTGCGGACGGCACGTTCAAAGCCGCAGTGCGTCCGCTCATGAGCCATGACGAGCCAAGTGTTTGGAGCGCAGCTGGAGCTGGCACTGAATGCCAACCCTCCGGCAGCGTGATTGGTTCGAGTACTTCGATGCTCAGGTCATCAGGGAGTTCGATGGCAAGCAGCCTTAAATCGGCCGGAGCCGTGAGCGGATCAACATGGACAAGCACTTCAAGTGCCGCCAGCGCCGCAGAGCTGGCGGTGTAGACAATCGGATTCCCCTTGCTATGCCAGCGTCCGGAGGTGTACATTCCACCGCTGCCATCAAGCGAAGTATCCACATATGGCTTGCGGCAGATCCGCCAAACGCGCATCAGCTAAAGATCCCGTAGTTAAGGCGCAGCAATACTTCTTCCACTTCACGCGTGCCAATATCGGTGTCTAGAAGATCGAGCGGCATCTCGCAGCCCAGGGCACGATTGGGAGTCTTCAGCCATACTCGGGCCTTGTCGATAGAGCCGAGCACCTCGACGGCCTGAGAAACCGTTCTTGCCACCCGATAGAGCCGATCAGACTCCTGGGGGTTGAGCTGTCGCGCTTCCTTCCTGCGGGCGACAGTTCGAGGAGGGATCCCGAAAACCGCTGTGAGCTGCTGCGGAGAAATTTCAAGTTGCTTTGTCAGTGCCAAAAACGCGGAGAAAGGTAGACCACTGCGCACGGCATCGCGAAGCTCGGCAACACTGGTTGCTCGCAGGCGCAAGATTGAGGCCGTTCCTTCCAGGTCGGGACTGGAGCAGGCAGCTGCCGCTGCGGTCTGGTTTGCCATATGGCAATGTTAGCGCGGCCATCTGGCCTTGCCAGCCAAGCGACTCCTGGTCGCCTCCAGCAAAAAGGACGACGCGCTGGAGATGTATATCTACATGGCAGGCTCCTCCAGCGAAAAAACAATAAGACTACGACCTGTTGCTTATGTTCTTGAGATGTTCTACCAGCTTCTTGGTTTCAGCCTCGGCATTCTCGAACCAGTCGGTGGACCAGATTCGATAGATCTGCCAACCCAGATTCTCCAGCACCGACTGCCGGTACTTATCGCGATCTCTTGCAGCCCTAGCGGAGTGATAGGTAGCTCCGTCGCACTCCACCCCCAGTAAATAGCGATCCGGCTGCTTCGGATGAAGCACGGCCAGATCAATGAAGTAGTTGGCAACCCCCACCTGACATTCAACCTGGTAGCCATGGCGTTCAAGAGCTTCGGCCACCACCACCTCAAACTCACTATCGGGTGGACGGCCGGTTTGGCGGCCCGTATCCAGACTCCTGGTTTCCACATACTTTAGGTAATCCTTCAGGGCATGCACGCCGCGACTGGATGTGGGTATGGGGTGGATATGGCTGGACTCCATGGAGGTGACCAGCTCAATGCCTTGCTTGGCACGGGTGAACAGTACGTTGAGGCGCCGGTGGCCACCGCCCTGGTTGATCGGGCCAAAACGCATCGCCACTTGACCACCTGGCTCCGGCGGGCCATAGGTGGTGGAAATCACGATGGTGTCGCGCTCGTCCCCCTGCACTTTTTCAAGAGCCTTCACAAACAGCTCTTCGCTGCTGTCTTTCAGATCAAGACGACGGCGCAATTCCTGGTGGTAGCTGGACAGCATCTCCAGCTGTTCGGCAATCTGTCCTGCCTGCAACTCGTTCATGGCCACAACCCCCAGGCTGCGCATTGGATATAATTTCAACTGCTCCAAGACCACATCACATACCAGGCTCACTTCGGGCAGATTAACTTTCCCCATGTAGCGAGGCGCTTCCACTAGATGCCTGTTGATGGCAAAGTCACGATCACAGGAGGGGAAGACCACCAGCTGATTATTGTAAAACTCTCGATTGGAGAATGCAATTAAACTGCCATGGCGGGAGCGATAGTGCCACTTCAGCCTCCGCACCGGCTTGAAGCTCTTGGTGCAGAGATCGAGGATCGATTCTTCATCGAGGACCTCGGTGTCCACATCCTCAGATTCTTCAAAAACCTCTGAAGAAGAGCTTCGCTTTCCGAAGGTAGTCGGCGGCAGCTGTTTGGGGTCTCCGACTACGACACATTGCTTGGCGCGGCTGATCACCCCGATGGCGCGCTCAGGTGCCATCTGAGATGCTTCATCTATGATCACCAGATCGAACTGTTCGATCGCTTCCCGCGGCACCAGTGAGGCGACTGTGGAGGGCGACATCATCCAGCAAGGCTTCAGGCCCCGCAGTGCATTGCCGGCGTAGTGGAAGAGATGACGCAGGGGGCGATGTCGCTTCTGCTTGTTGATTTCGTTATCTATCAGCCCCATCTCTGTGAAATCTCCCCGTCGACCCCGGTCGATGCCAATGGGTAGCTCACAGCGATCGCAGTGGATCTTTGCGATCACTTCAGCGCGATCGAGTTGCATGAGCTGCTCTTCCGCATGATGAAATCGCTTGCGTCGATTTACCTGGTCGGCGGCTTGCAGACTCTTGAGCTCAGGACTGGCATCTGAGATCTCGCCCAATTTGCTGCGCACCAGATTCCAGTGGTAGATGGGGCTCCAATGAGTTGATGGAATGTTCCCGGCCATTAGCGCCTGCACCAGGCATCGATCGGCTTTGTCTGGCAAGCTTTCCATCAGTTGATGGAAGCGAACCCACTGCGGAAAGGCCTGCCGCAGGCAAAGCAGCGACGCCAGCCAGCAGATCAACTGCCCATGCAGCAACGCCTCCACCTCCTGGATCGAATCGCCCCCCAGTTGCTGCGGATTAAACGCCGCCAAGCTGGCGAACCGCTCGGCTATTTGCTCCTCCCGTTCCACGCCTCTGACCAGTTCTGATCCGCGCAGGCGTTGCCTGCCGATGTATCCAGCCGAGCCATGATCAAGGCAGCGCTGTTCCATCTCCAATGGAAGTTGTAGTTCACGGAGCTTGGCAATCCAGGCCAGCACCACCCGCAACGTTTCTGGCGCAGTTTCAGCAAGATCAGGACCCAGTTGCCTACGCAGATCAGAGGCAGAACTGATCACCGCAGCCTGTCGGCGGCTATGGAGTTCGAGATCCAGAGGGACTTCGAACAGGGCGCTGCTCGACAGGCCGTCCTGGAAACCGAGTGCGGCCCAGTCTTTGAGCAGTTGGTGATAGTCAGTGATGCTCTGCTGAATCCTGGCCAGTAACGCACCAATCGGTTGTTGTTCCGCTCCCGTAGGGATGACATCTGCTTCCGCCAGCAGCTGTGCGCTCAGGGGTATCAGCTGGCGGTCGACCAGCCCGCCTATACGATCCAGTTCTGACTTGGCAAGGCCTAGGAGCAGGGGGTCCAGATTGCCTAATCTGCCGGCGCTCAACAGTGTCTTGTAGGTGGCTGCTGCCTTCACCACTTCCTGCAGACGTTGCAGATCAGGGGCCGGACCAACAATGGCCTCAAACTCCGCCTGGGGGAAGAGGGACTGCAGCTCCTGAAACCGCAGGACATTCTCAAACCAAGCCACCATCTCGGTGCCGTCTTCGATGCCTGCGGCCAGGGCCCAGGCCCCATAGGGCGTCGCCTGCTCCAACAGTTCCTGGTCCCCACGGCTGGTTTCGAGCTGACTCTGCAGCTCCGCCAAGGTCATTCCCCCCACGGCTTTACTCGCCCACAGCTGATCGCTAACCAGTGCATTGAGATCCCCGTGCAGCCCAGCTTCCAAGTCCGCCAGCAACGCCTGGATGTCAGCAAGGGGTGCCGTGCGAGCCAGGGGCAGAAAGACGGCATTCGTCGCATTACCACTGAGCTGATCCCTGAAAGCAGCCAGCTCCTGGGCCACTGCAACGGCCTCCTTGAGGCTCAGGCCGTCTGCACACCATTGCGACTGCCGCTCGTCTGGGCAACTGGCGCGCTGATCCAAAAAATCGGCAAGCCGCCGCAAGGCAAGCGGCTTTTGGGCTTCTTCCTGTGCCCCTAGTTTCTCGGCCAGCTCGGACACTCGCTTGTAAGAGCCGGCCCAACCGCTGAGCAGCTTGTGTAGCCCCTTCCTCGTTTCGAGGATCTCAGCCTCCTGCCGCAGCGTCTGGGCATCGACATCGGTGGGAATGCTCAAGCCTGAACGATCCAGCTCCCTGCGGGTTTGCTCCAATTCATTCCTGGCCTGCAGGGTGGATACCATCGCAGCCAAGGGTGCATCCCACAACTGGCCGCCTCGATGCTGGAAGGCGTTGGCACTCAGGGCAACAACGGCGCGCAGCACAGTTGGCAACGCCAGTAACTGCTCAATGGTGAAATCGTGGAGGCTGTTGCCCGCCATGCCCCGCTCAACGGCCATCTGGATCCGGTTCAACAAGGCCTGGACGTCAGCAATCCGCAGGCCCCACTGCTTGGCCGCGGATGAACTCGGGAGCTGAACCGCCATCCCCCTCTCAATGCACCGTTGGAGAAGCTCGGAGGCTTGCCTGAGTTGAGCTGTGGATCTGGTATTTGCTAGGGGTGACTTGTTCAAGCCCAAGGATTGCCGCTGTTCGTGCAGCGCGGCATACCGATTCAGCAGATCCTGCAACCGGTCGGAATCGGCCTTCCAGATCGGGTGATCTCGATGCTCCAACACCCAACCAGGCAGAGAGTTCAGATGATCCAGTATTGCGGCAAGAGCCCGAAGGGAGGAATGGTTGCACTGATCAACCCCGAGGGCAACACCCGTGGCGTCACAGGCCACTTGGAGCCTTTCCACCAGATCACCCAGGAGTTCAAAGCGCTGGCTAAGCAGCTCACGATCAGCGGCTGTCAGCGGTATGGCCAACTGAGCCAAGCTCCAGCCATTCCAACGAGACACGAAATCACTGATCTGGGCTGCGTCGGGTAGCGGATCTGGAATCCGAATAAAGCTGCAAGCCAGCCTGTCTGCAGTGGCTTGCTCAGCTCTCAACGCCTGTAACAAACCCTGAGCGACTCCGAAAATCTCCGTGCTGGAGAGCAAGGGGAGTAGAGATTCGACCTCACTCGGCAAAGGATCAGGAAGCTTCGACACGGCTGCCGCGTCGTCGCAGGCCCGTTGGCGCAAAGCTTGCAGAGATAGACTCTCCAGGTCTTCCCCTTGTGCCAGTAATTCCGATAGGGCCTTAAGGGCATCAGCCCATCGCTGGGCCTGATCGAACAGTTGATCACGGCCAAGGGGATCCCCCGGCCGAACTCCGATGGCCGGGAAGACGCCATAGAGCTCATCAAAATTCAACGATGCGACAAGAACGGCCAACTCGCGATGCATTTCAGCCACCTGCTCAACTTGCGGACGGGTATAGGCCGTGGCTGCTGGCAAGTCGACCTTGAATTCAGTTAGCTCAATATCAGCAGACTGCAACTCCTGCCTCAGCTTCACTTCGGCCCAGAGCAGCTCTTGATGACTCTCCTGCTCGGCGCCGTGGCTTTGGTTGAGCAGCTTTGAGAAGGAATTTAGCTTATCACGCAGTTGGTTGAATTCACCCAGAACAGCATCCCGCCGAGGGGGCCTAGGCCTTGGCAGCAGCAGCCTCTCTCCCAACTCGTCATACACCTCTCGTTTGTTGGTCTTATCAGAAGCGATACGCAGGCAATAGGGCTTGAGTCCAGCCTCCGCCAGACGGGTGTAGACCACATCTAGGGCTATCTTCTTCTCGGCTACAAACAACACGCGCTTGCCGGCATAGAGGGCATTAGCAATGATGTTGGTGATGGTCTGGCTTTTACCGGTTCCCGGAGGCCCCTCAATCACCATTGAACGACCACTCATCACATCAGCGATGCTTACGAATTGGCTGGCATCGGCCTGGGTGATCAAGATTGGAACATTTTGAGCGATTGATGGTTGATCCACATAAACGTCTTCCGCCACAACCTCAATCTCACTGCTGCTCTCCACATCCGTCAGCTCTGCCGCCAATAACTTCCTCACCAATGGTGATGATTGAAGGATCTGGGGATCAAGATCCTCATAGAGGCCTAGGCCGCTGAAATTAAGCAGGGCAAGGTTCAGATTTGGACGTACTAGCCAACCTTCCACCTCGGCCATCGCATCAGCAACCTGATCAAGGTAAGCCTTTATATCCATAACATCTTCATTGGGGTTCGGCAGGGGAAAATCAATCGAAAAGTCTCGCCGCAAGCGTTCCTTCAAGGTGACGTTGCCCACAGGAGCATCCTCAGTACCCTGCAAAGAGAAACTCTTTGCTCCACCAGGGCTGGTGGATTTGATCAGTTCCACAGGCAACAGGATCAAGGGGGCAAAGAACGGCTTATTCTTTTCCGACCACTCCAAACAACCAAACGCCAGGTATAAGATGTTGTTCCCTGTTTCTTCGATCGAACTGCGTGCCTCCTTGCCCATGCCCTCCGCCAGTCGCTCCAGCTGTTGTGCCAGCAGCAACACTTGCAATGTCTCATTCTTATTAGGAGCGATATTCTCTGCAAAGGACAAGTCATAGCTGGGATTGATTCCTTGAGATTCTGCCCATTTAGCCAGGTTTTTCGTGGCGCTGCTTTTGCCTCCCTGTTCAAATGCTTCTCTCACCCTAGAGCGCACTCGATCTTCTGCCTGAGCCAACGCCGGACTGTGGCCCTTGTCTGCTGAACTGTCGACAAGGATCTGCTGATAGAGGGGATCTTGCTGCCGAGCCTGTACAAGGGCAGCTTGGAACTCTTGACCTTCTAATTCATGCTCTTCCTCTGGAGGATTGGGAAGAGCCTTGAGTTCGAGCAAATTGCCCGAACAAAGAGTGTTGAGTATGGCCTGAGGATCACAGGCAACGAAGCGCATCAGCCTGCCTCTCGCGAGCGGAAGGTTGAGAAGATTATTCCTGGAGGTGAGATCCAGAAGCTTGTTGCGAAACCCCTCAAGCGTGGGCAGAAGATAGCTGCTGACGTCAACCGGCTTTCCCACCATCTGCCGCTGCTCCCTGGGCTTTCACTTGATTATCTGCTCTAGCGTACCACGTGCAAACATTAATCGCCTAGTTGAGGTGGAGATGTTTTTACTTTGTCGTCCACTTAACACTGCCCCTGAGTGGCAGGCTGGGAGCGAAAGGTAGCACAGCAGGGAGATGGTGGTGGTCTGCCCACTCAATGGGTTTGTTCAAAGTGCCGCCTCTCTAAAGCCAACATTCGCAGACCTCCGCTCAATGAGCAGCACTCATAAAGTTTCAACTGCCGGCTTGATTTGATTTAGTGCGCGTCGAAAAACTGCCCATTCCGCTCCGGCGGCATTTCCCAAGCCAGCGGCTCTGGCAGAAGCTGCGGGGATCCTGCTCGACAGGCACTTAGGGCTCTGGTGCATGACGGTGTTAGCCCGCAGCGTCTAGCTGTGAAACAAGAGCTTGGCACTCGACTCTTAGAATCTGCAGGCCCCCCTTCGCCAGTCCCCATACAAGCTCGTCATCAACGCTTTGATACTCGTGAGTTAGGCGATTACGAAAATCAACTATCCGCCTCGCCCCCGTAATTGACGCGAAGACATCTGGAGCTTTACGCGACAGTGCCAGGACAGCCTCGCCAATAATAGTGAACTCACGCTCCACAGATGAGCGCACAAGTCTGCTCACAAGATAATCCTCCACTTCCAAGCCGAAGAGAGCACTGTCGATTGCTTCACATGATTCCAGAATGTCAGCGAGATAAGCAAGAGGTTTACGCTTCATACAGTTTCCATTTCGTTCTATTGACATCGTCGCGGATGTAGCGATTCTTGAGCGCTCCGGCCATTACTAAATCAATTTCAGCTCCGAAGATAGTGCGCAATTCGTCTAGCAGACCGAAATAAGCATCTGGTTTGTCGGAAGGTGGCATTGATCCGAATTCGACTAAGAAGTCGATGTCGCTTCGTCCGGGTTCAAAATCGTCTCGGAGCACAGATCCAAAAACGTCTAAACGCTCAACTCTGAACCGTTCACAAGCTCTAAAGATTGCATCAATTTTGCCTGTTATCACAGCAACCATGGCACACCTCCCTTGGCAACCTGCACTAACGCGTCCAAGTACTTTAACCCATTCTGAGTGGGTTGTCTTGTCGGTCTAACACAGCCCTGGTGGGGGCTGAGGGGCCTGGACCTACTGCAGATAAGTCCGCCCGCTTTTCAGGCTTACTTTATGAATGGCCTGGCTGGCAAGCAGAAGTAATTTCCCCATGGCTCTCATTGCTTCCACAGGAGTGTACTTGGCGTTGAGCTGATCGCGGCCTTAGGCTACACATTGCAAATGTGGTGGTATCGAAAGAGCGAATAGTGAAGCCTTGAGAGTGTGAAGCACGCCTCACAAGTCACTCGGCTGAAGATCGGTGTTCTTCGCAATTCGGGAAATCATCCTAGGACCTATCTCCTCACAATCATGGAAAGCAAAGACGAAGTCGGAATATCAATCATGAGCAAGGGTCTTGCGAGATCCCGACTGTCGCTTTACCCGCCACCCAATTGACTGGAGAGCAGCCAACACCCTATTCGCTTTGACCGAGGGCCAAGTACTAATGCAGTGACTGGGAGCGAAAAGCTGATACTCACAGGCTCTAACTCGCTATTTTTAAGCCTGTCGGCGATAACGCGAAGAGCCAAGATTTCAGCCTTTGACATTGCATCTGCAGCAGAGTCCCCATACGAGAGAACACTTGACAGCTCGGGAACCTCTGCTATCCAGCGCCCATCAACCTCTTGCTCGCAATTCAAAGCAAAACTCATCGTCTAGGTACTTTTTAGCACCATCTTAGCAACAATTTAGATAAATGGCGTTTCCCCCGCTGCCTGGCTCAACTTCCATTGTCTCCAGAAAACCCTGATCGCACTGATGCTGCCGAGGAGCGTGTTATCGCTGTCTTCCAGGGCATTGCGCAACTCTGGGGAGAGCTTCTGGGCCGCCAGCAGGGCCCTTAGCTACACGTGGGTGTCGAGCAGCAGCTTCACGCCCCCCAGCGCTCCAGCTCCTCGTGGGGCAGGGGCTAGAAAAACGCTTCATCCACGCGGCCTTGCAGGAACCCCAGCTGGCGGCGGGGGCTGGGATCGAGCGGCAAGAGCAGGGCCGAGAGGTGCGTCTTCGCCTCCTGGACGTTGATGCAGCGCGGAGAAGGCCTTTGCGGGCCGGAGGCGGGTGGAGTGATCCGAATGGGAGTGCGGCGACCGAAACTGCCCATTAAGGTGGACGAATGGACATTTCCGTGACCCGCTTCCGCGCCCAGTGCCTGGAGTGGATCCGCCAGGTGGAGAGTGGCGGTGAGGTGGTGGAGATCACGCGCCATGGCAAGCCCGTGGCACGGCTCACGCCCCCTGCCGGCGGCATTTCCCCAAGCCAGCGGCCCTGGGAGAAGCTGCGGCGATCAGGTGTGTTGGCGATCGAACCAGAAGATTCTGTGCTAGCCGACCGCGACTTTGATGCCCTGCGGTCAAGGTGCTGCTCGACACGCACGTGTGGATCTGGTGGTTGTTGGGGTGCGAGCGCCTATCCGTTGCTGACCGACACTCCCTGGATCGGCTGGCCGGAGCTGGTGGTTGTCATCTCTCGGCCATGAGCCTCTGGGAAGCACAAATGCTGCACAGCAAAGGGCGTCTGTCGCTGGATCGGCCCTTCGCGGCCTGGCTACGGGCGGCTGCCGCTCCTGGTGTCGTTGCGCTGCTACCTCTGGATGTCGATGTAATGCTGGCGCTGGATCAGTTGCCCCCAGAGCTTCCACGGCGACCCTGCCGACCGATTGATCGTGGCGACAGCGCATACCCATGGCTTGCCCCTCGCCACCCGCGTCTGTGGCGGTGCTGAAACGGGCCGTCTACCGGCCTGCCCGCTCCACCGACATCCTGCTGCGGGAGTTCATCAGCGGCGGCCGCAACGATGGCGACATCGCCATGGTCTACGAAGCGACGGCGCTGATGCGTTCCGCCGAGGCGCTGCAGCGCTGGCCGGGGGGCTACAGCCTGATCGTGCCCGACCCCACGATCGAGATGGTGCTGGCGGCGGCGGTGCTGCGTGGGGAAGCCACGGGCAGCGAGGCCGATGGCGAGCGTTTCGTGGACTTCCTGGCTGGCGCTGAAGCTCAGGCGATGCTCAAAACCCTCGGCTTCCGTGGCCCGGATGGGCGGGGCGGCGGCCCGGCGGCGAATCGGGTGCGGCGCCTGCCCTCTCCAGACCGGGCCCAGCTGGATGACCTGCTGCGCCTCTGGCAGCAGGCGGGTTGAACTCCGGCCAGGAAGCTGAATCCGCGCTCTTGACCTCGCAACTGAAAGGCGTTGATGGGCGGCTTGTCGGGATCACTGAGGAAGCGGCTTCCCGGCTGGGAACCATTCAACGCTTGCTTGAGCAGCAACTTGGATAATTAATTGTCGACCTCAAAGCAGGTGTTTGGCGGTGCTTAAAAATTGAATAAAGCGCGGCTGCAGCCTGAAAAGGGATGCTTGGCCTGGGTGGTGGGGTGAGTGCTACGACGCCAAAAGCCTAAGTTTATCCGGGTAAATATAATAGCATCTAATCTCTATCGCCAGCAAACTAGTGGATATCGATTACCTTGCCATGTAGTCCACCCGCTTGAGCGATTACCCGTTGGCCTAGGTAGATACCACTGATTGCCATCGGCGTGTCGAAAGAATAGGCCTCCATTATTTCCTTCTCTGGCATCACTTAATGCCACCCATGCAGATCCGTTGTCCGAAAAGCGTCCGACTCGTTTCACTCCTGATGTTGTCGTGCCTACACCTCCGCTAGATGTACCCTGTGAATCATCTACTATTCGCCATCTCATTCGGGCAGGTCGGCCATCTATAGTACAGCTCCAATTTCCATCCCACCACTTCCCAGGGAGCATCCCTGCTTCTAGCGGAAACGCAAAGAGGCAGTTAAGCCCAGACGTGATGGCAATCCCCATCAGTACTCCGTTTCTAATCATGGCTGCAGTTACATACTTGCTTCAGCAAAGTTACTCGTAGCTCAGTAACTGCGGGCAAGCCGAAACAAAAGTTCATCATCCATGAGTCCTGCCATTATCAAACCATTCGCGCATGGTCATATCCAATACCGACCCTAAGCGCCCAACGCAAAGTTAAGGGGGCCCGCCAATTATGGCGGGCCCCTCTCATACGCAGTATTAGGAATTAAGCGTGGATTTAACGATTTTAACACTGCGCAATAAGCGCTTTATCGTGCTTACTTAGTCTTTGCAATTGTGCCCATAGCGATGTAGCTACACATTACCCGTACCGGGGTCGATACACCGTCTTGAGTGTTTGCTGCCGATATTACGATCCTATCCTGTCCGCCTACACCACCTCCAGGGAGATATTCGATTGCCCAAGGAGCAAACATAGTACCTGGGTTGGCATTCTTGTTCGATGCTATCTTTGGAGGCATGTTGTCATCAGAATAGATGCTAATGGTAATGTCAGGCCTGGAGGCAAATCGGGGCATACTAAATTCAATCTGGCGCGCATGATTCATGTTAACCATAATTCCAGTTCCGCTGATGATTTGTATTTGATTTAGCTCTATTCGGGCCATGACTGAAAACTCTCCTTAGGAAAATGGCAGAAGAGGCGCCGCCGAAACGCCTAACTGTATCCTAGATTGATTCGCATAAACTCCCAACCACAGCTTCATATTTCGTATAAGTCGTCAATCCTTTCGTCTGCCGTCTTTAAAATTCACTGCGCTGAAGCGTCTCCGCCGAGCGTTGTGCCAGTCGGTGGACAGTTTGCGCTGATCAACGTTAAGCGCTCTGCATTGGGAGTGGGCATGAATACCTGCTGTCACCCAGAAAGACCGCGCTTAACTCCAGCCTTTAGACCTCCTAAAGTTTTATCAGGCTGATCCGCCTATTAGTGTTCGCAATGATACAAAAGTTCGACTGGACTGCCCATGCCAAGCGGGCCCTAGTTGAGCACATGGGCATGAATCATGTTAACTCTCCCATCGCTATGGCCCAATAATTCCTGAATCATGCGAATGTCCTGACCGCATTCCAACATGTGAGTGGCAAACAAATGCATAAAATCGAGAGGCAACAGCTGGGCCGAGAGATGCATCTTCGCCTCCTGGACGTGATGTAGCGCGGAAATCCCTGGCGGGCCGGATGCGGGGACACCCTCGGCGGACGACATGGTCTGGCCTGATCGGTCTGGCCAAACTAACTGGCTGGAGGGGTATAACCGGAGAAAAGGGTGAACTTTTCCCAGAAGACGACTAGCAACAAGCGTGCTCCCGAACTTAACTGACAGCATAGCTCTATTATCCGGAGTAGAAGAACCTCAGCAGCCGTAAACCAAATGGTGATCTGCTCAGCGTCTTGGCTTGCCCAGGAAGACTGCCTACATCTTTTCAACATTCAAGACCAGAAGCCGAGAGAAGCTCTTTACATCGAAAAGGCATGCTTGGCTTCCCAAAAATCGAATCTCGACGTTAGGCCTTTAAGCGAAGAAGTTGATCATACTCTGCGTGACTGCCAATCCAAACCCAAATCAAGTCGTTGGTATCTACTTAAACTGCTAAAGCTCTGAATCGAAGGCCAATTCTTGCCGACCAGAATTTGCCTATCTTCTTAAAATGCAGCGAAGGGTGGCGAGGCTCGGCTTTAAGTAATTCGAAGCAGCGATCAGCCTGGAGTGTGACCCCTGAAGGAAGAGAGTGATAGCAAGCCCAGAAGCGAGGACTGGCGCGATGCCTCATAATTCAGAACATCGACCAGCCTGTCTGTCGCTGATTGCCTCGTTAGCAAGCCAGTCCAGGTTGCCTGCCGTGATGTCATCCTCCATCTGCTGGTCCCAGTCCGCGGCGTCGAACGACTGGAACCAAGCCCGAAACTCGGCCCGCTTCGCCGGCGGTAGCTGCTGAACTGCAGCCTCAATTTCTTCCAGGTTGCTCATGAGTCCAATACTAGCTGAGTTGTTCGGCTGAGACGTGGCAAATACAGAATATGCCTAACGCTGGCCAGGGCAACGGGGGTCAGCCACAGCTTGCAAGAAGCCTTACCTAGATCCACATGAACATGCGGAAGCACATTAGGCTAATGACTATAGAAACAAACGCGGTAAGGCTTGCTTCGCAGAATTACCAGCATCTAGCCAACCGTTCGCAAACCAAGTCGAGACAACTTCAGCCCTCGATCGCCTCGTACCGGCCAAAGAACACCGGTGCCTGCCTCTCCTCAAAAGCCGGCAGTCGTCACCGGCCTGATTCAGCCATCAACGCCATCACCCCCAGCGCCCGAGGCGCCTCCAGCACCAGCGCCCCCCCGCTGGGGGGTTGCAGTTCCAGGCGCCAGGCCTGCAGTTGGTAGCCGCCGTCGCCGGGGCGGGCCGCTGGGGCCGCCTGGCCGCCTGGCCCGTAGAGGGGATCGCCCCAGAGAGGCGCCCCTACAGCTGCGCAGTGGATGCGAATTTGATGGGGGCGGCCGCTGGCGATCGCCACCTGCACCAGGTCTGCCTGGGGGGAGCATTCCAGCAGGGTGAGGCTACTGCTGGCGGCCAAGTCGCCGGGCTGGGAACCAGTGGCGGCACACCAGATCTGGCCCAGCTGCGGATGTTCACGGCGACCGATTGCGGTATTTATTAACAGCGTTTCCCCCGGCGCCAGCGGTAGCGCCCCCGGCACCACCAGGGCGCGGTAGAGCTTGCGGCATCCGCCCACCTCGCCCACCGCCGCTGCCCCAGAACCGACGGCGGCAGCGGCAGCGGCACCAGCCAGCCCCGCCGCCGTGCTCTCCCGCAGGCTGGCGCTCAACCAGGCCCTGGTCTGGGGTTGCCGGGCGCACACCAACAGCCCGCTCGTGTAGCGCCCCAGCCGGTGCACCGGCCGGGGGATGGCGGCGCCGGCTCCCCGATGGCGCCGCTCCAGCAGCCGCAGCAGCGTGTGCTCCAACCAGCCGCCCGCCGGCAGCACCGGCAGGCCGGCGGGTTTGTCGATCACCTGCAGGTCGCCGTCGTCGTACACCACCTGGAAATCGGCCGGCACGGGCCCCTCCAGCCAGGGGGGCCGCCGCCACACCAGCCGATCGCCGCTGGCCAGGTGCGCATCCAGCAGCAGCGGCTGGCCATTGCGCCAGATCTCGCCGGCTGCCAGCCGCGCCTGCCAGCAAGCCCGGTCGGAATGGCGATGGCGGGCGGCATAGAAAACACTGGCCGGCTGGCCCGCCAGGGGGGGCTCCACCCGGTCTCGGTAGCTCCAGCCCTGGTTGACAGCCGCCGGCAGCCAGCCTTCTGGGCAAGCATCTAGCCCGCCATCTCTGCCTGGCCCGCCTGCTGACAAGGGCTCTGGGGCATCTTCTCGCCAGCCATCTAGCCCGCCCGCTCTCTCTGACCCGCCATCAGCTGGGGCGGCGTTGGCCGGGCTATCCATCGCCCCCGGTATCACCATCGCCATCGCCTCCCCGGGGCCTGCTCAACGTTTCAATCCACCAGGCCGCTTCAATCCACCAGGCCGCGCTCCAGGGCATAGCGCACCAGTTCGGTGCGGCTGGCGGTGCCGGTCTTGATGAACAGTCGGCTCACGTACTTCTCCACGTTGCGAATGGAGGTTTCCAGCCGCCGGGCGATCTCCTTATTCATCAATCCCTCCGCCACCAGCTGCAGCACGCTGGCCTCCCGCGGCGTGAAGCTGTGGTCGCTGGCCACAGGCGGTTTTTTGCTGCCGCCGCTGGCCAGCAGCGAGCGGATCTCGGTGATTTGACGCGCCATCTGGCCGATGTCGGCATCAGCAAAGCGGGCCGCCTCCGCCAGCAACCGCTCCTGGCGCCGCACCACGTTGTGAACCCGGGCCACCAGCTCGTCGGGGTCAAAGGGCTTGGGGATGTAGTCGTCACAGCCGGCCTGGAAGCCAGCGATCCGATCTGCCGTCATCCCCTTGGCTGTCAGAAAAATCACCGGCGTGCCCCCCAGCCGCTCATCGCCCCGCAGCTTGGCCAGCAGCCCGTAGCCATCACAGCGGGGCATCATCACGTCGCTGATCACCAGATCTGGCAACAGCGCCTGGGCCGCCTGCCAGCCCTCCTCGCCGTCGTTGGCGGTGGTCACCTCCATGCCCTCGTCCTCCAGGTAGGCCTTCACGGCCGTGCGCAGACCCGGCTCGTCGTCCACCAGCAACAGGCGCACGGGGCCGGGCTGGGGCGGCGCCAGCTCAGCGGCGCTGGGCAGATCAGCACTGGCCTGATCCGCGGCCAAGGGATGGTCAGATGTGGGGGCCGCCAAGCCGGCGGCAGTGGGGGCTGGGCTGGCCGGGGCCAGCGAATCGCCAGGTGCGCTGCTCATTGATCAACTGTAGGCAGCCGGACCGGGCTCTCCCAGCGACAGCTCTCAGCGACGGCTCTCAGCGGCCAATGCCAGCGGGACCAGGGGGCCAGGGGGCCAGGGGGCCAGGGGGTTCAGCGGCTGCGGGATCAGCGGCCGCGGGGCAGCACCTGCTCCGATTCCTGCAGATTGCCGCTGTAGCCCAGGCGGCGGGCCAGGGGCCCCAGGGTGGCGGGATCCTTGCCGGCCTGGTCGGGGAAGCAGGTGGCCCACCACACCAGGTGATCGAGGCGGTTGGAGGGGTTGATCTGGCCGCCGGGATTGAGCGCCCGCAGGAAAAAGCGGCTGCCATCGCTGGTTACCCGCATCGGTTCGGCCGGGCTGCAGCGAATCGACTCGCCTCGCACCACCAGATTGTTGGGCTGCTCGTCCCACAGCTTCACCCGCCAGAGGCCCGGCTGCTGGGGATCGGCCTGGATGTCGTAGATCCCCAGGGCCTGGATGCCGCCGGCCACCTGGCGCTGGCGCAACAACACCAAACCCTTGGGCCGCAAGTCCTGGGGATTGCCCGGCCCGCCATCTTGCGCATGGGCCGGAGCCAGGGGCCCCGCCAGCAGCAGAGCGGCCAGCAGCCACCGCCAGGCGCCCAGCGGCAGGCCCAAACCGGGGGCCCGGGGCAGAGCCAGGCTGGGGCGATCAGCCCTCTGGCTATGGAACGCCAAGGAGAAATCCAAACAACTCAGGGCTGAAGGGCTAACGGGGCTAGTCGGCAAAAAAATCTCCAGTGGCGGCTGGCCCAGGCCAACCTTATTCAGCTCAGCCAAAGGCGGCGCAGCTGAAGTCAGCGCGACCAAAGGCCACTCGGCTGAAATCGGCGCTGCAGAAGTCGGCGCAGCCAAAGTCAGCGTGGCGAACTTCAATTCTACCGAATTCCACTCAGCTGAATCCAACCCCGCCGATTCAGCATGGAACCATGCAGACCTACCTCGACCACCACGCCACCACCCCCTGTGATCCGGCGGTGGTGGCGGCGATGGCCCCCTGGTGGAGCGACCAATTCGCCAACCCCGCCAGCCGCCAATACCGCCCGGGCCTGGCGGCGGCGGCGGCGGTGGAGCGGGCCCGGGGCCGCGTCGCCGAGCTGCTGGGGGCTGGCGGCGCCCAGGTGGTGTTCACCAGCGGCGCCACGGAAGCCAACAACCTCGCCATCAAAGGCGTGGCGGAAGCGGCCCTGGCGGCTGGCGGCAAGCGGCGGCGGCTGGTGAGCCTGGCAACTGAACATCGGGCCGTGCTGGATCCGCTGCGCTACCTGGAGCGCCATGGCTTTCCGCTCACCCTGCTGCCCGTGCAGGCCGACGGCCTGCCTGATCTGGCCCAGCTGCAAGAGGTGCTGGGGCCCGATGTGCTGCTGCTCAGCGCCATGGCCGCCAACAACGAGATCGGCGTGCTGGCGCCCCTGGCCCCCATCGCCCAGCTCTGCCGCCACCGGGGCGTGCTGTTCCACTGCGACGCCGCCCAGGCCGCCGGCCACATCCCCCTGGCCATGGAGCAGCTGGGCATCGATCTACTGAGCCTCAGCGGCCACAAGTGCTATGGCCCCAAGGGCGTCGGCGCCCTGCTGATTCGCCAGGGGGTGAAGGTGGCCCCCCAGCAGCACGGCGGCGGCCAGGAGCAGGGGCTGCGGGCCGGCACCCTGGCCGTACCGCTGATCGTGGGGCTGGAGGCGGCCCTGGAGGGGGCCATGGCCGATCGAGAGCTGCGATCCGAGCGCCTGGGGCGGCTGCGCGATCAGCTCTGGCAGGCCCTGGAGGCCCTGGGCCAGGTGCGGCTCAACGGCGCTCTGGCCCCCCGCCTGCCCCACAACCTCAATGTCTGCGTCGGTGGGGTGGACGGCGCGGCGCTGCACCGGCGCCTGCGCCAGCGACTGGCGGTGAGCAGCGGCTCGGCCTGCAGCCAGGGAAGTCCTTCCCATGTGCTGGCGGCCCTGGGCCGCAGCCGCCAGGAGGCAGGCGCTTCGATTCGCTTTGGGCTGGGGCGCGGCACCAGCGCAGCCGAGATTGAACTGGCCATAGAAGCGGTGGCTGAGGCAGTTGCCCAGGAGCGCCACTGATCAAGCACAGCTGATCAAGCGCAGCTGCTTAGCGCGGCTCATCAAGCGCAGCTGATCAAGTTCAGCTGATGAAATTGCCTAACAGCCCCGCTGCATAGCGGCGCCCGGGCGCTCAGAAAGGGCGGCGGCGGGCCAGGCGCAACTTGGCACTGCGGCTGCGGGGGTTGGACTCCTGCTCCTGCTCGGAGGCCACCAGGGGCTTGCGGCTGAGGCGCTCCAGCCGCTCATCGCTCACAAAGGCGTTCTTAACTCGGCGATCCTCCAGGGAGTGGAAGCTGATCACCCCGAACAGCCCGCCTGGCACCAACCAATCCGGTGCCTGCAGCAGCAGCCGATCCAGGGCCCCCAATTCATCGTTCACAGCGATGCGCAGGGCCTGGAAGCTGCGGGTGGCTGGATGGATGCGGCCGTGGCGGGCCTTGGGGGGGTAGCAACCGGCCACGGCATAGGCCAGCTCGGCGGTGCCCCGGCCGGAATCCCGCCAGGGGCCCTCCTGCTTGATCCGGCGGGCGATGCGCCGCGACAGCCGCTCCTCGCCGTAGGCATAAATCAGATCGGCCAGCTCCGCTTCCTGCAGGCGATCGATCAGCTCGGCGGCGGTCTCCCCCCGTTCCACATCCATGCGCATGTCCAGGGGGCCATCGCCGCGAAAACTGAAACCCCGCGCCGCCACATCCAGCTGGGGGCTGCTCACCCCCAGGTCGGCCAGCACCGCCAACAGCGGCTCCGGCGGCCTGTAGGCGGCGAAGTTAGTGGCCACGATTCGCAGCCGCTCCCCGTAGGGGGCCAGGTGTTCGGCGGCGGCGGCCCGGGCGCTGGCGTCCTGGTCGAGGCCAATCAGCCGCAGCTGGGGGTGGGCCTGCAGCAGCAGGCCGGCATGGCCGCCGCCCCCCAGGGTGCAGTCGAGCAGCAGTCCGCCCTGGGGCCGCTGCGCCAGCAGCTCCGCCAGCGGCGAGAAGCTGGCCAGCACCGCGTCGGCCAGCACCGGCAGGTGCTCGAAACAGGAAGCCATTTTTGGCATGCTCTCCTTCCTAAGATCCCGCCAGCTCATCCCTTCCCCCCCACGGCCCCATGACGCAGCTGGAGACGCGCACGGAGCCGATGGTGGTCAACTTCGGGCCCCATCACCCCTCGATGCACGGGGTGTTGCGGCTGGTGGTGACCCTCGACGGAGAAGACGTGGTGGACTGCGAGCCGGTGATCGGCTACCTGCACCGCGGCATGGAGAAGATCGCCGAAAACCGCACGAACGTGATGTTCGTGCCCTACGTGAGCCGCATGGACTACGCGGCGGGGATGTTCTACGAGGCGATTGTGGTAAACGCGCCTGAGCGCCTCGCCAACGTGACGGTGCCCAAACGCGCCAGCTACATCCGGGTGCTGATGCTGGAGCTGAACCGCATCGCCAACCACCTGCTCTGGCTTGGTCCATTTTTGGCGGACGTGGGCGCCCAGACACCCTTTTTCTATATCTTCCGCGAACGGGAGATGATCTATGACCTCTGGGAAGCGGCCACCGGCCAGCGCCTAATCAATAACAACTATTTTCGGATTGGTGGTGTAGCCGCCGATCTGCCCTATGGCTGGCTGGAAAAATGTCTCGACTTCTGCGATTGGTTTGGCCCGAAGATTGATGAATACGAGAAACTGATCACCAATAACCCGATCTTCCGCCGCCGCATCGAGGGCTTGGGGGTGGTGACTCGCGAGCAGGCGATCAACTGGAGCCTTTCTGGCCCGATGCTGCGCGCCTCCGGTGTGCCCTGGGACCTGCGCAAAGTTGACCACTACGAGTGCTACGACGACTTCGACTGGGATGTGGTTTGGGAGAAAGAGGGCGACTGCTTCGCTCGCTACCGTGTGCGCGTAAGCGAGATGCGCCAATCGCTAAAAATCCTGCGCCAGGCCTGCGCCATGATCCCCGGCGGAGCCACAGAAAATCTGGAGGCCCAGCGAATGGCCCAGGGCAAAAAGAGCGAGTGGTATGGCTTTGACTATCAGTACGTAGCCAAGAAAGTGGCCCCCACCTTCAAAATTCCCTCCGGCGAGCTCTACACCCGCCTGGAATCGGGCAAGGGGGAAATTGGCATCTTCATCCAGGGCAACGACGACGTCACCCCCTGGCGCTTCAAAATTCGCGCCGCCGATCAAAACAATCTGCAAATCTTGCCCCACATCCTCAAGGGGGCCAAGGTGGCCGACATCATGGCGATTCTCGGCTCAATCGACGTGATCATGGGTTCGGTGGATCGCTGATCGGCGCCAATCTGTGGTGGTGCTGATCAGCTGGGCGCGCCTGAATTGGGCGCCCCTTAGCTGGGCACCTATTAATCGCCTGTTGGCCAAACTGCGGCGCTCGGCCTATCTGCTGCCGACCGGCCTCACCGCCTACCTGTGGCAGAAGGGAGGCGATCCAGGTATGCCTGGCTTCAGTTGTCCGCTGCGGGCCCTCACCGGCATCCCCTGCCCCACCTGCTTCCTCACCCGCGCCACCTGCGCGAGCCTGCGGGGGGATTTCAGCAGCGCCATCCACCTGCATGCCTTTGGGCCGCCGCTGGCGGCGGGGCTGGTGATCTGGTCGGTGCTGGCGATGCGACAGGGGCGGCTACTGCCGCTGCTGCCGCCCTGGCCTGGCATCCCCGGGCGGGGGCGAAGAGCGCAGACGGTGGCCGGCCTCGGCTTGGCCCTGGGGGCCTACTGGGCGATGCGGCTGCTGTTCAGTTTTGGCCTGGGCCTGCGCGGCTTCCCGGCTTTTCCCACTGGATAGGGCCAGCGGGACCACTCAAGAGAGAACACCTTTGTAATGAATTGACGAGCCAGGGGCGGGTGGCAACATGGCCCCCATGGATCCCAGCAACTGGCTAATCATCCGCCGCAAGGTGCGCTTCGGCGACACGGATGCCGCCGGAGTGATGCACTTCCACCAGCTGCTGCGCTGGTGCCACGAGGCCTATGAGGAGAGCCTGGAGCGCTTCGGCATCGCCGCTGACGAACTGTTTCCCACCCCCGGCAACACACCGCCCATCGCCCTGCCGATCGTCCACTGCAGCGCCGATTTCCGCAAACCCCTGGGCTGTGGCGATCCCCTGGCAATCCAACTGGAACCCCAACGGCTCGATCCGAGCTGCTTCGAAATCCGCTATCAATTTCGCTCAGCCGACCAAGAGGTGGCCGAAGGATTAAGCCGCCACCTGGCTATAGCAGTGGCCAGCCGGCGGCGCTGTGCGCTACCGGAGCCGATCGCTCGCTGGCTGGAGGCCTCCAGCCTCGGCGGCGGGCCAAGGCCCCTCTAAGCAGGCCGCTAGACGATAACTTTAAGATAATAATTGTAGTGCTTAACGCGGTCGTCCAGGCCATTTAGGACGCCATTCACCCTTTTGGTCACAGCCTCAATGCTCGGGTTGCCATCACACAAGGCATTCATTCGATTGCTCTGCCACCAGTATCCAGCCGATGAGAAGGGATTATGAGCAGCCACGCAAGCAACCCCCTGCATTACACTTTGATCCTTGATGTCATTTGCAAATGCCTGGCAATTGGCCCTGCCAGTTAGCTGGATATAGCCGGCCCCTTTAAAGCGCGGCCCGCATTTCGCTTACACAGCAGCGGGAAACCCCTGAATCCAATGGCAAATCTCGCCAACAGATGTCCATCTCGGATGCCTACATTAAACCTGCTGATCTATGCATAATCTGCATTAGGCACGGTCGCTCAAGATTTCACTTGAATATCCGGTGGGTAGCTGGCGGCGCTTGGACGAAGAGACGCCAGCTCCAAGGAACTACATAGCGGCCGAGGCGAAAATCAGAGCAAGCCAATAGCTCCCAGTCAGGGGATGACGCAGGTCAGGCAATTAAGCCCAAGCCCTGCGCCTCGCTGACACACAACCTGCGGCGAGCGCTAGCTGGGCCCAGCGGTAGACCATCTCGCAAGCGGCAGCCCATCGCGCCAGCAGCGCAGGCTGCCATCTGGGCATCCGGCCGCATTGCCAACCCAGAAACCTCGTGAACCAAGCCAAGCCCGCTGCACCTGAACTGAATGGCCGAGATGGCAAGGCGTCAGCACCCAAGGCGGAATAGACGGGCAAGAAGAAAAAAAATGGAAGTATAAATTTATACTTCCATTTACCTGGCTCAGAAAGACAGGAAGAAAAAATGTAGTATAGATTTATACTAAAATTCACTTGGCTATGATCTCTGTTTGTTGCGAAATGCCAACACGGCTGACGCCAATGGGGCCCGAAGGCAGCTCGAAAATGCAAAAGAAAGGTGCGAGTCTAAATCAAGACTCACACAAGACTCCTTGCCCCGCCTTGGATGCAGCGATCTCGTCCGCCAAAGGCCGCCTGGCCCCTGGCCCCCGCCAGGGGCCACCTTGAGCAGCCAAAACTTGCTCATCTGAAAAATGGCTTAGCAAAAAGGCAGGGACGAGCTCTCAATTGCCTGAAAGTGGCTTAAGGTTATCGAGTTCTCAGGCAACGCTTAAGTCCCGCAGACGTACCCCCCCCCCAGCAACGCATCATCGATTCGCCGTGAATTAAGCAAGCGCAGTTGCTTAATTGGATTTAATTCACATTGCCTAAAGATGTCTTGCTGATTTTTATGCATAATCATTAATGCTCTATTATTGCGCTTTTAAAACACCCTAAAGCGAAGTTAATACAGCCAATTCAATAATTGCACTTGTCAAGCATTGTGCTTAATAATTTTTATGCTTATTAATAATTACGCTAGAGAAGTGCCTCGACACCTTCTTTTTGATGCAGCTTGACTCAAGGCTTAAGCCATAGTGCCGAGCATTAACCATAGAAGAAAAATCCAATATTTAGCCCGAGAAGCCTGGCTTTAACTTCGGACTATTTTATTGTTTGTTAAATTAAATGCTGGTTAAATTTAGTATGGGCTAAATTAAATAACCCAAGGAGCTTTAATCCCAACCAGGTCAATAGACCAGTTTTTCAGCCCTGGGCGCCCACCGGCCAATCAAGCCCATAACCTGCCCCATTCCACCCACAAAATCACCGACCAACAAGGAGTCTTGCCATGTCCAGCTTCTACAACAATGCCAATTTCAACTCGGTAGTAGATGGATTCACGTTTAATGATTTGTTCTTTCTCGACTACCAGTGGCTAGTCTATAATCAATATAACAATCAACCATCGATATCTGTGCTGCCAGGGCCCCTGGGGGCGGTGGGAGCCAAATCCACCAGCGGCTTCCGCTACCTCAATGGCACCGATCAGCAGCTGTTCGACATCCCTCAATTTCCAAACCAGACAATATCCAGCCTGGGTATAACCTCATCAATAGATCTTCGCCATCACGCAGGAGCCACTAATTCCTTATTCCGCAATTTAACCAGCAGCAGATTTACCAGTAATACAGGCGGATTTTCGCTTAGCCTTAGCACAGGAGCTGTGAATTACAGTTCTACCTATGTCGTTGATTACAGCCTCCGTGGCAACCTGATCTTCGATGCCAACCCTAGGGTGATCAGCAATCTGGTGACCAACCAGGTGGGCAAAAGCCTATTTGAGACCCTGGATAATCCCTATGCCCGTGAGTGGACCCAGACTGGCACCAGAGCAGGCCTGGGCCGGGTGAGTCAAAATAACAATACCCGCCATGAGGCCATACTGACAGGTAGCAATCCGCTGCCAAACTCGGACTTTTTTGCCATCTTCGGTCAATATCATGACCATGGACTTGATTTTCTTGACAAGGGAGAAGATGGCAGCGTCTTAATACCCCTACTACCCGGGGACAGTCTTTACAACGCGGGCAGTCCCACCAACTTCATGGCCCTATCCCGAAGCAACACCGTACGTGTCAAGCTGGGAGAGGGGAGCAAAGACAGTTTACTTAACGAGCTCGGGCTAGACACCTATTCCCCCAGCCTCACCTGGGATGTAGACAATGAAAATAGTGCGATTGGCACCAGAGTCTTCACGACGATTGCCAGCGGCGGCAACGTAGTTCTAAATGATCAGATCATTACGATCGCCACAGGTGCAACGATCGGCCAGGTTGTGAATGCTTTCAACGACCAATCTCCATTTACTGGAGTAGTGGCTTCCATTGATACGGGTGGGGCACTGAAGCTTTCCCCAAGAAATGGCCGCAGCTTTAACTATACATCTGCCTTTATCGACCTAAACCAAACATATGGCTCCACCTTCAGCCATGGGATTTTCCTAAGGGAGTACCTGGGCAATGGTGAACTCACCGGCGCCATGCTCACCACCAGCAATAAAGGCATCGTCCGCTGGGCAGATCTCAAACAAAATGCCCTGCGAATTGGCCTGGTAATCCATGATATTGATGTAACCAGTGTGCCCCTAGTTGAACCTGTGCCCACCGGCATGACCGGGGCGGGGCGGCTAGGATTTGTTACCTTAAATAAAATTACAGGCGAAAAAGGTTATATTTTTGATACCGCATTGCTGCCGGCCAATACCGTGCTGATGAAGTCTGGATCGGCCTTCATGATTGATTTGGCCCATAACTGGCAGGGGGCCCAACGACCAGCGGGCGAAAGTCAATTTGATGCCAAAGGCGATCTCAAGGATCCATCAATTTTGAATGTGCATGCGGTAGGCGGAGATGGCCGGGCCAATGAAAATCTTGGCCTCACCAGCATTCACCAAATTTTTGTCGATGCACATAATGCAATCCTAAAACAGTTGGAGATAGATATTGCCAAAAATCAGCGGCTAAATCCTGGCTTCCAGATGTCAGGAGCAGAAAAGCTTGAGGCAGCAAAGCTGGTGATGGAGCAATTCTATCAGCATCACGTTTTTCAAGAGTATGTACGTCGTATCACCCCCGATCTAGGGGCATTCGCTGGAGTTAGCGCCGGGTTTAATCCTTCTATTCTGGCTGAATTTGCCAGTTCTGTTTTCCGCTTCGGCCACTCCCAGCTGAGCGAAACAATTGCCCTCACCAAGATTAATCCGGGCACCGGGATTGCGGTGGAAGGAGGCAGGACAGACATGCCCCTGCTGGATGCTTTTCTGGCTCCTCAGCTCTATACCAACAAATCGGCGGCAGAGATTGTGGCCGGTACTTCAAACCAAGTGGGAAATCAGATAGATGAATATGTAACCAATACCCTGCGTAATGCCCTGGTGGGACTGCCCCTGGATCTTGCCGCCCTCAACATCGGCAGGGGCCTGGATGTAGGGGTGAGCTCCCTCAACCAGGCGCGGCGGGAAATGCAAGCCTTTCTGCGCAGTGTTCGCCTGACGGCTGGAGATTCCGCCACAAATCAGACCAATAATGGGCTCGATCTCCGCCTGGCCGCCCAGGAAGCCAACCTGCGCCCCTACGTGAGCTGGCGCGATTTCGGCGACCACCTGCTGAACTCCAGTTCCCTGAAGGGATTCATCATGGCCTACTCCCGTGATGCCATTCTCAGCGCTTATTCAAACAATCCAAATCTTCTATATTGGAATAACTTGCAAGCCAGCAGCGTCGCGGGTAATGCTGCCACCTATGCGGCAGCCCTATCGAATGCAGCTGATGCGGCAATGCTGGATAATAGTTTCATGGGCAACAGCTGGACCGGCACCAGCACCGATGCCTCGGATCCAAATTTCCAAGCCAATTCAGGCAATCAAGATTTCCAGAATATCTCCCTGTGGATCGGCGGTTTGGCGGAGGCGAAAGTACCCGGCGGCATGCTTGGCCCCACCCATAATTTTATCTATTCCTATCAAATGCAGCAGCTGCAGCGCGGCGATGAAAATTACTACCTGAGCAAACTTGGTGGCACCGATTTACTCTCGTCCATTCAAGGCAAGGTGTTAGCGGATCTGGTGATGGAATCAACTGGCGTTCGTCATCTTTATCACAAGATCTTTGCCGTCAACGATGCCGACTACGAGCTCTCAAGCAGATCCAACCTTGCCTTTAGAAGCAATGCCGCGCTGTTGGCGGCGCACAGAACAGTGACCGACATCTTCGGGGTTAGCCAGAGTGTAGGTGTTGCAGGCTATGTCAACAATGTGTTCACGGGCAATGGCGGCAGTTATCTAGATGCCCGCGGCGTTTTAAATCCAAATGGAATCGGCAACGCCAGTGAGATGTTCGGCGGCACCGATCGCACAGATAGATTCAATGCCCTAGGCGGCGATGATTGCATCTGGGCCGACGGCGGTGACGACATCGCCTACGGCGGCGACGGAAATGATTTCATTGATGGGGGTACTGGCAGAGACCTGATCTACGGCGATGCCGGCAATGATCTACTGCGCGGTGGTAACGACGGCGATCAAATCTATGGCGGCACCGGCAATGACGATATGTACGGAGGCGATGGCGATGATGTGATCTATGGCGAAGCCGGCGCCGAGGACATGAATGGCCAAAATGGCGATGATCAGCTATTTGGCGGCGCTGATTCTGACAACATCAAGGGCCAAGATGGCGATGACAAGCTCTATGGCGGGGCAGGAATAGACACCCTAACGGGAGGGATGGGCGATGATCTCTTCTTTTTTGATCAATCATTGTTGGACACTGGCATTGATAGGATTGTCGACTTTGCGCCCGGGTCAGACCGGCTGGTTCTTAGTGGCACCATCTATACAGCGATCTTAGAATCAGAACTGAAAGCCAATCAATTTGAATCAATCGCCGGTTCAACCACCGCCAATGTGATTGCAGCAGCCACCAAAGCCAACACCAGAATCACCTACAACATCAACAATGGTGCCCTCGCCTACGACGCCGATGGCAGCGGCTCATTAGCAGCCACTCAATTTGCCACCCTCAGCAAATTCAACCCCTATTTCCCTTCCGATGTGGCCTCTGCCCAGGCTCTATTCCCCGCACTATCCAACTCGGATTTTATCGTTTTGAGATGAATAGCTAGCGATCATTGGCCGCCCGGCTCGCCCTTGACGGGGGATGCCGGCTGGCCATGGGGCCGGAGCCCGGTTCGCAACCATCGTCAAGCTCAGCTCGCAACCATGGCCGACACCGGTTCGCGCCATGCTTGTGGCCAACATCTGCCGCAGCTGCCCTCGATGGCGCCCTTGCCAGCCCCGGAGCCCTCTCACTTGCTTGAGACCATCGCGGCCCTCGATGCCCGCAAACTGCGCTTCGAGCTGAACCGCATGGCCCTGCCCAAGGGGCTGGAGGGCAACTTTGGCCTGATCCGCCATCCCGGGGCCTCCTTGGCGGTGCCCCTGCTCGCCGATGGCCGGGTGGTGGCCTTGCGCCAATACCGCTTTGCGGTGCAAACCCGCCTGCTGGAGTTTCCCGCCGGCACCTTGGATGCTGGAGAAGATCCCCTGGCCACGATGGAACGGGAGCTGCAGGAGGAAGCGGGCTACAGCGCCGCCCGCTGGGATCCCCTGGGCACGCTGCTGCCCTGCCCTGGCTATTCCGACGAGGTGATCCACCTGTTCCTGGCCCGCGAACTGACGCCCCTCAGCCAGCCCCCGGCCGGCGATGACGACGAGGACATCGAGGTGCTGCTGATGACGCCTGCCGAACTGGATGGGGCCCTGGCCAGTGGCGATGAATATCTGGACGCCAAGAGTGTGACCGCTTGGTTTCGGGCCAAACAGCTGCTGGGAATCTGATGACTCCTCCCCGCTGGCTGTTCTGGCATCGCCGCGACCTGCGCCTGGGCGACAACCTCGGCCTGGCGGCCGCCGCCGCCGCCACACCGGCGCTCACCGGCGTCTACGTGCTCGATCCCCAGATCCTGGACGCCGACACCATGGCACCGGCGCGGCTGTGGTTTCTGATCGAAAGCCTGCGGGAGCTGGCCGAGCGCTGGCGGCAGGCGGGCTCCAGGCTGCTGCTGCTGCGCGGCGATCCGCTCACCCTGCTGCCGGCCTTGAGCCGCGCCATGGGCGCCGAGGTGGTGGCCTGGAACCGGGATGTGGAACCCCGGGCACGCGAGCGCGACCGGCGGGTGGCCGCCGCCCTCCAGGCCCAGGCCTGCCGGGTGCTGGCGGACTGGGATCAGCTCCTGGTGGACCCCAGCGCCATCCATACCGGCAGCGGCGATCCCTACCGGGTGTACGGGCCCTTCTGGCGCAACTGGCGCGACCAGGTGGAACGCAAGGCCGCCCTGGGGTCGGCGGCGGCCGGTGGCCTCGACCCCCTGCCGCCCCCCGGGGGCCTGATCGATCTCAATCCAGAGGCCCTGGCCGATCCCCGGGGCTGGGCCCAGCTGCCGTTCACCCCCGCCGCTGAGCTGGCCACCGCCATTCCCCATGGCTTTGAGGCGGAGGCCGAGTGTCCCTGCCGGCCCGGGGAAGGGGCGGCCCTGGAGCAATTGCAAAACTTTTGCAGCGGCCAAGCCGCCAACATTCCCCTGCTCAGCTATGAGCCAGAGCGCAATTTTCCCGCCCAGCCCGGCACCTCCGCCCTCGGTGCCGCCTTGGCGCTCGGCACCCTCAGCCCCAGGCAGGCCTGGGCCGCGGCCCAGGAGGCCCGCCAGCTGGCGGGGGGGGAGGAGTCGCTGCAGGCAATCCGCGTGTGGGAGCAGGAACTGGCCTGGCGGGAGTTCTATCAACAGGCCCTGTTCCATTTCCCGGAACTGGCCGACGGCCCCTACCGGCCGCTCTGGCGGCAGTTTCCCTGGGAAAACAACCCGGTCAACTTTCAGGCCTGGCGCGACGGCCTCACCGGCATCCCGATCGTGGATGCAGCCATGCGACAACTGAATACCAGTGGCTGGATGCACAACCGCTGCCGCATGATCGTGGCCTCCTTCCTGGTGAAGGATTTGATCTGCGACTGGCGCTGGGGGGAGAGGGCCTTCATGCAGCGGCTGGTGGATGGCGATCTGGCGGCCAACAATGGCGGCTGGCAATGGAGTGCCAGCAGCGGCATGGATCCCAAACCCCTGCGCATCTTCAACCCCAGCACCCAGGCCAAAAAATTCGACCCCCAAGCCGAATACATCCGCCACTGGTTGCCAGAGTTGGCCCGCGTCAGCAGCGCCGATCTGATCTCCGGC
>JBIKWK010000080.1:0-13162 GCA_044356375.1 Prochlorococcaceae cyanobacterium | reverse complement strand
CCCTTCTGAAGAAAGCGATCATTCGTTTGGCGGAAGTGAAGATCGAAGCCGTCGCGATCCTGCTTGAGTTCTGAGGAGGAGGCGAGGAATATTTTGATAGTTCTGAGGGGCGGCGATCCAGCACCCTCAGTGGAAGCTGAATGGCGATCGTCAGCGCCAGGGCCAGGGGGCCCTTTTTGGGCGGGCTTGTCCCATTGCGGCAGAAGGTCTAATTTGAGACCATGCAGCAGTTCCAGAACGCTGACATCTTCATAGCTTTCAGGGCATTCAATCATTAACTTGCCATCTTGCTTGCGCTTCAGGAGCCGGCCTTCCTCATAGCGCTCCGGATTAGTGGATAGACAGCAATTACTGCAGATGCAAGGCACGTATTTGCGTACCTTATCCTTCAATCCCTCAAAGCTGTCATTGAGGGCATCGAGATCTCTAGAGATCACGTCCAGCAGAGCTTTGCGCTCCGGCCCTCGCGCCCGCAGTTCAATCTCCTGGCCTGACTCCATCAGGCCCACCAGTAAATCGCTGCCCCCATGCTCGAAGTAGGCCCCGCCAACCCAACATAAATCAGGCTGTCTTACCAAATGATTTTTACGCACCATCAAACGGCTTATCATGCCTTTGGGCAGGAAGTCATACTGATAAAACAGCACCAAATCATCTGGTTTGGCCCAATCCTTGAACAGTTCAGGAGCGGACGGGCAGAGCAGTTGGGGCGACAACCAGATTTCAGGGCGTTGATCAGGGAGCTTGTAACAAAGCTCGAACTTCTCCATTAGGGCCAGGAGTTCGGGGTGCATATCCGCGTAGGTGGAATCGGCCCAGATCCGCTGGCAGTCTTCGCGGGTAAAGCGCCCTTTACGATCTTTTGTGGGCTCGTCATCAAGCACTTTGAACACGGCTTCCGTGGCCCAGTCGTTCTGGAGAATCACATAACGCTGCAAGAGAGAGTCGTCTTGAAAATGAAGAAACACGCCAAGATCGTGGAAATACTGGCTCAGCAGAAGCGCTTTGGAGCGATCATCCTCAAGATGACGTGCGTAGAGCTGGAAATAGTCTTTCTGGTTGATGTAAGGTTGGCCCTTCTTCATCTTTTCAAGATCAGATCGAATCGCCACCCACTGGGCGGGAACCGCATCACCCACATGGGGGAGTTGCTGAACGTGGAGGCGAATCGCTTCTTCCAGATTAGTCGCCGCATCATTTTGGCCTAATAAATTGCCGCGATAAACATTGATCACACAAGGGAATCGCCCTTTAATCCCGGCTTCGTCAATGGTTTTACTGCGGCCCGCCTTCTCATTCTGGAAGATGAGCACAGGACTGCGCTCGCTCAATGCCTCGATCACCTCAAGCCAGTATTTAAATCCTTCGTCATGCACAGTTTTATTATTGTTTCTTGTGTCATCAACCATGATATAGAGGGATCGCTTGGTGAGGAAGAACTGGTGGGTGGCATGGTAAATCTGTTGGCCGCCAAAATCCCACACATTGAGCCAGAAAGGCCTTCCCTCGCGATTGGCAAACCAATGGCGGTGGATGTCGATACCTTTGGTGGACTCCTCTTCTTTAGGCAGATCAAGACCAGGTTGGTACAGCCGGCGCAGCAGACTGGTTTTCCCCGCGCCTCCATCCCCAAGGATAAGGACTTTGGCCTCATAGAGATGATCTACTCCCTGCGATTTAATCTCGTGCAGATAGTTTAAAACAGCTTCCTGGCCCTGTCGAATGATTTCAGGTGGAGGGTAGATAAGAGGGCAATTGTAAACATTGATTCCATTCTCAAATCCATTGTCAGATCTACGCCCCTGCCATTTCGCCTCCAGGCCTGTCTCTAGCAGGAGCCTCAAGGGAGACAGATCTTGAACCTTGGTTCTCTGCAGATTGAGGAATTTCAATCGCTGCAATCTTGCTAAGGGAGTTGTATTAACGACCGGATTACTGGATAGATCAAGCCTGGTGAGCTGGCTGAGCACCGCCAGGGAAGCCGCTCCCGCATCACCGATCTGGTTGTACTCCAGGTTGAGGGAGTTGAGCTGAGTTAGTGCCGCCAGGGAAGCCGCTCCCGCATCACCAATGTTGTTGTCCCACAGATTGAGGTAGGTTAGGTGGGTGAGGCCTGTCAGAGACGCCGCTCCCGCAGCACCAATGTTGTTGTCCCACAGATTGAGAGAGGTGAGCTGGGTGAGAGCCGTCAGGGACGCCGCTCCCGCAGCACCGATCCCGTTGACCCCCAGGTTGAGGGAAGTGAGCTTAGTGAGGGCCGCCAGGGCCGCCGCTCCCGCAGCACCGATCCAGTTGCCTAACAGGTTGAGAGTGATGAGCTGGGTTAGGGGCGCCAGAGACGCCGCTCCATCAGCACCGATCTTGCTGTCCCTCAGGTTGAGGGATGTGAGCTGAGTAAGGGCCGCCAGGCTCGCCGCTCCCTCAGCACCGATCTCGTTACCCCTCAAGTTGAGGGAGGTGAGCTGAGTGAGAGCAGCTAGCGCCGCTGCTCCCTTATAACCAATTCTGTTTTCCCCCAGGCTGAGGTAGGTGAGCTGGCTGAGGGCCGCTAGCGACGCAGCTCCCTTAGCACCGATACCGTTTTCCCATAGGTCCAGTGAGGTGAGTTCTGTCAGGGCCGCTAACGCCGCCGCTCCCGCAGCACCGATCTTGTTGTTCCCCAGGTGGAGGGAGGTGAGTTTGGTTAGGGCCGCCAGGGACGCCGCTCCCCTAGCTCCGATCTCGTTATTACTCAGGTTGAGGGAGGTGAGTTCGGTTAGGGCCGTCAGGGACGCCGCTCCCGCATCACCGATCTCGTTACCCCACAGGTTGAGGGAGGTGAGCTGGGTCAACTGCCCGAGCCGTTGCGCCAGGGCCGCGACCGGTTGCTTCAACTGATAAATCCTCGGCTTGTCCTGAAGCTCCTGGGGCCACTGGTTCACTGATAGGGGCAGCTCAACACCCGGGCCCAGTAGCACCAGCTCCGTAGTTCCTTGCCGCCGCAGTTTGGCGATCAGGGCATCCAGGTCGGCTGCCCAGAGATGTTGCAGGCGAGGAGTGGCAGCCATGGCAGAGATCAGGCGGTGATCCGGGTAAGCAATTTAAACCGATCTGTCCGTTTTACTGCACGCCACCGTCCTGAAGATCACACCCGGATGGGGGCTCCGATGGCCTGGGTTGGCTATCCATCCCGCTCTCCGATCAGCGCCGGCTGGAGCCTATCGAAGCTGGCAGGCAGGGCATGGAGGCTATCGAGGCCGTGGAGGTGATCGAGATCGCTGAGGTTCACGCGCAACGATCGCGGGCGATCACGGTCCCAGGGCGCAGGCGGGTTGGTCGGTGCCGTGAGCGGGGTCTGTCGCGGGCGGAGGCGCTGCGGCAGGCGTTGCGGCTTTGGTTGCAGCAGCAGCGGCCAAGCCACAGCGAAGTCTTCGGCCTGTGGCGCGACCGCCCAGAAGACAGTGTGGAGTTGCAGCAGGCGTTGCGAGCGGGGTGGAGCGGGCGCTGATGCTGCTGCTTGACACCAACATCCTGATCGATTTGTTGCGCGGTGAAGCCGTGGCCCTGGCCTGGCTGGAGCAGCAGCAGAGACCGCGGATCAGCGTGATCACCTGGATCGAAGTTTTGGTGGGCTGCCGCGACGCCGAAACCGAAGCGGTGCAGGCCTGGCTGGAGGTCTTTCCCCGCCTGCCCCTCGATGACGCCAGCTCCCGCTGCGCGGAGCTCACCCTGGCCACCCGTAACAGCCGTGATTTTCCGTTGACCATGGGGGGCGTACTACATCCCTACATGATCTGAACGGGGCCCCACTTCCGGATCTCACTCCAGGGCGGAAGGCGGCGCGGTTGCGCTCTTGTTGCCGTGGCGGGCGGCAAGCCAAAAAAAAGCCGGTTAGAGTAACCGGCTGAGCATTTATCGTTAATTAGAGATAACAATAAGACATTGGCGCCAGTGATGGGCTGCTGTCTCAGTGCTAGTGGATTAAGGCCGGTGAAATCGGAGCGGCGGGATTTGAACCCACGACCCCCACTACCCCAAAGTGGTGCGCTACCAAGCTGCGCTACGCCCCGGCAGCAAGGAAGCTACCACAGGGCTTTGCGGCCCAGGATCCGCCTCAGCAATCGAGCCGTGAGCCGATCGCGTCGATCCACCATGTAGGCCGGGATTTTGAGGCTGTGGGCCAGCTGCCGCAGTTCCGCCAGGCTCATGCCGGCCAATCTCAGTTCCGGCAGTTTGCGCCAGGCCGCTGCAGTGGGGGGTAACTCCGAGCCGTTGCGCTGCCCCTTGAACCCCAGCAGCGCGCCGCCAGCCATCCATTCCGGCACCAGCACGAATAGCACCGCCAACAGCCCGTAGAGCTCCACCAGGCCCCGGGGCAGGGGATGCAGTTGGCGGCTGCCGGCTTGGTTTTCAGCTTGGTCGTGAGTGGCGCTGGCGCTCTCTGAGTCGCGCTGATCCGTGTCGCGGCGATCTGAGGCGCGGTGATCCGTGTCGCGGTAATCGGGTTGGGTCACAGCAGGGATTCTGCCGATGGCAGCTCAGGGGGGCCAGGTTGCCAGGAACCGCGCTGGGCTGCTGTGGCTCCCTGGCGCCATTGCAAGGGGGGCTCCCCTGCTCCTGGATGCAGGCGTACCGTCCAGAACACCAGGGCGAACACCAGGCCGATGGTGGCCACCAGGGCCACGATCACCACTCGGTCAGAAAGGGGAGTCATCGCAGCTGTCCTGGGGGCTTCTCAACCACAACTCTGCAAGAAGAGCCAGCCCAGTCGAGCTGGCGGCTGCATCGGCTCGGCTGGCGATGGGGAAAAGCCCATGGGGAAGGGGCCTTGGGCAAACTTGGCCGGCCAGACCCTGGGGCCCTCAGGGAAGCTCTGGAAAGCCGCCATTGCTGTGAACCTGCCAGCTGAGAGGCGCTGCGGCACCAGTGGACCATGGGCCCTGGCTGCTGGGGCGCTCAGGCGTCGCTTGCCTTCAGGCACTCCAGCTTGTCTGAGGATTGCTCCAGGGTGAGCAGGTCTCCTTTGAGCACCAGTCGCAGTACTTCGTTGCGGTAGCGCAGCCCTGGCAGCTCCGAGTTTTCGCGAAACAAGGTGGAGCGATAGCGACCCGATAGCAGGGAGGCCTGGGAGTCGTTGCGCTCCACCACCAGGGTGCCCTGGTTGGGGCAGATGTAGGTCTCCTTTAGTTCGTATTGCTCCCACCAGGGGGATCCCATGGCCAGGTGGGCGATCAGGGTCAGGGGAGCCAGCAGGGGCGGCATCGTTGGGTGGGGGTGGTGCGGGTCAATCCCTGCCTGTGGGGTGTTTGCTGGTGGCTGCTCTGCTGTTCGCTGGGAGCCGTCAGTTGACGGCTGGCTGCTCGGCTGTCAGCTCAATTTGATCGGCGCGTTGTCGCCGCGCAATACGCAATGGGCCACCGACCAGTCGTAGAAATTCCAGACCCTTGTATCCAGCTGGAAGCTGGCCCCCTGATAGCCCTCGAAGGCCACGCCGGAGGGCTGGGCTGAGCAGTAGGGCCGGCTACCGGGACGGGCCAGGTATTGCTGGCAGTCGTTAGGAAGTGAAGGCATTGCCGGCCCTGCGATGCGCACATCCTGCCGGATGCTGGCCGGCTGTGCTCCTTCTGGTGGTGATCGGCCGCGCAATGGCCACCCCAAGCACCGCCAGCCCCCCAGGCTCTCGCCGATCTGTGGGCCACCTACGGCACGGTCGAGACCATGCCGGACGGCTCCCAGGCGTTGGTGATCGACGGCGGCGCTGTACTAACGACACAGTAAAGTAGGAAAGCTTGCAAGGAGGTTTCTAATGGTTACGACTGTAGACATAGAGATTAGTCTCTCTTGTGGTCGGGTCAGTATTGAATACGAAGATTTGACTGATGCTGCATTGGAGAAAATTAGGCCGAATGTGGAAAGGTTGCTAGAAGAAGAAGGGACCGAATACTTTGAGACTGATGACGGCAAAAATGCTGTAGATGTGGAAGTTAAGCTTTACATGAACTTGTGATTGCTGCCATGGCCTTAGCCCTTCCTGCCCCGCCCTTATAGGTTCCCCGCTCGGCCACCCCCCCTGTGGCCGCCGTGCGCGCACGGTTTGGCCAGTTACAAACCACCGGGCACCCCGGACAGTGGCCCAGTCTCAGATGAGACCAACGATCGAGATCTGTCGCAGCGCAACGGTTCTCACGGCCTCAGCACTGCGGAGCTGTGGGGCACGGATCGCCAACTGGCGGCCGGTCTGGCCCCAGGCGTCGCGTTTTTGGCGCCCCTCCGACAAAAACCGATCACGTACTGCGCGGGCCTCGGCCAGTTCGCCCCGCTGGAGCTGCAGCTGGAGCAGCGCCTGGTGCCTTCGCGCTTCCTCAATCGAGCATTTCACCACCCAGAGGGAGGGCGGGGAATTCGGGTACGAGGTCGACGGCAGCGGTTCCGGGGGTGGCTTGGTTGGCTCATCCGTGGACGGATCTAAGCCCACAGCTCGGGGTCGTAAGGCGATTGCATCAGCCCTGTGGTTAGCCCCCTGATGGATCGGTCAGACAGGGCGGACAACATTGCTAGTAGTGGGGGGTTCGGTAATTTTCGAGAACACCAGGCCCGCATCCGTGGCCCGGATGCCCCTGCGCCAGAGCGCCTTCCTGGCCTGCTCTCCATCATCGGCGCCGCTCGGGCTGCGGGCCAGTTCCAGGAGCTCCCGGACGCTCAGCTGGTCGGTGCCTGTATCGGTGCGCCATGTCTCCTCATGGCTGAGCACCTGTACGAGGTACTATGACGCCTCAGGGAGGCGCTCCAGCCGATCGAGTCGAACCAGTCAAGGGGCTACCCGCTATCCATACTCTACAGCGTCCCCAGTTGCTAGGCGCAGCAGCCTTCTAGTTGATCGGCGCACAAACCAACCGTGTGCTTGTTTGCATATTGAACTAGATGTGTCCCCACGGAGCGAATAAGACAAGCAGGTTCATCGGTAGATTCCTTAGGGTTGACTGCCAATCCTTCATTGACTGATTGTATTCCGTAAATCCAATTTGCCCGGATCCTGCGTTCAATTTCTCATTAATAATTGAACCTTCTACTGTAAGCATTGGCTTGGCAGCTTTGTTGTGCTTGAGAAATAGCAGTTCGGAGGCTATGAGTCCAAGTCTTGAAACATCGGAGTCGTTCCAAATCGCCAACCCCATTGGCTCCTGTATGTAGTTTATGCTTCTGATGATTCTAAGGGACTCCGCTCGCAATTCTGCGAATCGGGCGATCCTTGATACAATTAGCCCCGTGTATACTCCGGTTATTAATCCAAAGAATACAATTTCGGCCAACCTTTTGGCGAGATTTAATACGAAGGTATTTTCTGGTGGTTGAAACACAAAATAGATTCTTGGCCCTGGCCAGCCCTTAATTGCGAAGGCAGTGCTCACTACAAGGAGGATCAGCAGGATCAAGTACTTGGGCTTCTGGGCCTTAGCAAGCCAAGTGAGCAATGCTCTTAGACAGCTGCTATCAGTTTGCCAGTGCTCTGTAGGCTTCTGTCGCGCCCGCGCTGCTTATGCGAGAAGCCTCACTCCCGCAACATGCCCGCCGGATACTTGAACCATTGCCACAGCTCAGAACCTGACGCCTGTAAAGATGAGTAGCTAGCGGGCCTGCTCCAGCTGATCGACCAGCTCGGAGGAGCTGAGCCTTACCCCAGCTGGAGCACCAGCGCGACTGATGTTCCCGAGCCTCAGCTCGGCCCTCAGCTCAATTTGATCGGCGCGTTGTCGCCGCGCAATACGCAATGGGCCACCGACCAGTCGTAGGAGTTCCAGACCCTTGGATCGAGTTGGAAACTGGCCCCCTCATAGCCCTCGAAGGCCACACCGGAGGGCTGGGCTGAGCAGTAGGGCCGACTGCCAGGACGGGCCAGATATTGCTGGTGGTAGGGCTCGGCGTAGTAGAGGGGCACGCCGCTGCGGATTTCGGTGGTGATCGGGCCAAAGCCGGCGGCCTTGAGCCGCAGCTGGTATTGATCGCGGCTGGCCTCGGCCTGGCGCAACAGCTCTGGATCGTCCGTGTAGATCGCGGAGCGGTATTGGCTGCCGCGGTCATTGCCCTGGCGATTCCCCTGGGTGGGGTCGTGGCATTCCCAGAACAGCTTCAGCAGGTCGGCGAAACCGATGGCGCCGGGGTCCCAGACCACTCGCACCACCTCGGCGTGGCCGCTGCCACCACCGCAAACCTGCTCGTAGCTGGGCGAGGCGGTGGCACCGCCTGCATAGCCCACGGCGGTGGTCACCACCCCTGGCAGCCTCCAGAAGCCCTTTTCAGCGCCCCAGAAGCAGCCGCAGCCAAACAGGGCCTCGCCCTGATCGCCGCTGGCCGGGGCGTCGATGGGGCTGCCCAGCACCCGGTGGGGCTGTTGCTGTTGCCGCTGGGGCTGTTGCAGCTGGGGAGTGGTGGTATTCACCTTGCGGTTCTGTTCAAACAGCCCGAACATCGCATCGCCTGCAAGGCCTTCAGCCTAGGCAGGCTCCGCAGGTTCCAGGGCGATGTGGTTGAGCAGGGTGGTGGTGAAGGCAAACAGCAGAAACGGCAGCGACATCACCAGGATCAAGCCCACGCCCACCAGGGCGAAGATGGGCCTGCTGGCGCCCATCAGGGCCAGGCCAGCCGCCAAGCTCGCGAAGATCACCACCATCCAGATCAGGATCTGGGCGTAGATGTCGCCAAAGGTGAGCGTGCAGCGCAGGGCATAGCTCTGGCGCTCCGGCAGCAGGTTGGTGGTCATGGCGGTGGGGGCGAAGGGGGCTGGCACCCATGCAAGCCACTAATGCCGCTCTTGTCAGCACACCTCAACAAATCGGTAGACCTCCACCAAAACTCGGCAGACCTCCACCAAAACTTGGCTGGAGCCGCTCACTTGGACCGCCCCAGCTGCACGTCCACCTGTTCCCGATCCCACAGGCGCCGGTAGGTGCCGCTCTGGCCGATCAGCTCCTGGTGGCTGCCCTGCTGCACCAGGCGCCCCTCCTCCAGCACCAACACCCGATCGCAGGCGGCAGCGGCGGAGAGCTGGTGGCTGATCATTAAAATTGTTCGCCGTAGCTGTTGGCTGGCGCTGGCCTGGCGCACGCTGCGCAGGATGGCGGCGGCGGTGTTGTTGTCGACGCTGGCCAGGGCGTCATCGAGCACCAGCAGCGGTGCCGGCATCAGCAGGGCACGGCCCAGGGAGGTGCGCTGGCGCTGGCCGCCGCTCAAGGTGATGCCCCGCTCGCCCACCAGGGTGGCGTAGCCATCGGGGAAGCCCCGGATATCGGCTTCCAGGCGCGCCTGGTGGGCCACCGCCTCGACGGCCTCCAGGGGCGCAGTCGGATCGCCGTAGCGGAGGTTGTCGGCCAGGGAGGCGGTGAACAGATAGCCCTCCTGGGGCACCAGGGCCACCAGCTGCCGCAGGGCCCCCAGCTCCAGGCGGGTGATGTCGACTCCGTCGATCCACAGTTGGCCTGGATCGACGCTCACCATGCGGCCGATGGCCCGGGCCAGGGTGGTTTTGCCACAACCCACCGGGCCCACCACGGCCACCAGCTCGCCCGGTTCCACCCGAAAACTCACATCCACCAGCGCCGGCCGCGGCGCGCCGTCGTAGCGCACCGTCAACCCCCTGGCCTCGATGGCGCCGCGGGCGGGTTGGGCCGGGGCCTGCGGCATCGCCGGCGACAGGATCAAGGGCTTGCGGTTGAGCAGTTCCTCCACCCGCTCCAAGCTCACCTGGCCGGTCTGGAAGGTGTTGAGGGTGAAGCCGAGCAGGGCGGTGGGAAATACCAGCCGCTCCACGAACAGGATCAGCGCCACCAGGTCGCCGATGCTGAGGCGACCGCTCTGGAGCTGGCCGCTGCCCAGGGCCAGCAGCAACAGCAGGCTGATCGAGGAAATTCCTTCCAGCAGCGGAAACAGGGTGCTGCGGGTGCGGGCCAGCCCAAGGGCTGCATTGCGGTACTGCCGATTGCGGCCCGCGAAAGCCGCCTGCTCGGTGGCTTCCTGGTTGTAGATCTTGATGGCGCTGATGCCGGAGAGATCCTCCTGGATCAGGTCGCTGAGGGAGGCCAGGGCCTCCTGTTGACGGCGTTGCTGGCGCATCATTCGGCCGCCAAACAGGCGCACCACCACCAGCATCCCGGGATACAGCCCCAGGGCCGCCAGGCTCAGCCAGGGGTCGATGGCCAACATCGCCGGCAGGGTGAGGGCGTAGGCCAGGGCGGTGTTGGTGAGGCTGAGCACGGCGAAGCCCAGCAGCCGGCGCACGTTTTCCACATCGGAGGTGGCCCGGCTGATCACCTCGCCACTGCCGGTGCGCTGCAGCCAAGCCGGTTCCTGGCGCAGCATGTGATCGAAGATCCGCTGCTTCAGATCTGCTTCCACCTGGCGGCCCACGCCGAAGACCAGCATGCGGGAGGTGAGCCTGGTGGCCGCCATCAGCGTGGCCAGCACCATGATCAAAGCCGACTGCTTGAACAGATCGGCGAGGGCGAAGCCGTCCTGCAGGTCGTCGATCACTCCCCGCACCAGCAGGGGAATCGCCACGCTCAGCAGGTTGACCAGCACCAGCGCACCGGCACCCATCAACACCAGCCGCCGGTGCGGGCGCAGATAGCGGCGGATCAGGTCGACCCGGAAGGCGCCCATCGGGACCGAAGACTGAACTGCGCCCAACCTAGGGATCGCCGTCGCTGGCGGCAGTTTTGCCAGCATCGCTCCGCCAGCACCCAGGCGGCCCCGGCCGATGTCCAGATCCCGCCAGTCCCCATCTGGCCAGTCCCCATCGGGCCAGTCCCCATCGGGGCAGCCCAGCCCGGGCCAGCCAGATTCCAGCCCGGCCAGTGCCAGCCCGGCCAGTGCCCCCGACCAGACCCATCCCCTTTACGCCCTGGATAGAGATTTGGTGGATGGCCTGCTGGCCTGCGCCCAACCAGGCGACGCCCAGCTGGTGGATGCCGCCCGGCTGTCGATGCGCTATGAGGGCTTCCCCGGCGCCCGCGACATCGGCGACGACCTGGCCAAGGTGCTGCGCCTCTGGGGGCTCGATCGCGATGGACTGCACGAGCGCACCAGGGCGATTTGGGCGGCGGGCTACCGGCCGGCACCGGCCGCCGCCGAGGCGGTGGGCTCGGGCTTCGACACCGCCGATGAGCAGGTCAGCTGAGTCGCCTCGATCAGTGACGCATCGAGCTGGGGCCGCGCCCCTGGCAAGGCAGCCGGGGATATCGCCAAGATCGCCCTGGCCGGGAGATAGTGGAGGAGTTCCCATCACCCGGCCCGGCGTGCCCTGCACCCGGGCTTTTTTCTGGCCGGTCAGCTCTTCGCTTCCCCCTGTGACCCCCATTTCTCCCCCCTGGCCAAGGCTGCTCGAGCAGCTGCTCCAAGGCAGCTCCCTCACGGCCGACCAGGCCACGGCGCTGATGCAGGGCTGGCTGACCCAGGCGATCGATCCGGTGCTCACCGGTGCCCTGCTGGCGGCCCTGCGCGCCAAGGGGGTCAATGGTGAGGAATTGGCGGCGATGGCGGCCGTGTTGCGCCAGGCCTGTCCCCTGCCCGTCGAACGGCCGGCCATGGCCCTGGTGGATACCTGCGGCACCGGCGGCGATGGGGCGGATAGCTTCAACATCTCCACCGCCGTGGCCTTTGTCGCCGCCGCCTGCGGGGCGGCCGTGGCCAAGCACGGCAATCGCAGCGCCAGTGGCCGGGTGGGCTCCGCCGATGTGCTCGAGGCGCTCGGCCTCCCCCTGAGGGCCGAGGCTGCCGACGTGGTGGCGGCCCTGCCCCGGGTGGGTCTCACCTTCCTGTTTGCCCCGGGCTGGCATCCGGCCCTGGTGGCCCTGGCACCCCTGCGCCGCAGCCTGGGGGTGCGCACGGTGTTCAACCTGCTGGGCCCGCTGGTGAATCCGCTGCGGCCGGAAGCCCAGGTGGTGGGGGTCGCCCGCGCCGAGCTGCTCGATCCGATGGCCGATGCCCTGGCTCGCCTCGGCTTGCGCCGGGCGGTGGTGGTGCATGGCGAGGGGGGGCTCGACGAGGCCTCCCTCTGCGGTTGCAATCAGCTGCGCCTGGTGGAGCATGGCCAGGTGCGCGCCGAAGGGCTCGATCCCACCGCCCTGGGCCTGACGGCCGCCCCGATTGCCGCCCTGGCCGGCGGTGACCTGGACTGCAATCGCAGCATCCTGCAGGCGGTACTTCAGGGCCGGGGCACCGCCGCCCAGCGGGATGTGGTGGCCCTGAACACCGCCCTGGCGCTCTGGGCCGCAGGCCTGGTGGCCACCCCCGCCGCCGGCCTGCCCCTGGCCCTGGCGGCCCTGGAGCGGGGGGCGGGCTGGGCCAAGCTGGAGCAGTTGCGTAAGGCCCTGGCGACGGCCCCTGCGGGATGATCCACCCAGCCGCGCTGTTTCGTTGTCCGCAGTGAGTGAGCTGTCCCCGATTCAGCCCGAGTGTCGGGCCCCGGCGGTGCTGGTGCTGGCCGATGGCATCGTCCTGCGCGGCATGGCTTTTGGGGCCGTCGGCACCGCCCTGGGAGAAGCGGTGTTCAACACCGGCATGACCGGTTACCAGGAGGTGATCACCGACCCCAGCTATTCGGGTCAGCTGGTCACCTTCACCTATCCGGAGCTGGGCAATACCGGGGTGAATGACCTGGATCAGGAGGCCGATCGGCCCCATGTGCGCGGCGTGATCGCCCGCCAGTTGGCACCGGTGGCCAGCAACTGGCGCAGTCAAGGGAGTTTGCAGGCCTGGCTGGAGCGGCACCAGGTGGTGGGCATTTGTGGCATCGACACCCGCGCCCTGGTGCGTCACCTGCGGGAGGGCGGTGCCATCAACGGCGCCATCAGCAGCGATGGCACCAGCACGGCCCAGCTGCTGGAGCAGTTGCGCTCGGCCCCTTCCATGGACGGACTGAACCTGGCGGCCCGGGTGAGCACCCGCGAGTCCTATCAGTGGGATCGGCTCTGCGGCGCCAGCTTCGATGAACGCATCCGCGCCACCCCGCAGCGGCCCTATCGGGTGGTGGCCATCGACTTCGGCATCAAGCGCGCCATCCTCGAGCGGCTGGTCGCCCATGGTTGCAGCGTCACCGTGCTGCCGGCCACCGCCAGCCTGGAGCAGGTGTTGGCCCTGGGGCCCGAGGGCGTGTTTCTCTCCAATGGCCCCGGGGATCCGGCGGCGGTGA
>JBIKWK010000079.1:0-13231 GCA_044356375.1 Prochlorococcaceae cyanobacterium | reverse complement strand
GGGGCACCAGCTGGGCGATGGGTTTGCCATGGCGAGACAGCACGATGCGCTCGCCGGCGGCGACCCTGGCCAGCAGGGCCGAAAGATGGGTCTTCGCCTCCTGAACATTGACGCAACGGGTCGCGGCAGGGCCCGAAGGGCCCGATGAGGAGGCACCCTGAACGAAGGACATAAACTGGTCTGATCGGTCTGGTCAGACTAGCGGAGAACGGCTTGCGATTGGGCTGGCAATCTCGCCATGAAGCCCCGTTCCGCCGCTCCGCTCAGGGCCGGGCCGACCAGACCTGGTCTGGTCTAGTTTGTTGTTGTTATTGCCTGGTCCACGGCATGGCAGCACCATCGCCCACCGGCAGCGGCGGTAGTCGCACGGTCAACATGCTCGAAGCCAAAACCCACCTCTCGCGCCTGGTGGAGGCGATTGAAACCGGCGCCGAAACCGAGATGGTGATCGCCCGCAACGGCAGACCGGTGGCGCGACTCACCGGTCTTAAGGCTCCTCAGCCGCCACGGCGCCTGGGGGTGGCCCGCGGCCAGTTCACGCTTCCGGATTCGATCGATGCGGCCAATCCGCTGATCGCCGAGCTGTTCGAGCTGGCCTGATGCGGCTCCTGCTCGACACCCATGCCTTTCTCTGGGCGCTCCTCGATGAGCCCAGGCTTGGCGCCCAAAGCCGCGATCTGATCACCACCCAGGCCAGCAGCGTGCTGATCAGCCATGTCTCGATCTGGGAGATCGCCAGCAAGCACGCCTTGGCCCGCAGCGACATGCCGCTCTCGGCGGCCCAGGCCATCCAGTGGGCCCAGGAGTGTGGCTTTGAGCTGCTGCCCCTCGACCTCCCCCACCTGCTCACACTGGAGCAGTTGCCCCTGCATCACCGCGATCCGTTTGATCGCCTGCTGGTGGCCCAAGCGATCAGCGAATCGCTACTTCTACTCAGCGCCGATTCGGCCTTCCGGGCCTATGGCTGCCCCCTGCACGATGCCCGTCGCTGAGCTGAGCTTGGGCTTGCCAGGGGGCGCGCTGACTAGCCCAGGCGGGCGGCTCGCCATGATGGCGGTTGTGATCTTCCCCCTTAGCTCCATGCGCACTGGTGAAATCCACCGGGTCACCGGCGAAACAGAGGTGCGCGTGCTGCTCAACCTCGATGGCAGCGGCCAGTGTGCGGTGGCCACCGGCGTGCCCTTCCTCGATCACATGCTGCATCAGCTGGCCAGCCATGGCCTGCTGGATCTGCGCATCAGCGCGGTGGGCGACACCCACATCGACGATCACCACACCAATGAAGACGTGGGCATCGCCGTGGGTCAGGCCCTGGCCCAGGCCCTCGGCGATCGCCGCGGCATCCACCGCTTTGGCCAGTTCATGGCGCCCCTGGATGAGGCCCTGGTGCAGGTGGCCCTGGATTGCTCCGGCCGGCCCCACCTCAGCTACGGGCTGCAGATTCCAGCCCAGCGCATCGGCAGCTACGACACCGAGCTGGTGAGGGAGTTCTTCGTGGCGGTGGTCAACAACAGCGGTCTCACCCTGCACATCCGCCAACTGGACGGCGTCAACTCCCACCACATCGTGGAGGCCTGCTTCAAGGCCTTCGCCCGGGCGCTGCGGCTGGCGGTGGAAATCGACCCGCGCCGGGCTGGCGCCGTGCCCAGCAGCAAAGGGGTGTTGGAGCAGGCCGGCGCTGCGGCCAGCGCCTAATTAGTTGGGCTTGCCCACCAATTTTTGACGCAGATTTTTGATCGTGTCGCGCAGGCTGGCGGCCTGTTCGTACTCCAGGCTCTTGGCGGCGGCCTTCATCCGATCTTCCAGCTGGTGGATCAGTTCGGGCAGCGCCTCCAGCGGCACCTGATTGTGGCTGGCCTGTTCGCTGGCCTGCTCCAATTGGTCGTCATTCAGCCGCCTTGACAGGGCCAGGAAGGAGAGGATCGCATTGCCGGCCCGCTTGCCCGCCGGCTGGGGAGTGATGCCATGGCGCTGGTTATAGGTGTGTTGAATCGCCCGCCGCCGCTCGGTTTCAGAAATCGCCTTGGCCATCGAATCGGTGAGGTTGTTGGCATAGAGCAGCGCCTTTCCCTCCACGTGGCGCGCCGCCCGGCCGATGGTTTGAATAAGAGAGCGCTCCGCCCGCAGGAAGCCCTCCTTATCTGCATCGAGGATCGCCACCAGCGATACCTCCGGTAGATCCAAACCCTCCCGCAGCAGATTCACGCCCACCAACACGTCGTACTGGCCATTCCTGAGGTCTTGAATGATCTCGATTCGCTCGATCGAATGGATCTCCGAGTGCAGATAGCGCACCCTTACGCCATGGTCGGCAAGGAAATCGGTGAGATCCTCGGCCATGCGCTTGGTGAGGGTGGTCACCAACACCCGCTCGTTCTTGTCGGCCCGCAGCCGGATCTCCCCCAGCAGGTCATCCACCTGGCCCTCGGTGGGGCGCACCTCCACCACCGGATCGAGCACGCCGGTGGGACGGATCACCTGCTCCACCACCTCGGCGCCGCTTTGGCCGAGCTCCCAGTTGCCGGGGGTGGCACTCACGAAGATCGTTTGGCGCGCCTTTTGCCAGAACTCTTCTGCTTTCAAGGGGCGGTTGTCGGCGGCGGAGGGCAGCCTGAAACCGTGCTCGATCAGCACCTGCTTGCGGCTCTGGTCGCCGTTGTACATCGCCTGCAGCTGGGAACAGGTGACATGGCTTTCATCCACCACCAGCAGCCAGTCGTCGGGAAAATAATCGATCAGGCATTCCGGTGGCGTACCCGCCGGCCGGCCGGCCAGATGGCGGGCGTAATTTTCCACGCCATTGCAATAGCCCACCTGTTCGAGCATCTCCAGGTCGTAGCCGGTGCGCTGCTCCAGCCGCTGGGCCTCCAACAGCCGACCCTGGCCCTGGAGTAACTCCAGCCGCTGGCGCAATTCGCCGCGGATCTCACCGATGGCGCCCTCCAGTCGTTCCTTGGGGGTAACAAAGTGCTTGGCCGGGTAGATGCTCACCGCCTCCAAACTCTGCAGGATCTCACCGCTGGTGGGATCCACATAGCGAATCGCCTCCACCTCATCGCCAAACAACTCAATGCGTATCAGCCGGTCTTCATAGGCCGGGCCGATCTCCAGCACATCGCCCCGCACCCGGAAGCGCCCGCGGCCAATTTCTACATCATTGCGGGCATATTGATTGTCCACCAGCTCCCGCAGGGAACCCCGCAGATCGATTGCTTCTCCCACCTGAAACTTTACAGCTGCTTTTAGATATTCCGATGGAATTCCCAGGCCGTAGATGCAGCTGATTGATGCCACTACGATCACATCACGGCGCTCAAACAGCGACCGGGTCGCCGAGTGGCGCAGCATGTCTATTTCCTCGTTGATCGAGGCGGTTTTGGCGATATAGGTATCCGATACGGGCACATAAGCCTCGGGTTGGTAATAGTCGTAATAGGAGATGAAATACTCCACCGCATTGTTGGGAAAAAATTCCCGCAGCTCATTGCAGAGCTGGGCGGCCAGGGTTTTGTTATGGGCCAGCACCAGGGTGGGCCGCCCCGTCTGGGCGATCACGTTGGCGATCGTGAATGTCTTGCCGGTGCCGGTGGCCCCTAGCAGGGTTTGGAACTGCTCACCCCGCCCCAGGCCTGCCACCAGGCCCTTGATCGCCTGGGGCTGGTCGCCCTTGGGTTGATAGGGGGCGTGGAGTTCGAAGGGGCCGCTCATTTAGCCATTTTCGCCTGGGCTGGGCATCGACCGACAGGGTTGGCCGGGCGTGAATCCGCCCCGCACCGCCACAGCTAGGGCTGGAGCCCGAAGGCGCGCAGTATCAGGGCGGACAGCAGCGCATAGATCACCGCCCCCAGCAGGGCGCTGGCCAGGCCGAAACGCAGCCGGAAGGCCGGCAGCAGCATCGCCGCCAAGCCGAACAGCACCACGTTGATCAGCCAGTTGAACAGCCAGCTGACCGGAAACAGCAGCCCCCCGAAGCTGGCGATCGCCCAGGGCAGGGCCAGCAGCGCCTTCAAGGGCAGGGTGAGCAGGGTGCCCAGCAGGCCGATCAGTCCCGCCGCCGTCAGGGCGGGCAGGAAACCATCCAGCTCCACCCCCAGGGGCAGCCAGGCCACGATCAACAACACTGCGGCCCGGATCGGCCATTGGGCCAGCCAGTGCAGGGGATTGCCCATAGATCCCACTCCAGCAGTAGCTGCCTCAGACGCTAGCGATGACGCCGCCGCCGAGTGCTGCCCGCAGGCCCCGCACCACGGCCACCATCGCCAGTTCGTCCTCCAGGCGGTTGACGGCTGAACCCACCCCCACGCCGGCGGCCCCGGCGGCAATCGCCAGCGGCAGGGTCACCGCCGACAGGCCCGAAGCGCAGAGCACCGGCAGGGCCGCCACGCCGGCACTGGCGAAGGCGTGGCTGATGGCATGGGTGGCCGCCAGGGTGGGGGCGGCCTTCTCGATCAGCCCCAGGGTGCCGGCGCTGAAGGGCCGGGCACTGGTGCCACCTTCCGTTTGGATGATGTCGGCTCCCGCGGCGGCCAGGTCCAGGGCCAGCTGCTCCTGCTGGTCTAGGGGCAGCAGGTGGGGCACGGTCACCGACAGCACCACCTCCGGCAGCAGCTCCCGGGTGCGGCGGCAGATCGCCAGCACCTCCTCGGCCCCGAAGACGCGGCCCAGGGGGTAGAAGGCGTCGTAGTTGCCGATCTCCACCATGGCGGCACCGGCGGCCACGGCGGCGGGGAACAGCTCGGCATCCACGGCGCTGACGCAGATCGGCAGGCCGGAGACGCCGGCAGCCAGGCTCACCAGTTGCGGATCACAGGCCACATCCAGCAGATCGGCACCGCCCCGACCAGCGGCGCGGGCGATGCGCTCTACCGCAGCGGCGTCGAAGTTGGTCAGGCCGGCGATCACCTTCAACAGACGGCGCTCGACCAGGGCGGCCTGCAGCGAAGCGGGCAGGTGATCGAGGCGCGTCATGCCAACAGGGAGAGATGTGAGCTGATTCTCCCACCCCTAGCGTTGGGGCCATGACCCCGCCGCCCCAGCGCTGGAGCCCCTACCACCTGCGCCTGCACCAGCTGCTGCTTCGCCGGCCGGAGTTGCTGCCGCAGGGGGCCTCATTGTTGGTGGCCCTCTCCGGCGGCCAGGATTCGATGGCCCTGACGGCCCTGCTGCTGGATCTGCGGCGGCTGCACCACTGGTCGTTGCAGCTGTGGCATGGCGATCACCGCTGGCGGCCTGAATCCAGCCAGCAGGCCCGGGAAATCGCCGCCTGGGCCAGCTCCCAGGGGCTGGAGATCCAGCTGGCCAGCTGGGAGCGGCAATTTGTAGATCAGCCCCAGGCGCCCCAGCCGCAACTATCACCCGAACCCCAGCTCCAGCAGCCCCCCAGCGAAGCCAGTGCCCGGGCCTGGCGTTATGCAGGCCTGGTGGACTGCGCCCAGCAGGGGGGTTGCAGCCATGTGGTGACTGGCCACACCGCCAGCGATCGGGCCGAAACCCTGCTATTGCACCTGGCCCGAGGCAGCCATCGCCGGGGCCTGGCCAGCCTGCAGGAGCGGCGCCCCCTGGCCGAGGGCATCGAGCTGGTGCGGCCGCTGCTGATCTTCAGCCGGGAGGAGACGGCCTGCATCTGTGAGGCACTGCAGCTGCCGATCTGGCTCGATTCCTCCAACGCCGAGCTGCGCTTTAGCCGCAACCGGGTGCGCAGCGCGGTGCTGCCGGTGCTGGAGGCCCTGCATCCCGGGGCAACACGCCGGATTGGCGACACAGCTGCGCGTATTGCGGCCGATCTGCAGGGCGAACAGGAGTTGCTGGATCTGGCCCTGCAACCGCTCAGTCCCGGCGACCAGTCGCTGGGGCGACTGCCATTGATCCGCCTGGAGGCCGCCAACCAGCGTCGCCTACTGCATCACTGGATTTCCCGCACCAGTGGTCAGATGCTGCCGGCCGCCGTACTGGCAGACCTAATCCCACGTATAGCTCCCCAGCGGGGGCCTGGCCAGATGGACTTGCCCGGAGGTTGGCAACTGAGCTGGGATTGCTCCACACTGCAACTTAAGTACCCAAAACCCAGCCCCCGCCAGCCCCGGCCCAGGCAAAGCCCCTAGCGCCGCCAAGGCCAGTAGCTCCGCACTGTCATCCCGCGAATCATCTCCCCTATGCTGAATTCCAGCACTAAGTCCAATCAAGAGCACAACATAGAGCCCAACATAGAGCAGAACATGGAGTACAACACAGGGTCCAGCCTGGATGCAAATTTAGACGTAAATTTAGGCGCTAATTCAAGGTTTAATGTTGAGATAAATTCGAGGGCTATTGAAGAGCCTGATTCAAATCCCCATTCGATTGAGCCCAATATGAGGCCAAATATAGATCTCAATTCGAGGGCCGTTTCAGGATCCAATCCGGAGTCCCGTTCGGATCTGAAATTAGGGCCAACCTTAAAGTCCGCTTCAGGGTTAAGCCTGGGGGGTCATACGGCTCTAAATTTGGGTTTAAATTTAGAGCCAATTTCGGGGTCTGACTCCCAGCCCAATCAGGAGACCAATTTAGAACCTCTCTTAAAGTGCAACCCAGAGATCGACTCAAAAATCGGCGCAGAGATCGGCTTTGACTGCGGGGATGGGCCCCAGCTGCTGGCCCTCGCTGGCATCGAGCGTCTTTATAGCCGCGGTGCCTGGAGTGAAGCGCTGCAGGCCGGTGCAGCCCTGCAGGCCCAGCTGCGGCTGGGCGCCACCAACCCGCTGCGGTTGCGGCTGGAGCTGTTGATCGGCCACACCCTGCTCTACGGCCTCGGCGAGCGGTCCGCAGCCGAGCGCCACTACCAAGAGGTGCAAACCCACAGCGGCGATCCAGTGCTGCTGGCTATCGCCGCCCAGGGCCTGCAGCGCTGCGGTGATTTGGGCGCTGATCCGCCGGCCGAGCCGCAGCACTCGGCAGATGCCCCGCCTTCGTGCACTTCCCTCAGGAGGGAGCGAATTGGGCTCCGGGGCAGCGCCTTCCCCCCCCAGGCCGCTCTCGCCAGTGCCCCCGATATCGGCACTGCCACTGGCACTAGCACTGGCGAAGGGTTAGGGGCGGCGACAATTTTGTCGGTGGCAGCCGGGCTGGAGCTATTGGGGCCAGCGGCAATCGCACCGGCCGCAGATCCTGGCAGCCATGCCAAACCCTGGCTGAAGCGGAGCTCGGGCGAAGATCTAGCGACTCTCAGCCCTAAATCAGCTAATACTGCAGCCAAAAATGTTGTAGTTGTCAGCAACGCATTAGCCAGCAACGCATTAGCCAGCAACGCATTAGCCGGCAACACGTTGACCGACAACGCACTCGCCGACAACGGATTGGCCAACAACACATTGACCAACAAAGCATTAACTAACAATGCAGTTACTAACAATGCTGTCGCCAGCAATGCGCTTGCCAGCAACGCAGTCGCCAATAGCGCAGTCGCTGATATGGAAATTGTTGGCAATACATTTGCCGGCACTGCGATTGCCAACAGCGCCTTAGCCAGCGATGGTGGTGCAGGTGAGCCATCCCCCATGCCCTGGCAAGGTTCGCGGCTTGCCAATCAACCCAGCTCTCCTGGCGGCCCAGCTGCGCCCCTGACCCCCTGGCGGTCGACGCCAGACTCCGAGCAGCTGTCAGTCCCCAGGGCAGCTATAGAAAGGGCAGCTACAGAAAGGGCCGCCCTATACGGGGCCGCCACGGACACGGATCCCGGCGACGGCCCGGTGGCTGGGCCCGCCCCTGAACTCAACGCCGCCGAGATGGCGGAGCTTGCCAAGGGACTGCTGCTGTTGGTGCTGGATTAAACCGTCTAAAAGAGCGGCTGGGACAGCTTTGGGCAGCCGCTTGGATTTGCCCAGAGATGCCCAAGCCCTAGTCGGCGAGCTGGCCGGCCACAGAGCAGCCGGATATGAACTAGCTGCTTCGCGGCGAATCAGCTGGCCGCAGAGCGGTAAATCAGCTGGCCGCGGAGCGGTTAATCAGCTGGCCGCGGAGCGGCGACGGCGGGTGCGGCCGGCGGGTTCCGCTTCGGGTTCCGGCTGCGGCGCGGCAATGGCGGTAGCCACTGCCTTGCTGGCCACCTGCACCGGAGCGGCGGCGGCTCCTACGGCCGCCAATTGGCGCTGGGGCTGCGGTGCAGCTGCACCGCGCTCGGAGCTGCGCTCCACCCTTTCGGGGCGATCGCCGCCGCGGCCACCACGACCGCGGCTTACTACCGGGCGGCTTTCGGGCTCGGCATCGGCGCGGCCCTTGTAGGCCGGGGTGCCGGCGGGGGCCGGCTGCACCAGGCAGATGATCAGCGGCTCCACCTGGAGTTCGCGGCGCAGGCGGCGCTGCAGTCCCACTTCCACCTCGCGCTGCACCCCCACCCAATCGACTTCAGGGGCTTGGCCAGCGCTGGTGCGGCAGAGCTGATTCCAGCGATTTTCGAGCACCCAGCCGATTTCCCGCTCCGCCCAGAGGGAGAGCTTGCGGGGATCGGCGCTGGTGACCACGCCGCGCAGGTTCGCCCGCGGCGGCGCCGCCATCACCCCATCGGTACTGATCACGGTCAGCAGGGTGATCACCCCGTCTTCCGCCAGCTGCTGGCGTTCCTTGAGCACCCGGGCATCGACGATGCCGTTGCGGGAGGCGTCGAGCAACTCGATGCCGCTCTTGACTGGCGCGCCCTTGCGCAGGGAGTCGGGGGTGAGTTCCACCACGTCGCCGTTGTCGACGATCAAGATGTGGTCGGCGGGAATCCCCATCGATTGACCGGTCTTGGCGTGGGCCATCAGCATGCGGTGCTCCCCATGCACCGGCACAAAGAACTTGGGCCGGGTGAGGGACAGCATCAATTTGTGGTCTTCCTGGCTGCCATGGCCGGACACGTGGATGCCTTCGCCCTTGCCATAGATCACCTTGGCTCCCAGCATCATCAGCCGGTCAATCGTGTTGACCACCGATATGGTGTTGCCAGGAATCGGGCTGGCGGAGAAGATGATCGTATCGCTGTTCTTTACTTGAACCTGGGGATGATCAGCGCGTGAAATACGGCTGAGGGCGGCTAGGGGCTCCCCCTGGCTGCCGGTCATCAGCAGCAGGGTTTCGCGATCGGGCAGGTCGCGGATTTGCTTGATCGGCACGAACAGCTCATCCGGGCAGCGCATGTAGCCCAGCTCCCGCGCCTTGGCGATAACGTTGAGCATGGAGCGGCCCAATAGGCCCACCTTGCGACCATGCTTCATCGCCAGCTCGAGAATCATCGCCACCCGATGGGTGGAGCTGGCAAAGGTGGTGAGGATCACCCGACCTTCGGCGGCGCCGATGTGGCGATCGAGATTGGGAAACACCGCCCGCTCCGGCGGGGTGAAGCCGGGCAGCTCGGCATTGGTGGAATCGGAGAACAGGCAGAGCACCCCCTGTTCGCCGTAGTGCGCCATGCGCTGGATGTCGAAGGTTTCCCCGTCGACAGGGGTGTGATCAAACTTGAAATCACCGGTAAATATAATAACACCTGCCGGGGTGGTAATCGCCAGGGAGAAGCTATCGGCAATCGAGTGGGTATTGCGGATGAACTCTACTTTGAAGTGCTGGCCAACCTGAACCACGTCCCGGGCGGTGACGGTTTGAATTGTGGTGCAATCGGTGACACCCGCCTCCTCCATCTTGCCCCGCAGCATCGACATCGCCAGCCGCGGGCCGTAGATGATCGGAATGTTGAAGTGCTTGAGGTGGTGGGGAATGCCGCCGATGTGATCTTCGTGACCATGGGTCACGATCATGCCGCGAATACGCTTTTGGTTTTCCCGTAAGTAGCTGGTATCTGGTAGCACCACGTTGACGCCATGCATGCCATCGCTTGGGAATGCCAGGCCGGCATCCACCAGCATCAGATCATCGCCGTACTCGAATACGCAGGTATTCTTGCCGATTTCGTGCAGGCCGCCCAGGGGAATCACCCGCAGGTTTGGTTGCTTGGAGCCGTGGACGTTCGAATTGGTCATGAAGGAAGCTAGCCGTTGAAGGTTTGGAGAAAAATGGACTGGAGAGAAATGGACGAGGCTGAAATAACCTGAAAAATGGCCTGGGAAATGGTCTGGGAAATGACCTGGAAGTTAGACCTGATAAATAGACCTGGGAATTAGGCCTGGGAATTAGATCTTGGAGTTAGATCTGGGAAATGGAGCTGGAACTGTTGCTTGCCTGGATCTCACCGGGGTGGGGCCGGGCGGGCAACGGGTTGATCGGCTGAGCCGAATATGGCCTTGGCGTCAGGTGGGACGCAGGGCGGCCAGGGTGGTGCATAGTCGTTGTTTCACGTCGTTATTAGCGGCAAGAAGGGGTAGGCGAGGGGCACCGACCGGCCAGCCACTTAGCTCCAGGGCCGCTTTTACCGGGATCGGATTGGTGGTGCAGAACAGGGCTTTGCACAGGGGCAACAACCGCTCGTGCAGGCTGAGGGCGCTGGCGAGATCGCCGGCCAGGAAGGCATCGATCATGGCGCGGATCTCGGCACCGGCCAGATGACTGGCCACGCTCACCACGCCCACGGCGCCTACGGCCAGCATCGGCAGGGTGAGGGCGTCATCGCCGCTATAGATGGCCAGGCGATCACCACAGAGGGCCCGCAGCGCACTCACTTCTTCGGTGGTGCCACTGGCGGCCTTATAACTCACAACATTGTCCAGATCCAGCAGCCGCGCCGTGGTTTCAGGCGCCAGGCTGGCGCCGGTGCGACCTGGAATGTTGTAAAGCATTAGAGGCAGTTCGGGCGCCGCCAGGGCAATGGCCCGGAAATGGGCTTCCAGTCCCTCCTGGGGCGGCTTGTTGTAGTAGGGCACCACCACCAGGGCGGCGTCGGCCCCCAGCTCGGCGGCTTTGCGGGTGGCCTCCACGGCCTCCGCCGTGCAATTGCTGCCACTGCCCGCCAACAATTGGGCCCGGCCAGCCACCGCCCGCTTGACGGCGATGAACAGTCGATGCTGTTCCTCCCAGCTGAGGGTGGGCGATTCACCGGTGGTGCCACAGATCACCAGGCCATCGGAGCCCTGGGCCACCAGGTGATCGGCCAGCCGGGCCGCCAGCTCCAGATCCACCGAGCCATCGGCCGCAAAGGGGGTGACCATGGCCGTCAGCAACCTGCCGAAGGGCGCCCGCTGCCAGGCGGCGGGATGGGCTGAGGGTGCTGGGGCGGCGCTGCTCATGGCTGGTCGAACAGGGTGGCGGGACCTTGCCGTAACAGCTCGGCAATTTGAATCGCGTTGAGGGCCGCGCCCTTGCGGATCTGGTCGCCGCAGAGCCAGAGCTCCAGGCCATGGGGATCGCTGAGGTCCTGGCGAATGCGACCCACGGCGATGGGGTCGCGACCGGTGACGTCGGTGGGCATCGGGAAGCGGTTGGCCGCCAGGTCCTCCAGCAGCTCCACGCCCGGGGCCGCAGCCAGCAGAGACCTGGCCTCATCGACGGGGAATGGTTCAAAAAACTCGATGTTCACGGCTTCCGAGTGGGCCCGCAACACCGGCACGCGCACGCAGGTGGCCGAGAGCCGCAAATCCGGCAGCGCCATGATCTTGCGGGTTTCGTTGAGCATCTTCAGCTCTTCCTCGCAGTAGCCATTGGCCTGCAGGGGGGAGTTGTGCAGAAACAGGTTGAAGGCCAGGGAATGGGGCAGCACGGTGCTGATCGGCTCACCTCCCTCCAACACCGTGCGGCTCAGTTGGCGCAGCTCCTCCATGGCCCGGGCGCCGGCGCCACTGGCGGATTGATAGGTGCTCACCACCACCCGCTTAATTGGCCGACGCGCCTGCAGGGGGGCCAGGGCCAGGGTGAGCAGGATCGTGGTGCAGTTGGGATTGGCGATGATCCCCCGGTGGCTGAACGCCGCCTGGGGGTTCACCTCCGGCACCACCAGCGGCACTGCGGGATCCAGGCGAAAGGCGCTGGAGTTGTCGATCATCAGCGCCCCGGCCCGCAGGGCAGCTGGAGCCCATTGCTTGGAGATGGCGCCACCGGCCGAGGCCAGCACCAGGTCCACCGACTCAAATGCCGCCTCGCTGACGGCCTGGATCGGCAGGCTTTCACCCCGCCAATGGAGTTGCTGGCCGGCGGAGCGCTCCGAGGCCAGGGGAATCAACTCGGCCACTGGGAACTGCCGCTCCACCAGCAGCTCGAGCAGCTCCTGACCCACCGCACCGGTGACACCGAGGATCGCCACCCTGAGCGGCCGAGCGGGCAGGCAGGCGGAGTGAGATGAGGTGGGGCTGGGAGCGATGGTCAAGGGTTGGCGAAAACTGGAATGGATCTGGGAGGGATTGGCCTGGATCTGGCCTGGCCTGGCCTGAGGCTGGATTGGCCAACGGCAGTGCTGGCCTGATGTTTTAGCGGAGAGTGATCTGGTGGGAGTTGAGTTTTAGCCGGAGGGAAGCAGGTGTAACTGGAGGGAAGCAGGTGTAACTGGAGGGAAGCAGGTGTAACTGGAGGGAAGCAGGTGTAACTGGAGGGAAGCAGGTGTAACTGGAGGGAAGCAGGTGTAACTGGAGGGAAGCAGGTGTAACTGGAGGGAAGACCTTGGGTGCAGGGTTAGAGCCGACTGGCCGAGACCGCTTTGCTGCGACCGCTTTACTGCGACCGCTCTGCCGCGACCGCATTGCTGCGACCGCTTTGCCACCGGTTTTACTCCAAAGCTGCTTGAAGGCCATCAAGCCTGCCTGACATTGACTTGGGCCGAGGCCCGGCGCCAAAAAGCTGAAATCAATCAGACTCTTGCGATTAACAAAAGCTGGCGGCTAACTGCCCCCAGACAACTGAATAAAAGTCCTGGGGAATGAGCCCGAACAAAAGTTTAGTTAAATGCGAAAATAATTTAAAAGAATGGTTGAGGGATTTTTATTGGTATGTTGCTGTATTGATTTGCGCGCCTAGGGTTGGCCGACTTGAGCGGCGACTCTGAAACTCTACTAAAAGGAGTCGCCGATCATCCGGTGAAGCCGCCTGGCCCTCGCGCCGGGCAGGGGCCTGAAGCTATGCCCAGGCTGGAGCAGGAGCGATGACCTGGCCTGATTCCCTGGCGGATCACCAGATTGCCTGGCGGGTCACCAGGTTCCCTGGCAGACCAGTTTCTAAGATGGTGGGCTGACAAGACATTTCTATGCAATCTGCCGCCACCCCATCAGATTCCGGCACGGCTGTCAATGCCGCCGGCCAGGCCAGCGGTGAGCTGCAGGTGAAGGTGAGTCCCCTGCCGGCCAGT
>JBIKWK010000078.1:0-13237 GCA_044356375.1 Prochlorococcaceae cyanobacterium | reverse complement strand
GGAAACGGACCTGCCCACCTCTTGCAACACCAGCCGGAGCCAGTCGCCTGAGATGCGTCCCCCCACCCCGGCTACACCGGGGTGGGGGTGCCGGGGGAATTACACCACTTCAGGGGACGCCAGCGAGGCGCCCCAGGACTCGCCAGCTGGCACATCGGCGGCCTTGTCCGCCACAGATATTCCGGACCTGTTCGACGTTGATATCAAAGTTGAGTGGAAGTGGTGGGGCTATCAACTGATTTTAAACCAGCCGGCCGTGGACAAGCTTACATATGCCATGGATATTGTAGAATACGAGCTGAAAAAAATTATTCCAAACGCGGAACTTCGCATAGCCATAGAAACAATTCTCAAAATCAAGAACTTTCGCCTAACACGTGTTTCGAGAAAAACCGGTAGCCAAGGCTGCAGGCTGGTCTCTCCGTGGATCTGCCCTGTCGCACTAGTCGTGGTCAGGAATAAACTCCCTGAAGACTTGAGCCTTTATTCGTCAGTGTGGGATGCCTCTACTCATACATGGGGCGAAGAAAGCGCATTCACCGATATCGAAAGTGCGGCCGGTCCTGCCTTGGCCCAATTCCGTGATCGCTTGTATTGCGTGTATCGAGGCAAAGGTGACGACACTAATATGTATTGGATGCATTACACCAGCGCAGACGGTTGGAGCGATGGATCGGCGGAGGACGAATACCCCGTGGAAATGCGACCCAAGAAATTCCCAGCTCACCACACCACAGGTGTTCCCACCCTAGTGGTGTTCAACGATAAACTTTACTGCTTCCACAAGGGCGGAAAAGACGACCAGTCCCTGTGGTGCTGCACCTTGAACCCAGACCGCAACTCTTGGAGCCCAGATGTAAAGATTAACGCGGCGCCTGATACGAGCGGTTATAACCGTACGGTAAATACTAACTACGGCACCGCTGCGGCTGTTTTCAACAACAGAGTGCACTTGGTTTTCCCGGAAAAAAATATAAGTATTTGTATCACATTACCAGCGAAGACGGCTCAAATTGGAGCATGATAAGTCCAATCTCAGACTCCAGTGGCGATGCAAAAGGCGAAGATATCCCCGCCCTAGCCGTTTACAAGAGCAAGTTGTATCTGCTGATACGCGGTTGCGACGAAAAATTGTGGAACACAGATAGCGCCGATGGCGTTACATGGAGCACGTTGGCTAAAATGAGTGAATACAAAACTTGGGAAGGTCCCTCCCTGGCGGTGTTTGATAACAAGCTGATCGTGGTCCACCGCTCAGGGGACAAAAAAGCGGACCTCTACTACGCCACCTACGACGGCAACACCAGTCGTGCATGGAGCGCGGACACCCGATTCACCGAAGGTCAGGTAACGGGCGACAACCCCGCCCTCGCCGTCTACATGGATCCCAATGCCAAACCCGAAAGCTACGAAGATCCCAGCCACGGCGGCGCAAAACTCATTGTGGCTTACCGTGGGTCATGACAACCGTGTTTGTTTGGCAGAGAGTTCGAACTCAATCAACACAGCTGCCAACACCTTTGCAGCGGCGCGGGATAGCGAAGCTGGATGATGCAATCCCCACACTCTGCCACAATCCAAGTGCCGCCGTGCCGCTGCCAAACAGCGTGAATCCCAGTCAGCTGCGAGCCCTGCAGACGGCAGGCGTATAACCGCTTTGCTGCGGCACAATCCCTGATCGCCCACTTGGGGGGAGCTGGTTATTGCGCTCGGGTTCAACAAGGCTTGTGAAACTGTTGATCTGCGTTTGGGGCGGCATCTGCTCCACGCTGCGGATCACAGGTCCACCACCTTCAGCACCAGGGGCAAAACGCCTCGGCCACGATCGGCTCGGTGAGTGTACTGGCGTGTAGTGGCTACCACTCGCCACGCTGGCCTGCTCATCCAGCCACCCCTTGGTTCTCGTGCAACCAGAATGGATCCATACTGGTTGCATGACCGCTGGGTCATTGATCACTGGCTGCCATGGCCAAAACAATCACTCTCAAAAATTTGCCGGACGCGCTCCATGCCCGGCTGGCCGCAGCGGCCAAGCGCCACAGGCGCAGCCTCAACAACGAGGCCATCGTTTGTCTGGAGGCCGGGCTCGGTTCGGCTTCGCCGTCTGTTGAGCAGCAGTTGGCGGAGATCAGGGCCCTGCGCGAGAGCCTCGCCCCCCACAGCTTTGACCCCGCCGAGATCGACGCCGCCAAGCGTGAGGTGCGGCCTTGATCCTTTCTGCCTTCCCGGATCAGGCACGGCCCTTGCATCTACCCACCGGATGAGGCAATGCCTCCTGGCCCCCGAGGCGCTCTTGGAAGCGCTGGCCCAGATCGGCTGAAATGGAAAAAGGAGAGCCCACCCGTCTCGGCAGGCTCCCCCTGGAGCTGGCCGCTGCTGAGCCGGGAGTAGACGCTCAGTCGACGGCCTGTCAGGCGACGGCCTGTCAGTCGGCGGCCTGTTCCCAGACGTTGCGATATACCCAGCCGGCCAGCAGGGCGCCGGCGATCGGGGCCAGCCAGAACAGCCACAGCTGACCGACGGCCTCGCCACCAACCCAGAGGGCTACGCCGGTGCTGCGGGCGGGGTTCACCGACGTGTTGGTGACCGGGATGCTGATCATGTGGATCAGGGTGAGGGTGAGACCGATGGCCAGGCCGGCGAAACCGGCGGAGGCCAACTTATCGGTGGCGCCAATGATCACCAACAGGAAGAAGAAGGTGAGTACAAATTCCACGATCAGGGCCGCCCAGAAGCCGTAGCCACCGGGGGAATGGGCGCCAAAACCGTTGGTGGCCAGCGGATTGCTGCCGCCCATCACCAGGCTCAGGGCGGGGCCACCGGCTAGCACCAGCTTGATGAAACCGCCGGCGAGCACGGCGCCGATCACCTGGGCGGAGATGTAGGGGAGCAGTTCAGAGCCCTTGAAGCGGCCACTGGCCCAGAGACCAAAGCTCACTGCTGGGTTGAGATGGCAGCCGGAGATGTGACCAATGGCATAGGCCATGGTCACCACGGTGAGGCCAAAGGCGAAGGAAACGCCGAGGAAACCCAGGCCAAAGGGGTTGCCAGGGGCGACGTCTGCACCGAGCAAGTAGGGGAAATTGGCGGCGATAGCGGCGCTACCGCAGCCGCCAAGCACTAGCCAGAAGGTGCCAAAAAGTTCGGCCAGGAACTTTTTGGAGATTGGAACAGACTGGGCCATCGGTAAGAAAAAACTAGCAATAGTGGGCGGCTGCAGAGTATCGAAAAACCCTGGCCGCGCCAGCCGATCTTCACGAACTGCCAAGTTTGGCCCGCAGGGCCATTTCGGCATGCTCACGATCATCGAAATGAATTTTTGTGGTGCCCAATATTTGATAATCTTCATGGCCCTTGCCGGCGATGATCACCAGATCGTTAGCCGCCGCGCCGGCGATGGCCGCCGCAATGGCTATGGCTCGATCGGCCTCCACCTGTAATGGGCTGCCGGCGGGGATGCCGGCCACCACGTCTTGGAGGATTTGAGCGGGGTCTTCTGTGCGGGGGTTATCGGAGGTGACCCACACCTGATCGGCCAGCCGGGCGGCGATCTCCCCCATCAGGGGCCGCTTGCCGCGGTCGCGGTCGCCGCCGCAGCCAAACACGCAGATCAACCGACCATCACAAAAGGGCCTGGCGGCCCCCAGGGCGTTTTCCAGGCCATCGGGGGTGTGGGCGTAGTCGACGATCACGCCGGGTAATTGGGCGGCGCTGGCGGCATCCAGCCCGGCGATGGCCACCCGCTGCATGCGGCCCGGCACCCCCTGGAAACTGGCCAGCCCCTGGAGCAATAGCGGCAGGGGCAGCTCCAGCAGCGCCAGCACCCCCACCGCCTGGAGCAGGTTCATCGCATTGAAGCGACCCACCAGGGGGGAGCGGAAGGCACCGCTGCCAACGGGGCTGATCAAGGTGCCGTCGATGCCGCTGGGCCCAAAGCGCAGATCGGTGAGCCGCAGTTCGGCCGGGCCGTTGTTGAGGGAAGAGCGCCAGAGGCGGCAGCTGGGGCTCTGGCGCTCAATCCGCTGGGCCAGCTGGGCTCCCCAGGGATCGTCCACATTGACCACAGCGCCCCCCAGGGCTTGATCGGGGGCGAACAGCAGGGCCTTGGCTTCGAAATAGGCCTCCATGGAGGCGTGGTAGTCGAGGTGATCCTGGCTGAGGTTTGTGAATACCGCCGCCGCGAAGCTGCAGCCGGCCACCCGCTGTTGATCGAGGGCATGGGAGCTCACCTCCATGGCGGCCACCTGGGTGCCGGCGGCCAGGGCCGCCGCCAACTGGGCCTGCAGCTGATCGGCAAATGCAGTTGTGTGTTCGGCGGTGTGGCTATGGCCGGGCCAGCGATTCACCAGGGTGCCGAAGAGGGCCGCCGGCCGGCCGGCCTCGGCGGCCAGGTGTTCGATCAAGCTGGTGGTGGTGGTTTTGCCGTTGGTGCCGGTAACGCCGATCAAGCGCATCGCCTGGCTGGGTTGCCGCCAGAAAGCCGCCGCCAGGCGCCCGGCCCATGCGGCCAGCGGATCGGCCACCACAAGCACCGGATCTTCTGCGGCGGGGGGCCGCTGGGCGGCGGCGGCGGCGCCGATCACCGCCGCCACGGCCCCGGCGGCCAGGGCCTCTGGCCAGAGGCAGCCCCCATCCACCCGGCTGCCGGGCAAACCGATAAACAGGCTGCCGGGCTGCACAAGGCGCGAATCACAGCAAACCTGCGATACCGGCTGGTTTTGCAGGTGCCCAGGGGGCTCCAGTCCCCCATGGCGCAGGAGGGCATGGAGCTGCTGGGTCATGGGCCCACCACCGGGAATTGGGGCCTTTCTAAGCGGCTCGATCGCCGCCAGGGGGAAATCAGCCCCGCCAGCCCTGTCTTTGCAACCAGAGCCGCAGGCCCTCCCCCGCCAACCGGGGCGGCAGGCGCGGCAGCTCGCGCCAGCCCCCTCCTGGCTGCTGGATGGCGAGCACCGGCACCTCCAGGTCGTAGCGGGCCAGCAGGGCTGGGTTTGCATCCACGTTGTGCACCAACAGCTGGGGGGGCGGCAGCAGGGCGCGCAGTTTTTCTTCCAGCCCCTGGCAGAGACAGCAGCCCTGGCGGCTGAACAGCAGCAATTGCATGCCCTGCTGCTTCAGCTCCTGAGCGATGTGATCCGGCGCTGGGGAGTCGTTCATCAATCAGGTACCGGATCGCAGCCGCAGGGGGTGAAGGGATGGCAGCGCAGCAGCCGCCGCAGGGTGAGCCAACCGCCGCGCCACACCCCATGGCGTTCGATCGCCTCCAGGCCATAGGCGCTGCAGCTGGGGATGAAGCGGCAGCGGGGCCCCAGCAGGGGTGAGATCCACTGGCGATAGAGGCCGATCAGGGCCAGCAGCAGCCAGGCCAGGGGCCCGGGGGATGCCAAAGCGGGAGTGGCGGCCAGCGGGCCGAGAGGGGTCCGGGGGCCAACCGATAGGATCGATCGTTGGCGCGGCAAGGCGCGAGGCAAGCGGGTCTACCCAGCATGCTCGACGCCCGATCGCCAGCGGGCCGTCAGGTTCGCTTGTTCAACGGCCCCCGGGCCCCCTATCCCCACGATTTGGTTCTATGTCTCGCTACCGCGGCCCTCGACTGAGGATTACGCGGCGCTTGGGAGACCTTCCCGGTCTCACCCGTAAGTCCGCCAAGCGGTCTTATCCACCCGGTCAGCACGGCCAAGCCCGTCGCAAGCGCTCCGAATACGCAATCCGCCTGGAAGAGAAGCAAAAGCTTCGCTTCAACTACGGCATTTCTGAACGTCAGCTGGTGCGCTACGTGAAGAAAGCCCGCGCCCAGGAGGGTTCCACCGGAACCAACCTGCTCAAGCTTTTGGAAAACAGGCTCGACAACGTGTGCTTCCGTTTGGGCTTTGGCCCCACGGTGCCCGGTGCGCGCCAATTCGTGAACCACGGTCACATCACCGTGAATGGCCGCGTGGTAGACATCCCCAGCTACCAATGCAGGGCCGGCGATGTAATCGCGGTGCGCGAACGCAAGGCCAGCAGACTGCTGGCGGAAGCCAACCTGGCCTTCCCTGGCCTCTCCAACATCCCCCCCCACCTGGAACTCGACAAGCCGAAGTTCACCGCCAAGGTGATCAGCAAGTGCGAGCGGGAATGGGTGGCCCTGGAGATCAACGAACTGCTGGTGGTGGAATTCTACAGCCGCAAAGTTTGAGGTTTTAGGTTTACGGATATATCTGGATTGCGGCTGGTTCGGCTGGCTTTTCTGGATTTGGCAACCCCGCTGCGGCGGGGTTTTTTGTGTTTTGATTCGTGGGCGCCTCGAAAAATTGTCCATTCCGCCGCCGCGACTGCCAGCAAAGATGACGCCTCTACCTCCTAATGCCCCAGGTCAGAAGCGGGGACCTGTTTCTAGCATTGAACCAATCCTCTGCACCCGACTTCTGAATCTGGATGTTGGAGGGCTGTGATTAGCCAACTGCCTTAGTCAAGAAGTCCGGCATTGCAGCAACATCCCCCAGTATCAATGAATGCCATTAAGCGAGACTTCAATTATAATTGCAGCCTGCGTTGAGCGGTCAGCAAAGAATCTTTGGGCTTGCATATACGAAGCAGCCGTCCGTCTCTACAAGGAAGAGTTTTATCTAGGCTAAGCAGATCCTCTCCGTCGTCTGTATGAAACTCGTCAACGCTATAAAATAACGCCGTCGCTAGATGAATAGCATCCATTTGCTTGCGTAGTCCCAATGAGGGAGTGGATCTGTAGATCTCCCTAGCTTTGCGGGCAATCTGCTGATCAAGCTGAACAGTGCGGACATAGTCTTGAAGAAAAAGATTATCAACTTGTGCAATATTCGCATCGGGCCACGGACGCGGCATACCATCTTCAGATGGAACCTTGACAACCTCAAGGATTGTGATCGTCGAGATCCAAAGCTGAGCATCTCCCCTCTGCGCAGACTCGAAAATAGACTGTAGGTCCCCAAACCACCTTTCTTCTTGATTGATGAGCCCGATCCAACAGCAGGAATCCCAATAAACTTGCAATTCGTCGTTCATCGATTCTCAGCCCACAATCTTTTCAAGTGATCATGAGGAGATAGCCCTTCGCTGAATTCAGGATCGTGAAGTTCAGATAGATTAACGGGGATTGGATCGATATCAATGATCTCTCCTTTTACTTCAACTTTGATCAACTTTCCACTTCTATCAAAAAAGCAGACCCCTGGAATCAAGACCCTTCTGCTCTCGTAAACTTGGCTCCAGTTTCGCCTGCCGCAGATGGCATTGCGAATCTCGGGATCTACAAGCACACAAGGTATTTCTCGTTTATCCAGAAGAGAGTAAAGTACAATTGCAGGCTTGTTGTAGTACGATCGAAGACCTACAACCCTGCCTTCGACCGAACCAAGCTCGCTATGAGTGAAGTCAGTTTCCCTGAAAGTATGTACCGCAAGCTCGGGCTGAAGAACCTCTATCGCACGCTGTGCAGAGGCAGTCTCAATAAGCACGGACTTATTGGAATCTTGCAAGTATAAATCGGTTTGTCGGATTCCGTTCTGACTCCTCTTCAAAAGACCGTGCAATATCAATTGAGCCTCCGCATCCATCCAGTCTGGCGGATGATGTTCATACATAATCTGATTTAAGCCTTCGGCCAGGAGAGAGGCCGAAGCAATTGCTTCATCCTCTACCGATTTGCCTGGAATGGCAGAAACTGCCGTGGCTTCTATAGTAAATGGCGAGTTAGTGCTCGCGCTGAGCAGCTGCCATACAATGCCTGCAGATTTACCACCATGCGCACTAACGGCCTTATCGAGAAGCTTGAAATAGTCTAAAACTTGCTGCATAGCATCTGCAACAGTTAAGCTCTCATCGTCAGAGCCAGATGGATGAATCACTAGTTTTATGGATCCAGTTCTCATGGCTGCAACGCTGAGATCCTATTTTGCAAGATGATTACATGATAGCCATCAACCGGCCCACAGTGCAAAGTCTTGTCTCAAAGAGTTACGGTCGTATGATCCGCGACTGTTCCTTGCTAGGAACCCCTTCGCCAACCACTCGGCAGGCGAAGGTCGTGATTCCCTAATATTGTTGCTTCGTCCTTGCTGCAGTCCCTCTAACGCTGCCCCTGAGTGGCAGGCAAGAACCTAGAGCTGGAAAAGGACCCTAGTGGTCGCCTGTCCACTCGAGGGGCTTGTTCGAAATGTCGCTTTTCAATAGCTGATGTCTGCAGTCCTCCGCGACAAAGACACAACTCATCGAGCCTCCGCCTTCTTCGTGTCACTTGAACTCAACCTCATCTCCAAAGCAGACACCAACGTCAATGCTATGCGAAGCATGCACATTTAGCCACTTGGCTTGTAGAAAAGGCTCAGTCATGTAAGCCATCCGATGCGCCCCTGGAGTTCCAAACCGAGAGAGTTCTGACGCTCGCCTAGCCAGGCGAGGAGGGCGCGAAAGGCCACGAATGTTTGACTCGTCAAGCGAAGCCGATTCTGATCTTGGTCCCAGACCACGTTCAGCAGTTTAGCGAGATCATCTTCAACATCCCCATCGCGATATGCTGAACCTCTTTCGTCAGCTTGGAGGAGATCCAGAAACCATGCGAGCGTTCGCAGTCGGACCGTTGCTGCCGCTGGCTTCGACAGCCATCGAGCGAACTTACCCAGCCGCCGCCCTTCCCGTGGAGCCTTCTCCATCCACATGGAGATGACGTCCCAGATGCGAAGCACGTGGCCCACATGCCGATTTGACCATAAATCACTCACCCAGTAATCGATGCCGATGAGCGCATCCCATACCTCTTCGTGCCAAGGCCATCTCAACTCGCCATCGATGTGAGAAAAGGCGTGCTGAGCGATTTCACGAAGAAGCGGTGGATAGGTCGCAGGCGTCACTTCAGCGGCGAGTGCTTGACGGTGGAGGGCATTAAGGAATTTCTCAGGCCAATCGTGGGCCTCACTGTGGAGATCGATGATGGGCATCCAAAGCTGGTCAGGGTTCTCGCCCGGCTGCAGCTGCAACACCGCCGCAGCCACATTCTCTAGGACCCAGACGTCGTCCTGAAGGGGATACTGATGATCCCGTCGCTGCAGATCGGCGCGAGGCCTCTCAGCGACTATATCGATGGCAACACGCCAGAACTGAATAACACTTGCTCGCTCCTCCGGGCTTTGTGCTTCATCGGGCAGAGGCAGCCAGCTATGGCTGCAGCGCACGAGATGGAAGTCCATCAGTCTGAAGTCAGGCCACTTGCTGCTAAGGGTGTCAATCTCGGCGAACCTGCTCGCATCTTCAAACCTATTCCAGTCAACTGGCAGAGGAGCCAATGTGCCATCGATGAATGCCCTAAGCCTCTCCTCTTGCCAGGCGCCCAGTTCGCCATGGAGAAGTGCTTGTACGCGCACATCACCTTCCGGGGCCATATATGGCCAGTTGCGTAAACCTTCAACGCGGCCCCTCACATGTGCCCAGTCCACTGCTAGTCGGCGTAAACGTCCAAAGTCATCACCAAGGATTGACCGATGCTCGGCACACCGAGAGAACAGCATAGACACAACTTTGTACTTCTCTGCAAAGAGCATCTGGGCCACGAGACGTCGCCACCGAGCATCCTGTGGATCACGTGCCCATAAAGTTGCGATCGTCTCTGCGAGAAAACAGTCCCACGTCCAACCGCAGCCGTCGTGACTGGACATATACTCATTATTCTTCGGAGGTTCACCCGTTAAAATGGACTCAAGCACTCTCTCGACCTCTTTGCGTCGAGTTGTATGTCGGGACAGCCAGTCGTCTCGCCATATCATTACAGCGATGCCTCCGGTAAGGGCGTCGATGTAGAGGTCAACAAATCGCTTCTCGCCACCAGGAAGAACAGATTCTGCATCGGCAAGTTCCCGAATTCTGTTCCATTCCTGCCAAAACTCTTCTAATTCGGAGTCGGTTAGAAGCCGTGTCTCGTCAAGGATCGATCGGCAGCTGATTGGGAAGCTGTTGCGAAGCATCCGATCGTTGATGACTTGCATTTCGTCAGCTCTCTCGGCCTGAACTCGCTCGAGTGCAACGTTGACGAAGACTTGCCCGTGCTTCGGATCTGCCCGGATTTGCCAGTTGGCCCGATCGAGCTGAAGATCAAGTTGATCCGCCATATCATGGAGCTGTTCTCCGTCACAATGGCGCCTCTTCCACCAGGCGCGAACTGACGAAAAGAAGGTCTGCATATCTTCGCTCTTGAGCAATAGATCCGCTGCTATAACCCGAAGATCATACTTTCTGTGCCCCAGTTCGTGGAACTTCTTGGCAAGCTCCCAGAAGAATTGGCCTTGAATGCTTGCACCAATCATCATGTACGAGCGACTATTGACCATCTTTCTGATCTCCCAAGAATAGATCTCAGGTGCAGAAAGCAACGCGCGAAGCGGTCCGTTGAAAAGAATCGGCTGACGCTTGCCGACATCGCAGAGCACTCCTAGAACTGCAACCGAGCGACTTCGAGAAAACGTTGTAGCTACGCTCTCCGTAATGTCATCCCCTGCATCAATCCGACAATAGAAATACTGCTCGAGTGCCATAAGGGCAACTTGGATGGTGGCGGGCGGATTTCCCAGACCAGAACTCCAGCCATAGACGGACGCGTCGCCATCGAAGATCAAGTCCTCGGTGCCACTTCCTTGCAGCAGCAACCTCAAAGGTACAGAGTTAGTCACTCCTAGATCGTTTACTAATTCGCTGTCAGCTTCTACATTTGCCCGCTCTCTTCTCTCGCTTAGATACTGTTCAGCCTTCTCCCTGGCTCGAGCAGTAGCGAAGTCGATGATTCGCAGAATCAACCCCAGCCCCTCGTCAAGATCCCCCCGAAGACAGCCAAGGAAAGGGCCCTGTGTATAGAGAGGTGGTTGCCAAGTATGCCTGTCAACGAGATCGAGGTCTCTCTCGCATATCCGGCCACTACCCCAACGCTCCTCGTACGGCGCCTTAATCAGAGTAGCGAGAATAATTTCTGCAGCTATCGACGGACGCACTCGATAAAGGTTCTCAATACACCGGCTATCCAGAAAAACGTTCTGGAACTCCTCATTGACCCGAGCCAACGGGCCGTCAGGCCAAGGACCCCTCATGATGCCGATGCTGAACATACTTTGTGTGCGTGAGTGCAGCCCTACTGATTCATCTGCGGTCACATCGGGACGGGGAACACGCTCAGCAGCAGTCCTAGCGATATGTGCAACCTCGTCTGGTCTTTCAGGTGATGCGAGAAGGGCACACTTATAGAATAGCTCAAGCTCTTTACTCCCTCGATGGTCATCCCGTGAATCGACGGCCCGCTGCCCAATTAATACCGCCAGATCAGCGGCTTCGCTACGCCGGACAGAACCAGGAGCGGCGAACTTAAGCCACATCTCGACGAGCTTTGCGACTTCGTATGCGGCTGCACGCAACGCCTCTTCGCGATGATCGTGCAGCACTTCGAGGACATCAAGCCAATATGGCCAGTGTGGGTGTCGATAGGCGGCGCGTGCTGCATTGATGTCCATGCCGATGGTTCGTGCGACATGCAGCATTTCTTGGTTGGGGACTGTGGCAAACACCAAGAAGCGAGTTAGAAGGCGCTTGAGCAATTTCCCGTCACCAGCGACCAGGTCAGGAAAGATGCGCTCTAGCAGTAGTCCCGCGTTCATCGCAAACGCGGGGGCCTCCAGGAGGAGGTCTCGAACGATGATCATCTCCCCGCTCTCGAAGGACGTCATCAGCATTTTCCACTCGTCGATTCCTTGCTCTCGCTCTAGAAGGTGAATCCCTAGGAGGCGGATCGCTCGGTGCCAGAGCGGCGATTCGTGGCGCCCTTCGAGAAACATCGGCAGGTCGCCTCTGTAGTTCAGCAAGATGCGAAGACGAGCCCAGTCGCCATAGAGGTCGTGCGAGAATGCGAGGCGATCTCCGGACACCTCTACAAGAAGGTTGTCTCTTATCAGTGACTGCGCTACGCCAAGAGATCTCTCCACAAAGGTGTCGACCGGCACAGAGATGGTGAGATTGTCGGCCTGTGCCTGCGCCAGCTGTCGCGCAAACTGCCCACGCGCAAGTTGATCTGGTCCGTGATCGACCTCTGCAGTCCAAAACCAGTCGGCAATACTTGATTCACCCACCCATGTAGAAGTGTCGATGTCTTTCCCACCGAGGAGACGTCTAACAACCAGATCTAAGAGCTTAAGGTTTGTAAGTAGCACTCCCACTCTGGGCTGTAACAAGAGGCGCCTCAACATTGGAGCTAATTCATACACTGACTGAAGGTCAGCGGGTTGAGGTGGGGGTACTTCATAGGTGTGCCAGCGGGACTGGGAAGTACCAGCACGCTGCAGCGACTCATGAACTCGAGGCCACTCCTGCGTCTGGCAAATCGCGAGAACTCGCCATCGAGTCACGTGGTGTGCGCTCCCCACTGAATGAAGAAACGAGGCCACGTTCCGGTACCCTTGATCTGTATACAGGTGATCGAGACCGTCGATGATGACGACCGGATCTCGGCTAGCCTCCTGCCCGAGCAAATCGGTGAAAGGATGCAGAAGCTGCAGTGATACCTCGAACGCCCCGTAGTCCGCCGCACGATCGAAAGAAGATGACTCAATCCACAATGTCCTCTCGCGGTTCTCGAGTCTGCGCTCAAAAACTGCCTTGGCCAAGGCAGATTTACCCAAACCGGAAGCCCCAAGCAATACGACTTGGAAATCAGACGAGAGAGAGTTTATTACCTGATTGACTTGATCCTCTCGAGATATGCACACTCGGTCAGCGATCGAATCTCGAACGAGCCCCACCTCGAGAGCGGATCGCCTATCGAGTGTCACCCAGTCTCCAGCGTGGTCGGGATAGTCGGCGAGGGCTACACGTGCCCTTACCCGATCGATAAGTCCGTCCCTACTGAGGCTGCCCGCCCGAGGGCGGACCTCAGTAGCGACCTCGCGAAGGATGCTGAACAAGGCCTGCGCATCGATCAAGGTATGGCTGCGCACGGCACGGCGACAAACCTCGAGAGCCCTGTTATGCGACGTAGACGTAGGAGCCCCAAAGTCGTAATGGAGGAACGTGAGTCGACGTAACAGACGAGCGGTATCCACATCCGTCATCCTTTGCCCAAGCGATGCCCCCTCTGCCAGGAAAGATGACGCCTCTCCATCCCGACCATTTTCACCACCAGGGGGCTTGATGGAGCCGTTCAATGCGTCGTTACAGCGAGACCGCAAAAGCTGAGGTGAGAAGGCGGATGAGC
>JBIKWK010000003.1:0-123194 GCA_044356375.1 Prochlorococcaceae cyanobacterium | reverse complement strand
GCGGCTTTGATGGGCAAGCTGGGTTTTACGACCAGCTCCGCAACCCTGCGGATGTACCGGGGTGAACAGCCCAGCGTGTCGCTGGCGGATGTCTACGGCTTGGCCTGCCTAGAGCTTGGTTGATGCAGAAAAGCTGGCTGGAAGGTGACGCCACAACCGGTCCCAGCCAGCAGGCCCGTGGAACCAGTTATCTCCACGATTGCATCGGTGTCGGCGGAGAAGCTCACGGTGTCACCGTTAGCTGTCGTTGCCTAAGCCGCCGAAAAGGGTATCGACGCTGCGGTGCTCTCATCGTCCAGCAGTAAGCCCGCGGCTGGGAGCTGGCATTGCTGCAACTGGAGGCCCTGGGTGAGGCTCTGGGGGCGGGGTCATCCTGGCTGCTCCAGAACCAACCGGATCGCCGATCAGCTAGTGCCGCTCGTGCCGCTGCCGCCAGGGCTGCTGCATCAGAATAGTGGGATAGACTTCTTGTATATCCTGCGGTAGGATGCCCTGTGGCCCGCATCACCAAGCTGTTTCTCAGCAACCGCAGCCAGGCCGTGCGCATCCCTGCCCATCTGCGTCTGCCCGACACCGTCACGGAGGTTGAGGTTCGGGCCTGCGGTCACGAGCGCATCATTTCGCCGCTGGGCCGCCGCTGGGACAGCTTTTTCCGCGATAGCCCGGCCGTTCACGATGACTTCATGGCAGAGCGGGCCTCCCAGGAGCAAGCCGAGCGCGAAGCGCTCTGAACATCGCCATGCTGCGCTATCTGCTGGATACAAACATCTGTATTTACGTGATCAAACGGAGGCCAGCGTCGCTGCTGGTGCGCTTCAACGAGAACGCAGCCCATCTGGCCATCGCCTCGATCACACTGGCTGAACTTCTTCATGGAGCTGAAAAGAGTTCCATGCCACAGCGCACCCTGGCGGTGGTGGAAGACTTCTGCAGCCGGCTGGATATTCTGGACTATGGCTCCAAGGCTGCTCAGCATTATGGTCAGATCCGCGCTGCCCTGGAGCGACGCGGCACACCAATCGGCGTGAATGACTTGCACATAGCCGCTCAGGCCCGCAGCGAAGGACTGACTCTGATCAGCAACAATTTGCGGGAATTTGAACGGGTGGATGGTTTGCTGTTGGAGAACTGGGTCTGAGTACCCAAACCAAAGGGCGAAATCGCTGCAGGAGCTTGCCGTGATCGTTGGCGTAATGGTCAGCGAAGCGTGGGAGCGCGCTGGCATAATCAAGGCTGTATTAGTAGTAGCCCAGGCTATCCAGCCCCTCTAATGGTAGCCTCAACCAGAAGCCTCGTCAGAAGCCTCGTCAGAAGCCTCAACCAGGAGCCTCGGCCAGGAGTCTCAAATAGGAGCCTCAAATAAGAGCCTCAAAAAGATAATCAGGCAACTGCCGCGCTAGCTGTTCCGGGCTGGCCGCCAGGCCGTTTTGCTGCAGCCTCAGCCCGGTGCTGGCATGGGCCAGGGCGGCGGCCGCCAGCAGTTGGGCATCGGCCGGCCAGCCCGCCGCCAGGGCCAGGGCGCCAAGTCCGCCCGCATAGCCCGCCAGCACATCCCCGAGGCCAGCGCGGGCCACGGCACTGGCCGCCTGGCGCAGCTGCCAGCAGCGGCCATCGGGGGCGGCCACCGCCGTGCGGGCCCCCTTGAGCAGCACGGCGGCGCCACTGGCGCGGGCGGCGGCGGCGGCGGCCTCCAGGGCGGGCAGGCTGGCCAAATCTGGAAACAGCCTGGCGAATTCGCCGGCATGGGGAGTGATCCAGCTGGGGCCCAGCCGGCCGCTCAACCAGGCCGCTGGGCTGACGCCAAATTGCCGGGCGATCGGCCCTGCCAGGCGATTGAGACCATCGGCATCCAACAGCAGCAGAACCGGCGATCGCTGCAGGGCTTGCCAAAAGTCGAGCTCGGCGCCGGAAATCTCTTTACCTGTATTAGCCCCACCGCCAGCCCAACTGCCAGCCCCAAAGCCAGCAGTTCCGCTAACGGCCCCACCGCCAGCACTGGCGCTGAACGCTTTTTCACCAACGGCTTTTTCGCCAACAGCTTTTTCACCAACAGCCGTGCCGATGCCGGGTCCGAGCACCAGGGCATCGAGTCTTTGCAGATCAGTGCTTTGCAGCTCGCCGAGGGCGAGGCCGCCGGCGGGGCCGCTGGCCAGGCTGCGCTGGATCACCACCTGGGGCTGCGACTGCCACAGACCAGCCGCCACGGCCTCGGGCAGGGCGGCCCGCACACTGCCGCAACCGCTGGCGGTGGCCCCGGCCAGGGCCAAGGCGGCGGCGCCGCGATAGCGGTCGCTGCCGGCCACCACCAGCAGTCGGCCGCGGCCGTATTTGCCCAGGGCGGGATCGAGGGGCAAGCCAGGCAGCTCCGCCAGATCCGCCGCGGCCAGGGCCAGGGGCTGCTGCTGCGGCAAGCGCTCCAACAGGGCCCGGGGCAGAGCCAGATCGATGCGCTCCAGCTTCCCCACCCAGCTGAGGGCTTGGTCCTGCACCAAACCGGTCTTGATCAGTCCGATCGTGTAGGTGGTGCAGGCCCGGGCCGCCACCGCCCCCAGCAGCCGGCCGCTGTCGGCGCAGAGGCCCGTGGGTACATCCACCGCCACCAGGGCGGCGGGCTGCAGCCGCTGCCGCTCCGCCAGCAGGGTTTCGATGGCGTCCCCGGGGGGGCGCCGCTGGCCGATGCCAAACAGGGCGTCGATCCACAGGGCCGGCCCCTCGGCCGGCGGTGGCTGCGACAGCCGCTCGATGCCCAGCCAGAGCGCATGGCGCCAATGGCAGGCGGTGAGCGGTTTGTGCTCGCTGAATGGACTCCAAATGGAGGTGGCCACCCCCGCCAGCTGCAGCTCCCGGGCGATCACCAGCCCATCTCCGCCGTTATGGCCAGGCCCAACCAGCACCAGGGCCCCATGGCGACGCAGCCGCTGGCCATGGTCCGCCAACAAACGCCGACTCACCGCCAGGGCCGCCTTCTCCATCAGCGCCTCCACCGGCAGCCCACTGGCGAACAGCTGCCGCTCCAGGTCGGCCATCTGGCTGCCGCTCACCAGCAAATGGTCGGCATCGCGACCGGGCCAGGCGGGCAGGGGAGACGTCAAGGAGGTGTTTGGCAACAAGGCTGGTTCTGTAAGCAAAGCGGGGTCTGGAACCAAAGCTGGTTCTTGCAACAAAGCGGCGGCGGCTCGGATTCATGATGGGCCGATTGGCTGGCCTGGCTAGATCGGGCCCGAGTGCCTTGACATCCCCACTACCACCTCTGGCCGCCACCCCGGCTGGCCTTGCGGCCCTGGAAAGGCTGCAGACCTGGCCTGGCGAGCACCGCATTGCCGTCGGCCTCTCCGGCGGCGTCGATAGCTCGCTCACCGCCGCCCTGCTGGTGGATGCCGGCTGGCAGGTGGAGGGGCTCACCCTCTGGCTGATGAGCGGCAAGGGGGCCTGTTGCGCCGAAGGGCTGGTGGATGCCGCCGCCCTCTGCGACCAGTTGGGGGTGCCCCACCATGTGGTGGATTTTCGCCAGCACTTTCAAGAGCAAATTGTGCAGGTGCTGGTGCAGGGCTACGGCGATGGCATCACCCCCCTGCCCTGCTCGCGCTGCAACCGGGAGGTGAAGTTTGGGCCGATGCTGCGCTGGGCTGCGGCAGAACGGGGCATCGGCCGCCTCGCCACGGGCCACTACGCCCGGGTGCGGCCCGCCCACCAGAGCGACAACGGCCGGCCCCAGTTGCTGCGGGGCCGCGACAGCCACAAGGATCAGAGCTATTTCCTCTACGACCTATCCCCCAATCTGCTCGATCAGCTGGTGTTTCCGCTCGGGGAATTAACAAAACCGGAAACGCGGCTGGAAGCTGAACAGCGCGGTCTGCGCACCGCCCACAAACCGGAGAGCCAGGATCTCTGCCTGGCCGATCACCACGGCTCGATGCGGGCCTTCCTCGATGCCCATCTGCCGCCAAAGCAGGGGCAGATCGTGCTCGGCGACGGCACGGTGCTGGGCCAGCACGATGGCATCCAGCACTTCACCATCGGCCAGCGCAAGGGCCTGGGCGTGGCCTGGCGCGAACCCCTGCATGTGGTGCGGCTCGACGCGGCCATGAACCGGGTGGTGGTGGCCCCCCGGTCGGAAGCCGCCCGCGATAGCTGCACGGTGGGCGCCGTGAATTGGCTATCGATTGCCGCCCCCCAATCGCCCCTGGAGCTGGAGGTGCAGGTGCGCTATCGCAGCGACCCGCAGCGGGCCCTGCTCACGCCGCTACCGGCCACCAGCGGCGATGTCAGCGGCGGCCGTCCCCACCGCTGCCGGCTGGAATTTGCCGAGGCGCAGTTCTCGATCACCCCGGGGCAGGCGGCCGTTTTCTATCGCGGTGAAACCCTGCTGGGCGGCGGCCTGATCCAGCGCGATCACCAGTAGGGATCGCTGGCCAGCTCCACCCGCAGTACGCCGCCCGGGGCGATCGGGGCAGCCGGGGCAACGGCGGTGATGCAGGCCCGCAGCGGCTCGCCATTCACCTCGATTTCACAGGCGCCACAACTGCCCCCCAAGCAACCGGTGGGGATGCTCACCCCGGCTGCCCGGGCTGCCTCCAGCCAATCGGTGCCAGGGGCCACCTGGCTTTGGCTGCCGTTGGGCCAGTGGATGGTGATCACCGCAGCAAAGGCTCCAAATTCACGTGCGCCTCGAAGGCATCGGCCAAGCGATCCAGCAGCGCCTGCCGCTGGCGGCTGTGGTGGGGTTGATCCTCGCTCAAAGGCGCCAGGCTGCGGCGATCGCGCAGTTGGTTTAGCCAGCGGCGGCGCCAGGGGCCACTTTCAAACACCCCATGCAGGTAGGTGCCAGCCACCACACCGCCCTGGTCGCCGTAGGGCAGCCACCAGCCCAGGTCGGGGTCTGCCGCCAAGGGGAAACAGGTTTCCCCCTCCACCACCGAGCTGACGCCCCTGTGCAGCTCGAAACCCTCCAGCTCGAGGCTGGCTGCCGCCGCTGGCCAGAGCCCCTGGCTGCGGCGCTGACGCAGGGCCTTGGCGTTGGCGAAAAGGGTGTGGAGGGGCAGTAAATCCAAACCGGCCACCTGGCTAGCCATGGGGGCCTGGTTATCAGCCCCCTCGCGGCCCTCCGGGTCGTGCAGGCTGCGGCCCAGCATTTGCAGGCCACCACAGATGCCGAATACCTGCCCGCCCAAGCGGGCGTAGCGCTTTAGCTCCAGGGCCAAAGGGCTGGCCCGCAGGGCCGCCAGGTCCCGCAGGGTCTGCTTGCTGCCCGGCACGATCAGCGCATCCGGCTGCCCCAACTGCTCACCAGGCACCAGCCAGCGCAGCTGCACGGATGCTTCCGCCTCCAGCGGATCGAGATCGGAAAAATTGCTCAGCGAAGGCAGTTTGAGCACGGCGATCTCAATTTCAGCGCCGCGTTTACGGCCGCGGCGTTCCAGCAAATCGAGCGAGTCTTCCGGGGGGAACAGCTCATCTAGCCAGGGCATCACCCCCAGCACGGGAATGCCGGTGTGGGCCTCCAGCCAGCGGCGCCCCTCATCGAACAGCTCGCGCCGGCCGCGGAAGCGGTTGATCAGCAGGCCCTTGATCAAGGGGCGCTCCACAGGGCGCAGTAGCGCCAGGGTGCCCACCAATTGGGCAAACACCCCCCCCCGTTCGATGTCGGCCACCAGCAGGCAATTGGCCCGCAGGTACTGGGCCAGCCGCAGGTTGGTGAGGTCGCGGGACTGCAGGTTCACCTCCACCGGGCTACCGGCCCCCTCCAGCACCAGGCGGCCCCCTGGTTGACTTGCCCGCAGCTCATCCAGGCCCTGGCGGATGGCGGCCCAGCCGGGCCGAAACCAGTCTCGGTAATAGTGCTCGGCGCGGCAGTTGCCCACCGAGCGGCCCAGATGGATCAGCTCACTGGTGCAGTCGCCCTGGGGTTTGAGCAGCACAGGGTTCATGGCGCAGACCGGCTCCAAGCCGGCCGCCCAGGCCTGCAGCGCCTGGGAATAGGCCATCTCGCCGCCGGCGGTATCCACCCAGGCGTTATTGCTCATGTTCTGCCCCTTGAAGGGCAGGGGCCGCTGGCCGCGGCGGCGCAGCACTCGGCACAGGGCGGCCGTCATCAAGGTCTTGCCGGCGCCGCTGCTGGTGCCAAGCACCATCAGGGGTTTGAAACTGCTCACCAGCGGGGCCAATGGCGTCTGCACCAATGCCACAGCTTGGTGAACAGGTCGGCCGTATCACGCTGATCAGGCCAGCTGGTCAGCAGCTGCCGGCCCAGGGGGGTGAGCCGCACCCGTTCGGTGAGCCCCTGGCCGTCCACCTCCCGGCGCAGCACCCCCAGCTGGATCAGCCAGATGAAGTGGTCTTCCGCTTGGCCGGCCGATAGGCGGCGGCGGCTGAGGCGACGCCAGTCCTGGCGGCCCGCCAGCTGGCTGCTGCTGAGGGGCCCCTGCTCCAGCTGCAGGTAAAAATCTCGCCGGAACGGCAGGCAGAGCAGGGCCTGCTGGGCCCGGCGCAGGGCGCGCTGTTCCTGGCTGGTGGGGCCTGAAGAGGTCAAGCAAAGCTGGCATCCGCTGCCATTGTCTTGCCTGACTTGTGGTCCTTGGTGCCGTGCTGCTGCTGGCCTCCGCTTCCCCCGCCCGGCGCCGCCTGCTGGAGCAGGCCGCCATTGCCCATCGGGTGCAGGTGAGCGGCGTGGATGAGGAAGCGATTCAACACCCCGAGCCCGCTGAGCTGGTGCTGCTGCTGGCCCAGGCCAAGGCCCAGGCTGTGCAGCGCCTGCTGGATCAGCAGCGCGACGCCGACATCTCGGTGGTACTGGGCTGCGATTCGGTGCTGGCCTTTGCTGGCGAAATTTTTGGTAAGCCCAACAGTGGGGCCGAGGCGATCGAGCGCTGGCGACGCATGGCCGGCGGCTGGGGGGAGCTGCACACGGGCCATTGCTTACTGGCCGGTCCTGGCGCCGCTGCCGCTTGCCCCGCTGAGCGACTGCGCACGGTGACCACCAGGGTGCAATTCGCGCCCTTGAGCGAGCTGGAAATCGCCAACTACGTGGCCAGCGGCGAACCCTTGCAGTGCGCCGGTGGTTTTGCCCTGGAGGGCCGCGGCGGGGCCCTGGTGGAGCGGATTGAGGGCTGCTTTTCCAATGTGATCGGCCTCAGCCTGCCGCTGTTGAGGCGCTGGCTGGCGGAGTAGGAATTGAACCTGCATGGGCCGGCCATGGATTGGCGGCAGGCCATGAATTGGCGACAGGCCATGGATTGGCGACAGGCCATATTGCCAAAATAAAAGCCCCTGTTTTTTGGCAGAGGCTGATATTTATTTGGAAAGATTAAATCGCTAATTGCTTAGATTAATCAATCCAGGTCGGGCATGGCCAGAGAGGGCTCGGCCTGGCGGTCGATGCCCTTCTCGAAACCAGCTGCGGCTGCGCGGGCGCGACCGGCGTGCCAGAGGTGACCCACCAGGAAGAAGAAGGCCAACACAAACTGGGTGGAGGCCAACCACTGGCGGATGTTGACGAAGTTCACCGAGTTGGGCTCGGTGATGATGCCGCCCACCGAGTTCAGCGAAGCGTTGGGGGCGTGGGTCATGTACTCAGCCGCGCGGCGCACTTGCCAGGGCTGAATGTCGTTCTGGAGCTTGTCGAGGCTGAGGCCATTGGGGCCGCGCAGGGGCTCCAGCCAGGGACCACGGAAATCCCAGAAGCGCATGGTCTCACCACCAAAGATGATCTCGCCGGTGGGGGAGCGCATCAGGTATTTACCCAGACCGGTGGGGCCCATGGCCGAACCGATGTTGGCGCCCAGGCGCTGGTCGCGCACCAGGAAGGTGAAGCTCTGGGCCTGGGAAGACTCGGCGTTGGTGGGGCCGTAGAACTCCGAGGGATAGGCGGTGTTGTTGAACCAGATGTAGGCCGAGGCGATGAAGCTCATGAAGCTCAAGGCGCCCAGGCTGTAGCTCAGATAGGCCTCACCGTTCCAGATGAAGGCGCGACGCACCCAGCCAAAGGGCTTGGTGATCACATGCCAGATGCCGCCAAAGATGCAGATCAAGCCAACCCAGATATGACCACCGATGATGTCCTCCATCGAGTTCACACCGATGATCCAGCCCTCGCCACCAAATGGAGCGCGACCCAGATAGCCAAAGATCACGCCGGGGCTGAGGGTGGGGTTGGTGATCAGCCGCACATCGCCGCCACCGGGGGCCCAGGTGTCGTATACGCCACCGAAGAACATGGCCTTGAAGACCAGCAGCAGGGCGCCGACGCCAAGCAGGATCAGGTGATAACCAATGATATTGGTCATCTGATTCTTATCGCGCCAATCCTGGGAGAAGAACGAAGAGTAATTCTCCAGAATTTCAGGGCCGCGCAGGGCGTGATACAGACCGCCCAAGCCGAGCACAGCCGAGCTGATCAGGTGCAGTACCCCCACCACGAAGAAGGGATAGAGATCGGTCACCTCACCGCCAGGACCGACGCCATAGCCGAGGGTGGCGACGTGGGGGAACAGGATCAAGCCCTGCTCATACATGGGCTTGTCAAAGGTGAAGTGGCTCACCTCAAAAAGCATCATGGCGCCGGCCCAGAACACCATCAGGCCAGCGTGGGCCACATGGGCCCCCAGCAGACGGCCGGAAAGGTTGATCAGACGGGCATTGCCGGCCCACCAGGCAAAACCGGTGGAGTCGAGGTCCTTGCCCCCGACAGCCACCAAGGAGGAATTAAAGGGCGTTTCCACGGGGAAGTACCTCTTCAGGGAAGACGAAGTTTTCGTGAGGCTGGTCTGCAGGAGCCATCCAGGCACGCAGACCTTCATTCAGAAGAATGTTCTTGGTGTAGAACGTCTCGAACTCAGGATCCTCCGCCGCGCGGATCTCCTGCGACACGAAGTCGTAGGCACGCAGGTTCAAAGCCAGGCCGATGATGCCGATGCTGCTGGTCCAAAGACCCATCACAGGCACGAACAGCATGAAGAAGTGCAGCCAGCGCTTGTTGGAGAAAGCGATCCCGAAGATCTGGCTCCAGAAACGGTTGGCCGTAACCATCGAGTAGGTCTCCTCCTCCTGGGTGGGTTCGAACGCCTTGAAGGTGTTCGCCTGCTCGGAATCCTCAAACAGGGTGTTCTCCACCGTGGCGCCGTGGATGGCGCACAGCAGAGCGCCGCCCAAAATGCCCGCCACTCCCATCATGTGGAAGGGATTGAGCGTCCAGTTGTGGAAACCCTGCAGGAACAGCAGGAAGCGGAAAATCGCCGCCACCCCGAAACTCGGCGCAAAGAACCAGCTGCTCTGGCCCAGCGGATACATCAGGAATACGCTCACGAACACCGCGATCGGACCCGAAAAGGCGATGGCGTTGTAGGGGCGGATTCCCACCAGACGGGCGATCTCAAACTGGCGCAGCATGAAGCCGATCAGTGAGAAAGCGCCGTGCAGGGCCACGAAGGGCCAGAGGCCGCCGAGTTGAACCCAGCGCACGAAGTCGCCCTGGGCCTCGGGGCCCCAGAGCAGCAGCAGGCTGTGGCCCATGGCGTCAGCGGGGGTGCTGACGGCGGCGGTGAGGAAGTTGCAGCCCTCCAGGTAGGAACTGGCGATGCCGTGGGTGTACCAGGAGGTGGCGAAGGTGGTGCCGGTTAGCCAGCCGCCCAGCGCCAGATAGGCGGTGGGAAACAGCAGCAGACCCGACCAGCCCACAAATACAAAGCGGTCGCGCTTGAGCCAGTCATCGAGGACGTCGAACCATCCCCGTTGTGGCGCGCGCCCTACAGCGATCGTCATGGGTAGAGCGGGATACCGCGCGATCGTAACAATGTTGAGCCGCCCGGGGAGCCACCCTGAAACGGGCTGAAACTCCAGCAATCGCGAGGAGGTGGCAAGGAGGTGGCAAGGAGGTGCCGAAGAGTTGGCTAGGAGGTGCCGAAGAGTTGGCCAGAGGTTTAAGTATTTATGCGGATTCCCTGCGGCGATGGCGGGCCCCACGGCAGGATGGCCTTTCGACCTGCCTCCGCCCAATGGCCTCCTCCACGGCCGACTCAGCCGCCGCCAGCTCCACCCTGCTGGAACAGGAGGTGCTGGGCTCCCGTCGCCCCTCCAATCTGTTGATGGCCGCAGTGATCACCAGTGGTGGGCTGGGATTCCTGCTCACCAGCGCCTCCAGCTTCCTCGGCACGGATCTGCTGCCCATCGGCCACCCGGCAGAGCTGGCATTCGTACCCCAGGGCCTGGTGATGGGTCTCTACGGCCTGGCGGCCCTGCTGCTGGCCACCTATCTCTGGGCGGTGATCGGCATCGATGTGGGGGCTGGCAGCAATCGCTTCGACCGGGAGACCGGCACCGCCACCATCTGCCGCCAAGGTTTCCGCCAATTAATCGAGGTGGAGATTCCCCTGCGCCAGATCCAGGCCGTGAAGGTGGAGGTGCGCGATGGCTTCAATCCCCGCCGCCGCCTGGCCCTGAAGGTGCAGGGCCGCCGCGACATGCCCCTGACCCGCGTCGGCGAACCGATGCCCCTGGCCGATCTGGAGCTGTCCGGCGCCCGGCTGGCCCGCTTCATCGGCGTGCCGTTGGAAGGGGTCTGAATCGACCCCTCCAACGGCAAGCCGAGGGCTTTGCCGGCCAAATTTTTGCTTTCTCTGCCTACTTCCGCCTCTCCCCGCCCTCTGGAGTTCGATGAACCGCCTGCTGCGCAGCCTGCTGGTCTGCGGCCTGCTCCTGCTGTGCCCCCTGGCCCTGGTGGCCTGCGCCGCCGATCAGCCCAAGCAATCCCTGGGCTGTGGCTCCGCCGCCTCCCCCTGCTTGAGCGGCAAGGCCAGCGTCGGCGTGCAGACCAGCAAAGGGACGTTCCAAATTGAGCTGGACGGCGACGCCGCCCCGCTCACCGCCGGCAATTTTGTCGATCTGGTGCGGCGCGGGGTCTATGACGGCACCGTCTTCCATCGGGTGGTCAAGGAACCGGTGCCCTTCGTGGTGCAGGGCGGCGATCCCACCAGCGCCAAGGCCACGGTGCCCCCAAGCCAGTACGGCATGGGCAATTTCGTGGATCCAGCCACAGGCAGCAGTCGCATGATCCCGCTGGAGATCAAGCGCCAGGGGGAATCCCTGCCCCGCTATGGCGAGCCGATCACGGCGGCCAACATCACCCGGGAGCTGGTGTTGCCCCACCAGCGCGGCGCCGTGGCCATGGCCCGCGCCAATGACCCCAATTCAGCCAGTGCCCAGTTCTACGTGGCCCTGCAGGCCCTGCCTGAACTGGACGGCCGCTACGCGGTCTTCGGGCGGGTGAGCCAGGGGATGGAGGTGGTCGATCGCCTTGAGCAGGGCGACAAGATCGTCAAGGCCTCGGTGCTCAGCGGCGGCACCCTGGTGAAGGGCCAGCCCTGATACTGCCCTGAGCGGCTGGGCCCTCAGGCGGGCACGCGCTTATCGGATGAGGTGGCCTTGAGCAGCTCGGTATTGACGCCCGAGGCCCTCTCCAGGGCCACCTTGCCGGTGCGGGCGATCTCAAGGATGCCGAACACCTCCATCAGCCGTTCCAGGGCCACCAGCTTGCCTGGATCGCCCACCACTTCCAGGGTGACGGCCGCATCGGCCACATCCACCACCTTGGCCCGGAACACCTGCACCAGGTCGAAGATGGCGCCGCGGTGCTCCGGCGGGGCCGACACCTTCAGCAGCATCAATTCCCTTTCCACGGCCGGGATGGTGGACAGGTCGATCACGCCGAGCACGTTTACCAGCTTGTCGAGCTGCTTGGTCATCTGCTCGAGGGTGCGGTCGTCGCCCTCCACCACCATGGTGAGCCGGGAGACGCCAGCGGTCTCGGCGGGCCCCACCGCCAGGCTTTCGATATTGAAGCCCCTGCGGGCGAACAGCCCGGAGATGCGACTCAACGCCCCCGACTCGTCTTCAACCAACACCGAGAGGGTGTGCTTCATGGCTATGGCTCGATCGGGAGGGCGCAGCATCCCAGTGTGCGGCTCAAGCTACGTGGCCGCCCCGCACACCCGATCCAACCAGTTCACCAGGGCGGCATTGAAGGCCTCGGACCGCTCGTCGTGGGGGCAATGGCCGCAGTGATCGAGCACCTCCAGGGGCAGGTCGCCGCGCAACCGGCGCACCTGGTCAGCCACCCGCAGCGGCACCAACTGATCGCGACGGCCCCACAGCAGCAGCATCGGACACCGCAACCGCGGCAACAGGGCGGGGGCGGTGGCCGCCCGGGGTCTGAGGGCCATGGCGATGCTCATCGCCCGCAGCGCCGGCACCGCTCCAGGCCGCCGGGCGGGCTGGGCAATCAATCGATGCAGCTGTTGATCGCCGATCACCGGGGCGGCATAGGCCGACTGAATGCCCAGATCGAGCAGGGGCGAATGGGCGATCAAGGGCACCAACAACTCCAGGGGCAGCAGCCGGCACAGGGCGACCACCAACCAGCGCCGCAGCCGGCGCCAGCCTGGCCGCTGGGACCAAACCGCAGGGCCGGCCACCAGGGCCGGGTCCGGCAGGGGGGCGGCCACCACGGCCCGCACCCAGGCGGGGAAGAAAACGCCACAACTGAGCACCACCAGCCCCCCCAGGGAGTGGCCCACCAGCACCGCTGGAGCCTGGACCACCTGCTCCAGGAAGGCCTGCAATTGGCGGGCCCAGAGGCGATTGTCCAGCCATAGGGGCGACTGGCTGGAGGCCCCGAAGCCCAGCAGATCCAGGGCGAACACCTGCCAGCCCGCCGCGGCCAAGGCGGCGGCGTTGCGGCGCCAGTGGCCACTGCCCGCAGCGAAACCATGCACCAACACCAGGGGGGGGTGGCTCGGCTCGCCGAGCACGCGCCAGTGACAACTCTGGCCGCGCCACTGCCAGGTGCCGTGCTCCCCCCAATTCAGGTCCCCATCGCAGGAGGGTGCAGGCTGGGGGCGAGCTGGGGGCACCGGGCCTGGGCGACGCAACTGACGATCACTATTGCGCGAACCCCCAGCCGGACCCAGCCGAGGGGAGGCTCCAGGCAGATCTACTGACAGAGGGGGAGGCCGTGCTGCGGCTGGGGGGCGGCTTCTTCCGGCCCGAATCCCGCCCCAGCCGAGATCTGGGGGTGCTGCTGGCGCGCCAGTTGTGCCAGCAGCAGGAGCCTCCGGCTCGGCTGCGGGTGCTCGATCTGATGGCCGGCTGCGGCATTCGCGCCCTGCGCTATGGGCTGGAGGCGGCGGCCACGGAGGTGTGGGCCAACGATGCCGATCCAGACCGCCTGCCGGCCCTGCGGGCCAACCTGGCGGTGCTCGGGGAGCGGGGCAGCGTTGGCCAGCAGAAGGCCCAGGCCCTGCTGGCGGGCTGTCTGCAGCGGCAGCAACGCTTCGAGCTGGTGGATCTGGATGCCTTTGGCTGCCCCAGCGCCCTGCTGCCCCTGGCGATCGAGGCGGTGGCCTGCCCCGGGGTGCTCTACCTGGCCAGCAGCGACGGCCGCTCCCCCACCGGCCATGACCGCCGCGCCGCCATCCGCTCGCTCGGGGCCAGCGCCCGGGCCCATCCCGCCAGCTGGGAACTGGCCTTGCGGCTGCAGCTCGGCAGCCAGGCCCGCGCCGCCTGGGCCATGGGTCGGGGCCTGGAACCACTGCTGGCCTTCAGCGAAGGCCGCACTTTCCGCACCGCCGTGCGCATCACCCGGCGGCCGGCCCCACGGGCAGAAGAGCAGCTGGGGCTGATCGCCCACTGTCACGGCTGCGGCGATCAGCAGGTGCAATCGCTGCTCAAGCTGGGCCAATGGCCCCCCTGCTGCTGTCCAGCGGGGGAAACTCCAGCCCTGGCGATCAGCGGACCGCTGTGGATCGGGCCTTTGCAAGATCCCCAGCTGATGGCCGCCATGGCCGGGGATGCCGCCAACACGCCCAACACCCTGGGCCCGGGCGGCCGGCGCCTGCTGACCCAACTCCAGGCCGACCCCGGCCTACCGGCCCGCTGCTGGCCTACTGCGGAGATCGGCCGGCGGCTGGGGAGCGGCCCCCCACGGTTGGAGGCCCTGGTGAACGCCCTGCGGCGCCAGGGCTGGGCCAGCGGCGGCAGCGGAGTAATGGCGGGACAGCTGCGCAGCGCAGCCCCCTGGTCAGTGGTGCTGAGCAGCGCCCTGGGGCTGGCCGCTGCTAAATAATTGACCAGTTCGCCAAGCATCGGCCCATGGCCTCTGAAATCTTCGGCATCGCGGCCCTGTTTTGGGTGCTAATCCCAGTGGGCCTGGCGGGCGGCGCCTTGTTGCTCAAACTCGCCGACGCCGATTGAGGCGGTCGCCAATTTGAGGCAGTCGCCAATTTGAGGCGGTAGCCAATCTCCTGTGCCCCTGCGGGCCTGGCAACACTATCGATCGCCTGGCCTTGCGGCCAGGCTGTTTTCATGGGCTGAACCCGTGGCCCCGCTGCGCTGAAACTCTTGTCATTGGCTCTTGTCAAGGCCTGATTTGCAGGGCCCCTTCGCTGCCGAGCTGGGCCAACGGCTGCAGCACCTCGGACGCACCCCTAGGCTCAAGCCCGCTTGAAGAATTTCCATGCAGGTTCTGGTGATAGGTGGCACGGGCACCCTCGGTCGCCAGATCGCCCGTCGTGCCCTCGACGCCGGACACCAGGTGCGCTGCATGGTGCGCACGCCCCGCAAGGCTTCGTTCCTGCAGGAATGGGGCTGTGAACTCACCCGGGGCGATCTGCTGGAACAGGACAGCCTCGACTACGCCCTGGAAGATCAGCAGGCGGTGATCGATGCCGCCACCGCCCGGGCCACCGATGCCGGCAGTGCCTATGACCTGGACTGGACTGGCAAGCAAAACCTGTTCGCCGCCTGCCAGCGGGCCGGGGTGAAGCGGCTGGTGTTCTCCTCCCTGCTGGATGCCCACAAGCACCGGTCGGTGCCGCTGATGGATATCAAAGCCTGCACTGAGGACTGGCTGGCCGCCTCCGATTTGGACTACACGATCCTGCGGGGAGTGGCCTTCATGCAGGGCCTGATCAGCCAGTTCGCCATCCCGGTGCTGGAGGGACAGACGGTCTGGGTGAGCGGTTCGCCCACGCCGATCGCCTACATGAACACCCAGGACATGGCTCGCTTCGCGGTGGCCGCCCTGGAACGGCCCGAGACCCTGCGCCAGGCCTTCCCCGTGGTGGGACCCAGGGCCTGGACCACCGGCGAGATCACCCAGTTGTGCGAGCGGTACGCCAGCAAGGATTCGCGGGTATTCCGCGTACCGCCGGCCCTGCTCAGCTTTACCCGTGGCGTGGCCAACTTTTTCGAGGCCAGTCTCAATGTGGCGGAACGGCTTTCCTTCGACGCCGTCACCGGTGGCGGCACGGCCCTGGATGCACCGATGGAGCAGAGCTATGGGGCCTTCGGTCTCGATCCGGCCGAGACCACCCGGCTGGAGGACTATCTCAAGGAGTACTACGACACGATCCTCAAGCGGCTGCGGGAGCTGGACGCCGACCTGGACAAGGACGCCAAAAAAAAGCTGCCCTTCTAAATTCGCCTCAACACAACAAAGGCAATCCCCGGCCCGATGCCCAGCTTGTTTTTCAGGCGAGTCTGGCAGGCGTGTTTGGCAGGCTCGAGTTGACAGGCTTTGATGGCAGGCTCGGGTTGACAGGCGTGTGTTTGGCAGGCTCGGGTTGACAGGCTCTGGATGGCAGGCTCAGCTGGCAGCTGCGGTTTGACAGGCGCGGTTTGGCAGGCGCGGCTGGCAGCTTCTATCGCTTTGCTCAGCGGCGAAACAATGCAGCTGAATTGATCCTTAGCGCCAGCGAGACAGCAGCTGTAGTTCCCCTGTACTCACCGCCACCTAGGATTGGTGGCAAGCTCATTTATCCGCACCCGTACAATGTCGATCGCCCAGATCAAAAACCTGCAGCGACGACTGGCCAACCTGGAACAAGAAGCGATCGAGGAAGTGACCCGCGCCTGTGGCCATGAGCTCTGGCAGAACCTGGGATTCGATGCCCTCGATAGCGTCGAGGATCCAGATCGAAGGGCCCGGGCGAACTACTACTACGGCCAGTTGCTCACAGTGCGGGAACTCAAGGATTCGATTGGTTGACCAGCCCATGCTTCAGCCGCCCCTGCTTCAGCCGCCCCTGCTTCAGCGGCCCATGCTTCAGCGGCCCAAGGTTGACCAGCCAATGGTCTAGAGGCCCACGGTTTAGCGACAAGACCCCCACCAGCTGGTTTTTGCTCACCGGCCCCTGCCCGCCCCGCCCTCGGCCCACCGGCGCTTGCCGGGCCCGGGGCGGCCGGACCCCAGCAACAGCTGCAAACGCCGATCCTCATCAGCGCTCACCCGGCGCCAGCTACCAGGCCCCAGGCCCGCCAGGCTGAGGGGAGCCTGGCCATCCATAAGATCGATGGCCACCCGGATCAAGCGCAGGGTGGGCAAGGCCACCGCGGCCGTCATCCGCCGCACCTGCCGGTTGCGACCCTCCCGCAGCTCCAGTTCCAACCAGCTGGTGGGCACGGATTGGCGCCACCTGATCGGCGGATCCCTCTCCGGCAGCTGGGCAGCGGCGATCTGAGCTGGATCCAGCAGCCTGGCCCGGGCCGGCAGGCTGAGGCGCCCCTGCACCGAAACCCCCGCGGCCAGCCGCTGGATGGCCTCGGGGTGGGCGGCCGCCTCCCCCTCCACCTGCACCCAGTAGCGGCGCCAGTGGCCACGGGCGGGATCGGTGAGTGTTCGCTGTAGCCGACCGTTGGCGGTGAGCAGCAGCAGCCCCTCGCTATCGGCATCGAGCCGGCCGGCGGCATAGACCCCGGCCACGGCAATGAAATCGGCCAGACAGCCCCAGCGGCTGTCCGGCTCGCGGGTGAACTGGCTCAACACCCCATAGGGCTTGTAAAACAACAGCGTTCGATCGCTGGCGGGGCCCATGCTGGGCTCAGTCCCAGCGCCGCTGCTGGTCAGGACTTGCGGGCCTTCCACAGATTCACCACCCCGATCGAGATCAGCAACAGGGCCAGGTCGAGGGACAGGGGGGGCAGGATCAGCGGCTGGGCAAGCATCCGGAGCAAATGGCGGCACTCGCCTGAACTAGAGTCACCTTATCTGTTGCCTGTGGTATTCCCGCCCGCATGATCGAAACGTCCGGTGTCATTGAGAAGGAGCAGGGGAACGGGTTCTATCTGGTAACCCTGGAGCAACCGGCCGGTCACCAGTGCCTTTGCCGCGCGGCGGGCAAGCTCACCAAGTTCCGCATCAAGTTGCTGGCTGGCGACAAGGTGCTGGTGGAGATCTCCCCCTACGACCTCACCCGCGGGCGCATCACCTATCGGGAACGGAACGTGGGCGCCACCGGCCCCCGTCCGGGCGGCAACCGCCCCGGCGGCCCGAGGCGGCGCTGAGACGAACCGGTCCCAGGCGGGTTGGCCCTAGACGGGTTGGCCCATCAGGGCTTCAATCGCCGCCTTGAATTCACTGCGGGGCTTGACCCCGCGGAAGCTCTGTTTCAGCTCCTTTTGCCAGAACAGCTGCACGGTGGGCGTGCCGCTGACGCCGGCCTGCAGGGCAATCTCCTGGTCGGCCTCAATGTCGATCTCGACGCCCTGCACGGCACCGGCCAACTCATCGATCACCCGCTTGAGCTGAGGCTTGAGCACGTGGCAGGGGCCGCAGGAGGGGGAGGTGTACACCACGAGCAGGGGTTTTTCGCTGTCGTGATACAGCTTTCGCAGGGCATAACCGCCCTTTTGCCATAGGGAATCGGAGTCATAGTTTTCGGCATCGCTCTCCGCCGCCTTGGGCTGGATATCGGCAGCGGGTTCCGGGTCCACCGGGCTGTGGCTCACCACGACGGCCAGGTTTTGGTGGCTGAGCCAGCGCTCGGCGGCCAGGGCCGCCTGGCAGCCACTGCCGGCGGCGGTTACGCCCTGGCGCCATTCGGCATCCGCCAGATCACCAGCGGCAAACACCCCCTCCAGGCTGGTTTCTGGGCGACCCGGGGCGGTGACCAGGTAGCCGTGGCCATCCAACTCCAACTGGCCGCGCACGAGCCGAGAGTTGGGGGTGTGGCCAATGGCATAGAACAGCCCGCGCACCGGCAGCTGCTCCAACTCACCGCTGACGCTGTGCTTCAAGGTGATCGCTTCCAACCAATTGGAACCGCTGGCATCGCTCACCTGGCGCTGCCAGTGAACCGTGATGGCGGCATTGGCCAGCACCCGATCCACCATGGCGGCACTGGCCCGCAGCTTTTCACCGCGCACGATCAGGTGCACGTGGCTGCCGTACTTGGTGAGGTAGACGGCCTCTTCACAGGCGGAATCGCCCCCGCCCACCACGGCCAGGGCCTCGGAGCGGAACTGGGGAGTGGCGCCGTCGCAGATGGCGCAGGCACTGATGCCATGGCTCCAGAAGCGCTCCTCACTGGGCAGACCCAGGCGATTGGCGCTGGCCCCCGTGGCCAGGATCAAGGCATGGGCCCGATAGGTGACGCCCTCGGCGGTGATCTGGAACGGCCGCTGCGACAGGTCAATGGCGGTGGCGTCGGCCTCCACCAGGCGAGTTCCCCAGCGCAGCGCCTGGGCCTTCATCCGATCCATCAGATCGGGCCCCAGGATGCCATCGGGGAAGCCGGGGAAGTTCTCCACATGGGTGGTGGTCATCAACTGGCCGCCGGGGATGCCGCCGTCCTGAAAGCCGGTAATCAGCAAAGGGGAGAGGTTGGCCCGGGCGGCATAGATGGCCGCGGTGTACCCGGCGGGCCCTGAACCGACGATCACCAGGTTTTCAACGGCGGAGACGCTGCCAGCAGAAAAAGGAGAAGCGGCGGGTGCGGCAACCACGGGGCCAAAGCGGAGTGACTATGAGTTAAGCCTAGGGGTTCGCCCGAAAAATCGCCTGGCGGCAGGGGGTCAGGTCAGGAACCCAGCCCCAAAATGCCTTGCCAGCCCAATCACCAGGGCGACCAGAGTAAAAAATGGGCCTAAATAGCCATTGATGTCATAACCAATAAACCCAGGGGAACCGTAGGTTCTGTTTTCCAACCTAAGACAAAGATTTCACTAGGAAAGACCTGAAAAAGAAAGGGAAAGGGAAAGGGGAAGGGGAAGGGGAAGCCCTAAAAAACAAAGCCACAACAAAACAAAGCAACAGCCAAAGAATCTCAAAATGCACCATCACAACATGCACCCCCGAGGATTTACAGGTCGCAAAATTTCAACAATTACAGTTTTCATGAGTCTCCCTAGGTCGTGCACCACATTGCAGTCAGCAAAATATAGCCTCCAAAGAAGCTGAACATTTCAGGTATGCAAGCAACCCGCAATTGACCCCATCAGGTATTGAATTTATCCGCGGGGTAACTAGAATTGGACAAAAAGTTAAAAAGCACCGCTACTTGAGTGGTGGAGCCCAGGGAGGCGGGCGGTCAAATTTCCAGCAGACCGTCGGTTTCCGGGTGGATCAAGCGACCCAGGTCGCGGGGCACCATCAACACGGTGGCAGCGAGCAATTCAGGGTGCTCCTCCAAGCAGAGCAGCCACTCGCGAAATTCTTCGTTGAGAGCGTAACTCTCTTCAAAGTGCTCTAAGCAGTCAAGAGTGGCTCCCCGGGCCAGTGCCCAGCTCACTGCAACAGTGAGTCGACGATGCACTGAAGCGTCCATGGCTGGTTCCGTGGAGATAAATCTACGTTGCCGAGGGACCGGCCATCGGGAGGTATTGGTTGACACAACATTGGCATTACATTCGCCGCACCGTTGCAACTAATACTCTCGGCCAATATCACCCTGGACAGCACAGGGGGCTAAATCCTCGTCCCCCAGGCGCCAGCGCCTGACACAAACCCCCTGGTGCCGGAGCTTTTGCCGGGCCCACCGGGGCTCGGGGCTGCCATCAGCGGCGGGGGCCTCTGGCGGAGGGCAAAAAACTTGGCAGTTCCGGTCCCCGGAAGCTGATCAGTTCGCCCGGGCGCTCGTCGATCGCCTCCAGGGGGATGCTTGGCGCCAGCGAGCCCCCCGCCAGGGGCTCTCCAGGCAGGCTGCGTTGGCGAATCAGATAGGGCTCGCTAAGGGACCAACTGCGGGCAAATCCCATCAGCAGCGGGTCAGCCGGGGCATAGACGTAGGAGGGGAGGCGTGGAATCGCTTCCAGGCTCGCCCTGGCGCCGTCGACGCGCACGGCCCGGGTGATCGCCTGCACAAAGCGACTGCGGGTGACCACCGTGGTCAGGTAGGTCACCACCCTCAGCCGCGGGGCGTCAAACCCCTCAGCGCACATGTCGATGCTCACCAGCCAGTCGGCTTCGCCGGCGCAAAAGGCCGCCATGCGCCGGGCAGCCTCTGGATCCTGGGAGTGCACCAGATGCACCCGATCCCCCTGCTCCTCCAGCAGGCCAGTGATGCGACGGGCATGGGCGATGTCGCGGGCGATCACCAGACCGGCGGCCTGGGGGTGGCCCTGGCGCAGCTCTTCCAGACGGCTGCGGCCCTGGAGCAGCAGCCGCAAGGCGATGCTGCTCTCGTCTCCAGGTTCGATGGCGCGGCGCAAATTGCGCGCCCGCCAGCTCTCGCGGGATTCGCTCGAGATGGGCGAGGTTTCCAGGGCGGCCGCCAGGGGGTAGCGGCCATGGTCCACCCAGCCATCTTGAAAGCAAAATTCCAGCGGCCGCACATCGCCCGCGGCGATCAGCTCCCGCGGCTCCACGCTCAGATCGGCGGCAATCTGCTCCACCACCTCCTCCCCCTGGCGCAACCGCTGCCGCCTGGCGGCACAGAAGGCCAGGTTGTCGGCGCGAAAGGGCGTGCCCGTTAACCCCAGCCGCAACTGGGCGGCCTGGCTGAGGCGACTGAAGGCATGGCCCCAGGCGGCGGCCTCCGGCTCGTCGGGATCCAGCCCCAGGTGGTGCACCTCATCGGCAATCGCCAACCAGCGCCCAAAGCCGGCGGCCGCCAGTTGCCGCTCCAGCAGCTGGCGATGGCGAGCGGCGCCCTGGTAGGTGAGCAACAGCCCCGCTGGCGGCGTGGCTGCGGCCAGGGGATTGGCAGTGAGGGGATTGAGGGTGGCGGCTCCGTCGGCATCCCACTCGCGCAGATCGAGCCCCAGGCGGCCGGCGGCCTGCAACCACTGGGCGGCAATCGAGCTGCGGTGACAAAAAACCAAAAAGCGATCCAGGTGGCCCTCGGCGCTCAGCCGTTGGAAACCGAGCAGGGCAGCCAGGGTCTTGCCCGCTCCAGGGCCGGCGTGCACCAACAGGTCGTCGCCCCCCGCGATCGGATTGAGCAGCCGGGTGCGCAGCAGCTCGATCAGGCGCAGCTGCCACTGGCGGGGCTCAATCCCCGGGCCGCCGCCCTGGCTGCCGGTAGGGGTCTCGCTGCCAGTAAGGGCCTCGCCGCCAACAGCCGGGCTGGCTCCAGGGCCCAGAGAGGGGCTGAGATCGAACGATGGAGGCGCCATCGCGCCATTGTGCGGCCAGTGGGCGGCAATTTTGCGGCCATGGGGCCGTACCCCGGGCAGCTCTGCGGGCCTCTTCCGCCCCCATGGCCCAGAGCAGCGTGGCGAGCTGCGGACCCAGGGGATTGGCGCTGGCCCCGGAAAGATCCCTGGGGCCAGCAGGGAAGGCCCGGGCGGCGGGAGCCATGGGGAAGTGCGCACAATCGGCACGATTTGCGGCAAAACCTTGCACTCTTCAGCGCATGATCAACAGCTAACAGGAGTGCTGGATTGCTCAGTTTGCTGATCGTCCAAGAACGGCGGGCCGGCGAAACCCGCGTGGCCGCCACCCCCGAGACGGTGCGCCGGCTGAGGGGCCGCGGCCTCGGGATCCAATTGGAGCGCGGGGCTGGGGTGACCGCCGGCTACAGCGATGACGACTACGCCGAGGCCGGTGCCCAGCTGGTGGAGGCCAATGGCGACTGCTGGGGGTCGACGGATGCCCTGCTCTGCGTCAACGCGCCGGAGCCCGCCCAGCTCTCGACCCTCAAAAGCGGAGCGCTGCTGCTCGGGCTGCTGAATCCCTACGGCGCCCGGGAGCTGGTGGCCACCCTGCAGGAGCGGCAGCTCTCGGCCCTGGCCCTGGAATTGCTGCCCCGCATCAGCCGGGCCCAGAGCATGGATGTGCTCTCCTCCCAGGCCAACATCGCCGGCTACAAGGCGGTGCTGCTGGCGGCGGCGGCCCTGGATCGCTACGTACCGATGCTGATGACGGCCGCCGGCACGATCCAGCCCGCCCGCGCCCTGATCCTCGGCGCCGGCGTGGCGGGACTACAGGCCCTGGCGACGGCCAGGCGGCTCGGGGCGGTGGTTTACGTGAGCGACGTGCGGGCCGCCGCCAAGGAACAGGTGGAATCCCTCGGCGGCAGGTTCATCGACCCGCCGGCCCTGGAGGAGCGACCGGCGGAGGCGGGCGGCTATGCCAAGGCGGCCAGCGAGGCCTTCCTCAGCGCCCAGCGTCAACAACTCTCCGACCAGCTGGCCCTGGCCGACATGGTGATCTGCACCGCCCTGGTGCCCGGCAGACCGGCGCCGCGCCTGATCAGCGAGGAGATGCTCGACCGCATGCGACCCGGCTCGGTGGTGGTGGATCTGGCGGTGGGCCAGGGGGGCAATTGCGCTGGCAGCGTGGCCGGGGAAGTGGTGCTGCGCAACGGCGTGCAGTTGATTGGCGCCGATGCCCTGCCAGCCAGCGTGGCCAACCACGCCAGCGCCCTCTATGCCCGCAATCTCGCCGCCCTGATCGAGCACCTGTTGGTGCAGGAGGAGGGCAACAGCCGCTTCCAGTTGGATCCCACCGATCCGATCGTCGACGGCTGTCTGCTCTGCCACGAGGGAGAGTGCCGTTTGGTCCATGTCGTCAACCCCCCAGGAGCCGCCTGATGAACTCCCTCTCTCAAGCCCTATGGGTGCTGCTGCTGGGCAGCCTGCTGGGTCTGGAATTGATCGGCAAGGTGCCGCCCACCCTGCACACCCCGCTGATGTCGGGGGCCAATGCGATCAGCGGCATCACAGTGCTGGCCTCGCTCACCCTGATCGCCGGTGCCAATGGCAATCAGACCCTGCTGGTGCTCGGTTCCCTGTCGCTGGGCTTTGCCCTGTTCAACGTGATCGGCGGCTTTTTGGTTACCGATCGCATGCTGGCCATGTTCCGCCGCAGGGACAGCTGAAGTTAGCGATATCAAATTTTCCCGATAGGAACCTGGCTGATTTCAACACCAGGCAATCCATCCCCTTCTCCCGATAGCTACCTGATTAATTTAAACATCAGGCGCCCTATCACCCGGTTTCCAGTATTACCGCTACCACAATTCAGAACATCATGGACGTTCCGGCCTTGAATTTGCCCAGCATCGATAGCAACGTGATGGAGATCTTCTCCTATGCCATCGATCTGGTGGCTGTGTTGTTGCTGGCGCTCGGCATCAAGGGCCTGTCCAAGGTGCGTTCCGCCCGCTCCGCCAACTCCCTGGCCGCCCTGGCGATGGCCCTGGCGGTGGCGGGGCTGCTTATCCAGCTGCAGCCAGCGCCCATTACCTGGCTGTGGATTGGCATTGGTACCGCCGCCGGCGGGTTGGCCGGCCTGATCACCGCCCAGCGGGTGCCCATGACGGCGATGCCAGAAACAGTTGCCCTGTTCAACGGCTGCGGCGGCATGGCCTCCCTGCTGGTGGCCCTCGGGGTGGCCCTGTTCCAGAGCGACAGCACCGATCTGGTGGGGCGCATCTCGATTGTGGTGTCGGTGTTCGTGGGAGCGATCACCTTCAGCGGCTCAATCGTGGCGATGGCCAAGTTGCAGGGTTGGCTCGATACCCCTGGCTGGACCCAAGGTTCGATTCGCCACGTTGTGAACATCAGCCTGGCCGTGCTCTGCCTGGGATCGGCAGTAGTGCTGCCCTCCGATCCGGCCGGCATTTCCCTCTGGGTGCTGGTGGTGGCCTCCAGCCTGCTGGGGGTGGGGGTGACCCTCTCCATCGGCGGCGCCGACATGCCGGTGGTGATCTCGCTGCTCAACTCCTATTCCGGCGTGGCGGCAGCCGCTGCGGGCTTTGTGGTGGGCAGCCAGCTGCTGATCGTGGCCGGCGCCATGGTGGGAGCGGCGGGCCTGATCCTCACCCAGGTGATGTGCACGGCCATGAATCGCTCCCTGGTTTCGGTGCTCTTCGGGGGTGCTTTGGGAGTAGCCAAGCCTGCCGGCGGCGGTGAGCAGGTGGGTTATACGCGGATCACCAGTTGCAGTGCCGAGGAGTGCGCCATGGCCCTGGAGAATGCCGAGCGGGTGGTGTTCGTTCCAGGCTACGGGCTGGCGGTGGCCCAGGCCCAGCACGCCCTGCGGGAATTGGCCAAGGTGCTGGAGACCAATGGCACGGAAGTTAGCTATGCGATCCACCCCGTGGCTGGCCGCATGCCCGGCCACATGAATGTGCTGTTGGCTGAGGCGGATGTGCCCTATGAACAGCTGATCGAGATGGATACGATCAATCCAGAATTCCCCCGCACCGATGTGGTGATCGTGCTGGGCGCCAATGACGTGGTGAACCCAGACGCCAAGACAGACCCCACCAGTCCGCTCTATGGCATGCCTGTGCTGGAGGTAGATCAGGCCCGTCAGGTGTTTGTTGTGAAGCGCAGCCTCGGAGCCGGTTATGCCGGCATCGCCAATGCCCTCTTCGAGCTGCCCCAGACGGCGATGGTGTTCGGCGATGCCAAGGCGGTGCTCAATTCGCTGCTCACCGAGTTGCGCGAACTGGGGGTGGGCCGCAAAGTGGCCGCCTAGCCCCCCAGCTTGAGCCCTTGCCCACCGCCCCACCCCCGCCAGATTCAGTAGAACAGCCAGTAGACCAACTCTTAGAACAACCAATAGACCAGTCCATAGATCAGTCCATAGATCAGCCGGTAGACCAGCTGGTAGATCGGCAAATAGACAAGCTGGTAGCTGAGCAACTGCGGTGTGCCAATCAGCTGCTGAGCTCCCTGGGCATGTCCCGCTTCCGCCAGCGCCCCCCCTGGTGGGGGCCCGATCTGCAGACCCTGCGCGACACCCTGCTACCGGTGGCTCTACCAGCGGAGCAGGGTCAAAAGATCGAATTTCCCCTGGCGGGGGGCGATCGGTTGCTGGCCCTGCTGGATAAACCCCTGGCGGGCAAGCGACCCCGCGCCCTGGTGCTGCTGCTACATGGCCTGGGGGGCTCCAGCGAGCGGGAGGGGCTGCGGCGCATGGCGCTCACCCTGCAGTCAGCGCAGCTGGCGGTGCTGCGGCTAAACCTGCGCGGCGCCGATCCGGGCCGCCAGCTGGCGCCGGGCACCTACGCCGCCAACTGCAACGCCGACCTGCTGCCGGTGGTGGCCCAGGCCAGGCAATTGGCCCAAGAGCTGGGCGGCAGCGCTGCAGCCCTGCCGCTACTGGGGGTGGGCATCTCCCTGGGGGGCACGATGCTGCTGAATGCCTGCCTGGCGGGGGCTGAACTTGATGGCCTGGTGTGCACCAGCAGCCCCCTGGATCTGGCCGATTGCTCGGCCCAGATCGAACTGCCCCGCAACCGCATCTATCAGCGCTGGCTGCTGCGGCGGCTGATCGCCCAGACCCTGGCCGATCCCTTCGGGATCAGCCCGGCTGAACGGCAGGCCCTCGGCGGCCCTCGCCCGCCCCGCACGATCCGGGCCTTCGACGCGGCGATCACGGCGCCGCGCTGGGGTTATGGGTCGGTGGAGCACTACTACGCCGCCGCCAGCCCCCTGGCCCAGCTGCAGGCCGGAGCCCAGCTGCCCCCCACCCTGCTGCTGCACGCCCTGGACGATCCCTGGGTGCCGGCGGCCCCGGCCCTGTCCCTGGCCCAGAACCCGAACCTGCCCCCGGCCCTATCCCCCGCCCCTGCCATAAATACCCCCGGCGGAGCAGCGGCGCCCACCCCTGGGGCTCAGTCGAGCCGCCTGCAGCTGCTGATCACCCGCCACGGCGGCCACAACGGCTTCCACGGCCAGGGCGATGGCAAGCACGAGATCTACGCAGGTGGCGCTGGCTTCGGAGATAGCTACGGAGATGGCGGTGGGGAGCTCTACGAAACCGACAGGGCCTACGCCGGCGCCGATGGCAGCCCGCAGCAAAAAGCCACTGCCAAGCAGATGCCGGGATGTTGGGGCGACCGGCTCACGGCTCGCTGGCTGCAACACCAGCTGAATCTGAATGGGTGATTGGATGAATTGCTAAATGGGTGATTGCTGAATGAATGGATGAATGGGTGAATTGCTAAATGGGTGAATTGCTGGATGGGTGATTGCTGGATGGGTGAATGGGTGATGTTCGTGATCCGGCTGCCGTCGTGCGGGATCAGGCTGAGGCGAGCGCATCACAATCTCATGACAGCAAGAGCGGGTCATGGCGCGTGATCAGGTGCTGCAGCTCAGGGCCACGGCCGAACAGCGCCAGCTGATCGACCAGGCCGCTGCGGCGGAAGGCATCAGCCGCACCGAGTTCATCCTGCGCAGCTGCCAGGAACCGGCGCGGGATGTGCTCCTGGATCGCACGCTGTTCTCGCTAACGCCGGAGCAGACCAGGGCCCTGCTGGCAGACCTGGAGGATCCTGGCGTTGCCGCTCAGGACCAGGCCAGCATCGATCGACTGCTCTTAATGCCTGAACCCTGGCATGCTTCCACCTGAGCCCCTGGGCGAGCAACATCAGATTGAGGGCTTCGACTGCGGCAACGCCGTGCTGAACCGGTGGCTACAGCAGCGGGCCCTGACCAATGCGGACGATTCAACTACTTACTGAATATCGATTCACCTGATTGCCAAGTATCCATTCACCCCTTACATTATCCACGGCAGTCCAGGCTCAAATCTTGCGTTCCTCAATCAATTTATCCAGCTGCAGTTGAAACTTAAGCTTCAGATCCTCGATGCTTATGTAGTGAGTGAGGTAACGACCGAGCTCAGAAAGCTTGTATTGAAAGCTCCAGGGTGATATGAGGTCTCCCCGCAGCCGTTTGTCATTGGGGAAATTAGTTTCCATAAAATAGATGTAAATCAGTGGCTTGCCAGAATCCTTGAAAGCCCTGTGGGCAGCGTCAAACTCTTCCTCCATGTATTTGCCTGTTTTCGTCTTGAAGAGGCTCGCAAAAATATCGCAGTTCCTCACTTCTTTATTGTATTCCTCCTGTAGGCGAGTTTCGCTGATGGCATCGAGAAAGGTTTCCCAGCGCAGAATCTGTAGATAGATAGATTTCTTTCTGAAGCAAACGGTCATTCGCCTGACGGAAGTGAAGGTCGAAGGCATCGCAATCCTCCATCGCCTGGGGTGGTGCCATCCGGAATAAGCGCGGTACTCGGCATCCAGATACTCCTTCTCGTCACAACAGCCCAGGTACTGGCAGTAAGCAAAGGCCTGGCCGTCTGCCACCATCGCCAGGCCGATATTGATGTCGCTGATCACCTCGGCCACGGTGAGGCAGTAGCGATCGGTGGTCTTGGCGTCGAGGGTTATCTCGCGGCCCAGCAGCCGCGGCAGCCGCCGCGGGGCAATCGATAAGACCGGAAACTCCTGCCCGCTGGGCTGGTTCAGTTGCGGCAGCTACTGCCTCCAAAGTCGCTGATCGCCGCGATCCCGGCTGGCGCTGCAGGGGAATTGGCTGCTGTTGTTCACTCGCGAGCCATTCAGGCAGCTTGTGCAACCATGGCCCGCGATCGAATCAGGTCGAGCAGGTGGCAGATGTTGTCGACCTCAGCCTCCGAGAACAGCCCCTCCGGGCCCGTGGGCGCCAGGTCGCTGAAGGGCGGGTCGTAGAGGCGGGCGGGATCCATCACGCCGCGGCTGGTGAGCTCGTCAATGATTTCGTTGATGAAGCGGATCTGGGTGGCGGTGTGGGTGCCATCGGCGAGGAATTCGGCGAACAGCTCCTTGGCGGCGTTGCGATCCAGGCCCACCAGCGAACTGATGAACAGACCGAAGCCGTTGCACTCCTCGGCGGCCCGCTGGATCGCCTGCTCCGTGCCGACCCCATGGGAGAGCAGAAAACGCTGCAGCTCGTCGAGATCGGCGGGGGTGAGGGGCTGGTTGCGGCGTAGGCGCTGCATGGTGAGCTGATCCTCGTGGGCTCGCAGGAAGTCGCGAGCGCGCAGGCGGAATTGCTGGAACTCGTCGCGGCTGAGCAATGCGGCGGCATCGAGTTCGCGCAGCTCGCCGAGCTCGTCGGCGAAGTTCGTGTACAGGGGTGCTTGAGCGGTAGTTTCGATCAGCCCCATCAACGCCCGCAGGCGCCGCCTCACCGCCTCGAGCATCGGCACGGTCACGTCCTGCCACCATTCATCGCGCAGCAGATCGCGGATCAGCTCCAGCTCGGCCGCCACCTGGGGGATGTTGGCGCGGGCCTCCAGCTGGGCGGCCAATTCGCGCAGCTGCTGCTGCAGGCGGGTGAAGCGCGGTTCGCCGCGCAGCAGGCTGAGCTGCAAGGTGTAGAGGAGCAGATCGAAGCGGCGCGCGTCCGCGTCGGTGTCGCCCTGCTGTTCGGCGTAGGCGGAGGGGAGGGGCGCCAGGGTGGCGGCGAGGGACTGATGGTCGTCGAGGCTGAGGCAGCGCCAGGCCTCTTGGCGGCTGAAACGCTCCACCAGCTGCAGATGGGGGCGCACCAGGAAGTTGTCGGCCGGGCAGGCGGCCACATGGCAGCGCAGCAGCTCGGCGAGAGTGTGTCGGTGCAGCCCTAGAGCGGTCTCGAGATCGCCGCAGTGGCCTTCTGGCGTGGGAATGGCCATGCCGGTCCCCGACGGCGGCATGGTCTGATCGACCTTCTGAACAACCTTTTGATCGATCGTGTCGATCAGCGCCAGGCGGCTGCGGAACAGGCGGGTGCTGAGGGTTTCGGTGGCGGCGGTGGATTCGGCGCCGCCTTGACCGAGAAAGAATTCGAGGTTCTGGCAAAGGTCGAAAATCCAGAAGCACTCCTTATTGCGGCCGGGACCGAAGAGGTCTTTGCAGGTGCGGGTGCCGCGCCCCACCATCTGCCAGAACTTGGTGCGAGAACGCACCGGCTTGAAGAACATCAGATTGACAATCTCAGGGATGTCGATGCCGGTATCGAGCATGTCCACCGAGATGGCGATGCGCAGATCGCTGGCTGGATTGGCAAACTCATCAATAAGTGACTGGGCATATTTCACCTTGTTGTGGATCACCCGGGCGGCCTTGCCGGCGAGGTGGGGGTAGTTGTGATCAAAACGCTCGCGGATGAACTCGGCGTGCTCTTGTTTGCGCGCGAAGATCACCGTCTTACCGAGCCGATCGCCGCCAGCTTCTAAACAACCCTTGGTCATCAGCACTTCCAAGCCCTTATCGACGGTGTCGGTGTTGAACAGCCAGGCGTTGATCGCACCGGAGTCCACCCTGCCGGATCGGAGCACATCCTCCTCCCAATCGAGCAGCTCCCATTGGGCCTTCTCCTCGTCGCTGAGGTCGGCGTAGCTGATGCCCTCGCGCGGGAAACGCAACGGCACGGAGATGGGCCGGAAAGGCACGAGAAAGCCATCATTAACGGCTTGATCGAGGCCGTACTCATCGGTGGGCAGACCGATCTCCCGATCGAAGAGCTCGTAGGTGTTGCGATCTATCTCCTCCCGCGGCGTGGCGGTGAGACCGGTAAGCAGCGAATCGAAGTAGGCGAAGATCGCACCATATTTCTGATAGACGCTGCGGTGCGCCTCATCAATGATCACCAGATCGAAGTGCCCCACCCCGAAACGCTTCACACCGCGAGAATCCTCCGCATCGATGAGGTTCATCATCGTGGGGTATGTGGAGAGAAACACCCGCCCCTCACCGCCCTTGTTGGTCACCAGATTCACCGGTGAGCAATCGGGCAGGAAGCGGCGGAAGGCGCGTTCGGCCTGCAGCACCAGGGAGGTTCGATCCGCCAGAAACAGCACCCGCTTCACCCAGTTGCAGCGGCTGAGCACATCGGTGAGGGAGATGGCGGTGCGGGTCTTGCCGGTGCCGGTGGCCTGCACCAGCAATGCCTTCAGGCGAGCATGTTCCAGGGATTCGCAAATCGCCCGGATCGCCCGCTGCTGGTAGTAACGCCCGGCGATGGTATTCGAAAGGGTGGCCTTAGCTAGCGGCTGGCGGATCTCCCGGCGCCGGATCAGGGTGTCGAGCTCGTCCTTCTTGTAAAAGCCCTGCACCTCCCGCGGTGGGTGGCGCAGGTCATCCCAGAGACGGTGGCGGTAGCCGTTGGAAAGGAAGATCAGCGGCCGTTGGCCATAGCGCTGCTCCAGGCAGTTGGCATAGAGCTCGCCCTGGCGCTGGCCCTCCATCAAATCGCGGCTGCTGCGCTTGGCTTCCACCAGGGCCAGGGGTTTGCCGTCATCGCCCCAGAGCACGTAATCCACGAAGCCAGTGCCAGTGGGATTGGGCATGCCCTGAACCTCATGCTCATGGGTGCAGCTCTGGCCATGATTCCAGCCGGCCTCTTCGAGGTAGTGATCGATGTACCCGCGGCGGGTTTCGAACTCGCTGAGGTCGGGTTCGGGCTGGGCGGCGGTTTCATTGGCCTTACGCAGGGCGGTGATCTCCTGGCGCAGGCGATCCAGTTCCTCCCGGGAGGCAAGGGCGGCTAGGCGTTGATCGCGCAGCTGGCCGTCGCGCTCCGCCAGCTGCTCGGCCAGGGCCTCCAGCTGCTCGCGGCTCTGGGCCTGCTGGGCTGTGGCGGCATCACGGCTGGGCAGGAGATCAGCGTTGAAGCTGCAGCCCTTCACGCGTTGCGGATCGCGGCCGTAGCTGAGGGCAAACCAGCGCAATACCTGAAACAGTTCCCCTGCGGCGGTCACCGCGTCTCCGACTCGGATCGGATCGGTGCGATGCACGGCCTTATTGCCGAGATCCTTGAGCAGTCGGAAGCGGCGCATCTGCTCGCCGGCCAGGTCGCAGAAAACTCGGGCGTACATCAGCTCCGCCAGGGTCTGGGCGGCGACTGGCCTCTCCAGCTGGAAATCGTTGTCGTAGACCCACTCCACCAGCAGCTCGATCGTGCGGCGGGCGTAGAAGCAGGCGGTGCGGGGGTCGCTGAGGGCGAACTGCTCCACTTTGAGCGCCTCTTCGTGGAGCTCAGGCCACTGTCTAGCGATCAGGCTGTACTGGGAGCTCATGGAATGGGGGGCAGCAGCGCAGAAGCCAACGGAATGCAATCAAAATGCATCACGTTCAGGCTAGATGCTGCAACGCTCAATCAGGACGCTGCGGTGAGCCCACTCATCTGGCGCATTAATAGTGGTAACGACCCTGCAGAAACTCAACGCGCTCAGCTTTCACGAGGTAAACGCAGCGGTGCTCCTGGGTGATCCGGCGCGACCAGACCCCTGAGCCGAGGTATTTAAGCGGTTCCGGTTTGCCGATGCCGCTGAAGGGATCGCACAGCACGGCCTTCATCAGGTCAAGAAGCCGGCGGGCTACGCGCCGATCAGTTTCGATCCAGTGCTGCAGGTCCTCCAGAAACTCCGGATGGCACACCGCTTCTCGCTGAGTGCTCATGTTTCCAGCTGGGCCTCAAGATCCTCCAGGCGAAAGGCGGGAAGGCTGTCGCCCCGGGCGCGCTCCAGGGCTGAGAGGAGCCGGGCTGCGTTGCGGGGCGAGCGCAGCAGGTGGGCCGTTTCCAGCAGACCTTCCAGCTCGTCGGCTGCCACCAAGGCGACATCACCCCCCTGGCGGCGCCGCACCATCACCACCTCCCGGTCTTCCACCACCCGGTCCATCAAAGCTTTGAGCTGGTCGCGAGCGGCGGTGTAGGTGGTTTCGATGGTCATGGAGCTGTACAGGAAGTCTGTCCAGGCTAACGCCACCATCGGGGCATTCCGGTCAAGGGGCCTCGGGAGCGTCATCCAGCTGCCGCTCCAGCGACTTGCGGATCATGACGAATGAACAGGCCGGGCTCGTTAAATTGGGCCGATGCCTGGCTCATCACTCATCCCTGCTGCGGGGGTCGCCCCTGTCGCCCATCGCTCGGATGTGTTGGATCGGCTCACCACAGATGCCAGCACCTTGAGGGTGATGGGACTCGCACGCTGCGCCGTCTTCGGCTCATTTGCACGTGATCAGGCTATTCATCCTGAGAGTGACGTCGATCTTCTGGTGAGCTTCCAGCCTGGCCGCAAAGATTTTGATGCCTACCTGGAACTCGTGGATCACCTGGAAACGCTTCTGGCCAGGCGCGTTGATCTGGTGACCACGGAGGGCTTGAGCAGACATCTGGCAGCTTCGGTTCTGGCGGAGGCCCTGGATGTCGCCCTCGGCGCGTGAACTGCTGAATTGAGCTGGGGGTCAGGCTCCTGGGCCTCGGGCAGGAAGGCAGAACCAGCCTCGATGACCTGGTGATTGTCCTTGCCCTGCACCGCTCGGATCACTGGTCGATTGGGCTGCTGGATCGAGCCAGGCAAGCCATGGACGTACCGGCGACACCCATGCCGATGGGCAGCCTCACAGGCCAGCTCCCCAAACCGCCATCCCCACTACGATGACCTGGTGTATTCAGGTGACTGCCTGGCCACCACAGTGCGGCTGGAGGCTGCAACCGAGCAGCGGCTCGATCAGCTTGCGCAACTGACCGGATGCACCAAGGCCTTCCACCTACGGCAGCTGATCGAAGCCGGGCTGGACGACCTTGAGGATGCCTACCTGGGGGCTGCGGTGGCGGAACGCATCCGACTTGGCCAGGAGCGCACCTACAGCCTTGATGACGTGGTGAGCGAGCTTGGCCTGGACCCTGCGGCTTTTTGAGCGCCTATAGCAAAGCGAGTAAGATCCTGATATCACGCTCAACAGCGAAAGATGTCTGAATCCTGCGTGATGCTGCATGTGGAGCGTCTGCCGGAGGGTGGCTATCTGGCCACATCGGAGGCCATCCAGGGCCTGGTCGCCCGAGGCCGTACCGTTGCGGAAACCCTGGAAATCGCCCGTGATGTTGCCAGAAGGTTGCTGGAATCTCAACAACTCAGAAGATAATCCATTAAAGCCAAGCGAAGTGAACACGTTCAACCAAGCGCCTCGAGAACCAGCTCTAATGTTTGGTGTGTGATCGGCCACATCTTTGAGGATTTGCCTGAGCGTTCCAACCCGCAGTGGCTTGTGGGACGGGATGGTGAGGTGTTGTTCCTGGCCTCCATCAATCCGAGTGGGCCGCATGTGGCTGCCGCTCTGTCTGGTGATGCTGTAGCCAAACTGTCCAAGCTGCTTGGCCAGATCAGTTCCGTTGAGATCCCTTGGGATTCTCAAAGTGTCAACAACTCCTGCCGTACATGATGCAGGCGAATCAGCGGCGGAGCCTGACCCTCTTCGAAGTGGCAGTGCACCGCGTCGCGAATCTCCTGGTGGAGCTCGTTGAGACTATCGGCCTCAGTATGAATCGCCTGACCCACGGCGTTGGCGCGATAGGAGCCATCCTCCGCTTCCTCCACAACGAACAGAATCTCGTTCATGGCAACAACCACACTTGCCCATTCTGGCAGCGATCGCAAGGGTTGGCACGTCTCCCTTCGATCACCAGCTTGGGCGCCTGCACCGCGAGGTAGCCGAGGCCTTCATCGATATGCACCACCGAGCCAATGAAATGCACACCGATTTCTTCGGTGGATCCGGCGCGGAGGATATCAGCCCAGAGCTGCTGGCATTCCTTCTGCGTCCATGAATAGGTGCGTTGATAGATCGGGATGATGAATTGGGAGACGGCACCCAGGATCTGAAGGAGTTTGGCTTCTGTGGCTTTCATTAACCAGTTTCCCTCATCATTAGGGTCGAGAATAGCGAGGAGTTCAAGGAGCAAATCAACTTATTTCTTGATATTCCCGAGTGACCAAGGACATCAAGCATTTGAAGCTCGCGAACAAAGCGTTCTTGCACAGCTAGTGGAGGCAAAAGAACGTTGATTTTCACAAGCTTCTCTCGGGTCAGATGAGCAATTGTGGCCGATGTAATGTGATCACCAAGCAAGCCTCGTTGCGACCAAACCCAGAGCACCCAATTGAGGTACTCAGGCAACACCCTGCTTTTGTCTGGCCTGAGTCTATGCAGCGCTTTCTGAAAACCAAAGACTCCGTCGCCACCGCTCCAAATAGCCGCTCTGCCGGGCTCTCCCCCTTCGCAGACAAGAAGATCTCCCCGGCGGACCCCAAAACGCTCCATCTCGCGATCTTCAATATCCATAAAGAGTACGTCTGAAGTATCAACTTCAAACCATCTGATATTTGCATTTCTCAGGTAGGGTCTTTGACTTCTTCCATTCTGGCGCTTCTTGTCAAGCATCTTGCCTAGTTGGCAGTCTACTATTTCACCCAGTCTCATGGAAGGCAGGCCAAGGGGGTTTAATCGTGGATCGCCAAAGGCTTGGACAAAAAGTGACTCGCCCAGTTGCCGGCGTGCGGCATGAAGACTGGCGCACGCTTTAGTAAGCTGCCCTGCCTTATCCAGAATCGCCGCGATGCGCCGCTGCTCCTCCAGTGGAGGGAGGGGGACTGGGAATCGTTTCAACTGGCCCATGTTTATCGAAGCTATTCCAGTGGTCTGCTTCGACTGGCGAAGAAAATATTGTTTTCCGTAGGGGCTAGATACCAGATGAGCCAAGTACTCCATATCAACATACTCTGACGCCTTCCTGGCTCTGAAAATATGGTTTTGATGGATACACGAGGTAATCTCGCCATTCCAAATTGCGCCTCTGCCGAGCTTGTCCGGGTCACCGCCCTCCGTTAGCAATAAATCCCCCGGCAGAAGGCGATATCGATGAATCTCTTCAGGCGTGGCCTCGATTTTCTTCACATTGTCTAGCTTCAGGCTGCCATCCTGAACATTGGCTACAGCCATATAGGGAACTTCGACAGTCACTGTCGAGTCAATCTTCCTACCCTTCGTGATTCCAGAGCACAGATCGCAGAGTTCTTCGAGCGGGACGATTGGGTAGTTCTCAAGGCCTAGTAGCCCCGTACCTCCGTTCATCACAGCATCCCCTCCACCTCTTCAATCCCCTGCAGGTTCTCCTGCTCAATCGCCCGCAGTTCCACCAAATTCTCCAGCGGTGGGCGGTGCTCCACCTCTTCGTGGATCAGCTCCTTGTAGCGGTTGAGCCTGAGGTCGTAGCCCTGGGTGCCGCCGCCGGGTAGGCCGCTGGGCCGCTCCTGGACCTGCTGGATCAGGGCCATCACGGCGTGGCGCATGAATTGATGGCACCCAAGCCCACGGTTCATCTGCTGCTCCAGGCCCCGACCTACCATCAGAAGCTGGGTATGATCATACTGATCTGCATACTTTTTCCCGGTCATGGCGCGCTCCGCTCCCCTTGCTGAACGGGTGACCGTGACCATGCCGTCCGAGCTGGTCGCCGGGATCGACCGCATCGAGGCCAACCGCAGCCGCTTCATTGCAGAGGCCGTGCGCCACGAACTGCAGCGGCGCCAGCGCCTCGAACTGCTGCGCTCTCTGGAGGCTCCCCATCCCGACAGCGCCGCCACTGCGGCCCTTGGCCTGGCGGACTGGGCCGAGGCCCTGCCTGAAGGGGACAGCGACCTGCTCGATCCCAGCGCCGGAGAGCCGGTGCACTGGCGACCGGAATCGGGTTGGCAGCACGCCGGCTCCCCCGAGATCAAGCCATGAGCGTGCCCCGGGGCAGCCTGGTGCTGGTGGATCTGGAGCCCAGCCTCGGCCATGAGCAGCGCGGCACCCGGCCCTGCCTGGTGGTGAGCGACCCGGCGGTGAACTCCAGCCAGCGCTTTCCGCTGCTGGCCGTGGTTCCGATCAGCGGAACGCCGGCTCCCGGTGCCCTCTACCCGCCCCTGGCCCCGGGCGCCAACGGCCTCACAAAGCCCTCTTACGCCCTGGTGGATCAGCTGCGCTCGATCGACAAACAACGCATCCGCCGTCGCTACGGCCAGGTGAGCGAAGCGGAGCTGGCCGCCATCGATGCTGGCCTGCGCCTCTATCTGGGCCTGGAGCCCGATCCCGGCTAAGGCAGTCACCCGCAGTTCGGCCAGGATCTCCAGAGGTGGACGGTGCTCCAGCTCTGCGTGGATCAGTCCAGGCCAGCACCGCCAGCTGCGGCTAGGGTGACATGTAACCGTTGCAGGAGCTGCCATGGCACCGGAAGCCGCCCCGGAGCTGAGTCTCTCAGAGGCCTCCGCCCAGGAGGCGCGCCGGGCCGCCAACCGGCGCAAGGTGCGGGAGCACCGCCAGCGGTTGCGGGCCCAGGGGATGCGGCCGATCCAGATCTGGGTGCCGGATGTGCATGCTCCCGAGTTCGTCGCCGAGGCGCGACGGCAGTCGCTGTTGGCCAATGCCAGCCCTGAGGAAGCCAAGATCCAGGCGTTCATCGACTCCGTGTACGAGTGGCCTGACGACGAGTACAGCCAGTGAAGCGCGGTGAGCTCTGGACCATGGCCGGCGGCTCCGGCTATGCCAGCAAGCCCCGCCCTGTGGTGATTGTTCAGGACGACGCCTTTACCGCCCGCGACTCCGTGACGGTGTGTCTGATCACGACCGACCCGTCTGATCTGCCGGTCTTTCGCGTCCCCGTCGAGCCCACAACGGAGAACGGTCTGCGAGCCGTCAGCCGCCTGATGGTCGACAAGGTCACCACTGTGCCTAGAAGCCGCCTGGGCCAGTGCATCGGCTGCCTTGCGGATGACGATCTGCTGCGGCTCAACCGCTCGCTGCTGGTGTTTCTGGGCCTGGCCCGCTGATCGCGCTGACGTACCGCTCATCGCACCATCCCCTCCAGCTCCTCAATCCCCCGCAGGATCTCCTGTTCGATCGCCCGCAGTTCGGCCAGGATCTCCAGCGGCGGGCGGTGCTCCACCTCTTCATGCACCAGCTCCTTGTAGCGGTTGAGGCTGAGGTCGTAGCCCTCCGCCGCGATTTCTGCCTTGGGCACGCAGAAACTCTGGGCGGTGCGTTCACGCTCGCGCTCTGAATCCTGGCGTTGGCGCCAGCGGGCCAGGCAGTCGGGCAAGTTGTTCTTCTCCTGTTCTCCTTCCGCCAGGGCAACGTTGGGAGCAGGTCCGAGTTTCTCCAACGGCAACAGCGGATTGCGCCTGTCATCGAGGCTCCAGCCATCGGCGGTCATGTCATAAAACCACACTTGGTCTGTGCCGCCACGGCCGGTTTTGGTGAAAAACAAGATTGCCGTGCTCACGCCGGCATAGGGGCGGAAAACCCCGCTCGGTAGCGACACCACGCCCTCCAGGAAGTGCTCTTCCACCAGGGTGCGGCGCAATTCTTTGTGGGCCTTGCTGGAGCCAAACAGCACACCATCGGGCACGATCACGGCCGCTCGGCCGCCGGGTTTGAGTAGCTGCAAGAACAAGGCCATAAACAGCAGCTCCGTTTTCCTGGTGTTCACCACCCGCTGCAGCTTGGCGCTGATGCTCTCGGTGTCGAGCGATCCGGCGAAGGGCGGATTGGCCAGGATCAGGGTGTACTTATCTTCCTCGATGGCGCCATCTTCTGAGAGCGAATCGCGGTAGCTCACATCGGGGTTCTCCACCCCATGCAGGAGCATGTTCATCGCCCCGATGCGCAGCATCGTGTTGTCGAAATCAAAGCCATGGAACAGGCCATGGTTGAAGTGCTCGCGCAGCTCCGGATCGCTGAGCAGCTCGGGGTGGTGCTCGCGCAGGTATTCACCCACCGCCACCGGGAAGCCACAGGTGCCGCAGGCCGGATCCACCATCACATCGCGCGGGGTGGGCTCGGTCATCGCCACCATCAACTCGATGATGTGTCGCGGCGTGCGGAACTGGCCGTTGGTGCCGGCGGTGGCCAGCTTGCCGAGCATGTATTCGTAAATGTCTCCCTTGGTGTCGCGGTCTTCCATAGGCACCGCATCGAGCAGCTCCACCACCTTGGTGAGCAGGGCCGGCGTGGGGATCGTGAAGCGGGCACCTGTCATGTGGGTGGCGTAAGCAGATTCCTCACCGCCCAGCTCCCGCAGGAAGGGGAATACCCGCTCGCCCACCACTCGATACATCGAGGCGGCTTCGCCCAGTTCCTTGAAGCGGCTCCAGCGCAGCTCACTCCAGGGGCGACCCTGCTCATCCGCGCCTTCCGGGAAGATGCGGCGACGCATCGGTTGGCCAGAGCGCTGACTGCGGCGTTCCTCCAGGGTTTCCAGTTCATCCAGCCGCCGGATGAACAGCAGATAGGTGAGTTGCTCCAAAACCTCCAGCGGATTGGAGATGCCGCCGCTCCAGAAGGCATCCCAGATCCGGTCGATCTGGCTGCGCAGCTCGCCGGTGAGCACAGAGGCCGCCGTGGTGCCGGCGGCGATGGTGGAGCTGGGCGTGGCCGGTGTGGCGCCGTTGCCACTGCGGCGGGGGCGGCCATTGCCAGAGGGGGCGCTTGCCCTGGGTGGCGGACTCACTCCGGGGGCTTTCAGCCCTCCGCCCGGGCCCCTTGGCTTCTCAGCCGCCCCCATCGCCACCACTCGGTCCTTCACTTCCTTGAGCAGGGCATCGCTGAGCGGCTCCCCCGCCTCCTGCTCCAGGGCGACACGGATCTGGTCGTTCGTGATCCGGCTGCCGTCCTCCGGGATCAGAGCGATCAGGTCGTTGACGAGGTCGGCGAGGACGGGCATCGGAGCGAGCAGTGGAAAGGCTGGGGCTAAACGGCAGCAGAGCCCGGGGCTGGGTACAGGCGCTGAGCCTGGATGGCCTCACGATGCCTTGGCGGGTATGCCTTGGCGGGCATGAAAAAGGTCAGTCGCCGCGCGAAAGACCACGACTGGGCCTGCTGGTGCCATCCCCTGGCGTCACTTTGCCCCAATCTGCGTCGTTCTACAGCGGTACAGCGGCAAACGCATGGCGATCTCCACCCCGATGACGGCGTATCCATGCACCACCTGCATAGTTTTTCGATGCAGCCTCCCGCCGCAAGGTGCGCGAGCACCGCCAGCGGTTGCGGGCCCAGGGCATGCGGCCAATCCAGATCTGGGTGCTGGTGCTGATTGTTCAGGAAGACGGCTTCACCGAACACGACTCGGTGACGGTATGCCTGATCAGCTCCCATCCTACCAATCTACCAATCTACCTGAATTACGCATTCTCGCAGAACAAAGGTGAGAAAAGGCCTACTCACCACCAGCAACCTGATGGTGGACAAATTCACCACAGCAGCCCAGTATGCTGGGACTCAACCGCTCATCGACTGTCTTCTCGACACCGATGCGATCACGATTGGAGATTACCTTGGGGGCAATAGATCAGAGGGGTGATTCAGGCCTGTTCGTAGGCGGATAGGAAGGAGTCTCGATTGATTTCGGCTTGCCGCAGGATCAGCCGCAAGGTGGAACCTTTGATCAATCGGTGATTGGGCAGGGTGAGAGGTGTGCGGCTGCCATCAGAGTTGCTGCGTGCCATGGCGATGTGATTGGCTTCCCGTACAACCACAAAACCGAGGCTGCCAAGGGCCTTGATCACCCGCTCCCGGGGAGCGTCAACGGGAAACTTAGGCATCAGGCTGGGACGACAGCTTCCGCCAAAAACACCTCTTGCACTGGGTCGGCCTGCTCCAGCACGCCTGGACCAAAGGTCTCAATATGGAATGCGATGGCAGACCGTAAATCGGTGACGGCTTCTTCATAAGTATCGCCTTGACCGACCACGATGCCCTCAATCCCGAGGGGATAGGCGACATAGCCATCCTGGTGACGTTCAACAATGAGCTTGAGACGTTGCATCGGAGAATTCATGGGGAGATCAGCAGGAATGGGCTTACAGTATGGGTAGCTGCTGGGGAATAACTGCTGCTCCGGCCAGGCGATCACCAGGCCGTTACCGGGTGGCCCCAGGGAACTTCTCCCCAAGGCTCCCACAGATCCGTACACAACACTCACGGGTCATACTAGTCATGTTATCCCAACATTAACGCCAAAAGCGATGCCAATGGCTCCGCTTTTTGATGGCAGCGGGTTGTTCTCTGAACCTATCAGCAAAGTTGTCCGCTCGGGGTGCTTGAACTGAGCACCTCTATGAATCTTACATCAATTTGAGCTTTAGGGTGCCCGTGGTCTTGGAATGAGTGTCATTTGATTGTGGTCTCTAGCGGAGGTTGAGGCGGCCGGCCCCTAATCGTGGCTGTTACCGATGCCGCTCTGCAGGAGCGCCATCGGACAGCCACGGGGGCCTGGATTTATTGAGCTCAGGCAGCTTTAGATTGCATGCGCCGAGGATGGTTGACTTCTACGACTTCAGGCTGTTTCCAGTCACGAGGGCCCTTGGACCAGCGCTGGGGATTTGTATCTATTCACCCCTTAAATTATCCGCAACGATCCAGGTTCATATCTTGCCTTCCTCAATCAATTTGTCGAGCTGCCCTAGGAACTGGAGCAGAAGATCCTCGATGCTTGTGTAGTGAGTTGGATAATGACCGAGGCCAGAAAGCTTGTCTTGAAAGCTCCATAGTGACATGAGATTTTCCCGCAGCCGCTTGTAATTGGGGATTTTAGTTTCCATAAAATAGGCGTAAATCAGTGGCTTGCCAGAATCCTTGAAAGCCCTGTGGGCAACATCAAACTCTTCCTCCGTGTATTGGCCTGTTTTCGTCTTGAAGAGGCTCACAAAAATATCGCAATTCCTTACCTCTTTGTTGTATTCATCCTGCAGGCGGGTTTCGCTGATGGCATCGAGAAAGGTTTCCCAACGCAGAATCTTCAGGTAGATTCCTTTCTTAAATAAACGATCATTTGCCTGGCGGAAGTGAAGATCGAAGGCATCGCGATCCTCCTTGAGATCTGAAGAGGAGGCGAGGAAGATCTTGATCATTCTATGGGGCGATGATCCGGAACCCTGCTCCGTAGCCAAACCTCGAGCGTCTTTGCCAGTCTGCCGATTTTCCAGCGGCTTCGCCCATTGGGGCAGCTGATCGTGCTTCAGCCCATCGAGAAGTTGCAAAACGCTGATGTGTTCAAAGCTTTCATCACACTGTACCGTTAACTGATTGTATTGCTTACGCTTAAGCAACTTAGATTGCTCAAAACGCCCAGGTTTAATCGATGAGCCACAAATACTGCAGATGCAGGGAACGAGTTTACGCACCTTATCCCTCAATCCCTCGAAGCTGGCATTGAGGGCATCAAGATCGCTGGCAATCACACTGATCAGCTCTTTTTGCTGTGGCCCTCGCGCACGCAGCTCAACCCCCTGGCCTTTCTCCATCAGGCTCACCAGTAATTCGCTGTCCCCATGCTCGAAGTAGGCCCCGCCTACCCAACATAAATTTGGCTGCCTTACCAAATGATTTTTACGCACCATCAGACGGCTTATCATTCCTTTTGGCAGGAAGTCATACTCGTAAAACAGCACCAAATCATCTGGCTTTGCCCAATCCTTAAACAGTTCAGGAGCGGATGGGGAGAGCAGCTGGGGCGACAACCAGGTGTCAGGGAGTTGATCAGGGAGCTTGTAGCAGAGCTCGAACTTCTCCATCAGGGCCAGGAGTTCTGGATGCATCTCCTCATAGATAGAGTGTGCCCAGATCCGCTGGCAGTCTGAGCGGGTAAAGAGTCCTTTACGAGCTTTTGTGGGTTCGTCATCAAGCACTTTGAATACGGCTTCCGTGGCCCAGTCGTTCTGGAGAATCACATAACGCTGCAAGAGGGGGTCGTCCTGAAAGTGAAGAAACACGCCAAGATCGTGGAAATACTGGCTCAGCCGCAGCGCTTTTGATAGATCTATCCCCAGATAACGACCGTAGAGCTGTAAATAGTCTTTCTGGCTGATGTAGGGTTGGCCCTCTTTCATCCCTTCCAGCTCGGATCGAATCGCCACCCACTGGGCAGGCACCGCATCACCCACATGGGGGAGTTGCTGAACGTGAAGGCGAATCGCTTCTTCCAGATTAGTTGCCGCATCATCTTGGCCTAACAAATTGCCGCAATATACATTAATCACGTTGGGGAATCGCCCTTTAATCCCAGCCTCGTCAATGTCTTTACTTCGCCCCGCCTTCTCGTTCTGGAAGATGAGCACAGGACTACGCTCACTCAACGCCTCGATCACCTCAAGCCAGTATTTGAATCCTTCGTCATGCACAGTTTTATTATTGTTTCTTGTATCATCAACCAGGATGTAGAGGGACCGTTTGGTGAGGAAAAACTGGTGTGTGGCATGGTAAATCTGCTGGCCGCCAAAGTCCCACACATTGAGCCAGAAAGGCCTTCCCTCGCGATTGACAAACTCATGGCGGTGGATGTCAATTCCCTTAGTAGATTCTTCTTCTTGGGGTAGATTCAAATTCTTCAGGTATAAACGGCGCAGTAGACTGGTTTTTCCCGCACCCCCTTCTCCCAGGATAAGCACCTTGGCCTCATATAAATAATCAATACCTTGCAGTCGTATTTCACGTAGATAGTCAAACATGGCAATATCGCCTTTTATGACAATTTCAGGTGGTTGGCGAATCAGTGGATTGCCGGTCACAATATGTAAAATCTCTAAATTCGGTAGCGAGGAGATCGGCCTTGCGTCATCAATCTGATTGTATTCCAAATGGAGGGAGGTGAGCTGGGTGAGGGCTGCCAACGCCGCCGCTCCCAAATCACCGATCTTGTTGTTCCCCAAGTTGAGGGAGGTGAGCTGGTTGAGGGCCGCCAGGGACGCCGCTCCCGCAGCACCGATCTGGTTGTGCGCCAAGTTGAGGGAGTTGAGCTGGGTGAGGGCCGCCAGGGTCGCCGCTCCGGCATCACCGATATGGTTGTACTCCAGGTTGAGGGAAGTGAGCTGGGTAAGGGCCGCCAGGGACGCCGCTCCAGCATCACCGATATGGTTGTACTCCAGGTTGAGGGAAGTGAGCTGGGTAAGGGCCGCCAGGGACGCCGCTCCAGCATCACCGATATGGTTGTACTCCAGGTTGAGGCAGGTGAGCTGGATAAGGGCCGCCAGGGACGCCGCTCCAGCATCACCGATATGGTTGTACTCCAGGTTGAGGCAGGTGAGCTGGGTGAGGGCCGCGAGGGACGCCGCTCCAGCATCGCCGATCTGGTTGTTCCACAGATTGAGGCAGGTGAGCTGGGTGAGGGCCGCCAAAGACGCCGCTCCCGCAGCACCGATCTGGTTGTGCGCCAGGTTGAGGGAGGTGAGCTGGGTCAACTGCCCGAGCCGTTCCGCCAGGGCCTCCACCGGTTCCATGAGCTGATAAACCCTTGGCTTATCCCGCAGTTTCTGCGGCCACTGGTCCACTGAGTCGGACAGACGAACCACCGGCCCCAGCAAAACCAGCTCCCTGGTACCTTGCCGCCGCAATTCAGCGATCAGGCCATCCAGATCGGCTGCGGAGAGGTGTTGCAGGCGAGGAGTGGCCGCCATGGCAGAGATCAGGCAGAGAGCCGGTTGAGCAATCAGAAGCGATGCTTCAGTGCTTGCCTTGCGGCATCTTCCTGGAGATCACACCCGGATGGGGGCTCCGATGGCCTGGGTTGGCTATCCATCACGGTCTAAGGGCGCGGGCGGGTTGTTCGGCGCTGCCCCTGGTGGATTGCTCAGACAGGGCGAAAAACTTTGCTGACGCAGGGCGAGCGGAGCGCCTGAGCCAAGGCACCGCACCCCGGATGGGGGTACATTGACCCCCGTGGGGAGTGATTTTTGATTCGGTCATGAACCCAGTCCTCGAAGCGCTGTTTGGCAACCGCACGGCCGCCTGCGTACTGCTGTTTCTGCAGTGCTACGGCGAAGGCCATGCACAGCGGATCGCTAAGACCTTCGGTTTTGGCCTGAACATGACCCAGAGGCAACTGAAGCGGCTGGAAGAGCAGGGGGTGCTGGTGAGCTGCCGCATCGGCAACCTGCGGCTATTCAGCTTCAATGAACGCAACCCCACGGTGCGCAATTTGCGCAAGCTGTTGGAGGTGGAGCTAGCCGCGCTGCCGGAAGAAGATCAGCAGCAATTCTTTCGGCAGCGACAACGCCCCAGGAATAGCGACAAGCCGCTGATGATGCATGGCTGAGATCACCCAAAACACGTCTCTACAAGAGCTTGCGGCAATCATTAGTCAGGAGTTTGAAGCCAAAGGCATTGTGGCAACCCTCTCGGGTGGAGCTGCGGTCTCGATGTACACAAACAATCGCTACCAAAGCTACTACCTAAACTTCGTGAGTTCGGCGACCACCGCCAAGCTGGCAAATGCTGTACATGCTTTGGGCTTTGTCGCGACCGCAGGAAAACGGCTGTTTGCCCATCCACTGACGCCATGGCTTTTGGAGTTTCCAGCTGGCCCCCCTGGGATTTGGCGCGAGAGTTGTCGATGCCTCTGGGATTGAGGCGATCGACACTCCCTTTGGCCCTTTGCGCGTGATCACGCCGACGCTTTGCGTGATGGACCGACTGGCTGCATTCGTGCACTGGAGAGACCGGCAGTGCTACGAACAAGCTACATGGGTTGCCCTGAATCACGACATTGACTGGTCCGACTTGCAGGCCTGGGCCTTCGAGGAGGGGATGGCTGAAACGGAATGGCTGCAATTCCGCCAAACCGCCAATAAAGAGCAGCCCAAGCAGTAGTCACTCGGGGCCTATCTATGGCAAAATATATTACTGTTTGTTCTTAACTGCTCCGTCTCGATTGGAGCCAGCTGCCATGCCCCAGGGCTGAGGGATGTCGGTACCCACCACATCGCCCACATAGGCCAGCGGATAGCCCTTTTGCTTCAGTTCAGCGATAAGGGCCAGGCCCGCCGGCATGCGGGTTTCCAGCATGGCATTGGCATGCATGGGGAATATCGGGGCGACCTCAGCAGCAGGCTTCCCCCGGCCTCAGCAGCAGGCTGCCCCTGATCAGGCGGCCAACCACTCCGCCAGCTTGGTGTAGCGCTTGCGGCCCAGGTGATTCTTCACCGCCATCGCCAACGCCTTTTTCTGGCCCACCAGCACCACCAGCTGCTTGCCGCGGGTGAGGCCCGTGTAAACGAGATTGCGCTGCAACATCGCGTAGTGCTGGGTGAGCAGAGGTATCACCACGGCGGGGTATTCGCTGCCCTGGCTCTTGTGGATCGTGCAGGCATAGGCGGGCACCAGGTGATCGAGTTCGCCCCAGCCGTAGATCACCACCCGGCGGCCAGCCCCAGCGGCCTGGCCGCCGGCTTCGCTGGTGGGGAACAGCACGCTCAGTTCACTGTTATCGGTGTCAATGGAGTTAATGGTGCCTACATCGCCATTGAATACCTCCTTCTCGTAGTCATTGGCGATCTGCATCACCTTGTCGCCCGGGGCAAACCGCCAACCGAAGCGCTCCACCTGCTCAACCGGATCGGGATTTAGTAGCTTTTGCAACTCGATATTCAGCGACCTGGAGCCGCAACCACCGCGGGCCATCGGACAGAGCACCTGCACCTGGCCGATCGGATCAAAGCCAAAGCGGGCCGGGATGCGCTCGCCCACCACCTTGAGGATCAAATTCACCGCCTGCTCGGGCGTTTCGGCCGGCAGGAAATAGAAATCGCTGCTGGACCCATCGGCAGAGTGGCGTAGATCGGGGATCTGGCCGGCGTTGATGGCGTGGGCGGTGGTGATGATGCGGCTGGAGGCCGCCTGGCGGAACACCTCCGTGAGCCGGGCAACGGGGACGGCGCCGCTGCCGATCACATCGGCGAGCACCTGGCCCGGCCCCACCGAAGGCAGCTGGTCCACATCGCCCACCAACAACAGCGCCGCCTCGGTCGGGATCGCCGCCAGCAGCGAGGCCATCAATGGCACATCCACCATTGAGGTTTCATCCACCACCAACAGGTCGCAGTCCAGCGGCAGCTCAGCGCCACGGCGGAAGCCGTAGGCGGCGGGATCGAACTCCAGCAGCCGGTGGATCGTTTTCGCCTCCAGGCCGGTGGTCTCGGCCATGCGTTTGGCGGCCCGGCCGGTGGGAGCACAGAGCTGGATGCGCAGCTTCTTGGCGGCCAGGATACGCAGGATGGCATTGATCAAGGTGGTTTTGCCCACCCCCGGCCCACCGGTGATCACCAGCACCTTGCTGGCCAGGGCCTGCTCCACCGCCGCCTTCTGGCTGGCGGCCAGCTCCAGGCCCAGACGCTGCTCCACCCAGGTGATGGCCTTGGCGGCATCGATAGTTCCCCAGGGCGCTGCCCCCTGCACCAGCTGCTGCAGCGCTTCTGCAATGCGCCGCTCATCGCGATACAAATTCGCCAGGAAGATCGCCGGTTCACCCGTCAGGGTGTCGGCCACCACAGAGCCCTCGCTGAGTTCCAGATCGAGGGCGGCCTGGATCACGGCCGGCTCAAGCGGAATCCGGCTGGTGGGAACCGCTGAATCGGCCGGGGAGTTGGATGCTGACCCCGCCGCTGCGCCGCGCTGCCGCTGGGCCTGGACCCCACCGGCCGCCGAATCCGGCTGGAGCGATGCTGGCGCGGCAGGCCGTTCCACCGCCAGCAGCTCGCCCGCCAGCTTGAGCAGTTCGGCGCTGGGCAGGCCGCAGTGACCCTCGCCGCTGGCCTCCAGCAGGGCGTAATTGATACCGGCCCTCAGGCGGATCATCGCCGTGGGCTCGATACCCAGCCGGGCGGCGATTGCATCGGCGGTGCGGAAGCCGATGCCGCGGATGTCGCGCGCCAGGCGATAGGGGTTCTCCGCCATCACCTGCACGGCGTCGTTGCCATAGGTCTTGAAGATCCGCACGGCCCGGGCCGTACCGACGCCGTGGCTATGCAAAAAAACCATGATTTCGCGCACCACCTTCTGATCGGCCCAGGCCTGGGCGATGCGGCCGGCCCGCACCTTGCCGATGCCCGGCACCTCCCGCAGGCGTTCGGGGGCCTGCTCGATCAGCTCGAACACCTCGGCACCAAAGGCCGCCACCAGCTTGCTGGCGTAGACGGGCCCGATGCCGCGGATCATCCCCGAGCCCAGATACTTCTCGATTCCCTCGGCGGTGGTGGGCGCCGAGGCCCTGAGGAAGGAGGCCTTGAACTGCTGGCCGTGCTCGCGGCTGTTCACCCACTGGCCCGAAACCGTCACCCATTCACCGGCGCTGATCTCGGCGGCATGGCCCACCACCGTTACCAGCTCGCGGTGGCCGCGGGCCTTGATCCGCAGCACACAGAAGCCGCTCTCGGCGCTATGAAAAGTGACGCGCTCGATCGAGCCGGCCAGCACCTCGGTGCTCTGACTCTCGGGGCTCTGCCGCTCGGGGCTATGCCGCTCGGGGGATGGGCCGCCCGCCTGATCGCTCATGCCGCCTGAGGGCGCCTTGGAGTCATCTTCCGCCAGGGAATCTCAATCCAGTTCAGCAGTTTGTATGGGCGGCTGTCGTGGCTGAGGCCAGCTCCGGCATCCAGCCCAGCCGCCCCGAGCCCCCGGCCAGCCAGGCCGCAGCCAGGCTCAGCCCGGCCCCGATTAAGCCCCCACCGGCCGCCGCTGCCGCCCGTAGAACCAGGCTGTGCCGGCGGCGGCGGTGACCAGCCCACCGGCGGCGGCCAGGGTGACCAGGGTTTGCAAAAGTAGCAACAGGATGCCCAGGGCCGAAAAAGCCTGGATGCGGATCTTGGCCTTGATCAGCATGGTGAGCAGCAGCAGCACCGTGACCTGCAGGGCGGCGATCTTGGCCCGGCTGAACGGGCTAAAGGGACCGAATGGGCTAAAGGGATTTAAGGGGCTGAGGGGACTTAAGGGATTTATGGGACTCAAGGGGCACAGGCGGAGCATGGGGCGCAGGGGGTTGGGCAGCATGGCGGCATGGCGGTTACCTAATCCTGGCGCCCTGAAACCGTTCTGATGGCCCAGACCAATTGAATTGATTGGCGACGGAGCGCTGCCAGCTGGCAGGCGGCGGGTCAGTGGCGGCGGCAGCCTCCGATTTGCAATGCGGGGCCGGGGTAGCGGTAGCCCCTGATCTCGGGAGCGGGGCAGGGGTAGCGGTAGCCCCTGAACTGCGGCGCGGGGCTGGCGCGTGGCCGAAGGTGGGCGATTTTTCGAGCTGCCCTTTCTTCGAGCGGCCCTTTTTTACAAATCTTCGCCATCTACATTACGTACAATTCGGAATAACTCGCTGCGCTCATCGCTGCTGATGCGGTGGGGAACGCCGGAGATGATTCGCTCGAAATTAGAGAAGGAATTTTTGATTTCTGGGCCATTGCCGGTGATCACAAATTCGCGAATACCCTTGTCATGCCAAGAGCCCCGCATTTTGAACACGTTGAGAGCCCGGGCCATCTCACCGCGTATTTCCACATACTGAAGCATCAAAATTGTATCGGTAATCGTGGAGATGTGCGAGTCAGTAATTGAGTGACTTCCCATGAACTCCTCGGATGTATTCGTAAAGAATCCGGCAATTTCCTCCTGTTTAGCATAACCGGTTACGCCGATCACAAACTGGCGGAAAGCATTGTGGCTGACGCCCCGGGCCAGGGCGCTGAGGGAGTCAATCGCCATGCGCGAAGGCTTGAACTGGCTGATTTCCGTCTTAATAATTTGTAGGTGATCCTCCAGGCCAGTTGACTCGGGATAGGCACAAATAATTTTCAGCAGCCCATCCTGCTCCATCTGCTCAAAATCTATCCCCCAACTGGTGGCATTGCGCAACAACTGGGCCCTGGATTCCTCATAGGCGAACAGAATGGCCCGCTCCTTACTACGACAGGCATCCTCAACAAATTTGCTCACCAATAGGGTCTTGCCCGTGCCGGTGGCGCCGGTGGCCAGAATGATTGAATCCTTGAAGAAGCCGCCGCCGCACATTTCGTCTAGTTTTGGCACGCCCGAGCTAACGCGCACGTTGGAGCTGCGCTGGGTAAGCCGCATGGCCCCCAGGGGGAAGACATTCATGCCATGGCTACCCATGGTGAAGGGAAATTCCCCCTTCATATGGGTGGTGCCGCGCAACTTGAGAATCTCCACGGTGCGACGGCGGCGCTCCCCCTCCAGCACATTACGCAGAATCACCACATTATCCGATACAAATTCTTCTACGCCATAGCGGGCAATTGGCCCATATTCATCAATGCGCTCTGTGGTCATCACCGTGGTGACACCAATCTCTTTAAGCCGGGCAATGAGACGAAAAATTTCTCGCCGCAACACCGAGATTGCATCATATTGCTGGAAGACAGCCGTAATCGAATCAATGGCCACTCGCTTGGCCTTATACTTGCGAATTGCATAGTGAATACGCTCAATCAAGCCCGATAGATCAAAGCTGCCGGCCACATCCTGCCCGCCCGGATCCGGAGATGCATCCAACAAAAACAACTTACCCCTATCCACCATATCCTGTAAGTTCCAGCCGAAACTAGCGGCATTGCGCAGAATATCCGTTGGAGACTCCTCGAAAGTCACAAAGATGCCCGGTTCGTTATATTGACGAACGCCATTATGCAAGAAATTCAAGGAAAATACGGTCTTGCCGGTGCCGGAGGTGCCGCTGATCAGAGTGGATCGACCAATGGGCAAACCGCCGTGGCAGACATCATCGAATCCTTCAATCCCCGTGGGCAATTTCTGCACCTGCAGTAAGGGATTGGGCTTAGCAACTGAATCCTGCATCAATGAAGACATCCGAAAAGAAAAGATTAGTTAGTCACGACTCGCAAAACACTTGCGATTTTTATAATTAAAATCGTCAATGCTTGATTGTGTCATTTACCGCATTGTTTAATTAATTGTCCACTTTGTTGCCCGCCTTGTTGTTCGCTTTGCCGCCTGTTTTATTGTCCGCTTTACTGTCTGCTTTGCGGCCTGTTTTATTATCCGCTTTACTGTCTGCTTTGTTGCCTGGTTTACCGCCTGCCTTGCTGCCTGCTTTATTGTCCACGTTATTATCTCCTTTGCTGTCAGCGAAATTATTTACCGCATTGTTCACCATACCATCAACTGAATTGCTCGCAACATAATTCACTGAATCAACCGCTGAATCGCCCGCCAATTTATCCACCGAATCATGCCCTGAGTCGTCCGCCAAATCTTCCGCCAATTCATCTACTAAATCACCGCAAGAATCATCCACTAAACCATCGCCAGAATCACCCGCTGAATCATAATCCGAATCATTCGTGATGATCTCATCATCGTTGTCGGTAGATGTCTCATCTGAGAGTTCGTCGTAGAGCAAGTCCAAGCCGATCAGCACCCGCTCGCGGTCGGAGAGATCGCCGATGATCCGGCGTACCGGAGGTGGCAGGATCTTGGCCAAAGTGGGGGTGGCCAAAATCTTGTCCTCCTCTGCCAGCTGTGGATTTTTAAGCACATCGATCACCTTGAGAGCATATACACCTCGAAATTCCTCTTCGAGAATATTGCGAAGTGTTTTCAATGCCCGCATTGAATTGGGCGTGTTGCCCGCCACATAGAGCTTGAGAATGTAGGTTTTGCGAGGACTCATAACTGACACATAAAAATCAAGCTGTCACAGCAGTGTCTGCCTTGGAGGCAGCGTCTACCTTGGCCGCAGATAGTCTGGCAAGGGAGGGGGACATCGGTGAGTCCGGTGGCAAGGAGCGTCGGTACATCTCGCAGAGGTGGGCCATGACATCGATGAGAGCGAGGCGGTAATCCTGGAGAAAATCGCTCTTGTGCCCCTCCAGCTTAAGCTGTTTATCAAAATTGTCAATCATGTTTATGTGAATTTCAACGGCTTTTGTCACGGGAAGATCACAGAAAAAAGCCGTGTTCACAAAACTCTCCAAGGCCTGATTAGCCGCCGCCGGATCGCGGAAATAACTCAACAGCAAATCCCGATAGGTGCGCTCCAAGGAACCCAGCAAATGATTGCGTTCCTGTTCAGAAAGCTTGCGCAGAAAGCGAGCTGGATCGCGCTTATAAAAAACACCAAGGTAGCCAAGTCTGCCCTGTAGTCGGCTTACGGGCTTCCAGTGTTCCGCCTCCTGGTCGTGGGCGGCCAATTGATCAAGACCAGAGCTGCCCGCCGCCGGCCCGGCGCCTAATTCCTGGCGAAGAAAGCCGGAAATCGCCGCATCCATGATGTAAGGGAGCTGTTCCAGCTGGTCCTGGGGCAGGTGCAGCTCGGTGGGGTGGTAATCGATATCGCCGCTCACTTCGCCGATCACCACCGCCGGCATCAGCAACCCACTCTCGCGCAGCGCCTGGCGGTGCCGCCGATCCAGGCCCCCCCGCTCGATCAACAGCCCATCGAAACCATCATCGCGACCATCATCGAAACCAGTGCGGCGCAGGCGCAGCTGATCCACCGGATCGCGGCCCAGATCCAGGGGCTCCAGGCGCAGGGCCGTGGCGCCCAGCCAACGGCGGCAGCTGTCCAGCAGCTGCTGGTCGCGGATCAAACAGGCAATGGTGAGGGCCGTTGCGGGCATCTACAGCCGACTGAGACGAGCAGGGGACGAGCGGGGACGCGGTGGTGCCCCGCGACCAATTTCCCAATCTTGACGAAAGCGGGGCCAAAAGCAGAAGATTATTGTTTGTCTTCCACTTGTGTGCGCCAGGCCAAATGACGGCCTGATCGCCGGGCCAGCAGCGGCTACTACCCAGATGGCGACTGCCATCTGAGCTATGGCCCCCGGCGGCCCCACCAAACCTGGGGTCTGAAAAACCCGGCGATCTTTCGTCAGCCTGTCCACACCATTGCCGCCATGAGCGAATCCACCATCTCCACCAGCAGCGGTCCTTACGCGATCGTCGAGGCCTCCGGCCAGCAGTTCTGGCTGCAGCCAAACCGCTACTACGACATCGATCGGCTGGCCGCCGAGGTCGATAGCACCATCACCCTGGACAGCGTGCTGCTGGTGAACGACGGCGAGGCGGTCAGCCTCGGCCAGCCCTACGTGAGCGGCGCCAGCGTCGAACTCAAGGTGATGGCCCACCGCCGCGGCAACAAGTTGATCGTGTATAAGATGCGCCATAAGAAAAAAACCCGCCGCAAGAACGGCCACCGCCAAGAACTCACCCGCGTAATGGTGGAGTCGATTAAATTGGCCGGCAAAGATCTGGCCTAGAGTTCTGGCACATGAGTTCTGGCCTGTGAATTCTGGCTTGAGTTCTGGCCGAACACTTCCATTCAATTAGTCCCACACCACTTTTTCTCCCCATGGCCCACAAGAAAGGCACGGGTTCCACCCGCAACGGTCGCGACTCCAACTCCAAGCGCCTGGGCGTCAAGGCCTACGGCGGTGAGAGCGTCTCGGCCGGTTCGATCCTGATTCGCCAGCGCGGCACCTCCGTGCTGCCCGGCATCAATGTCGGTCGCGGCTCCGACGACACCCTGTTCGCCCTGGTGGACGGCGTGGTGAACTTCGACACGATCAAGCGCGACCTGCGCACCCGCAAGCGGATCAACATTGCCGTCGGCTGAACCGCTGCGCCACTGGCCCCAGGCCCGCTGAGCTCCTTGTGACCCCAGCCACTGCCTGCGGCCCAGCAACTGCCTGCGGCCCAGCCACTCCCTGCGGCTTCCTGGTGCTCGACAAGCCCGCCGGCCTCAGCTCCCATGCCTGCGTGGCTCGGGTGCGGCGGGCCTACGGCCTGAGGCGGGTGGGCCACGGCGGCACCCTCGATCCCGCTGTTACCGGGGTGCTGCCCATCGCCCTGGGCCCCGCCACCCGGCTGCTGCCCTACCTCAGCGGCGACAAGGCCTATCGGGGCGTTATTCGCCTTGGCATCACCACCAGCTCCGACGACCTGGAGGGCGAGCCGCTGGAACAGCGTCCCGTGCCCCAGCTCGACAGCGCTGAGCTGGAGCGGGCGCTGGAACCCTTTCGCGGTGCAATTCAGCAGCGCCCACCGCAAATTTCCGCCGTACACGTGGATGGCGAGCGGGCCTACGCCCGCAGCCGCCGCGGCGAGACCCTGGAGCTGCCGCCTCGGGCGGTGACCATCCACCAACTGAATCTGTTGGGCTGGGATGCCCAGAGCGGCGAGCTGGAGCTGGAGGTGCACTGTTCGGCCGGCACCTACATCCGCTCCCTGGCCCGGGATCTGGGGGCAGCCCTCGGCTGCGGCGGCAGCCTCGCCCGACTGCGCCGTACCGCCGCCCTGGGCCTGGGCCTCCACCAGGCGGTGCTCCTGGAGCAGCTGGATCCCAGCTGTTTGCCGCCCCTGCTGGATCCTCGCCTGGTGCTGAGTGATTTCGCCTGCCAGCAACTGCAGCCGGAGCAGTGGGGGGGCTGGCGCTGCGGCCGGGCCTTCCCGCCCCTGCATCCCCACGCCCCGGATACGCCGGTGCTGGTGCTCGGGCCGGATGGCAACCTGGCGGGCATGGCCCGAGCCGGTGGCGACGGCCTGCTGCAGCCAAAACTGGTGTTTGACGCCGCCAGCTGAGGGGTCTGCCGCTGGGCCCCGCCCAGCTCCCCTGGCTGCCGCGCCACTTTGTTCCTTCCCCATTCCCCCAGAGCGATGGCCGGCCACAGCAAGTGGGCCCAGATCAAGCGCACCAAGGCCGTGGTGGATGCCAAGCGGGGTGCCGTCTTCACCCGCGTAGCCCGCGAAATCCTGGTGGCCGCCAGGGGCGGTGCCGATCCGGCGGGCAACTTCCAGCTGCGCACCGCCATCGAGAAGGCCAAGGCGGCCGGCATGCCCAACGCCAACATCGAGCGGGCGATCGCCAAGGGCTCCGGCCAGCTCAGCGGCGAAGACGAACAGTTTGAAAGCGTGCGCTATGAGGGCTATGGGCCCGGTGGCGTGGCGGTGCTTGTGGAAGCCTTCACCGACAATCGCAACCGCACCGCCGCCGACCTGCGCCTGGCCTTCAGCAAAAACGGCGGCAACCTGGGGGAATCCGGCTGCGTTGGCTACATGTTTGAGCAGCGCAGCGCCGTGCGGCTAGTGGCAACCAAGCCGGCGGCTGGCAATTCTTCAGCAGCCAATCAGGCAGCAGACAAGGCAGCCAATCAGGCGACAGCGATTGCAGAAGAACCGCTGCTGGAGAGCCTGCTGGAGCTGGAGGCGAGCGGCGGGCCGGCGGTGCTGGGCTACGAGCTGCTGGAAGCTGATGCCGATCCAGAGGCGCCCGCCCCCGCCCTCGGCGGCGGCGGCGCGGAGGTGTTCGCGGCCTACGCCGATCTGGAGCGCCTTCAAGATGGCCTGCGGCGCCAGGGTTGGACCGTGGTTGGCTGGGAGCACCGCTGGATCCCCCAAACCGCCTGCCAGCTCAGCGATCCCGAGCAACTGCGCCGCTGCCTGCGCATGCTCGATGCGATCGATTCCCTCGATGATGTGCGCAGCTTCGCCTCCAACCTGGAGGCCGATCCCAGCGCTATCGAACAGCTGCAATCCCTGGGTTGAGCTTGGCTGGCAATGCTCTGTTCAAGCGCCGCCCGCCAGGGCGGCCCGATCGGCGATCAAGGTGACCTGGCGATGGCGCCGCAACCAGCTCGCCGGCAGGTCTGGGCCGGGGGGCTGATGCAGCAGGCGCCGCAGCACGGCGGCCTTGGCCGCCCCGGTCACCACCAACAGGATTGACGAGGCGGCGCAGATCTCCCGAAGCCCCAAGGTGATGGCATGAGTGGGCACAGAGTTCGCGTCGCCGCCAAAGTCGCCAGCGTTTTGCCGGCGGGTGGTGAGAGTGAGCGGCTCACAGCGGCAGGCCGCCTGGGCCGAGCAGGGGGGTTCGTTGAAGCCCACATGGCCATTGAGCCCCAGCCCCAGCAGCTGCAGATCCACCCCGCCGGCGGCGGCCAACTCGGCGCCATAGCGGCTGGCCTCCTGGTGTGGATCGTCGGCGTGGCCGTCGGGCAGGCGCACCTGGCTCGGATCCAGCCCCAGGGGGAGCACCAACTGGCGGGCCATCACGGAGCTGAAGGAGCGGGGATCCTTAGGGCCCAGGCCCACGTATTCATCCAGGTTGAAGCTGAGCCAACCCCGCTGCAAAGCTTGGCGCTCCCCGGCGCTCAGGGCCCGCCAGCGCTCCGCCAGGGCGGCGTACACCGGCTCCATCGTGCGACCGGTAGCCAAACCCAGAGGTGTTGGCCCTTTGGAACCTTGCCTGGTGGCAGCCAAGGCGGCGCGGCGCTGCTCGAGCAGGCGATCGGCCACCGCCGCGGCCACCATTTGGGCGTCATCGCAGGCGATCAGCTGCATCTCAGGGGCTCACCAGGGCGGCGGCGTAGGGCCGCAGCTGGCTGCCCCGGTAGTAGTGGAGCAGGATGCGCTGATAATCCTCGCCGCGGCGGGCCAGGCCGTAGGCACCCCACTGGCTCATGCCCACGCCATGGCCAAAGCCGCGGCCAATCGCCAGCAGGGTGGGCTGGGTGAACTGAAGGGAATCGGACTGGAGCGCCGGCAAAAGGGGCGGCGGCGGCAGCACTCGGGCCAGGCTGGCGGCGGCAGCCATGCCTGGGACATAACTGGCTGCCGCTGAATTAACTGGCGCAGAATTCACTGGCACAGAATTAACTGGCGAAGGACTAGCCCCCCCAGAACTACCCTGCCCATAACCAATTGCCCCGTAACCAGTTGCCCCGGCAACACCTGCCCCAGGGCTGGTCGTTACAGGGCTTATCGCGAGATTACCCCCGGTGGAAGAGCCAGCCGCAGCGGCGGCCAGGGCGCCTGCAGTGGCTGAACCAGCGCCAGGGTTAGGGCTAGGGCTAGAACCAGAGCTAGAGTCAAAGCCGGCGCCAATATTGGAACCAGCCCTCAATTTGGCTGTAGCGGGCACCTTTGCTGTGTCTGGCACCTTGGCTGTGGCGGGCACCTTGGCTGTGGCGGGCAGCATCGCCCAGGCGGGCAGCACCGCCGCATCCATTCCCGTGTTACCCGCAGGATTCGGCGTCAAAATTTCAAAGTGCACCAGGGTGCTGCGCAGCCCCAGGCGACTGCGCAGCTGGGTGCCACTGAGCAGCAGGGTTCCCGCCGGCCCTGTCACCCGGGCCTGGCGAATTCGTCCACTGGCGCTGGTGCTCAAAACCTCGATACTCAGGGCGCCGCCAATCTCGCCAAAGGCCTTGCGCAGCAGCTCTGGGGCCAGGGTCTGGCGCCAATTCTGCACCGGGCTGACATCGTCTAGATCGGGCACGCTGACCAGATAGGGCAGTTGCTGGTTCCAGATCTCTCCACTGTTTTCGGTACTGACGCCACCGCTGCTGCTATGAAAAACCGCCTCCACCAGGCTGCCCTCGTATAGCAGCACCTGGGCTCGGGTGGCGGCCACCGCTTCTCGGGTGGAGGCGGTTTCCGCTTCCACGCCCCGGTACACCTGGCTGGCCGTGGTGGCCGTGACATCGAACAGGCCCCCAGGCTTCCGCTGGCGCAGCACATAGGTGCGGGCGGCCACCGCCTGGGCCCGCAGGGCGGCCTGGGGCCAGCTGGCCGGCATCTCACTACCCACCACACTCGCCAGGTACTGCTCCAGGGGCAGGTGGTTGATTGCCCGCAGGCCGGAGCCGCTGGCCAGGATCTGCAACTGGCCGCGGTAGCGGCGCTCCCCCAGCTGCAGATCGCCCCCGGCACTAGCCGGGCCGCCAGCGGCTGGCACCCCGCCCAGAGGGGCCCCGGCAGCCTCTGGAGCCGCCCAGCCAGTCCAGGCCCCCCTGGCTGAGCCCGGCGGCCCCGCGGGGGATTCAACGCTGGCAGGGGGGGCTTCATAAGTGAGCCAGTAGCAGGCCGCCGCCGGCAGGGTGCGGCGCCCCTGGGGCCCCTCCACCACCAATTGACCGCGCTCGAGCCCCAGGCGAGCCAATTGCCCAGCTGCCAACACCAGCGAGCCGCTGTCCGCCGAATCGCCGGCAAATCGGCCTGCGCCGGTGTTGCCGCCGGCGTTGCCGGGGGTGTTGCCAGCGGCGCTGCCAGCTGCGCTGCCAGGGGCATTGCCAGCCCCACAGCTACCGGCGTCCGCAGCCCCCAGGCGCAGGGGCCGATCCAGGGCCGCCAGGGGCAGCTGGGCCGCCTCCCACACCAGCACTCGCACCGTAGGGCCCGGGGGGCCGGCGCTCTCCTGGGCCAGGGCCAGCCGGCTGCCGCTGGTGGCCAGGATGAGCGGCAGTCCCACCAGGCATAGGCCAGCCAGCCAGGGGCGGGAACTGCGAGGGGCGGGCGGCACGGAAATCAAACCTTTCTGGCAAGCCATTGTGGCCGCCGTGGCAGCATGCGCCAGAGGCACCAAGGGCGTGCAGGTCACCTTTCTGGGCACCAGTTCGGGCGTGCCCACCAGGGGACGCAATGTTTCGGCGGTGGCGCTGCGGCTGCCGCAGCGCAGTGAGCTGTGGCTATTTGACTGCGGCGAGGGCACCCAGCATCAGTTTTTGCGCAGTGACCTGCGGGTGAGCCAGCTCAGCCGCGTGTTCATCACCCACATGCACGGCGACCACGTCTTTGGGCTGCCGGGCCTGTTGGCCAGCCTGGGGCTGGCGGGCAGCTGCGCCGGCGTGGATCTCTACGGCCCCGACCCGCTGCCCGATTTTTTGGAGGGGGTGTTGCGCACCAGCTCCACCCGCATCGGCTATCCGCTGCGCACCCACCCGGTGCGCCAGGCCGCCGCCAACGGCAAGCTGCTGCTCGATGACGGGGATATCTCAGTGCGCTGCGCGCCGCTCACCCATCGGGTGCCGGCCTACGCCTACCGGGTGGACCAAAAACCGCGGGCCGGTCGCTTCGATGTGGCCAGGGCCCAACAGCTGGGCATCCCGCCCGGGCCGATCTACGCCCAGCTCAAGCTGGGCCGCACCGTCAGTCTCGACGACGGCCGCATCATTCGCGGCGCCAGCCTCTGCGGCCCGCCGCGGCCCGGTGCCAGCGTCGTCTACTGCACGGACACGGTGTTCTGCGAGGCGGCGGTGGCCCTGGCCCAGGGCGCAGACCTGCTGATCCACGAGAGCACCTTCGCCCACGCCGAGGCGGCGATGGCTTTCCAGAAGCAGCACTCCACCAGCACCATGGCCGCCCAGACGGCCTTGGCCGCCGGGGTGAAACAGCTGGTGCTCACCCACCTCAGCCCCCGCTACATGCCCGGCAATCCGGTCACCCCCGACGACCTGCTGGCGGAGGCCCGGGCGATCTTTGCCAACACCCTGCTGGCCAAGGACTTCATGAGCCTGGAGGTGGCCTGCCAGGAGCCGGCGGACCAGCCCGCTGACTAGCCCCGCTGACCAGCCCAGGGAGCAGCCCGCGGACTAGCCCACTCAGCAGCCCATTGAGCAGCCCACAGACCAGCTAGATCCTGCCCCGTCGGCCCCCAGCGGCGCTTGAACGGGCCTGGACCTGGCTGCAAATCTGGGATCGGCTAGATCAGAGCCTGCAACAGTTCGCGCGTTTCGCTCCCAGAGGCCCCGTCGCCCGTGATACAAGGTCTCCGATGCGGTGATCACCGTCCTTCCGCCCGGATTCTCCCGACCGGCTTTCCTTGATGGCCTCCTCCCTCTCCTCAGCCATTCGCGCGCTGGCTCGCACGCTTCTGGCGCTACCTCTGGCACTGCTGCTGTGCGTCGGCTTCGGAGCTCCCGCCCTGGCTGCCCAATGGACGGCCGATCAGCTCACCGTGCCCGCCTCCGCCGACGGCACCCTGGTGACCTTCTCTGAACAGGAGATCAAAACTGGTAAAAAGCTGTTCAACAACAGCTGCGGTGAATGCCATGCCGGCGGCATCACCAAGACCAACCAAAACGTGGGCCTTGACCCCACAACCCTGTCCCTGGCGACGCCGGCCCGCGACAATGTCGCCGCCCTGGTGGACTACATGAAGGACCCCACCAGTTACGACGGGGAGTTCAGCATCGCCGACGTGCATCCCAGCATGAAGAGCAGCGATATCTTTGTGAAAATGCGGGATTTAGACGACAGCGATCTGAACCTGATGGCCGGTTACATCTTGGTGTCTCCCAAAGTTCAGGGCATCCAATGGGGCGGCGGCAAGATCTACTTCTGATCGCCGTTCAATATGGATTTCACCGGACACTTTTGCTAGATAACTAGCTCGCCGGATCACTGGCTTTGCGAACTGCCAGCCAACCAGATTGCCAGATCACTGGCTTAACTGATTGCCAGATCAATGGAATCCATAAACTAATTTAGACGATTAAATCCATCTGATTCTTCAGCCGACCCCTAATGGTCGGCTTTTTGTTGCCAACTTGCCAAGCATCCAAGCGCCAATGAAAATCAGATCAAGCGCCAATAAAGATCAAACCGTCGCCTGGGGCTCCGCTGGCCTGATATTGGCGGGATCCAGAGATGAGGGCAATTTGCTATACCACCACTCCTGCAAAGCTGGCGCCAACCGGATCGGGAACAATGTGATCACGGTGCGGGTGGAACGGGCCCCAGGTTGCAGCAATTCCACCACATAGGAAGGGCAGCGACGGGCTGCCAAATCGGGCACAAAACGACGACCCACCCGGCGCCAACTGGGCTCCTTGCTACGCCATGCCAAGCGGCAACAGGGCCAGGGCAACTCTTCGCGATCGAACAGTCGACAGCAGGGCCCCAGCACCCGATAGCTGTATTGGCCGCCGGGACTGGCGTGCTCGCTGCCGGGCTCCAGCAGCTCCCGGGCCTGGGCTGGCAAAGCAGCAGCCGAGGCCAGGGCCTGGGATGCGCCGCTGGCGGAGGCGCTGGACATCAAAAAACCAGCCGTGAGGTTGGCCAGACGCTAAACCATTGCCAAAGAGTGCGAAAATCGGCAAACCCCAATCTGATCGATCAAGTTGATTGATCAAATGCTAAACCCGAATCCCTTGCCAGGCAAGCAGGAGTGGTGATTGGGCGGGGACCATTAGGTGCGGATCATTGGTGCCGACCATTGGCGTTGACTATTGACGCGGACCATTCACGCGGACCATTGACGTTGACTATTAACGCGGAACATGGCATCGAGCTGAATCCCTATAATCCACAAGCCAGTTGAGCAGGCTACAAAAAAGGCGGATCCAATAGGGGAACCGCCTTGGAAATTTTACACTATTTGCCCGCAAGTAAGCCGCCAAATTAGCGATTGCTCAGAGAATCCCCAGGCAAGCTAGCTGAGCCTGTAGCTCAGTACAGCTCTCCTTCAACGTGGGTCTCGATGGTGCAGTCGCTGGAGGGATAGGCCACGCAGGTCAGCACATAACCAGCTTTGATTTGGTCGTCATCAAGGAAGCTCTGATCGCTTTGATCAACCGTGCCTTCGACCAGCTTGCCGGCACAAGTGGAGCAGGCACCAGCGCGGCAGGAATATGGCAGGTCGATTCCCGCCTCCTCAGCAGCATCAAGGATGTAAGTGTCGTCGTCTACCTCAATAGTTTTGTTGAAACCCGCGGGCGCGTTGATGAGGGTAACCTTGAAGGTAGCCATGGAAGAAGTTGGGGCTCACAGGCGACCGGCGAGCCGGACCTGTAGGACCCGCCATTCATACATCCGCAGCAGCCTGTTCCCGACCTTTTGAGCGTTCAAGTTGGAGAAGGCCAATCAAAGGCTGGTCACAGATCAGTGTGCCTTATGCAACACCAACAGCGGCCAGCGCCTTCGCTGGGCGCTGAGTTCAGCCCGCCAGCCCTCTGCTGCCAAGGCCTGTTGCAAGCCCGGAGCCTGATCCACAAAGGCGCTGAGTAAGCCATTCCGTCGGCGGCCAGCACGGTGTGGAAGGCGGGACAGAGGGCTTCGATCACCGGCGCCAGGATGTTGCAGAGCAGCAGGTCGGCCGGTTGGCCCTCCAGCAGGGTCGCCAGGGTCTCCACGGAGCCCTGGCATCGAGACAAACTGACTCCCGATAATCCACAAGCCAGTTGAGTAAACCACAAAAAAAGCGGCACCAATAAAGTAGCCGCCCTAAAAATTACAAACTATTTGTCAGCAAGTAAGCCGGCAAATAGGCGATTGCTCGGAGAATCTCCAAGCAGGCTAACTAAATTCAGGAGCTCAGTAAAGCTCTTCTTCGGCGTGGGTAGTGATGGTGCAATCGCTGGTGGGGTAGGCCACACAGGTCAGCACATAACCGGCTTCAATCTGGTCGTCATCGAGGAAGCTCTGATCGCCTTGGTCAACTGTGCCTGCGGTGAGTTTACCGGCGCAGGTGGAGCAGGCGCCAGCGCGACAGGAATATGGCAGGTCGATTCCCTGCTCCTCAGCAGCATCGAGGATGTACTGGTCGTCGGGTACCTCAATAGTTTTGTTGAGACCCTCGCTCTCGTTGATGAGGGTGACCTTGTAGGAAACTAAGGAAGCCATGGAAGGGATTGGGGCTCACAGGCAACCGGCGAGCCGGACCTGTAGGACCCGCCATTCATACATCCGGAGCAGCCTGTTCCCGAGGTTTTAGCCGATCAAGTCGGAGAAGGCCAATCAAAGGCTGGTCACAGATCAGAGTGCCTTATGTAACACCATGAGCCCCCATCGCCCCTGCTGAGCGCTGAGCTCGGCCCGCCAGCCCTCCGCTGCCAAGGCCTCCTGCAGCCCCGGAGCCTGATCCACCAGCAGGCCACTGAGCAGCCCCACCCCGTCGGCGGCCAGCACGGTGTGAAAGGCGGGACAGAGGGCCTCGATCACCGGCGCCAGGATGTTGCAGAGCAGCAGGTCGGCCGGTTGGCCCTCCAGCAGCTCCGCCAGGGTCTCCACCGAGCCCTGGGCCACCTGGAATCGGGCTTCCACCCCACCGCTGGCCAGGTTTTCGCGGCTGGCGCGCACCGCCACGGGATCGGTGTCGACGGCGGCCAGGCCATGGGCCCCCTGGAGCAGGGCCGCCAGGCCCAGGATGCCGCTGCCACAGCCCAAATCCGCCACCCGGATGGGCCCCAGGTCTGGGGGGCCGCCGGCCTGGCGGCCCCTGGCGGCGGCCATGGCTTCAATCGCCTCCAGGCAGAGGCGCGTGGTGGGGTGGCTGCCGGTGCCAAAGGCACTGCCTGGATCCATGCGGATCACCAGCCGATCGGCATGCTCGGGGGGCAGCTCCAGCCAGGCGGGCAGGATCAGCAGCCGCTCGCCCACCGGATCTGGCTGCCAATGCTGCTTCCAGGCCAGGCTCCAATCCTCATCGCACTGCTGGCTCCACTGGATCGGTGGCAGCTCCAGGTCGAAAGTGGCCGCCAGCGGCGCCAGGCTCCGCTCCAGCTGCGGCAGCTCCGGCTCCGGCCAGTCCACCTGGGGCAACCAGGCGATCAGCCGCCGCTGGGCGGGCGTCTCGGGGTGGTAGCCGACCGCCACTCTGGAAATGCCCAGGTCATTGAGCTTCCAGAGCAGCGACTCCTCCAATTCAGGCAGGGCGGCCATCTCCAGCCGCCACCAGGCCAAGCCCATTTACAGGGTCACCGGATTGGCTGTCTGGATGCCTTCGATGGCATGGATCGCGGTAAGCAAATCGGAGGGGATCGGATCGTCCATGCTCAACACCATCACCGCATCGCCCCGCACGATGCGACGGCCCACCTGCATCGAGGCGATATTGACGTTGTGCTTGCCCAACAGGGAGCCCAACTTACCGATGATGCCCGGCATGTCTCGGTGGCGGGTAAACAGCATGTGACGGCTTGGATTCACCGTCACCGGGAATTCATCAACGCTGGTGATCCGCAGCTCTCCATCGGCAAAAACCGCCCCGGTCACGGTGTGGTCACCATTGGAACTGCGGGAGCTGAGCTGCAAAGATCCACCGGCAAAATCCCGGGCCGATTCATCCTTCACCTCCAGCACATGAATGCCCCGCTCCTTGGCCTCCAGGGTGGCGTTCACGTAGTTGATGCTGTCGCCAAGGGCGGTGGAAAGCATGCCCTTGAGCGCCGCCACCACCAGGGGCTGGGCTGGATGGGAGGCGAACTCCCCCTGGAGCCGCACCTGCAGCTGGTCGATGGCGCCGCCCGTCAGCTGACTGAGCAGCTGCCCCAGGGTTTCCGCCAATTGCAGATGGGGCTTGAGCTGCTCCAACACATCGGGGGTCAAGCCTGGAATGTTCACGGCGCTGCGGGCCGGCAGGCCCAGCAGCACGTCGCGAATCTGCTCGGCCACGTCGATGGCCACGTTTTCCTGGGCCTCGGCGGTGCTGGCCCCCAGGTGGGGGGTGAGCACCAGCCGCTCCTTCACCGCCCGCAGCGGGGAATCGGCCGCCAGGGGCTCCTTTGCAAACACGTCCAGGGCGGCGCCGGCGATCACGCCCGTCTCCACCGCCTCCGCCAGGGCGGCCTCATCAACGATGCCACCGCGGGCGCAATTGACCAGCCGGGCGCTGGGTTTCATCGTGCGCAGCAGCTCCGCATCAACCAGGTTTTCGGTCTCCGGGGTGCGGGGCAGGTGCAGGGTGACGTAGTCGGCCTGGGCGAACAGCTCGGCCAGGCTGAGCAGGTTCACCTGCAATTGCTGGGCCCGCTCCGCCGAGATGAACGGGTCGTAGGCCAGCAATTCCATGCCCATGGCCTTGGCCACCCGGGCCACGTGGGAGCCGATCTTGCCCAGCCCCACCACTCCTAGCTTCTTTTTATAAAGCTCATTGCCCACATAGGTCTTGCGATCCCAGCCGCCGGCCATGGTGCTGGCATGGGCATGGGCCACATGCCGCGACAGCGACAGCATCAGGGCCAGGGCGTGCTCGGCGGCCGCGATCGTGTTGCCCTCGGGGGAATTCACCACCAGCACCCCGCGCTTGGTGGCGGCGGGCACGTCGACGTTGTCGACCCCTACTCCGGCCCGGCCGATGATGCGCAACCGCTTGGCGGCATCGATCATCGAGGCGGTGACAGTGGTGCCCGAGCGAATCATCAAGGCGTCGTAGTCGCCGATGATGGCCTCCAACTCCTGGGGCGACAGGCCCGTGTTGACATCCACCTGGGCCACCTGGGACAGGATGTCGATCCCCGCCTGATCGATGGGATCGGAGATCAGTACCTTTGTCATGCCCGGCGGGGAGTTCAGAGAGCCGGAGGTGCAGTGTAGAGAGCGGCGAGATGCCGCCAGCCCCGCCCTGGCCACTCCACTGGTCACGCCACTGGTCACTCCACTGGCCACTCCACTGTTGACGACACACATCACGCCACTGGCCCCATGGGTCGCCTGCTCGGGCGCCAGAATGGTGGGGATTTGAACAGTCCGCCCTGCGGCGGCGGGGGGAAGCGGTTGTCCACGCGGGTGGTGTTGGTAATCGACCGACACGAGCGTCTGAAGCTGCTACGGGAAAAGCTGGCGGCCCAGCAACCGCCCCTGGCGGTGCTCACCGCCATCGGCGAGGGGGAAATACCGATCAATGAGGTGGTTCAGCTGAACCCCGCCGCCGCCCGCCGCCAGCGACAAAAGAATTTGGTGCGCTGGTTGTTGCCATTTGGCTTCATGGCTGGTCTCACCTTCACCTACATGACCGATCTGGACACCTTCGCCTTCTTTGGCGAATGGAGTCAGCATTTGATCGGGGCCCTGCTGGGCCTGGGCTCCGGCTGGATGGGCAGTTTCGCCGCCGCGGCCTCGGTGCGATCGGAGGCGGACGACCGCATCCGCAGCCTGCGCAATCGCCTGGAGGAGGGCAACTGGCTGCTGCTGCTGGAGACGGCCAACGGCGTGGAGATGCCCTGGACCACCCTGCAGCAGGGACGCCCCAAGGCCGTAGTGCGCCTGGCGGACGGCTGAGATGCTGCCCCGCCTCGAGCTGCTGCAGGGCTCGCGCCAACCCCAGCTGCTGGAACCCCTGATCGCATCTGCCGAAACGGTGCTACGCACCTGGCAGCCCCAATGGACCCCCTTCCTGGACGGCGCCCTGCGGGAGGAGGCGGAGGCCTGCCTGGGTCAGCTCAGCGAACTGGCGCTGCACAGCGAGGGCGGCTACCCCGGGGCCGAGCGGCGGCGACTGCTGCTCCAGCGCCGGGATTCCAGCCAGGAGCCCTCCCAGCTGGCGGGGGAGCTGCCCGGAGAACTGCCCGGAGAACTCACGGGTGAACTGACGGGCTTGGAGATCAGCGGCAATTTTTTGTTCGATCCCGCGGAGAGCGACGATCTGCGCCAGGCCCTCCGGGCGGCCGGCGCGGCGGAGGGAGCCCTGGGGGATGTGTGGCGCCTGGGGGATCGCGGCGGCCAGGCCATCGTGACCCTGGACCTGGCCCAACAGCTCCATCACCGCCAGACCAGCCTGCGCACGGTGGAGGTGCACCTGGAGGCGCGCCCCCTGGCGGAGCTGCAACTGCCGGCGGTGCGCCAGCCCAAACGCCTGACCACGGTGGAGGCGTCCCTGCGCCTGGATGCCATCGCCTCAGCGGGCTTTGGCCTCTCGCGCGCTCGGATGGCCGAACTGATCCGCCGGGGGGAGGTGCGCATCAACTGGCGATCGGCAAGCAGCCCGAGTCGGGAATTGGCGCTGGGCGATCGAGTGCAGCTGGCCGGCCGAGGCGAACTGGAGCTGGAGCAGCTGGCCCTTACCAAGCGCGATCGCTGGCGACTCACCCTCCTGCGCCACTGAGCTGGGCCCTTGAGCCGGGCCGCTGGGGCGACGACTACTCGGTGGCCGCCGGCTGCTAGGTTCCTGGGGCTTGGGCGATTAGCTCAGAGGTAGAGCACTACCTTGACACGGTAGGAGTCACTGGTTCGATTCCAGTATCGCCCACTCCCTTATTTTCAAGTTCCGTTGACACCGGCGCCCCTAATCGCCTCGCCAACTGACGGATCGTCCAACCCATCGGCCCACACCGTAATTGTGGGACTGGGTCGTTCGGGCATGGGGGTGGCCAGGCTGCTGCATGGCCTGGGCCAGGCCGTATGCCTGGTGGAAAGCCAGGCTGGCCCCCAGCAGCAGAACCAGGCGGAGATGCTGCGCTCAGAGGGCATCCCGGTGCATCTGGGGGTGCCCCTGGAACTCGCCGCCATCGAAGCCTTGGGGCCCTTGGAGGCCCTGGGCCCCTTGGAGGCCGTTGTGGTGAGCCCTGGCATCCGCTGGGACCATCCCACCCTGGTGGCCCTGCGCCAGCGGGGCGTGGCCGTGCAGGGGGATTTGCTGCCCGCCTGGCAGGCCAGCGGCTCGGTGCCCTGGATCGGCATCACCGGCACCAATGGCAAGACCACCGTCACCCATCTGCTGAGCCACCTGCTGAGCCATGCCGGCTTGCGGGCGCCGATGGGCGGCAACGTCGGCATCTCCGCCGCCGAGCTGGTGCTGCGGCATTGCCTGCAAGCCGCGGAGCCGGCCGATTGGCTGGTGATGGAGATGAGCAGTTATCAAATCGAGGCCGCCGACTCGATCGGGCCGCGCATCGGCATCTGGACCACCCTCACCCCCGATCACCTGGAGCGCCACGGCACCCTGGCGGCCTATCGAGCAATCAAGCGGGGCCTGCTGGAGCGCAGCCAGCTGCGCATCCTCAACGCCGACGACCCCGACCTGCTGGCCCATGCCAGCGGTTGGCGGCAGCCGGTGCAGTGGATCACCGCCGGGCCGCGGCATGCCCTGCCGGCGACGATCACGCCGCTGCTATCGACCTCGGAGGGGCGGGTGTGGCTGCAGCGGGCCCACCAGAGCGAACCGGTGGAGCTGATGGCGGCCGACTGCCTGGCCATGCCGGGAGATCACAACCTTCAGAATCTGCTGCTGGCCACCGCCGCTGGCCTGGAGGCGGGCCTGAGCGGCGCCCAGATCGAGGCGGCTTGCCGCTGCTTTCGGGGGGTACCGCATCGCTTGGAGCTGATCCGCGAACGGGAAGGCATCAGCTGGTTCAACGACAGCAAGGCCACCAACTACGACGCCACGGCCGTGGCGCTCAAGGCCCTGGCAGGCCCCCTGGTGGTGCTCGCTGGCGGCCAGGCCAAGTTGGGCGATGGCGCCCCCTGGGTGCGGGCCCTCAGCCGCCAAGCCGCGGCGGTGCTGGTCTATGGAGCCGCCAGGGAGGCCTTCACCGAGTTGCTGAATAAGGGCGAATATCCAGGCCGGGTGGAGGGCTGTGACGGCCTGGCCCAGGCGGTTCCCCTGGCGGCCCAGCTGGCCAGGGAACTGGGCTGCCGAGCCGTACTGCTCTCGCCGGCCTGTGCCAGCTTCGATCAATACACCGACTTTGAACAGCGGGGAGACCACTTTCGCCAGCTGGTGATGGACCTCTAGTTTCGCCAGCTGGTGATGCACCTCTAATGTCGCCAGTTGGCGATCCAACTGGCAATGAACCTCTATTTTAGCCGGCTGGCAATAGATTTAGTAATAGATTTAGCAATGGATTAGTAATGGATTTACCAATGGCGCCAACCGGAACTGGCATGGCCAGCCCACCTGGATTTGGAGCGCCGATCAGGATTGCTCGCCGCTGAGCTCCAGGTAGGCGGCGGCGCCGATACAAACGGCCAGCGGGGTGGTGGCAAACAGGCCCACGCCACAGGCCAGCAGGCCCAGCAGGCCGATGCTGCCGATCACCAGCACCAAAGCAGCGATGTCAAACCAACGGGCGGTCACCAGAGTTCGGGAGATGGCCATGGCATCTAGAAAGGCGACGCGGCGATCCACCAGCACATAGGCGCCAAACCAGTAGGCGACGGCCAGGTAGATGCCTGGGATTCCAAAGGCAAGCAACCCCAAAAGAATCGCCACCACGGTGAAAACCTGGAAGCCGAGCAGATTGAAGATCTCGGCGGAAACGGCAAACAGGTCGACAAACTTAAGCGTCTGCCCCTTGGCTGCCAGCAGCCCGCCATGCAGCAGGGCAATGTGTGCCACCAGGTGCACCACCACCTGCAGCAACGTCAGAAGTAGATAGGGGATCAAGAGCCAGGGGGAGGGGACTGTGGCGCCCCCTGTATCGATCAGATGGCCCGATACCAGCGAGGACAACCAGGACAGCAAACCGATGGCCAGGGCGTAGACGAGCACCAAGCCCACCAACACCCAGGCATTGCGGGCAAAGCCTCGCCAGCCCTGTCGGATGATCGCGCCGTAGTGCATGGTGGGCCCAGTCCGAATAGCTAGAGCTTAGTCTCGTATTTCTGCAGATGACCGTCAACGGTGACAGGGGTGACCTGAAATACAATCTGGCGCCAGGGTGCCCCGGCGTACCTAGGAGCTATCGGCCCTATGGCCGACAACTTTAAAGTCACCAGCCCCCAGGCCCCAGCCTGCAAGCAACCATGGAACTCCATCCACCCAGCAGTGGCAATAGCGACCAGGAGCTCGATAAAACCACCAAGCCCCATACATATTTCCAGGATAATCACCCAGGAGATTCAGTGGCATATTGGCTGATGAAGAGCGAACCAGATGTATATGGAATCGACGATCTAGCGAGGGAAACAGTCACCCTTTGGGACGGAATTCGCAACTATCAAGCCCGAAACTTTATGCGCTCAATGTGTCCGGGCGACAGGGCTTTCTTCTATCATTCCAACACAAAACCACCTGGCATTATTGGCCTGATGGAAGTAGTTGAAACCGGCCTGATAGATCCGAGCCAGTTCGACCCTAAATCGCCTTATTTTGATGCTGGAACCCTACCGGAAAAGCCCCGCTGGGACTGTGCCCGGCTGCGCTACCTGCGCCATTTTCCCCAACTGCTCAGCCTCGACGCGCTCAAAGAGCAGTTCACCGCCGAGCAGCTGGGGGTGGTGAAGCGGGGCAACCGTCTCTCGATCCTGCCGGTGCCCCTGGACACCGCCCACCGACTGCTCATCCTGCTGGAGCAGGGGTGAAGCCACTGGCCCCGATTGAGACAAAACCGATTGCAATACGGCAAGCGGTGGATGCGGGCTGGCATGCCTATCGGCGCCATCCGCTGCTGTTCAGCGGCTTCAGCCTGCTCAGCGGTGGCCTGAACCTGCTATCGCAGTTGGTTTTCCGCCTGGCCTTGGCCGCTGCCTTCAGCCCGGCTGGCGATGGTCGGCCCCTGGCGATGGTGGGCGCTGTCATCGCCCTGGCCATCTACGCCCTAACCGGCCTGTGGCTGCTGGTGGGCCTGCTGCGCGCCGCGGAGCAAACCCTGGACGGAGCCCCCCTCAGCCCCGCCATGGTGCTGCGACCAGACTGGCCAGCCATGGGTAGGGCCAGCGGCACCTTGGCCCTGCTGGCGGTGGCCCTGTGGGGGGTGCGGGAATTGGCCGACGCCACCGCCAGCCTGCTGGTGTTGATCCAACCGCTGCTGGCATCGCTGCCCCTGGTGGCCCGGCTGGCGGTACTGCTGTATCTGGCCGCCGATCAGGTGCTCTGTCTGCCGATCGCGGTGCTGGGCAGGGCCTCCCCCCTGCGGGCGGTGCAGAGCGGCCGCGCCGCCATCGACCCCCACTGGCTCCAGGCCCTGGGCCTGGCCCTGGTGGTGGGTCTGATCCTGCTGGCGGGGGTACTGCTACTGCTGCTGGGCCTGGTGGTGGCGCTGCCTGTGGCCCTGTGCATCCTCACCGCCGCCCACCGGCAACTGTTTGGCCCGCCACGGCAACTGTTTGGCCCGCCAAGGCAAACCTGAGCGCCCTGGCCAGGTGGGCTCAACCGGGCCTGAAACCAGGCTGGTTGGGAAACATGTTGCTGAGATAGCAACGGGTGAGGGCGCGGCTGGGCGCACCGTTTTGCACCAAGAAACCGGCCAGGGCCGCCTGCATCAAGCGGTATTGATCCCAGTTGGGATGACTGTCGATGAACATTCGCATCGAGGCCAGCAACGGGGCTGGCACTTCGGCCCGCAAGCTCACCATCCCCTGCGACTCCCGCCGGCCGCGATCTGTTGCCGCCTGGCCGCAATCTGTTGCCCCCAGGCCGAAATCCGTGGCCCCCTGGCCGCAATCCGTGGCCCCTTGGCCGCAATCCATGGCCCCCTGGCTTTCAGCCATGGCCGCCTGGCTGTCATCCATGGACTTGCTCCCATCCGCCTACCCACTTCCCCACAGCCACAGGCGACTGTCAAATGGGAGGCCAAGGGAAGCTTCTCAACCTTTCTCACCATGAGATGGCTTTGTCCACAAGGCTTTGTCTGGCCACCCCCACCCGAACCCCCGTAGGTCCAGCCCAGGAGCAATGGCTGTCAAGTGGAATTCAAACGAACCCGGCTTTGTCCGCAACGGCCAGTACCGGACCGGCCAGCGATGGCACCGGGCTGGGGAAAACGGGTGGAAATCAACTGGACTAAGGGCCTCCAGCGGGGGAAAGACCTGGCCATCAGTAGAGCTGATTTGCAGCGGATTGATGTCCTGTCTCATCCGGGGCCCCAACTTGCCGGGGCTCCAACTTGCCGGGGCCCATCCAGAGCACTTGGCCAATCCAGGAAGGGCAGTGGCTCAGGGCCGAATCAAATCGGCCAGGGCAGCATCAAATCGGCAAGAGCAGCGGCAATCGCCGGGCTGGCCTGCTCACTCCAGCCGCCCTCCACAGAGCGACCGCCGGGAGCTGGCGTGAGCACAAAGCGCAGACACCAGCAACTGGGTTGACCCTCCAGCTCCATCCACAGGCTGCCCGGCTCGAGATCCCGTTCCAGCTCCAAGCCGATCTGCTCTTCCGGCATCAGCTGATCGACCAGCGAGGCCAACTGCCGCTGCAACTCAGAAGCGAGCTGTTGCAAGGCCCGGGCCTCGCTGGCGGTGAGCTCAAAGGCCCAGCTATCCCCTGCCACCAATACGCAAAAGCCATCCCGGGTCAAATCGACCACCAGGCGCCAACCCTCGCCCTCTGAAACCTGCACGGCAGGGCCAGCGGAGCGCTAGCCGGGCAGCACGTCTGGTTGATCCTGTTCGTCGGAGAGCTCGATGATCGCCCGCTGCACAGGCTTGACCATCACTTCATCCATCAGGCCGTCGAAGTCGTCAAAACGGCGCTGTTTGGCCCGAAAGGCGATGCGTACGGTGGTGAGGTAGCGATTGCTGGAATAGCGAATCAGGCTCTCGGCTCGCTGGGCAAGTTGCTTGGCGTTCAGCTGCACACCGCTCTGCATGGAAAGCCCATCAATTCGTTCACTCTAGGTGAAGGTCACGGCCCATATCAGCGCCCCCCCTGCGGCCCCGCCGCACCAGCTAGACCTGCGGCCCGCCGCACCAGCTAGCCCTGCAGCCCCGCCTGACCAGCTAGAAGAACAGCATGCTCGGCACCCTGGCCATCGATCTGGGCAGCAGCACCACCGTGGTGGCCTGGCTCGAACGCGGCGGCTCGCCCCAGCTGCTGCCCATGCGGCCCTATGGCCTGGAGGCGCAGCCAGTGGTGCCCAGTTTGCTCTGGCTGGCGGACCCCGAGGCAGACCGGCCCCTGATCGGCCGCCAGGTGCTGGAGGCGGGCCTGGCCATGCACGAAGGGCCCGAGCTGCATCGGGATTTCAAGCGCCTGATCGGCGCGGGCCTACCGGCCGCAGGCACCCTGCTCAGCGCCGAGCAGGCCGGCGCCCTGCTGCTGCGCCGGCTTTGGCAGGCCCTTCCCCGGGGGCTGGAACCGGAACGCCTGGTGCTCACCGCCCCCGTGGACACCTATCGCGCCTACCGCCAGTGGCTATTGCAGGCCTGCGCCGAACTGCCCGTAGCCGAATTGGCCCTGGTGGACGAGCCCACCGCCGCCGCCATCGGTGCCGGCCTGCCCGCCGGTAGCAAGGTGCTGGTGGTGGATTTCGGCGGCGGCACCATCGATCTGTCGCTGGTGAGCTTGGAAGGCGGGGAGGGGCGGGCGGCCCCCATCGCCCAGCTGCTGCGCTTTGGCGGCCGCGACCTGGCCAACAGCGCCCAAACCCCGCGCACCGCCCGGGTGATCGGCAAGGCCGGGATGCCCCTGGGCGGCCGCGACCTGGATCGTTGGATCGCCCGCCAACTCTGTCCCGATGCGCCGCTGACAGCGGGCCTGCTGGAGGTGGCCGAACGGCTCAAATGTGAGTTGAGCGAGCGACTGGAGGCGATCGCCCTGTGGACTGATGGCGGCGGCCGCTGCCAGGAGTTGCGCCTGGATCGCCCTGCATTGGAGCGGTTGGTCGAGGGGCGGGGTCTGCTGGAGCAACTGGATCGACTCTTGGAACAGGTGCTGGCGGCAGGCCGGGCCCACGGGATCCGCCCCGCCGACATCGCGGCAGTGCTGCCGGTGGGGGGAGCCAGCCGCATGCCCCGCCTGCGGCGCTGGCTGGAGGAGCGCTGCTGCGACATCCCCATCCGCGGTGAGCGGCCGGTGGAGGCGGTGGCCCTGGGCGCCCTGGCCCTGACGCCGGGGCTGCGCATCTGCGATGTGCTCAGCCATGGGGTGTCGCTGCGCTGTTGGGATCAACGGGAGGGCAACCATCGCTGGCATCCCCTGTTTCTCCCCGGCCAGAGTTGGCCCAGTGAGCAGCCCCTGGAACTGGTGCTGGCCTGCAGTCAAGATGGCCAGGGCCAGCTGGAGCTGGTGCTGGGCGAACCGATGGACGAGGAGCGCGCCGAGGTGGTGTTTGAAGCCGGGCTGCCCGTGCTGCGCCCCCGCCCGGCGGGCCAGGCCCGGGTGGTGCCGTGGCAGCGCCAGCCAGAAGCGATCCCGCTGCAGCCCCCGGGCAGCCGCGGCCTGGACAGATTGCGGCTGCGATTTGCGATCAATGCTTCCGGTGAGCTCCAGATGAGCGCTACGGACCTGTTGAGCGGGGCAGCCCTGGGGGAGCGCCGCCTGGGCCCGGTGCGGTAGGGCCCGGGGGGCTCCCTCAAAGCGGTGCTCCCTCAGGCGGTGCTCCCTCAGGCGGTGCCGATGGGCGCAGGCTATGCCTTACGCCCTGGCGGTGCCGATGGGCGCAGGATTGCGCCTCCCAGCTGTGGACGCCAGCGGCGCTGCCCATTGCCCCTGGTAAAAGCGTCTGGGAGTTCATAGAAAGGAATCAAATCGCCAATCCCTTCCCTTGGGCCTGCGCCGGCACAGGCTGCCCCGGATCTGGCTGGGCGTAACCCTCGGCTTGTTGGCCTCCGGCGTGGCGGGGGCCTACTGGTGGGAGCAGCAGCTGCCCAGCAAAATCGAGCAGGCTGCCCGGAGGGGGGATCTGGATGCCTGCCTGCGCCACAGCAGCCAGCTGGAGGCGTTCCGCTGGCTCGGGGGAACCACCCCCGGTGAACAGGGATCCTGCCGCCGCAGCAAGGCCCTGCTGCTGTGGAGCCAGCAACGCTGGGGCGAGGCATTGCAACTGCAGCTGCAGCTGGTGAACTCCCTGGCCGGCAGCAAGGGCGATGAGCGGCGCCTGATCACCTGGCAGACGGAGCTGCAGCAACGGGCCCTGCGCCTCTATCGCAACGGCGATCTAGCCGGTGCCCTGGCCCTTCTGGAACTGATGGGCGAAAACCGTCGCGCCGATCGCACCAGCCTGGGGGATCGCCTGCGCCAGGGATGGACCCGCAACCGGCTGCAATTTGAACGAGCCCGGGGCCTGGTGGCCCAGCGGCGCTGGTGGGAGGCCCTCGATGCCCTCAATCGTCTCGACCATCCCTGGTGGGAAAAACGGGCCAGCGGCCTCCAGAGCCAGGTGGAGCGCGCCATCTCCCAGCTGGACCACGACCACGGCGGCCAGGGCAACGGCGGCCAGGACGCCCACGGCCCCCTGCCCCACATGGTGCCGGAGGCCCAGCTCGACGCCGAGGTGCGCAAGCGACTGGCCCGCGGCGAGAACGACTGGGCGGCCTTTGAAGCCGCCTGCCGCAGCCTCGGCGGCAAGGTGGTGGAGGCGGGCCCGGAAACCGCCTGCCAGCGCTGAGCTCGTGACAGTATTATCCCAGCGCTCCACGACCTCACTCAATGCAGCCAGGTGATCAGGTAAAGGTGAGCCAGAGCGTGGTCGTCTATCACCATCCCCAAAATCGGGGTGTGGCCTATGACCTCATCGGCCAGCAAGGTGAAGTGGTGACGGTCTTGAACGATTGGAAGGGCAGGGTGATCAGTCCGAACCTGCCCGTGGTGGTGGCCTTCGGCAAATTCCGGGCCCACTTCCGCCCCGATGAACTGGAAAAGGCCGATGAACTGGAAACGGCCTGAGTTTCAGCCGCGCACCAGGAACACCCCCTCCTCGCCGTCGATGCTCTGCAGGCAAACCTGAATGCTCTCCTGGCGGCTGGTGGGCACGACGCGGCCGCAGTAGTCGGGCTGAATGGGCAGCTCCCGGTGTCCGCGATCCACCATCACCACCAGGGCCACCCGGCGGGCCCGCCCCCAGGTCTGCAGGGCCTCCAGGGCGGCCCGCACGGTGCGGCCGGTAAAGATCACATCGTCCACCAGCACCACCTGGCGATCCTCAACTCCCGCCGGAAGCTGGGTGGGTTGGACCAAGCGGGTGCCGACCCGGGCCAGGTCGTCTCTGTGAAAAGTGGGATCGAGGCTGCCCTGGTGGATGGGCCGGCCGCAGATCGCCTCCAGCCGCGAGGCCAGCACCTGGGCCAGGGCAACCCCCCTGGTGGGAATCCCCAGCAGCAACAGGGCATCAAGATCATCGGCGCCCTCCAGTACCTGGGAGGCAAGGCGATCTACGGTCCGCCTCAGCTCCTGGGAGGAAAGCAGTTCAAGTCGGGTCATCGGCCGGGTTTGGATGGAACTCAGGTGGCAGGAACTGTGACTAAAGCCTGACGCAATCCAGACCTGGCTGGGAAGTTCCAGGTCAGAGCTGTAGGTTGGTCTAAGGAGCGCGTCCAAACGTCTTCGTTCATTGGTACGTGTGAAGTGGTTCGGGTGAAAACGATTCCCTCCCAACACGATTCCAGGCCCGCATCCAACAGCGGCTCGCACCCCTCCCCCAGTGCTGCCAATCTGGGTGATCCTGTTTCCGTGGCTCCAGTCGTTCTGGCCATTCTCGATGGGTGGGGTTATAGCCATGATGACAAGCACAACGCTATTCGGGCCGCCAAACCAGTGGTTATGGATGCCCTGTGGCATGCCTATCCCCACACCCTGATCGCTGCCAGCGGTGGCTCAGTCGGCCTGCCCGACGACCAGATGGGCAATTCCGAGGTGGGTCACCTCACGATTGGTTCTGGCCGCATAATCCGCCAAGAGCTGGTGCGCATTGGCCAGGCGGTCAAAAATGGCAGCATCTACAGCAACCCCGCTCTCCAAAAGCTGGGAGATTATCTGCTGGCCAATGGCGGCGCCCTGCACCTGCTGGGCCTCTGCTCCAATGGCGGAGTGCACAGCCATGTAGATCATCTGGGCGGTCTATTGCGTTGGGCGGCCAGGCGCGGTCTAAACGAGGTCTGTATCCATGTGATCACCGATGGCCGCGACACGGCCCCCAATAGCGCATCTGGCTTTGTAGCCCAGGTGGAGAAGCTGATCGCAGAGGCCGGCGTCGGCTATATCGCCACCATCTGCGGTCGCTACTGGGCGATGGACCGCGATAACCGCTGGGAGCGCACGGAAAAGGCCTACAGGTTACTTACAGAAGCCAGTGAATCACCAGTTGCGCTAAGTGCCCAGGAGGCCATCGCCGCCTCTTATGCGGCCGAGATCAGCGACGAGTTTCTCGAGCCCGTTCGGCTGGCCGATGGCCTGATCAAGCCCGGCGACGGCATGCTGTGTTTCAACTTTCGCCCCGATCGGATGCGTCAGTTGATCCGCGCCTTTGTGTCGCCCCAATTTGATGCCTTCCCTCGGCGGCAAATTGAACAATTGCAGGTGCTCACCTTCACCCAATATGAGCAGGGCTTACCGGTGTCGGTGGCCTTCCCGCCAGAGTCGCTAGACGGCCTGTTGGGCCAAGCGATTTCAGAAGCTGGCCTGCTTCAGTTTCGCACTGCCGAGACAGAAAAATATCCCCATGTAACTTATTTCATGAACGGGGGCATCGAAAAAGCTTTCCCCGGTGAAGATCGCCATCTTGTGCCCTCACCCAAGGTCGCCACCTACGACCAAGCGCCAAGCATGTCAGCCCGAGAACTTACCGACAGCTGCATCGCTGCCATCAATAAAGGCATCTATTCTTTTGTGGTAATTAATTACGCCAACCCTGACATGGTGGGTCACACGGGCCAAATGGAGGCCACCACCGAGGCCATTCATGCGGTGGATCGCTGTGTGGGCCAACTGATGGAGGCCACCAACCGCATGGGTGGCACCCTGCTGATCACCGCTGACCACGGCAATGCCGAACAGATGCAGGGCCCAGACGGCCTGCCCTGGACCGCCCACACCACCAATCCGGTGCCCGTGATTTTGGTGGAGGGCGAAAAGCGCAAGCTGCCCGGCCATGGCACCGACGTACAACTGCGCGACCATGGCGGCCTCGCCGACATTGCCCCCACAATTCTAGACATTCTCGGCCTAACCAAGCCAGCACTAATGACAGGCACTAGTTTAATTATGCCCGTGGCGGTAGACCTGATTCAAGAGCGCATACCCCAAACCCTCGTCGCTTAAATCAGCACACGCCTTAGGTAATTTAGAGCAAGAACATGCATCCATAACTTTCGGAGTTTAAATCAGCACACGCCTTAGAGAAACCCTGCAAAACCGCGATTTCCGTAGCCCTACCAGCTGAAAAACTTGCGACATCAAGCTTTTATTTGATTAGGTATAAAGCTTCGCTGGTGGTGTCGGTCAACTCTGGATTCAATAATGCACCTGCTTTGCGCACTTGCCCAATGAGCGAAAACTGGGAGTTGTGGAGCTTGGTACCCAATCAATAACTCCCATGAGCCGTGGCTCGGGGTTATCCATAGGTTCCTTGGGAAAAATCTAGAAAGCCACTATTCTTGCGACCATGCTTGGCCGGGAGGCTGAGCTGGGCTGCCAGGCTGGCCAGGCCTGGGAGCCTTGAGCTTGGCTATGGGCTAGTGCTTAGCCGTGGGATAGTGCTTGGCTATGGGCTAGTGCTTGGCCGTGGGTTCGGTCTTAGCCGTGGGTTGGGGTTTGGCTGGGAGCCCTGAGCTTCGTAGGGGCTTGAGATTGGCCTTGGGCCTTCGCCTGGGTATTAGCATCCTTGAAGCTTTGGCTCACTGGCGGCCCTCTTCATGATTACCAGCATTTTATCTTGGGTATGGCTAGCAAGCGGTGTCTTGCTGATTATCAGCGTGCTGCTGCACAGCCCCAAGGGCGACGGCATGGGGGGCCTTGCCGCCAGTGGTGGTTCGATGTTCAGCAGTGCCCGCAGCGCCGAGGAAACCCTCAACCGCATCAGCTGGACTTTACTGGCTATCTTTATCGGCCTGGCGATAGTGCTGAGCGCTGGCTGGCTCGGCAAGTAAACGGTTGAATTGATTGAAAAATTAACTTAATTTAAAACAAACCCAAGGATCTGCCCGTGATGAGCCGTAGAGGTTTATTTGCCAAATTGTTGGCAACCATTCCAGGGCTGAGCGTTGCTTCGCTTTATGGAGAAGCGGCCAATGCCGCCAGTCCTGCCGCCGACCCGACCTGGCAACTCAGCGATGCCACTTGGAAGAGCAGGCTTAGCCCGGCGGCCTACGCAGTACTACGTCAAGAGGGTACTGAGCGCCCCTTCTCCAGCCCCCTGAATAGTGAAAAGCGACCGGGTACTTTCCTCTGCGCCGGCTGCCGGCTGCCGCTGTTCAGCTCCAAGGCCAAATATGAAAGCGGCACCGGTTGGCCCAGCTTTTGGCAGCCCCTGCCGGGTGCCATCACCACCAAACTAGACTTCAAATTGATAGTGCCGCGTACGGAATATCATTGCCGTCGCTGCGGCGGCCACCAGGGCCATTTATTCAACGATGGCCCCAAGCCAACCGGCAAGCGCTACTGCAACAACGGCGTAGCCCTGACATTTGAACCACAGAATTCCTGAGCAGACCAGGGCTGCCAACCGTGGAACCACCAGGCGCCACCGCTTGCGGGGCCTGGGAAGCAAATCCAGTTTTCCTTTGCCGGATCAGTTCAGGTTCGCGCCTTGGCTTAGTCGCTGGCGCTGGTCCGCCAACAGTTTGCCCAGCCGCTGATGCTGCTGCAGATCTGGATCTGTGCCGATGATCTGCTGGGCCACTTCGCGGGCCTGCTCAAGCAGGTCACCGTCCTCCGTGAGGCTGGCCAGGGCCAGGTCCGGCAGGCCACTCTGGCGGGTGCCGAGCACTTGACCGGGCCCCCGCAAGCGCAGATCCATCTCGGCGATTTCAAAGCCGTCATGGCAGTGCACCAGCACCTCCAGCCGCTGGCGGGCCAGGGCCTGGCGGCTGTCATTGATCAACAGGCAGTGGGATGCCGCCGCCCCGCGCCCCACCCGGCCCCGCAGCTGGTGCAGCTGGGCCAAGCCGAAGCGATCGGCGTGCTCGATCAGCATCACGCTGGCCTCCGGCACATCCACCCCCACCTCCACCACCGTGGTGCTCACCAACACCTGGGTGTCGCCGCGGCCAAAGGCCGTAATCGCCGCCTGCTTTTCAGCGCTGGCCAGACGACCATGCAGCAGGCCGACGGCCAGCTCCGGGAACACCTCCTCACTCAGCTGCCGATAGACCACCGCGACGGAGCGCAGATCCAACTTCTCCGATTCCTCCACCAGCGGCAACACCACATAGGCCCGCTGGCCCAGCGCCACCTGCTCGCGAATCAACTCATAGGCCCGTTGGCGCTCACCAACCGCCAGCAACTGCGTGCGAATGGGGGTGCGTCCGGGCGGCAGTTCGTCTATTTGACTCACATCCAGATCGCCATGTAGCGATAGGGCCAGGGTGCGGGGAATCGGCGTCGCCGTCATCGTGAGCAGGTGGGGCTGGATTCCCTTGTCGAGCAGTCGATTGCGTTGAGCCACCCCGAAGCGATGCTGCTCGTCCACCACCACCAGCCCCAGCCGGGCAAACCGCACGGGATCTTCCAACAGGGCATGGGTGCCCACCAACATCTGCAGATTGCCATTCGCCAAATCGGCCAGCAATTGGCGGCGGCGAGAGGCGGGGGTGGAGCCAGTGAGCAGGCTGCAGCTGACGGCCAGCTGGGGCATCCACTGGCAGACGGAGCGGTAGTGCTGCTCGGCCAGCACCTCGGTGGGGGCCATCAGGGCACCTTGACAGCCCGCCGCGATGGCGGTGAGCAGGGCGGCGATCGCCACCACGGTCTTGCCACTACCCACATCGCCCTGCACCAGGCGGGCCATCGGCTGCTCGCTGAGCAAATCCGAGCGGATTTCAGCCAGTACTCGCCGCTGGGCTGCCGTGAGCGAAAAGGGCAGTAGCTGGAGGAAGCGCTGCACCAGATCGGAGTGCCCGCTGGGCTCGCCCTCTCCCCCTGTCGCCAGAGCCGCCAACGGCAGCGCCGGCAGCCGGGTGAGCTCCCGGCGGCGCTGCAGCAACCCCAATTGCAGCAACAAAAACTCGTCAAATACCAACCGCCGCCGAGCCCCTTGCAGTTGTTCGGCAGTATCGGGTGCATGGATTTGCCGCAGGGCATCAGCCCGCAAGCAGAGCAGCAGCCGCTGGCGCAGGGGCTCGGGCAGGGGCTCGGGCTCCTGCCCAACCAGGGGCAAAACCGCCGCCACCGCCTGGCGCAACCGATCGGCCCCCAGGCCCTCGGTGAGCCCATAGACGGGCAGCAGCCTACCGATGGTCGCCGATTTCAGCGGCGCCCCGGGACTCTCCAGCACCTCGATCAGCGGATCCTGAAAGGCGGGTCCGTAGGGGGTTTCCTTGACCAGACCGCTCACCGCCACGCTGGCGCCCAAGGGATAGTGGCGCTTCTGGCTGTTCAACCAGGCGGGACTGGCAAAGCGCTTGCCGACCATGAATTGACTCACCCGTATGCGCCCGGTGGCATCGGCCAGCTGCAGCTCCAGAATCGCCAGGTTGGGATTGTGGGGGCTGATGAAGCCGTTAAAGCGGCGCACCTGGGCCACGATGGTGGCCGTGCGGCCCGGCTCCAGACCTGTGATCCGCACCAAGTTGGCGTAATCGAGATAATCGCGCGGGTAGTAGTGGATCAAATCGCGCACTACAAACAGGCCCAGGGCCGCCAGGCGGCTGGCGGTGCGCGGTCCCACCCCAGAGATCCCAGCCAGGGGGGTGTTCAGCTGGAGACCGGTGGCTGCCGGGGCTGGGTCCCTGCTGGCGGGCTGGAGCCGCAGCCGCGGAGCAGCCATGGGGGCGGCCGGTTCAAGACTCTGGCGCAACTGCTGCAGGCATTGGCGGCATTGGCGCACCAGGCTCTGGCGGCGTTGCAGGGGGAGCTGTTCGTACTCACTGAAACCCAGGCCCAGGGGCTCCAACCGCTGGCGCCGATCAGGCCCGAGCGCCGCGGGAGGCTCGCCGAGGCTGGCGGCCAGGAAGGCGCTGAAGCGCATGTGACGCCCCTGGAGGTTGCCAAAGCCACGATCCGCCTCCAGTTGCAGGGCCTGCTGCAGGCTGCGCAGCCATTGCTGCAACTCTGATGTCAGGGGCTGGTCTCTGGACTGGCCGCTGAACTGTTCGCCGGACTTGTCGCCGGATTGGGGAGATCCGGCGGCAACCGCGTCCAGGCTTCGATGTCCTGCAGCCACAGCTGTTCGGCCTCGAGAGTTGCCAGCCGCGCCTGCAGCCGCGTGGATTCTTGAGCCATTCTGCGCAACTGCTGCTGCGCCTGTTGGAGGCGCCGGCGGCAGGTGCGCAGGGCCGGCAGCTCCTGCTCCAGGTCACTGGGTCTGAGCAGCACGACCAAGGCCTCTGGGGGCCCACTGTCTCCGCCCACATCGGCGGGGAAGGGGAGCGGCACCCGCAGCAGATTGGCAGGGGCGGGCAGGGCCTCGAACTGGCCGCGCAGCACCGCCTCCAATAGCGAGTTAGGCAGCATGGCCGGGGTTATCCCCTGGCGCAGCAACTCCATGTTGAGGGCGTTGGAGAGGTTGCGCAGCCGGCGGCCCAGGGCCAACTCAAAGCCCTCCAACCAGTGCATAAGCAACAGGGGCTCTGTTGGCAACCGACCGACTTGCCAGGGAGAAGCCCGATTCAGTTCGCTGCTGGAGCCCAGCATGGCGCTACTCAGTGCGCCAACCATATCCGCCAGAGAGCTTTGCTTATCTCCCACATCTTCCTGGGCGTCACCTAGATCGGCAGCTGAAAAATCATCCAGAATGTCATTGCTGCCAACACCTGAATCCAAGGCCATGGCGCTGATCCCCTCTACATCGATCAGCCCCCTGCCGATGGGCAGGTCCAGGCCCAGATGCACCGAACCAGCCGGCGCCTTGGCAGTAGTCGCCGGGGTCGCCGGGGCATCCCTGCCCGGGCGCTGGCCCACGGCCCGGATCAGGCGCTGCTGGCGATCCTGTTGCTGCTCCTGCTTCTCCTGCTGCAGCTCGGAGGCCAGATGGGCCAGTTGTTCCACCGTGAGCAGACAACTGGCCCGAGCCACAAGATTGCCCAGCCGACGCTGTAAGGAGCGTCTACGAGCCTTGGCAAGGGAGCTATAGCGCTGCGGATGCACCTGGGTTGCCAGATGAAAACAGGCCTGGCGGCACACATCGATCAGACCATCTCGCAGCACCTGGAGATAGAGGGCGAGCTGGCGATAGAGCTCAGGATTGGCCTCAGCCACCTGGAGCTGCAATCGATGGAAACTTCGCTGCAGCTCCTGCTGGGGGGAATCCATGTCATCCCCCGCTGCCGCCGCTGCCGTCGAAGTAGCCGCCATGGGCTCGATCAGGCTCCGCCCATGGCGGCTACTTCGGCTGCGAAGTCGAGTTTGTTCACCTCGATCCCCTCTCCCAAATTGAAACGCACGAAGCGGCGCACGCGAATATTTTCGCCGAGCTTGCCGGCCACCTGCTTAACCAACTCACTAACCGTGATGGTGTTTTCCTTGATGAAAGGCTGATCCATCAGGGCCAGTTCCTTGAGGCGCTTGCTGATTCGACCGGCGACGATCTTCTCTTTCATCTCCTCCTTCTTGCCGGCGAGGTCATCGCGACCCATCTCAATCTGCTTCTCACGGGTGGCTACCGCTGCAGGAATGTCCTCAACGTTGACATATTCGACCGATGGGCAAGCGGCGATCTGCATGGCCACATTGCGCAGGAGTTCCTGGAAGATCTCACCGCGAGCCACGAAATCGGTCTCACAGTTCACCTCCACCAGCACGCCAATCCGGGCACCGGTATGGATGTAGGAGCCAATGGAGCCCTCGGCAGCCGTGCGACCGGCCTTCTTCTCGGCACTAGCCATGCCCTTTTGGCGCAGCAGCTCAATGGCCTTGTCGATATCGCCGTTGGTCTCTTTCAGGGCATTTTTGCAATCCATCATGCCTGCGGCGGTTTTTTCGCGCAGGGTCTTTACGAGGGTGGCGGGAATCTCGGCCATGGGACAGGTGGGCAGGGGGAGCGGAACGGGGAAAGGTTGGAGCACAGGGGCGAAGCTCCGCAGTCGCCTGGATGGCGGAGCTTTGGATCCGATTTCGGATAAGGATCGTGGGGCCGGCCCCAGGCCGGCCCAGGGGCGCCTCAGCCCTCGTCGTCAGAGGCCTGGTCGCTAGCCCCATGGCGACCTTCATTGATGGCATCGGCCAGGCGACCCAACACCAGCTGTACGGAACGCACCGCGTCGTCGTTGCAGGGGATCGGCACGTCGCAGAGGTCTGGATCGCAGTTGGTATCGAGCATGGACACCAGGGGGATGTCGAGCTTGCGGGCTTCCAGTACGGCGTTGGTCTCGCGGCGCTGGTCCACCAGGATCACCACATCGGGCAGGCGGCGCATGTTCTTGAGACCACCGAGGTATTTCTGCAGCCGCTCCAATTCACGGCGCAGCACGGCGGCCTCCTTCTTGGGGCGCATCGCAATGGCTCCGGAGGACTCCATCCGTTCCAGGTCCTTGAGCCGGTCGATGCGGGCGCGCATCGTGGTCCAGTTGGTGAGCATGCCGCCCAGCCAGCGCTGATTCACATAGGAGGCGCCACAGCGGCTGGCTTCCTGGGCGATCACCTCAGAGGCCTGCTTCTTGGTACCCACGAACAGAAAACGCTTGCCACTGCGGGCGGCACTGCGCACCCACTTGTAGGCGTTATTCATGCAGACAGCGGTCTGCACCAGGTCGATGATGTGGACCCCGTTGCGCGCGCAATAGATGTAGCGCGACATCTTGGGGTTCCAGCGCCGTGTCTGGTGCCCAAAGTGGGCACCAGCCTCCATCATTTCGGCGAGTGTGACGACAGCCATGGGAATTGGGGGGTTTCGGGTTCGCCTCCACCTGCCAGGGACCGTGAGGGGTCGATCAATGGATCGCCTCAGTCACCCGAAACGTGCAGGTGTGCGGAGTAAAGGGACCCAGCCAACGTATCAAACGATGCCTGAGGGGACGGCCGCACCGGGCTCAGGCCAGGCCCTCTGCCCGGGCCTCGGCGAACAGGGCGCGCACCCCCAGGCGATTGAGGGGCAGACGCAACAGCTCCATCGCCAGGCCTGGCTTGCCCTGACGGATCAGCCAGGCCAGCAGCGGCCGCAGGCTGCGCTCATTGAGGATTCCCCCCAAGGTGAGCAGCTCCCAGAGCAGCTGGTGCAGCCAGGTGAATTGAATGATCATGCGCACCCGGCGGGTGGGGTGCTTGCGGTAGAAGACCAGGCCCATGCGGGCCCGCTCCCGCTCGACACGAATCAGGTCTGGGATCTGCTCCAGGCTCAAAGGGGGGTGCCAGTGGTAGCCCACCGCCTCGGGGCAGCGCAGCAGCACCACCCCCATGCGCCTGAGCCGCTCGCCCAATTCCAGATCCTCCCAACCGTAGAGGCGAAAGGCGGGATCAAACAGGCCGCTGCGCTCCAATACCTGCCGATCGATGGCCACGTTGCCGGTGGCGAAATAGGCCCAGGAGAGATCCCGCAGCTTGTGGGGCTCACTGGTGGGATCCTCGAAGTTGGCGGTGTTGATCACCGCGCCATAGGTGAAGCAAAGTCGGTTGCCGCTGCGCTGCCAGTGGCGCTGGAGCTGCCGGGCATGGGCCTGCAAAAAGCCCGGTGTCACCACCAGATCGCTGTCGATGAACAGGATCACATCGCCGCGAGCATGCTGCACCCCCCGGTTGCGGCCCGCAGCGGGCCCGCCGTGCTCCTGGCGGATCAGGCGCACGTGGGGCAGGGATGCTGCATTGGCCTGCAACCAGCTGATGGTGGCATCGGTGGAGCCGTCATCCACCAACACCACCTCAAAATCCAACTCCAGTTCCGGGGTTGCCGCCGGGGCAACATCCGGGGCGGCTTGCCGTGGCGCCCGGGGAGGCAACTGCTGGGCCTCCAGCGCCAGCAGGCACTTCTGGAGGATCGGCAGCCGGTTGTAGGTCGGGATGACGACGCTGATGAACATGCTGGTGAACCGGCGGCGGAGCCTGCCGGGATGCATAGCAGGCCGGCGTGAGATCAGTTGCAAAAAAAAGCAGTTGCAAAAAAAGGGACCCCTGCGGATCCCCCCACGGCCTGCAGAACAGGGCTGGATCAGTCTGCGGCGCCGCCGTTGTTGGCGGTGCCGGTGACGCCATTGCCAGCGCCTTCGCCACGACCCTCATTGCGCAGCTTGCGCTTCTTGAACTTGCGGGCGTAGGCGCGATTGCGCTCCTGCTTTTCCTTCTTAAGATTCCTGCGCTTGGCCATATGGGCAGCGATTTGGGAGAACGATTAAATCTGATCCTACTCAACAGCTGCCTCCCCCTGGAGACTGGCGGCCGAGGGCTGGGGCAGGCTCCAACAGCCGGCCGTCCTCCATCTGCACCAGGCGGTCGGCCACGTCGAGGATGCGCGGATCGTGGGTCACCATCAGCACGCCGCAACCCTGATCGCGGGCCAGGCCCTGGAGCAAATCCACCACCTCTCGGCCGGTGCGGCTGTCCAGGGCGGCGGTGGGCTCGTCGGCCAGCAACAATTCGGGCCGCCCGGCCAGGGCCCGGGCAATGGCCACCCGCTGTTTTTGGCCGCCGGAGAGGTCATGGGGAAGCTTGGCCAAGTGATCGCCCAAACCCACCGCCCGCAGCCATTCGCGAGCCAGATCGCGGCGCGCCCGATAGCTCAGATCCGGCAGCAGATCGGCGCCCATCTGCACATTCTGCTCGGCCGTGAGGCAGCGCAGCAGGTTATGGCCCTGAAAAATCATGCCGATGCGGCGGCGCAGGCGCTGGCGCTGGTCGCGGCTGGCGGCGTTTAGTTCCTGGTCGAACAGGCGCACCGAGCCCTGCTGCACCGCCCGCAGGGCCCCCACCAGGGTGAGCAGGGTGGTCTTACCGCAGCCGGAAGGGCCCGTGAGCAGCACCATCTCGCCGGCGCCAATGCGCAGATCCACCCCCTGCAGCACCGCTCGGCGCATGGCGCCAGTGCCAAACCAGTGGCTCAGGCCCACCACCTCCACAATGTTTGGGCGATTCAGAATGTTAACCGGGTTTAGTTGGCTGGCTGTATTCAGCTGGTTGACTGTATTCAGCTGACTGGCCGGGTTCGGTTTATTGACTGTATTCAGCTGGCTGGCTGCGTTCGGCTGGCTGGATGTATTCGACTGGCTGGATGTATTCAGCTGACTGGCTGCATTCGGTTGGCTGGCTGGATTGACGCCGTTGCCGGCAATCGCAGTATTGGCTGGGATCGGGTTGCCGGCGGCACTGCCGATGGCGTCGGGAGGTAATGATTGAGCCATTATTTAAGAGCGATTATTTTAGGAAATAAACCCGGGTAAACCAAGCTGGGTGAATTAGAAAATCTCAGCGGGATCTGCATCGCCAAGGCGCCGCATCGCTACGGCCGCCGAGCCTAGGCACATCACCAGGATCAGGCTGAACACCAGCACTGCCCGCTGGGGATCCATCGCCACGGGCAGGTTGGTGCCCGAGCGCACCAAGCCATAGAGAAGTTGGGCGGAAATATAGGCGGGCAGGTAACCGAGTGCCGCCAGAATCAAGGCTTCCCGGGCCACCACCCCCAGCAGCCCAACCAGCCGGTAACCCATGGCCATCAAGGTGGCATACTCCGGCAAGTGATCACTGACATCTGAATACAGAATTTGATATACAATTACGCAGCCCACCACAAAGCCCATGGCTGATCCCAGTGTAAATATGAAGCCGATTGCCGTGCTGCTGCGCCAGTAGTTCTTCTCGAACTCCTCGAAGCCTTGCTTGGTGAGTATCTTGACATCATCTGGCAATAGGGCTTTGAGCCGGCTGCTGGCCGCTTGTAGATCACTGCCGGGCGCCAGGCGAATCAGGCCAAGTTCAATACTGCCGGGAGGCGTACTGGGCATCAGCTTCAAAAAGGTTTCACGGCTGGTGAGCATGTTGCCGTCGGCGCCGAAGGAGGCCCCCAGGCTCACCAAATCCGAAACCCTCACCCGCTTGCCCGCCACCTCGGTTTCCACCACATTGCCCTGGTTGTACCAGCTGGCAATTGGGCCAAATTCGGGGCGAGAGAGTTGATCAAATAGCACCCGACCCTTCTGGCTCAGGCCCTTGGCCTTGACGGCGATGCTGGGATCGGTGAACAGGGGGTCTGCGGGCTCAAAGCCCAGCACGAGAATCGAACGGGTGGAACGGGTTTGGGGATTGCGCCAGAGCAGCAGGTTCCAGTTCACCGGCGTGATCCCCCGCACGGCCGGATCGGCCATCACCTGCACCAGGCGGCGCCGCGGGAAGCTGGCCATGCCGATCGAACTCATCGTCCTGGGGCTGATAAGCACCAGATCCGCGTCAAACAGTTTGTGCACCGTGACACTGGCATCAAATAAACCGTCGCGAAAGCCCAGCTGCATGAACATCAAGATGCCCGCGAAGGCGATCCCCGCCAGGGCTACCGCCAACCGCGCCGGCTGACGGCTGAGCAACAGCCAGGCCAGGGGGATGCGGCGAGAGCTCCAGAAATTGGTCACGGTTGCAGCCTGGCGATCACCTTCAAGCCAGTGAGATTGCTCACCCGGCGGCTATCGGCGGCATCGAGGGCTACGCGCACCTCCACGATGCGGGCATCGGCGTCGCCGGTGGGATCGGTGGCCAGCAACTGCCGCTGGCGCACCTGGGGGTTGATGCGGATGACTCGGCCGGCGAGGCTGCCCTGAAAACCGCCGTTCTCACTCACCAAGCTCACCGCCTGGCCGATACGCACCCGACCGATATCGCTCTCGTACACCTCCACCAGCGCCTCCATCTGGTCACTGGCCCCCAGCTCCAGCACGCCCTCTGTGTCCGTGGGTCGCTCGCCCTGCCTGGCATTGAGCCGCAGCACGGTGCCAGCGATCGGCGCCCGCAATTCGGTGAGGGCCAATTCGGCCTGCACCCGCTGCAACTCGGCCTGGGCATCGGCGCGCAGGGCCTGTAATTCGAGCAGGCGGGTTTCCCGGGCGTCCAACTCGCCGCTGGGGTAGGCCCCAGTGCGGCTGAGCTGGCGGTAACGGGCGATGTCGCGGTTCTGGAGCACCAAGCGGCGATCCAAATTGGCGATGCGGCCAATCAACTTGCTCTGATCAGCCAGCAAACCGGGCCGGCTGTCAAAGCGGGCCAACAGCTGGCCTGCTTGCACCGCATCGCCCTCCTTGACCAGCAGGACGGCGATGCGCGGGCCACCGCCATTGCCGCCGCTCGGGGCAGCCAGCTTGCGCACATCGCCCCGGGGATCCAGGCGGCCCAGGGCGGCAACTCCCTCCTGGCGGGCCGGAACCAGGGCCGCAGCTGGGGCCGGGGCCGCCCCGGGCCTGGCCAACTTGCCGCGCTGTTGCACCACCAAGCCACCCGCCGCCAGGGCGGCCAGGGCCGCCAGCAGCAACCACCAGCGACGGCTGGCTAGAGCAGTCATCAGGGCGCCGGGGGGTCGTCGAACAGCAATTCCTCGATGTAGCGCTCCGCCCAGGCCGGGTTGAACGCCTTCTCCAACACGCGGCGGGTCTTGTCGTTCTGTTTCTGTTGCTTGCAATAACGGCCCTGCCCGTGCCAGCGCTCCAGGGTAGAGGGGTGATCTGGTGGTTGAGCCTCAGCCAGCTGCAGCGCGGCGGTCAGCACCTCCAGAAACTCCCCCACCTCGTCGATGAAGGCCGCCTCCTCCTCGCTGGAGCTGGGCCGCACAAAGCGCACGTGGGGCGAGAAGATCGAACCCCAGGCCGGCAGCTGCCGCTGTTGGCAATAAGTGCGCCCTGGCCGCTCGGCCAGGGCGGCGGCGATGCCAGCCGGCAGCTCGCTGAGCACCGGGGAGAGATCGACGATCGCCGCCGATACCCCGGCCGGACCGGCGACGACGTCGGCACCGAAGACCGGCAGGTCGTAGCGGGGATCGGGAAAGAACACGCAGTGCAGGATTTGCAGGCCGGCACCGAGGCGGGCGGTTTCCAGATGCAGCTTGCGCAGGCCGCGGCAGCGGCGCAATTCATTGCGGATGAACAGCGCCTCGCCATCCAGGCTGCCGCTGATCGCCTCCAGCTCGGGATCCACGGCCAAGGGGGCCAACTCGGGCAAGCGCTGCCAGTGAGCGCGAATGCGCTCGGCGAGGGCATCGACCAGGGGGTGCAGCCCACCGCTGGTGGCCGCAGCCGAAGATGGAGCAGGACTCAATGGGGTGGCCAGGCCAGCAGAATGCAGATCCTGCCACGATTTAACCCCTTGCCCAAGGCCTCGCCCCTGGCTGACTGCGCCCCCCTGCTGCCAGGTCTGGCGCCCCCCCAAAGCCAGCTGCTGGCCAACGGAGCCCGGGTGGTGAGCCTGCAGATGCCGGAGGCCCCCCTGGTCTGCCTGGATTTCTGGTGTCGCGGCGGCAGCCTGTTCGAGCGCTCCGAGGAGAGCGGCATCGCCCATTTCCTCGAACACATGGTGTTCAAGGGTTCCCGGAGTTTGGCCGCCGGGGAGTTCGATCTGCGCATCGAAGCCCTGGGCGGCAGCAGCAATGCCGCCACCGGCTTCGACGACGTGCACTACCACGTACTCATCCCGCCGGAGGCGGCGCCCGAGGCCCTGGAGTTGCTGCTGGATCTGGTGCTGGCGCCGGCCCTGGACCCCGAGGCCTTTGCCATGGAGCGGCAGGTGGTGCTGGAGGAACTGGCCCAGAGCGAAGACCAACCGGACGATCGGGCCCTTCAGGTGCTGCTGGGCCACGCCTGCGGGGGCCACAACTACGGCCTGCCGATCCTGGGGCTGCGGCCCCGCTTACTGGCCCACACCCCGGAGGCGATGGCCAGCTTCCAGCGCCGCCGCTACCGAGCAGATCACTGCGTGCTGGCCATCACCGGAGCCCTTGAGGCGGCTGGGTTGGAGCGGGCGCTGAAGGGCAGTGCCCTGGCCCGGCTGGAGCCCGCGGTTGCCGGCGAACAGATGCCCGCTTTGCGGCTGCAGCCCGGGGAGCACCGCATCCGCTTGCCGCGACTGGAAGCGGCGCGGCTGCTGATGGCCTGGCAAATGCCGGCCGCCAGCGATCAGGAGGGGGTGATGGGAGCGGATCTGCTCACCACGGTGCTGGCGGAGGGGCGCCGCAGCCGACTGGTGGAGCGGCTGCGGGAACAACTGCGCATCGTCGAGAGCATCGATCTGGATCTGCACGTGATGGAGTGCGCCAGCCTGGCCCTGCTGGAGGTGGTCTGTGACGCGGCAGAGCTGCCGGAGGTGCGGCAGGCGATCCATGCGGTTTGGCAGGAGGCGATGGCGGCCCCCATCGGCGCCGCCGAATGGCAGCGGGGCCAGCGCCTGGTGACCAATGGCTATCGCTTTGGGCTGGAGGCGCCGGGGGGAGTGGCCGGCCTGATTGGCAACAACCACCTCTGGGGGAGAGACCACGACCTGGCCCGGCCCCTGGAGCTGCTGGCGGCCTGGAGTCCGGAGCGACTGCAGCTCCAGGCTCTGCCCCTGCTCGATCCGCGGCGGGCCTGCATCCTGGAGGCCATGCCCGCATGACCATCACTCAATTCGGCGATTGGGAACACCGGGAGTTGCCCGGTGGCCTGCCCTTGAGGCTGCAGCGCCGCAGCGGACCGCGGGTATTGGCGGCGCGGCTGTGGATCTGCGGCGGCAGCGGCGGCGATGCCCCTGGCGAGCGCGGTGCGGCCCAGCTGTTGGCCGGCCTGCTCACCCGCGGCTGCGCCGATCTAGATGCCGAGGCCCTGGCCGATGTGGTGGAGGGCTGCGGTGCCGCCCTGCGGGCTGAAGCCAGCGAAGACCACCTGGGTCTGAGCCTCAAGTGCGCCACCGACGATGCCCCGCAGCTGCTGCCGCTGCTGCTGGCCATGGTGCGCGAGCCCCGGCTGCAGCCGGATCAAATTGAGCTGGAACGGCAGCTCAATTTGCAGAGCTTGCAGCGCCAGCGGGAGGATCCCTTCCAGCTCGCCCACGACCAGCTGCGCCACCAGTTGTACGGCGATGGCCCCTATGGCCATGACCCCCTGGGGGTGGAGTCAGAGTTGAAACAGCTGGACGCCGCTGCCCTGGGGCGGCGGGCCTCCCAGCTGGGCCAGCAGGGGGCCGTGCTGGTGCTCTGCGGCCAGCCCAGCGACGGGCTGTGCGAGCAGCTGGTGGAGGATCTGCGGCTGAAGCCCTGGTCCACCCAGCTGCCAGGCGACCAGGCCGGACCGGGCGGCAGCGGCGGCGAGCGCCTCGGCAGCATCGAACAGGACACCGAGCAACTGGTGCTGATGTTGGGGGCCGCCACCGTGCCCATCGGCCATGCCGATGCCCTGCCCCTGAGACTGCTGCATGCCCATCTGGCGATGGGGATGTCCAGCCGGCTGTTCGTGACCATGCGGGAGGAGCGGGGCCTGGCCTACGACGTGGGGGTGCACATGCCCGCCCGCCGCGGTGCGACGCCGTTTATCTGGCACCTCTCCACCTCCGCCGAGCGGGCGGGGGAGGCCACCACCGCCCTGCTGGACGAGTGGCAGCGGCTACTGCAGCAGCCGCTCTCGGAGCGGGAACTGGCCCTGGCCAAGGCCAAATTCCGCGGCCAGGACGCCATGGGCCGCCAGACCTGCGGCCAGATAGCCGATCGCATGGCCATGGTGCTTGGCTACGGCCTGGCCGAAACCCACGTGGCCGACACCATGGCCCGCGCCGAGCAACTCTCAGCCCAGGACCTGCAACAGGCCGCCCAACGGCAACTGCAATCGCCCTACCTGAGCCTCTGCGGCCCGGGCTCTGCCTTAACCGCCGCCACGGCGGTTAAGGCAGCAGCGGCAGTAGCGGCGGCAGGGCAGCGGCAAGAGCAGAATTAGGAGCAGCAATGGTAATTGCTGCAGTATTAAGGCACCTCGAAAATACCAAATCTAGCCGATCTCATGATGCAAGAAGCGTTGCGGCAACTTGCTTTGCCCTGGCACTCGGGAGCCGAAAGGGCATTATTTCGAAGTGCCCAATAGCAATTGCGGCAGCAAGAGTGCCGGCCCCAGCAATGGCGGCGGCAAGCATCAATTGCCAAAGCTGGCTGTTTATACCGATTGGCTGCCTATGCCGATTGACTATTTGCGCCAATTGACTATTGCGTTAGCATTAGCCATTGCGTTGGCATTAGCTATTGCGCCGATCAAGTATTGGCGCCAGCTGGGAAAAGGGTGAGGGGGCAGGATTGAAGCGTCGCTCCCGGTGCATTCGATGCAGCTGCATCCCCTCAGCTCCCTGCCGCCGCTGCCGCCATTGCAGCTGGCGGTGGTGGGCCACATCGAGTGGGTGAGCTTCATTGGCGTGGAGATGTTGCCGGCCGCCGGCAGCATCTCCCATGCCAAGACCTTCTTGGAGGAACCGGCCGGCGGCGGCGCCGTGGTGGCGGTACAGCTGGCGCGGCTGACGGGCCAGCGGGTGAGTTTTTTCACTGCCTTGGGGCGCGATGCCATCGGCCACCAGAGCGCGGAGCGGCTCAGCGCCCTGGGTTTGGATTTACAGGTGGCCTGGCGGGATGGCCCCAGCCGTCGCGGCGTCAGTTTCGTCGATGGCAGCGGCGAGCGCACGATCACGGTGATCGGCGAACGGCTCACCCCCGGCGCCGCCGACCCCCTGGACTGGCGGCAACTGGCCGATTGCGATGGCGCCTTCGTCACCGCAGCCGACGTGGCGGCCCTGCAAATGTGTCGCCAGGCCCGCTGGCTGGGGGCCACGCCCCGGGTGCGGCTGGCGGTGCTGCAAGCAGCCGGCATCCGGCTGGATGCCTTGATCGGCAGCGGCCTCGACCCGGGCGAGGCGGTGCCGGCCGAAGCCCTGGAGCCCGCCCCCCTGCTGCGCCTGGCCACGGAGGGGGCCTGGGGCGGCCTGGCCACGCCAGGCGGTCGCTTCCCCGCCCCCCAACTACCCAAACCCCTTGTGGACAGCTACGGCTGTGGAGATAGCTTTGCGGCTGGTATAACCGCTGGCCTGGCGGCGGGCTGGAGTGTCGAGCAGGCCGTCAGCCTTGGCTGTCACTGTGGTGCGGCCTGCGCTGGGGGGCTGGGTCCCTACGCCAGCCAACTGCGGTTGGCCAGCTAGAGGACAGGGCCGAGCAGCGGCTGGGCAGTGGCGGCCGGGCAGTGGCGGCTGGGCAGTGGCGATCTAGGGCTGGGGCGCCGTGAGCCACAGGGCCCGGCGCTGCTCCAGTTGCACCAGCCGGTAGCGATTGAATTCGGTGGGCTCCAGGCGATACACCCGCTCCAAATCGAGCAGCTGGCGAGCCATGGCCACCATCACAGGGTGATCTTCGTACAAAGTGGGGAAATCCCAAATCTCAAGAAAATGTTAAGCCCCTTTGCGGGGCCTGGACGCCTCGGCAACTCCCTGCTTTGTAATCAAGACGAAACTGGTTCACCAAGTCGAAGCCGGATCCCCAATCCAAAGCCGGGGCACCCATGGGGGCAAGTCAGTCGACGCTGGCCGCCGCCCTGGCCTGGGCCAGGCGTCGGCGCACCGATTCGGCATGGCTGTGCAGCCCTTCGCTCTCCGCCAGGGTGACCACGGCGGGGCCGGTGGCGGCCAGGGCGGCCGGGTTGAAGCGAATTAAAGAGGTGTGGCGCAGGAAGGTTTCCACGCTCAGGGCACCGGCAAAACGGGCCGTGCCGGAGGTGGGCAGGGTGTGGTTCGGCCCCGCCAGGTAATCGCCCACGGCTTCGGGGCTGTCGGGCCCCAGGAAGATGGCGCCGGCATGGCGAATCCGCTCGGCCAGGGGTTCGGGATCCTCCACCAGCAGCTCCAGGTGTTCCGGGGCGAAGCGATCGCTCAGCTCGGCGGCCGTGGCCAGGCTGTCGCAGATCACCACCAGGCCCCAATCTCGAATCGCCTGGCGGGTGATCTCGGCCCGGGGGTGATCCGCCAGCTGGGCCTCCAGGGCTGCGGGCAGGGCCGCCGCCAGCTCTTCACTGGTGGTGAGCAGAATCGCCGCCGCCAGGGGATCGTGCTCGGCTTGGGCCAGCAGATCGGCGGCCACCAGCTCCTGCGGCGCCGTGTGATCGGCGATCACCAGCACCTCGCTGGGACCAGCCAGGGAATCGATGGCCACGCGCCCATAGACGGCCTTCTTGGCCAGGGTGACGTAGAGGTTGCCGGGGCCGGTGATCACATCCACCCGGGGGATGCTCTCGGTGCCGTAGGCCAGGGCCGCGATCGCCTGGGCGCCGCCCACTCGGTACACCTCTCGCACCCCGGCCAGGTGGGCGGCGGCCAGCACGGTGGGGTTGGGATCGCCGCCCGGCCCCGGCGGCGTCACCATCACCAGCCGCTCCACGCCGGCGACGATCGCCGGCACGGCATTCATCAGCACGGTGCTGGGATAGGAGGCCCGCCCACCGGGCACGTAGATGCCGGCGCGATCCACCGGCCGCCAGCGGCGCCCCAGCTGTTCGCCGTAGGGACCCAGCACCGCCAGATCGGCGGGGAGCTGCCGCTGGTGAAAGGTCAATATCCGCTGGTGGGCCAGCTCCAGGGCGCTGCGCAGCTGCGGCTCGCAGCCATGCCAAGCCGCCTCGAGCCGTTGCTCGGGAATGCGCAACGGCTCGGGTCTGATGCCATCAAATTGTTCGCTGAACTCCAGCAGGGCGCTATCGCCGCGATCCCGCACCTGGGCGAGAATTGATTCCACCTTGGCCGCTTCCGCCGCCATGCGACTGCCGCCGGTGCGGTTGGCGATCGCCTCCAACCGCGCCGCCGCCGCCCGCACGTCTCTGAGGCAGGCGATGGTGGAGGCGGCGGCAGGAGCGACCAAGGGATCAGGGCGCGGAGAAACTCAAGCTACGTCCAGGCTGACGCTGGGGAGTAGAGCGGCCGGAAGGTAGGATTTTAGTTTGCCGATCCAGCGTCAGAACCGCCTGTGGCCAATAACAAGTCTTCGATCAAGCGCATTGAAATCGCCGAGCGCAACCGCCTGCGCAACCGCAGCTACAAATCGGCCGTGCGCACGCTGATGAAGCGCTGCTTCACCGCCTGCTCGACCTACAGCCAAAAGCCCGGCGATGAGGCCAAGACCGCTGTGCAGCTGACGATGAATGCCGCGTTCAGCAAGATTGACAAGGCGGTGAAGGTCGGGGTGATGCACAGCAATACCGGTGCTCACCAAAAAGCGCGCCTCAGTGTGGCCGTCAAGAAGGCGATCGAGCCCGCCACCCCCGCCGCCTGATCCCGGTTGCCACCATGGCGGCGTCGAGAGCGTCGGAACCCGCCATGGCCAATACCTCTGTCGAGCAAAAGCGAGCCCATCCACCTGAGCCGGGGCGAGCCCATCCACTCGAGCAAAAGCGAGCCCATTCACTCGAGCCGGGGCAAGCCGATACAGTCGCGCCCGCCCAATCCAATTCGTTAGAGAGCGCACCAGCCGGTTCAGGCCAGGTGGAGCCGCTGCCAACCCTGGTGGACAGCCACTGCCACATCGTCTTTCGCAACTTCGACGAAGATCTTGATGCGGTTGCCCAGCGCTGGCGTGAGGCCGGCGTCAGGTCCTTGGTGCACGCCTGCGTGGAACCGGCAGAGATTCCGGCCATCCGAGCCCTGGCCGATCGCTTCGAGGAGCTGCGCTACTCGGTGGGCGTGCATCCGCTGGACACCCAGCACTGGCGCCACGACACCCAGCAGCTGCTGCGCCAGGCGGCCAGCGACGACGAAAGGGTGGTGGCCATCGGCGAGCTGGGACTGGACCTGTTCCGCGAGGCCAACCTGGCTGAGCAACTGGCCGTGCTGGGGCCCCAGCTGGATCTGGCCGTGGAGCTGGATCTGCCGGTGATCATTCATTGCCGCGATGCCGCCGAGCCGATGCTGGCGGAGCTGCGCCGCCGAGCCGATGCCGGCCGTTGCCCGCGCGGGGTGATGCACTGCTGGGGCGGCACGCCGGCGGAGATGGCCGCTTTTCTGGAATTGGGAATGATGATTAGTTTCAGCGGCGTGGTCACCTTTCCCAAGGCCGAGACCACCCATGACTGCGCCAGATCGGTACCGGCTGACCGCTATCTGGTGGAAACCGATTGCCCGTTTCTGGCGCCAGTGCCTCGGAGGGGCAAGCGCAACGAGCCGGCCTACGTGGCCGCCGTGGCCGCCAAGGTGGCGGAACTGCGGGGCGAAAGCCTCGAAAAGGTTGCGAAATGCAGCACCGCCAACGCCCGCAGGCTGTTCAACCTGCCTGATGACACCGTAAGATAATTCATTGGCCCGGAAGCTGTACCGCTCCCCCTGTTGTCTAAGTCTGAAGCCCTGAAGCGAGTCCGTTGAGGCGCGCCACCCGGCAGCCGCTCCCCCAGGGGGCGGCTGTTCGTGTCGGCAGGTGCCCAGTCGGCAGGTGCCCATTGGTACCGGCTCCAGGTTTAGACCGGCCTTATCTCCTCTCTCCCAGTTCCTGCAGGTTCACCGCATGAGCAGCGCGATCCAGATCGCCAAAACCGTCACCTACCTGCCAGATCTGGTGGAGGTGCAACGGGCCAGCTTCAAGTGGTTTCTGGAAAAGGGCCTGATTGAAGAGCTTGAGAGCTTCTCACCGATCACCGACTACACCGGCAAGCTGGAGCTGCATTTCATTGGCAGCGAGTACCGCCTGAAGCGCCCGCGCCACGACGTGGAAGAAGCGAAGCGTCGCGATGCCACCTTTGCCTCGCAGATGTATGTCACCTGCCGGCTGGTGAACAAGGAAACCGGCGAGATCAAGGAGCAGGAGGTGTTCATCGGTGAACTGCCGCTGATGACCGAACGGGGCACCTTCATCATCAATGGTGCCGAGCGGGTGATCGTCAACCAGATCGTGCGCTCTCCCGGGGTTTACTTCAAGGATGAACAGGATAAAAACGGTCGCAAGACCTTCAACGCCAGCCTGATCCCCAACCGCGGCGCCTGGCTGAAATTCGAAACCGATAAAAACGACCTGCTGCACGTACGGGTGGACAAAACCCGCAAAATCAACGCCCATGTGCTGATGCGCGCCATCGGCCTATCCGATAACGACGTACTCGACAAGCTGCGGCATCCCGAGTACTACCAAAAGTCGATTGAGGCCGCCAACGACGAGGGCATCTCCTCGGAAGACCAGGCCCTGCTTGAGCTGTACAAAAAACTGCGGCCCGGCGAACCGCCCTCGGTGAGTGGCGGCCAAAGCCTGCTGCACAGCCGCTTCTTCGATCCCAAGCGCTACGACCTCGGTCGGGTGGGTCGCTACAAGATCAACAAAAAACTGCGTCTCACCATTCCCGATGCGGTGCGCACCCTCACCCCCGAGGACGTGCTCTCCACCATTGACTACCTGATCAATCTGGAACTCGATGTGGGCGGGGCGAGCCTCGATGACATCGATCACCTGGGCAATCGCCGCGTGCGCTCCGTGGGTGAATTGCTGCAAAACCAGGTGCGGGTTGGCCTGAATCGGCTGGAGCGGATCATCAAAGAGCGGATGACCGTGGGCGAAACCGATTCGCTCACCCCGGCCCAACTGGTGAACCCCAAACCGCTGGTGGCGGCGATCAAGGAGTTCTTTGGCTCCAGCCAGCTGAGCCAGTTCATGGACCAGACCAACCCCCTGGCGGAGCTCACCCACAAGCGCCGCATCAGCGCCCTCGGCCCCGGGGGTCTCACCCGGGAGCGGGCCGGCTTTGCCGTGCGCGACATCCACCCATCCCACTACGGTCGGATTTGCCCGATCGAAACACCGGAAGGCCCCAATGCCGGCCTGATCGGCTCCCTGGCCACCCATGCCAGGGTGAACGAATACGGCTTTATCGAAACCCCCTTCTGGCGGGTGGAAAACGGCATCGTGCTCAAGCAGGGGAACCCGATCTATCTCTCCGCCGACCTGGAGGACGAGTGTCGGATCGCCCCGGGAGATGTGGCCACGGACAGCGATAGCCGCATCACCGCCGAACTGGTGCCGGTGCGCTACCGCCAGGACTTCGAAAAAGTGCCGCCTGAGCAGGTGGACTACGTGCAGCTGTCACCGGTGCAGGTGATTTCGGTGGCCACCTCCTTGATCCCCTTCCTGGAGCACGACGATGCCAACCGAGCCCTGATGGGTTCGAACATGCAACGGCAGGCGGTCCCGCTGCTGCGGCCCGAGCGGCCTCTGGTGGGTACCGGCCTGGAAACCCAGGTGGCTCGCGACTCCGGCATGGTGCCCATCACCAAGGTGAACGGCACGGTGATCTTCGTGGATGCCACCGCCATTGTGATCCGCGATGAATTCAACAACGATCACACCCACTACCTGCAGAAGTACCAGCGCTCCAACCAGGACACCTGCTTGAACCAGCGCCCGATTGTGAGCCAGGGCGATCCGGTGATCGCCGGGCAGGTGCTGGCCAATGGCTCCGCCTGCGAAGGGGGCGAGATTGCCCTGGGACAAAACGTGCTCATCGCCTACATGCCCTGGGAGGGCTACAACTACGAAGACGCCATTCTGGTGAGCGAGCGGCTGGTTACCGACGACCTCTACACCTCGGTACACATCGAGAAGTACGAGATTGAAGCGCGGCAAACCAAGCTCGGCCCCGAGGAAATCACCCGCGAAATCCCCAACGTCGCCGAAGAGACCCTGGGGCATCTCGACGAGATGGGCATCATTCGCATTGGTGCTTATGTGGAAAGTGGCGACATCTTGGTGGGCAAGGTAACTCCCAAAGGTGAATCAGATCAGCCGCCGGAAGAGAAGTTGCTGCGGGCGATCTTCGGCGAAAAAGCCCGCGACGTGCGGGACAACTCCCTGCGGGTTCCCAACACCGAGCGGGGCCGCGTCGTGGACGTGCGCATCTACACACGCGAGCAGGGCGATGAACTGCCGCCGGGCGCCAACATGGTGGTGAGGGTGTATGTGGCCCAGCGCCGCAAGATCCAGGTGGGCGACAAGATGGCCGGCCGCCACGGCAACAAGGGGATCATCAGCCGCATCCTGCCCTCCCAGGACATGCCCTACCTGCCGGATGGCACGCCGATCGACATCGTGCTCAACCCGCTCGGGGTACCCAGCCGCATGAACGTGGGCCAGGTGTTCGAGTGCCTGATGGGCTGGGCCGCCGCCAATCTCGACTGCCGCGTCAAGGTGGTGCCCTTCGATGAAATGCATGGCGCTGAGAAATCGAAGCAAACCGTGCAGGCCTATCTGGAGGAAGCCGCCAAGCAACCGGGTAAGGAATGGGTGTACAACCCCGATAACCCCGGCAAGATCCAACTGATCGATGGCCGCAGCGGCGAACCCTTTGACCAACCGGTGACGGTGGGCTATGCCCACATCCTCAAACTGGTGCACCTGGTGGACGACAAGATCCATGCCCGCTCCACCGGCCCCTACTCCCTGGTCACCCAGCAACCGCTGGGGGGCAAGGCCCAGCAGGGCGGCCAGCGCCTGGGCGAGATGGAGGTGTGGGCCCTGGAGGCCTACGGCGCCGCCTACACCCTCCAGGAGTTGCTCACGGTCAAGTCCGACGACATGCAGGGTCGTAACGAGGCGCTCAACGCCATCGTCAAGGGCAAGCCGATCCCCCGCCCCGGCACCCCCGAATCGTTCAAGGTGCTGATGCGCGAGCTGCAGTCCCTCGGTCTGGACATCGCCGTATACACCGATGCGGGCGAAGAAGTGGATCTGATGCAGGACGTCAATCCCCGCCGCAGCACCCCCAGCCGTCCCACCTACGAATCCCTCGGCGTCGCGGATTACGACGACGACTGATCGCTGATGGATCGCGAGCTGCCGCTTAAGCCGGCGTCGCGATTTTCCCTTCTGTTCCTCTCTCGATCTCCGCCAGCCTCCAGCAGATGTCCAACAGCAACCTGCGCACCGAAAACCACTTCGACTACGTGAAGATCACGCTCGCTTCCCCCGAGCGGATCATGCAGTGGGGGCAGCGCACCCTGCCCAACGGTCAGGTGGTGGGCGAGGTGACCAAGCCCGAAACCATCAACTACCGCACGCTAAAGCCCGAAATGGACGGGCTGTTCTGCGAGAAGATCTTCGGCCCCTCCAAGGATTGGGAGTGCCACTGCGGCAAGTACAAACGCGTCAGGCACCGTGGCATCGTCTGCGAGCGCTGTGGCGTGGAGGTTACCGAGAGTCGGGTGCGGCGCCACCGCATGGGCTTCATCAAGCTGGCCGCCCCGGTATCCCACGTGTGGTACCTGAAGGGGATTCCCAGTTACGTGGCGATCCTGCTGGACATGCCCCTGCGGGATGTGGAGCAGATCGTCTACTTCAACTGCTATGTGGTGCTCGATGCAGGCGATCACAAGGATCTCAGCTACAAACAGCTGCTCACCGAAGATGAATGGCTGGAGATCGAAGATCAGATCTATGCCGAGGATTCTGAGATCGAAAATGAGCCCATGGTGGGCATCGGCGCCGAAGCGCTGAAGCAACTACTGGAAGACCTGGATCTAAACGAAACCGCTGAACAGCTGCGGGAGGAGATCGCCGCCAGCAAGGGCCAAAAGCGGGCCAAGCTGATCAAGCGGCTGCGGGTGATCGACAACTTCGTGGCCACCAATGCCCGTCCCGAGTGGATGGTGCTGGATGTGATCCCGGTGATCCCGCCCGACCTGCGGCCGATGGTGCAGCTGGACGGTGGTCGCTTCGCCACCAGCGATCTCAACGACCTCTATCGCCGGGTGATCAACCGCAACAACCGGTTGGCACGCCTCCAGGAGATCCTGGCCCCCGAGATCATTGTCCGCAACGAAAAGCGGATGCTGCAGGAGGCGGTCGATGCCCTGATCGACAACGGTCGCCGCGGTCGCACTGTGGTAGGTGCCAACAACCGGGCCCTCAAATCCCTCAGCGACATCATCGAGGGCAAGCAGGGTCGCTTCCGCCAAAACCTGCTCGGTAAGCGGGTTGACTACTCCGGCCGTTCGGTGATCGTGGTGGGACCGAAGCTGAAGATGCACCAGTGCGGCCTGCCGAAAGAAATGGCCATTGAGCTATTTCAACCCTTCGTTATTCACCGGCTGATTCGCCAGAACATCGTCAATAATATCAAGGCGGCCAAAAAGCTGATTCAGCGGGCCGATGACGAAGTCATGCAGGTGCTGCAAGAGGTTATTGAAGGTCATCCGATTCTGCTAAACCGGGCCCCCACCCTGCACCGCCTGGGCATTCAGGCCTTTGAGCCAAAACTGGTGGATGGCCGAGCCATCCAGCTGCACCCGCTGGTCTGTCCCGCCTTCAACGCCGACTTCGACGGCGACCAGATGGCCGTGCACGTGCCCCTGGCGATCGAAGCCCAGACAGAAGCTCGCCTGTTGATGCTGGCCAGCAACAACATTCTCTCGCCAGCCACCGGCGAGCCGATCATCACCCCCTCCCAGGACATGGTGCTGGGGGCCTATTACCTCACCGCCGAACAGCCGGGATCGAGCCGGCCCAACTTTGGCGATCGGGATCTCACCTTCGCCAACCTGGACGACGTGATGGCCGCCTTCGAGGGCAAGCACCTCCGCCTGCACGACTGGATTTGGGTGCGCTTCAACGGCGAGGTGGATTGCGGCGAGGAAGACAAGCAACCCCAGAAAGAAGAGACCCTCAGCGATGGCACCCGCATTGAACAGTGGCTGTACCGCCGCGACCGCTTCGATGAAGACGGAGCTCTAATCAGTCGCTATCTGCTTACCACCGTGGGCCGGGTAGTTATCAACCGCACCATCATCGACGCCGTTGCCGCCGCCTAAATCCACTGCTGCCAACCAGTGCCGCCAACCAAACTTTCGGCCAGCCAAACTATTGTCCAGCTAAAATTGTCTGCTTATTAACTGAAATACCGGCTGGCTGCAAGTTTTGCCCCACGAGCCGGCAGATCGTCTGAACCTTTCTTCGCCACCTAATCCGCCCGCCTCCATGACCGCCACCCCCGCCAAGAAAACCAGCAAGAAATCCAAGGCCGCCAAGGCTGCCGCCAGCGTGCCCGCCCCCGCGGCGATCGCGCCCGTAAACGTGGCCCTAAGCAAGGAGGCGCCGCCATTTCGCAATCGGGTGGTGGACAAAAAGGCCCTCAGGAACCTGGTGTCTTGGGCCTATAAGCACCACGGCACCGCCGCCACGGCCGCCATGGCCGACGACCTGAAGGATTTGGGTTTTCGCTATGCCACCCAGGCCGCCGTATCAATTTCGGTGGACGACCTGCGCATTCCCGGCGACAAGGCGGCCCTGCTGGCGGAGGCGGAGCAGCAAATCACCGAAACCGAGGAGCGCTACCGGCTGGGGGAAATCACCGAGGTGGAACGCCACACCAAGGTGATCGACACCTGGACCGAAACCAATGAGCGCCTGGTGGCGGCGGTACGGCGCAATTTCAACGAGAACGATCCACTCAATTCCGTGTGGATGATGGCCAACTCCGGCGCTCGGGGCAACATGTCCCAGGTGCGTCAGCTGGTGGGTATGCGCGGCCTGATGGCCAACCCCCAAGGGGAGATCATCGACCTGCCAATTCGCACCAACTTCCGCGAAGGCCTCACGGTTACCGAATACGTAATCTCCTCCTACGGTGCCCGTAAGGGCCTGGTGGATACGGCCCTGCGCACCGCCGACTCGGGCTACCTCACCCGCCGTCTGGTGGACGTTGCTCAAGATGTGATCGTGCGCGAGGACGACTGCGGCACAACCCGCGGCATCCCCATCGACGCCGATGAGCGGGGCGGCTTTGCCAGCAAGCTCATGGGTCGCCTGGCGGCTGAGCCGGTAATCGGCAGCGACGGCGAACTGATCGTCGATCGCAATGGCGAAATCGACCCGATCATGTCGCGCCGGATTGAGGCGGCGGGCGTCAAGACCGTGGTGGTGCGCTCTCCGCTCACCTGTGAGGCCAACCGGTCGGTGTGCCGCCGCTGCTACGGCTGGGCCCTGGCCCACAACCAGCTGGTGGACCTGGGCGAGGCGGTGGGGATTGTGGCCGCCCAGTCGATCGGCGAGCCCGGCACCCAGCTGACCATGCGCACCTTCCACACCGGCGGTGTGTCCACGGCCGAAACCGGCGTGGTGCGTTCCGTGGTGACGGGCGTGATCGAATTCGGCGACAAGGCCCGGGTGCGTCCCTACCGCACCCCCCACGGGGTGGAGGCCCAGATCGCCGAGACCGATTTCGACATCACGGTGAAGCCGAGCGGCAAGGGCAAGCCCCAGTCGCTGGCAATCACCACCGGCTCGATCATGTTCGTCTACGACGGCCAACATGCCGAGTCGGACACCATCTTGGCCCAGATTTCCGCTGGCGCCACGGTGAAAAAGAGCGTGGAAAAGGCCACCAAGGATGTGATCTGCGACCTGGCCGGTCAGGTGCGCTACGAGGATGCGATTCAGCCCCGGGAAGTGGTGGACCGCCAGGGCAACATCACCCTCAAGGCCCAGCGCCTCGGCCGCCTGTGGGTATTCAGTGGCGACGTCTACAACCTGCCCCCCAATGCCCAGCCCGTGCTGACTGGCAACAGCACCGTCAAGACCGGCGATGTGCTGGTGGAGAGCCGGTTGGTGAGCGAGTACGGCGGTGCCGTGAGGCTGCGGGAATCGGCGGGCGACTCCCGCGAAGTGCAGATTGTTACCGCCAGCCTCACCTTGAAAGACTGCAAGTTGGTGGGTGAATCCAGCCATTCCGGCGAAACCTGGCACCTGGATGGCAAGGACAACCTGCGCTATCTGCTCAAGACCCGGCCCGGCACCAAGATCGCCAGCGGCGAGGTGATCGCCGAACTGGCCGATGATCGCTTCCGCACCCAAACCGGCGGCATCGTTAAATTCGCCCCCGGCCTGGCGATCAAAAAGGCCCGCAGTGCCAAGAACGGCTATGAGGTGAGCAAGGGCGGCACGCTGCTCTGGATTCCTCAGGAAACCCACGAGATCAACAAGGACATCTCCCTGTTGATGATTGAGGACGGCCAGTGGATTGAGGCCGGCACGGAGGTGGTGAAGGACATCTTCAGCCAGACAGCCGGCATCGTGACGGTGACGCAAAAGAACGATATCTTGCGCGAAATCATCGTGCGCTCCGGCAGCCTGCACCTGGTGGCCGACAGCAAAATCCTCTCCACATTCACGGAAGGACGCCTCTGCAATCCAGGGGAGGAAATTGCCCCGGATCTAACACCAGAAGCGATGGTCTATGTGGAGAGTGTAGATACGCCAGAGGGAGGCGCCCTGCTGTTGCGCCCCGTGGAGGAGTACAACATTCCCGATGAGGCTCACCTGCCCGACTTGAGCACGGTGAAGCAGAGCGGCGGCCCGATGCTGGGCCTGAAGGCCACCCAGCGCCTGGCCTTCAAGGACGGTGAGGTGATCAAGAGTGTGGAGGGCGTGGAATTACTGCGCACCCAACTGATCCTGGAAACCTTTGACACCACTCCACAAATGACGGTGGATGTGGAGGCGGTGCCGGATAAGCGCGCCAAGACGATTGAGCGATTGCAGCTCACAATTCTGGAAACGCTGCTGGTGCGCCGCGACACCATCTCCGACGCCAGCCACGGCTCCACCCACACCGAGCTGCAGGTGGAGGACCAATCCACTGTCAAGAGCGGCGACGTGGTCGCCACCACCCAAATTCTCTGCAAGGAGGACGGCGTGGTGCAACTGCCCGACCAGCAGGAGGGGGAACCAATCCGGCGTTTGATTGTGGAGCGCGCCGATGACATCAGCCGCCTGGATCTGGGTGCCACCCCGGCCCTGGTGACGGTGGGCCAGCGAATTGTTGATGGCGACATACTCGCCGAGGGCATCGCGGCCCCCTGCTGCGGCCAGGTGGAAGCGATTGACGGCTCGATCGTGACCATCCGCCTGGGGCGTCCCTACATGGTGTCGCCGGATTCGGTGCTGCACGTGCGCGACGGCGAATTGGTGCAGCGCGGCGACGGCCTGGCCCTGCTGGTGTTCGAGCGGCAAAAAACCGGCGACATCGTGCAGGGTCTACCGCGCATCGAGGAGCTGCTGGAGGCCCGGCGGCCCCGTGATTCCTCGGTGCTATGCCGTAGATCGGGCACCGTGCAGATCAAGCAGGGAGAGGATGACGATTCGATCACAGTTACGGTGATTGAACAGGACGACGCCATCGGCGAATACCCGATCCTGCTGGGCCGCACCGTGATGGTGAGCGACGGCCAGCAGGTACATGCGGGCGATCAGCTCACCGATGGTCCGATCAACCCCCACGAGCTGCTGGAGAGCTATTTCGAGGATCTACGCACCCGTAAACCCACCATGGAGGCGGCCCAACAGTCGATCTCCAAGCTGCAATTCCGCATGGTCCAGGAGGTGCAGAACGTCTACAAATCCCAGGGGGTTTCGATTGACGACAAGCACATCGAAGTGATCGTGCGACAGATGACCAGCAAGGTGCGTATAGAAGACGCTGGCGATACCACTCTGCTGCCGGGCGAGCTGATCGAACTGCGGCAGGTGGAGCAGGTGAATGGCGCCATGGCGATCACCGGCGGCGCCCCCGCCGAGTTCACGCCGGTGCTGCTGGGCATCACCAAGGCCTCGCTGAACACCGACAGCTTCATCTCCGCCGCCTCCTTCCAGGAGACCACCCGGGTGCTAACGGAAGCGGCGATCGAGGGCAAGAGCGACTGGCTGCGCGGTCTCAAGGAGAACGTGATCATCGGTCGCCTGATCCCGGCCGGCACGGGCTTCAGTGGCTTCGAGGAGGAGCTGCGGGCCGAGGCCGGCCCCCATCCAGACATCCTGGAGGAGGAGAACATGGGCTACCGGCGCATGCAAAACCTGCGGCCCGACTACACGGTGGAGTTGCCGGCGCCCCCGGTGGTCTCCTCCACCGCCCTGCTGGACGACCCCTCCGATGCCGATCTGGAGGCCACCCGCAGCCGCCACGGCATCGACACCAGTTCACCGGCCGCCTTCACCCGGCCGATCCTCGACGAGGGCCTTGAGGAGGAACTGATCGCCGATCCCGCCGCCCTGGAGGGTCTCCAGGAGGAGGGCCTGCTCACCGATGACTGAGCCGCTCCGCCCAGCTGATCGGCTCACCGCGCCTCGCCCCTGCCGCCGCCAAAGATGACCAACGCCAAGCTCACCGCCCTGGGCACGCCCATCCCCCAGCGGCGCTTACCCCGCTTCGGGTTCCACAGCCACACCGAAAAGCTGAATGGCCGGGCGGCCATGCTCGGCTTTATTGCCCTGCTGGTGGCGGAGGTGCTGCTGGGCCACGGCCTGCTGGTGTGGCCCTGACACCGGCAGCGGCATCGGCCACTGCCGCCAAGCCGCTGCTGGGCATGGGCTTGGCGGAGCTGGAGCAGTGGGCGGTTGGCCAGGGCCAGGCCGCCTTTCGCGGCCGGCAGCTGCACGATTGGCTCTATGCCAAGGGGGCCCGCAGCCTTGATGAGATCTCGGTGCTGCCCAAGGGTTTTCGTCAGCGGCTGCTGGCCCAGCCGCCGGCTGGGGCGGGTGACTGGATTGGCCGTTCGCGGGAGCTGCACCGCAGCGTCGCCCGCGATGCCACCACCAAGTTGTTGCTCAGCACCCACGACGGGCTGAGCATCGAAACCGTGGGCATCCCGGCTGAGGGACGCCTCACCGTCTGCGTCAGCAGCCAGGTGGGTTGTCCGATGGCCTGTAGCTTCTGCGCCACCGGCAAGGGTGGCCTGCAGCGTTCGCTGGCGGTGCACGAAATTGTCGACCAGGTGCTCAGTGTGCGCGAGGTGATGGGCGAACGCCCCAGCCATGTGGTGTTCATGGGCATGGGGGAGCCACTACTAAATATCGAGGCGGTGCTAGCGGCAATTGACTGCCTCTGCGGCGATTTGGGTATGGCCCAACGCCAGATCACCCTCAGCACCGTAGGGGTGGCCCACACCCTGCCCCAGCTGGCGGAGCGGGCCTTGCAAAGGTTGGGGCGGGCCCAATTCACCCTGGCGGTGAGTTTGCATGCCCCCAACCAACAGCTGCGCCAGCAACTGATCCCCACCGCCCATGCCTATCCCCTGCAATCTTTACTGGAAGACTGCCGCCGCTACGTGGCGATCACCGGCAGAAGATTGAGCTTTGAATACATCCTGCTGGGGGGTCTCAACGACCAGCCGCGCCACGCAGAAGAGCTGGCCCAGCTATTGCGCGGCTTCCAGAGCCATGTAAACCTGATCCCCTACAACCCGATCGCCGAGGAGAGCTTCCAGCGGCCCACCCCCAGGGCGGTGGAGGATTTTCGCCAGCTGCTGCAGCGGCGCCACATCGCCGTAAGCGTGCGCGCCAGCCGCGGCCTCGATGCCGACGCCGCCTGCGGTCAACTGCGCCGCCGCCATGCCACGGGGTTGGCGGCTGGTTAGGGGGTTGGTGGTGAGTGGATTTGGTGGGGGAGCCCATGACGCGGCTCAGGCCAGCCAGAGCAGGGCGGCCTGGGTGCGGTTGCTGACCTGGAGCTTGTGGAGCAGCACGTGCACATGGCTGCGCACGGTGCCTTCCCCGATTGCCAGGCGTTGGGCGATGGTGCGGTTGTCGTCCCCCTCGGCAATGCAGGCCAGCACCTGCCGTTCCCGCGAGGTGAGGCTGTCGAGATGTTTGGCGTGACCAGCTCGCCGGGGCGATCTGGATGCCGACGATGCCCGCAAGGCAGCCGTGGCTTTGTGGTCCCACCAACTGGCGCCGGCCAACAAAGAAGCCAGTGCCATCTCCACCTGTTCAAAGGCCCGCTCCTTGTGGAGATAGCCGCGGGCGCCCAACTGCCAGATCTTCTGCACCCAATCGGGATCGTCCTGACTGGTGATGATCAACACCGGAATGGCGCTGGTTTTGGTGATGTACCTACAAGTGGCCAGGCCCCCCATCCCCGGCAGCACCAGATCCAGCAGCACCAGATCGATCGGCTCGCTCTCCAGCAACTCCAGGGCCTGTTCGCCATCGCCAGCCACATGCACCTGCTCAACCCCAGTGCGCCCTTGGAGATGGGCAGCCATGGCCAGCTGGTAGGCCTGGTCGTCCTCAATGAGCAGCAGCCGCACGGTTAAACCTCCGCCTCAGGCAGCTGCACCACAACCTTGGCGCCACCGCCGGGGCAGTTGCTGGCGCTGATACTTCCTCCGTGGGCTGCGCTGATCAGCCGGCAGAGATAAAGCCCCAGGCCGGAGCCGCGGGCGCCGCTGTCGGTCTTTGAAAAGCGTTGAAACAGCTTGGGCAGTTCCTCCGGTGGAAAGCCAGCGCCGCCATCGCGTACATCCACCTGCCAGCTCCCGGGCTGGTGGCTCAGCTGCAGCCACACTCGCTGGCCGCGCAGGCTGTGGTGCACCGCATTGAGCAGCAGGTTTTCGATCAGGCGGCGGAGCAGGGAAGGATCGGCCTTCAGCGCCATCTGGTTCAGACCTCCCTGGGGCTGGCGCAGCACCAGGGTGATCTGCCGTTGGGCGGCAATCGGCTCCACCGTGCTCACCGCCTCCTGGGCAATGGCCAGCAGATCGCAGGGTTGCAAATGCATCTGGAGTCCTTCCTGCTCAGCCCGGAACACCTCCAGCAGGTCGTTGATCAGGCGCAGACAGCGCTGCTGGCTGTTGCGGATCGCCTCCACCACTGGCCCTGCCTCCACCATTGGCCCTGCCTCCACCAGCGGCCCTTTCTCCAGCATCGTCAGGGAAGCAAGTGTCCCGAGCACCAGCGTTTTGAGGTCGTGGGCAAGAGTGGCGATCACATCACTACGAAGCTGAGTTTCGGCCAGTTCAACATTCAGCGCCGTCCGCTGCTGTTGCAGGGTCTGGTTGCGCACCACCAGCGCTGTGGTTGCCGCCAGGCCTGAGCAAACGAGCAGGCGATTGACCAGCACCACAACCAGGTTGTGATCAATCGGCCGTGGCAGCAGCAGGTTCACCAGGGTGACCGCACAGCAGATCAGCAAAAACCGCCAGGCCTGCCGCCCTGTGCGCTGCGACGCGCCTAGCAACAGGGGCACCCCGTAGAGGATGCCGAGCACCACATCCGGAGGCGTCGCTAGCTCCACCAGCAGAATCGCAAGCCAGATCGCCCACACCAGGCTGATCGGCAGGGGGGGGACCATCAGGGCTCTGCTTCGTTCGCCGGCTGGGCCGGCAAGCCTTCTGAAATCAGATGCAGGTCGATACTGAGTCCGCGCAACTGGTGCTGCAGGCGCTCGGAGAGGGGCCTGCGCAACAGGGCCTTGAAGCGTGAGCGCATGGTCTGTCCCAGCACGATCTGGGTGATGCGCTTCTCCTGGGCCACCCGGGCGATGGTGGGCAGGATCTCCGCACTCTCCTCCCGCAGGAAGGTGCCGCCCACGTCGTCGCAGAGCTGGCGGCATTCCTCCTGGATCAGCGACTCCTCGCGGCTGAGAAAGCGGCTGGGATCTTGCACTGTCAGGGCCAGCAGCGGGGCGTCCATGGCGGCGGCCAGGCGGGCGGCGCGGCGCAACAGGCGTTTGCTGGTGTGGTGATTGGCCAGGCAGACCATCACCCGTTCCCGCAGGGGCGTGATCGCGGGGAGGATGTCGTTCTCGACCCGATCGGCCACCTCCCGCAAAGACAGCTCCCGTAGAGCAACGAGATGGCGCCGCTGGAAGAAGTTAGCCAGGGCCTGGCCCACCTTTTCAGGCGCGTAGACCTTCCCCTCCTTGAGCCGCTCCTGCAGGGTTTCCGGCGTCACATCCACGAGCACCACCTCGTCGGCCAGCTCGAGCACCCGGTTGGGAATGCGTTCGCGCACCACCACGCCGGTGAGTTCGGCCACCAGGTCATTGAGGCTTTCGAGGTGCTGGATGTTGAGGGTCGAATAAACATCAATGCCAGAGAGCAGCAGCATCTCCACGTCCTGCCAGCGCTTCTGTCGCTCACTGCCCGGCAGGTTGGTGTGGGCGAGTTCATCGACGAGCACCAGCTGCGGATGGCGGGCCAGCACGACGGCCACATCCATCTCCTCCAGATCCACCCCCTGGTAGCGGATGCGCTTGCGGGGAATCTGCTCCAGACCTTCCGCCTGGCGGGCGGTGTCCTGGCGGCCGTGGGTCTCCAGCAGGCCGATCACCACATCGGTGCCCTCCCGCAGCACCTCTTTACCCTCCTGGAGCATGCGGCAGGTCTTGCCCACGCCTGGCGCCATGCCGATGAACACCTTGTGGCGGCCGCGCCGGTGGGTGGAGCGGATCATGGCGTTGCGGGGACCGGCGGGCTCTGCGTGGTATTCGAAGAGGCCAGTTGGTCGAGGGCCAGATTGAACGTGAGCACGTTCACCACGGGCTCGATCGCCTGCAGGCCAAGCGGCCCTTCTTGGTGCTGACGCAACAGCCGCTCCAGATCCGCCTGCGGCAGCTGGCGTTCCCGGGCCAGGCGGGGCAACTGCTGGCGCGCGGCCTCCAGGCTGATGTGCGGATCGACCCCGGAGCCGGAATCCTGCAGGAGATCGGCTCCGGGTTGGGCCACGCCAGCGCTCTGCCAGCGGCTGGCGGCGGCGGCCACCCGTGTCGCCAGCTCAGGATTGCTGACGGCCAGGTTGGGGGCACCGGCCGGGCGGCCCTGCATGTAGCGCGCTGAGCTGAAGCCTTGACCGATCAGACGCGAGCCCTCCACCCGGTCACCCGTGCGCAGCAGGCTGCCGGTGGCCGCATCGGGTGCCACCAACCGGGCCAGGCCCAGCAGCGGCAAGGTGATCACCACCACGGTGAGCAACCAGAGGAGCAGGGTGAGGCGAACCCCACGCCAGAGTTGGGCAGCGATTGACATCAGAACTTCTCCGGTTGGGCGATCACGGCGAACAGGTAGCCCGAAAGGGCGACCGTGCCGCAGAGCAGCAGCGCCAGGGTGTGGCTCTGAAGCGGTGGTTGGCTATGGCGCAACTGAGGGGCGACGACGACGGTGCCGGCCACGAGAAGGAGTGGCAGCCAGAAGCGGATGGGCAGAATGCGGGCCATGGGATGGTTTGGCATGGGGATCGCGGAGAAAGGGAATTTCTGAGCAGCCTGCAGGAGTTAGATCAGCCGCAGGGCACCGATGGCCAGATCGATCAGCTTGATTCCCACGAAGGGAGCGACCATGCCGCCGGCGCCGTAGATCAGCAGGTTGCGGCGCAGCAGCTGTTCCGCACTAAGCGGCCGGAATTGCACTCCCTTGAGGGCCAGGGGCACCAGGGCCGGAATGATCAGGGCGTTGAACACCATCGCCGAGAGAATCGCGGATTGGGGTGAGGCCAGCTGCATCACATTCAGCGCCTCAAGGCCCGCCCCGGCGAACAGGGCCGGCAGGATCGCGAAGTATTTGGCGATGTCGTTGGCGATCGAGAAGCTGGTGAGCGCGCCGCGGGTGATCAGCAACTGTTTGCCGATCGTCACGATGTCGATCAGCTTGGTGGGATCACTGTCGAGATCCACCATGTTTGCCGCCTCCTTGGCCGCCTGGGTGCCGGAGTTCATCGCCACGCCCACATTGGCCTGGGCCAGGGCCGGGGCGTCGTTGGAACCATCGCCGGTCATCGCCACCAACTTGCCGAGCTTCTGCTCCTGCTGAATCACGGCGATCTTGTCCTCCGGCGTGGCCTCGGCGATGAAGTCATCCACGCCGGCCTCGCGGGCGATCACGCCGGCGGTGATCGGGTTGTCGCCGGTGAGCATCACGGTGCGGGTGCCCATGCGGCGCAGCTGATCGAAGCGCTCGCGAATACCCGGCTTGATGATGTCCTTGAGGTAGATCACGCCGAACACCTCGCCGCCGCGGCACACCGCCAGGGGGGTGCCCCCCAGCCGCGACACCTGCTCGAAGCAGCCATCGAGCTCCGCTGGCACCTGGCCGCTGCGGGAGCGCACGAATCCCTTGATGGCGTCGACGGCTCCCTTGCGGAATTCCAGGCCCTCGGGCAAATCGGTTCCGCTCATGCGGGTGCGGGCCGAGAAATCGATACCACTGGCCTGCTCAGCCTCGAAGGGCAGAACAGCACCCAGTTTCTCGGCCAGCCGCACGATCGAGCGCCCTTCTGGGGTCTGATCGAAACAACTGGCCCCAAGAGCGGCCTCGGCCAGCTCCGCGCTGCTGTGGCCGCCCACCGGCAGGAATTCCTCCGCCAGCCGATTGCCGAGCGTGATCGTGCCGGTTTTATCAAGGATGAGGGTGTTCACATCGCCGCAGGCCTCCACCGCCCGCCCGGAGGTGGCGATCACGTTGAACTGGGCCACCCGGTCCATGCCGGCGATGCCGATGGCGCTGAGCAGGCCGCCGATCGTGGTGGGGATCAACGCCACCAGCAGGGCCACCAGGGTGACCACCGAAGGGGCCTGATTGAGAAACCCGGCCACCGGCGAGAGGGTGGCCACGGCGATCAGGAACACCTGGGTGAGCACCGCCAGCAGCACCGTGAGGGCGATCTCGTTCGGTGTTTTGCTGCGTTCGGCGCCCTCCACCAGGGCGATCATGCGATCGATGAAGCCCTTGCCCGGATCGGCGCTGATCCTCAGGGTGAGCTGATCGGAAAGGATGCGGGTGCCACCGGTGACCGAGCCGGCTACGTCCGAGCCGGCCTCCTTGAGCACCGGAGCCGATTCGCCGGTGATCGCCGATTCATCCACCGAGGCCACCCCGGCGATCACCTCGCCGTCGGCGGGAATCACGTCGCCGGCCTGCACCAGCACCAGATCGCCCTTGCGCAGGGCGGAGGAATCCACAAGTTCGATCGAGCCATCGGCCAGCTGACGCCGTGCCTCGGTGCGGGCCTGGGTGCGGCGCAGGGCATCGGCCTGGGCCTTGCCTCGGCCTTCCGCCAGGGCCTCAGCGAAAATGGCGAACAGCAGCGTCGCCAGCAGGGTGAGGCTGATCAGGGCGTTGAAGCCCCGCTCCCGCCCACCGGCCTGGGTATCCAAAAGCTGCGGCTCCAGGGTCAGCGCCAGGCACAAGGCGGTGCCGCACCACACAACGAACATCACCGGATTGGCCACCGCCAGCCGGGGGTCGAGCTTGCGGAACGACTCCACGATCGCCCGCTGCACCAGTCCCTGCTGGCGGGGGCGTTCGGTGTAGCGCCGCTGTTGGCGCGGCCCGCGCGGCATGCGGGGAAAGATGGCGCGGGCTGTTGTGGTGGTCATCTCAGGACGCCAGGGTGAGCGCTTCCGCGATCGGCCCGAGGGCCAGCACCGGGAAGAAGGTGAGGGCGCCGAGGATCACCAGCACCACGGCCGTCACGCCGGTGAACAGGCCGGTGTCGGTGCGCAGGGTGCCGGGACTCGGTTCGAGGGCGGGTTTGCGGCGGAAGCCATCGGCCAGCGCCAGCAGCGCAGCGATCGGCAGGTAGCGGCCGCCCAGCAGGCTGAGGCTGGTGCTGAGGTTCCACCAGGGGGTGCCATCTCCGAGGCCCTCCAAGCCGCTGCCGTTGTTGGCGGCCGCCGAGGCGTATTCGTAGACCACCTGGCTGATGCCGTGGGAGCCCGGGTTGCTGATGGCCGCCAGCGTGGCGCCACCGGCCAGGGTGAGCGCCGCCGGGATCAGCACGAAGATCGGATGGATCAGCAGGATCAGGCTGGCCCACACCACCTGGGGCTTCTCCACCTTGCGGCCGAGGAATTCCGGCGTGCGGCCCACCATCAAGCCGGTGAGAAACACCGCCAGCAGCACGAACACCAGCAGGTAGGCGATGCCGGTGCCCTGGCCGCCGAACACCACCTGCAGAAACAGGTTGAACAGGGTCGTGAGAATCGTCAGCGGCATCGCCGCGTCGATCGCGCCGTTCACCGCGCCGGTCATCGTGCCGGTGGTCACCACCGACCACAGACCGGTGAGCCCGGCTCCAAAGCGCAGCTCCTTGCCCTGCAGATTGCCGCCACTGATCCAGCGGTCGAGGACCGGGTTGCCGGCCTGCTCCGCCCCCATGGCGACGGCGGCGCCGATCAGCAGCAGACCAAACACCAGGGCCAGCAGCAGGTTGCTCTGACGGCGGTTACCCACGAACCGCCCGAAGGCATCGAGCGTGGCCGCCGGAATGATCAACATCGCCCAGGTGCTCACCAGATTGCTGAGCAGGGTGGGGTTCTCGTAGGGATGCGCCGAGTTGGCGCTGACAAAGCCACCGCCGTTCTCGCCCAGCTGCTTGATCGCCTCGAACAGGGCGATCGGGCCCCGGGGCAGCAACTGTTTGGCGCCTTCCAGCGTGGTGATCTGCAGCGGCGGCGCCAGGGTCATCGGCACGCCACACACCAACAGGAACAACGCCAGCAGCAGCGAGGCGGGGATCAACACGCGGGTGAGCGAGCGCAACAGATCGCGGTGGAAGTTGCCGATCGGCCGGCCGCTGAAGCCGCGGATCACGGCGAAGCCAACGGCCAGCCCCGTGGCCGCTGAGACGAACATCAGGAACTGCATCGCCCCGAGCTGGGCCAGGGTCCCCAGGCTCTGTTCCGGCACCAGGTGCTGCTGGTCGGTGTTGGTGAGAAAAGAGATCGTGGTGTGCAGCGCCAGATCCCAGCGCAGCCCCCCGAATCCCATCGGATTGAGCCAGAGCGGCTGCAACAGCAGCAGCGCCAGGGCCGGCAGCGCGAACAGCGCATTGCTGATCAACAGCGGCGCCAGATAACCGCTGGCGGATTCGGCGCTGCGGCCGGCATCACCGATCCAGCGCAGCAGAGCGGCCTCGATCGGGTTCAGCCAGCGGTCCCAGGCCGGCTGGGGGCGGTCATCGAATACGGCGTGGAGATGGCGCCCGAGGGGCGAAACCGTAAGCACCACCGCCGCCAGGGTGACAGATGCCAGGAGCCAGGGGAGCATGCAGGCCAGAGGGGGAGGATCATGCCTCTCCACCCTGGAAGCTCTGTCAGTGCCTGAGCAACTGCCAAAAGGCAGAGATCTCCAGGCAGTTCTTGCTGGATGCCGGCCTGATCGATCCCAACGGTCAGCATCACCCGCTGCATGCGCTGGGCCTTCGCCTGACGCCAGAGCTCATCAACATTCATCCGCCGCTGGCTGCTGGCATCCCGCAGGGCTTCCAGCACCACCTCCATCCCCAGACGGCTGCGATGACGGAAGCAGTCGACCAGGGTTTTCTCCACCCCGTAGACCCGCAGACGGATGAGCCCCGTGCGGATCGTGTCCCGCTGCAGCCGCTGCAGTGCCGGCTCGACATGGATCACCTCCAGCGGCGGAAACTGCCCCTGCGAGGGGGAGCCGACGCCGCCCTGCCCGCGGCGATCGACGCCGAGGCGATGGTGTTGCTGGGGGAACAGCTCTGGTTGCCAGCGAGAGCAGGCGAATTTAGACCTGATTCCAAACTATTGCCCGCAGCGAAGGGCATCAGTTTGGGCGGCTTCAATCGGCTTTCCAGTTGAAGGAGTTGCCACGTTACTAAATATGACACCTGGACACAGGATTCCTTGCTCCAAGAAATTTCCCTAGCACAGATGTTGCCGCCATGGAATGAAATCCTCCAATACTGGGGAAAGAATGGCTCCATCAGCCGCTCTGGCAGCCCCCGCAACGGAGCGAGCACCGAAGCCAGGGCGAGGCGTGGAGGCGTGAACTCATAAATGTGTATAAAACACAACACTTGCGCATGCTGCGTAAATGCCCCAAAAGTGGTATTGTCCGCATTAAGGGTACTGTCCTCTTAAGCGGATCTCATGAACACCTCAATCACTTTTACCGGCAATACTGTGCTAAAGGGTGCATCCGTAGACCGAGCACCGGCCAGCACTCTGCTGGCGGTCGACGCTCAGCTGCCAGATCTCGAGCTGCTGCTCGAAGGGCTCAGTAGTGAGGTGGTGGTGCTGCCGCTGAGCAGGGAGGTGGATGCGATTGAGGCCATTGATGCGGCCCTGGCCAGCAGCGGCGCCAGCCGCTTGGTGGTGCTCTGCCACGGGCGCCCCGGCGCCCTGTTGATCGGGTCGCGACCGATCACCGAAGCCCTGATCGAGGAGCGGGCCCAAACCCTCTCGGCCTGGAAGCTGACCTCCGTTCAGCTCTATGCCTGCCATTTGGCGGCGGATCTGGCGATGGTGCAGCGGCTGCAGGAGCTGCTGGCCTGCCCGGTGGCGGCGAGCGCCAATGCTGTGGGCCACCCCAGCCAGAAGGCGAGTTGGGATCTGGAATGGCTGGCCACCGGAGCCACCACCCACCAGGCCCCGGCTGTGGTGGGCAATAGCATCGTGCCCTTCCAGCCCCGGGCACTGGCGGCCTGGCGCCATCAGCTGGACACGCTCAATGTCGGCGTCGGTCAGACCTACACCACGATCCAAGCCGCCATTACTGCGGCCGCAGCTGGCGACACGATCGTTGTGGCGGCAGGCACCTACGCAGAAAACGTGACGGTCAATAAAACCGTCACGATCCAAGGCGCAAATACTGGTATTGCCGGCAGTGCTAGCCGCAATGCCGAGTCGACGATCAAGGGCACGGTGACGATCACGGCAGCGGGCACCTTGGATGGCTTCCTGTTCACCAAGCCGGATAGCTCCACGAGCTCCAATGGCATCAACTTCAGTGGCTGGAATGGCATCAACGCGACGGTCGGTAGCGGTGGCACGATCAGCCACACGATTGTGGAAGCCTTCGGTGCTGCTGGCGGATTTGCGGGCTCTGGCTTTGTGAACTTCACGGCTGGTGGTGCCACGCTGTTGGACAGCTTGGTGAAAGCAGGCGCTGGCTATACAGCTCTGCTCGATGACCGTGGTGTGGCCTCGGTGGCTGTCGGAGCGGCGGGCACCTATCTGATCGATGGCAACAGCCTGCAGGTGAGCACCAACAATGCTGATGCGGTGAATATCTTTGGCGGCAATGTGACAGTTACCGACAACACTATTTCTGGTGTTGATGGCGGCATTGTTGCCTATGGCTTTGGCACACAGTCGTTCACTGGCCTGACGATTACAGGCAACACCGTCAGCGGCTACAACGACAACGGCATCCGGGTGATCAACTACCCGCTGGCTACCGATGCGACGGTGACGATCTATAGCAACAGCGTCACGGGCGTTAATCCGCTGACAGTGGACACTAACGGATTCCTCAAGTACGTCATCGACGGTGACAGTCCAGCAGCGTTGACGACCAGGGAGCAGCTGCTGGAAATCCTGGCGGACAACACCGGCATCAGCACTCTCACGGCTGAGAAATATGTGAATTTTACGCCGCAGAGCTTCACGCTGGATGGGGCGAGCATGGTGGCTGCTTATATAGGCAACGACGTAGCGAACACGCTGAGCGGCAATGCGGGAGTAAACCTGCTGCAGGGCAATGGCGGTAATGACACGTTGGCTGGCGGAGCCGGCACCGATACCGCCATCTACGCCGCCACGCTGGCGGGAAGCGCCTTCACGACGGTTGCGGACATTGATGCTGCGACTGCGGGCAACCAGCCTGGCTGGCAGGTGGTCGCAGGCGGTGCGGAAGGCACCGATATCCTCAGCGGCATTGAGATTGTTGATGGAGCCGAGAGCGGCAAATTCCTGCTGGTTGGCAATGGCGGTTTTGCCACGATCCAAGCCGCCATTATTGCCGCCAGCGCTGGCGACACGATCGTTGTAGCGGCGGGCACCTACACAGAAAACCTCACCGTCGACAAAGCCATCACCCTGCTTGGTGCCAATGCGGGAATTGCCGGCAGTGGCAGCCGCGGCAGCGAATCGGTGATCCAGGGCAAGGTGACCGTATCGGCAGGAGCCACACTTGATGGCTTCAAGGTGCTCAACACCTCGAGTGGCGGCACCTTCACCGGCAGCACCTACAACAACAATGGCGTGCCGCAGAACGGCATCGAGGTCACGGCGCTAACCAACATCGCCACCGTGCAGCTGTTCAACAACGTGATCTGGGCCAGCAACGCCAACGGCGGCGACACCGACCGCGCCATCTCTCTGACGACAGCGGTGGCTGGCAATGTTGCTATCACTGGAAACCTGATATCCGGCGACTCCCCCGGGCTCTACGGCACGGCTAGCTGGAACCGCGGCATCTGGTCCGATGGCGGAAATGCCTCGCTCACCATCAACAACAACGTCCTTTCCTACGTCAGGACTGCCTTTAATCTTGATTCATTCAATGGCGCAACAACCACCGCAAGCAATAATAGCATCAGCAATTCTGGCTCTGGCTTTAGCTTCGGCTTCAACGCCGTCAATCTGGCACTCGGCAACATAACCAATAACTCCTTCAACAACGTCGATACAGACTTCAATCTTCAGAATATTACGTCCAGCAATTCTGTCAACTTCGATCTTGCCGCCACAGGCAATCAGTCGTCTTCAGGTCAGCTCACCGTCTTGCTGGCTGGAGCCGGTTCCGATTCGCTCAAGGGCACCAACGGCTCCGACCTGTTCCGCGGCAGAGCCGGCAACGACACCCTTGATGGTGGCGACGGCAGCGACACAGCCGACTTCTCTGACAAGACCACTGCCGTGGTGCTCACTCTCAATGGCGCCACCAACGCCACAGCCTCCATCGGAGGAGTCGCGGAAGACACCATCGTTAACATCGAAAACATCATCGGCGGTTCCGCCGCTGACACCCTCACCGGTGATGGTCTCGGCAATACCTTGACAGGCAACGCCGGCAACGACACCCTCTCTGGTGGTGACGGCAGCGATCTGCTGGTTGGTGGCGCCGACAACGATACCGCCATCTACGCCGCCACGCTGGCGGGAAGCGCCTTCACGACGGTTGCGGACATTGATGCTGCGACTGCGGGCAACCAGCCTGGCTGGCAGGTGGTCGCAGGCGGTGCGGAAGGCACCGATATCCTCAGCGGCATTGAGATTGTTGATGGAGCCGGTAGCGGCAAATTCCTGCTGGTTGGCAATGGCGGCTACACCACGATCCAATCCGCCATTGATGCCGCCAGCGCTGGCGACACCGTGATTGTGGCGGCGGGAACCTACAGCGAAAACCTCGTAATCACAAAGTCGCTCACCCTGCTGGGTGCCCAATCGGGAGTGACTGCCACCGGTTCCAGCCGCAGCGGTGGCGAAACCATCATCGACGGCACGGGCGGCAGTTCGTCTTTTGTGATCCAAGTCAAAGCCAACGATGTGACCATCGACGGTTTCGCGATCAACCCGAAGATCAACCCGACGAATGCAAATCAGTTTGCCCGTGATGCGATCAATGTACAGAACACATTTGGCGCTACTGGCGACGCCAAGCCTGGCGACAGCTCCATCGGCGCCTATCGCACTGGCATCACGATTCGCAACAACTGGATCTACTCCAACATTGGCTCACTCATTGGGCAGCAACAGGGCATCACATTCGGTGAATCGCCACAAAACAATAGCCCTTCCTCTGCGGTGAATGCCGAGGTTGCGAACGTCACGATTGCCAATAATTATATTAACATGATTACTACGGCCAACTCCAGCGGGCCGCGCGGCATCATTCTGGGCAACCAGTTCCAAGGCACTCTGGCGAACACGAGCAAGGCTTCCATTGCCTATTCGGGCATCTCGATCACCAATAACACGGTATTCGCCAGCAACACGCCACTGTTTCAATCACAACTGCAAACGCGCCTCGATTCCGTTACAATTACAGGCAATACGTTTGGAAATAGTCGAACCGGTGTGAGCATCGCCGCAACACTTACAAACAGCACGTTCAGTAACAACACCGTTCAGGATGTGTCGGCTGGCACCGGCCTAACACTTTCTTTAATTAATTCCACGGCAAGCGATAACATCATCAGAAGAATCGGCGGCACTGCGTTTGTGGTATCCGGTGGCAGATCAACCGATTCCACATATTTTGCGTCGTCGGCAAATTCAACGATTTCCAACAACAGCATCACCTACAACGACGTTGCCCTGCCATCTGGCACCACCAATGTTAGCGGTCTCAATATTCAGCCCAATTTGGATAACACCGGGACATCCCTTCCCGGTACCACCGGCGTGAATGCCGGCACGATCACGCTCTCCGGTAACACCTTCACCAATGGTGGTCTCCAGGCCAATGCAGCGGTGCCAGCGGTTGCCATCGCCCAGCGCAGCCTGGGCACCACGCTCAACGCGGTGAATGCCACGCCCAACGTCTTCAATGGCATTACCCTCAGCTCCTCTTCATCCAACGCCGATCTGTTGGCGATTGCCAATCAGATCGCCGATCGCGTTGACGCCTCCAATCTGGGTGCGGTGACCCTGAAACCTGGCCATGTGTTCATCACCCCGAACAGCTTCGTGAGCCCGGCGACCAAAGCTGATGTGCAAAATGCCGTGAGCGCCGCCAGTGCGGGCTCTACGGTATGGATTCAAGCTGGTGATTATGTTGCAGGAGCTGCTACCACCAGTGTCAATAATCTCACTATCAATGTGCCCTTCGGTGTGACCGGTTTCACTGGCCTTGTGCTTGGAGCTGGCGTGACAGCAGCCACGCTCACCGGTAACGGAGCTGCCACCCTCACTGGCAACAGCAGCGACAACATCCTCACCCTCGCTGGCGGCGCCGGCAATGACAGCATCGATGGTGGCGCCGGCATCGACACGGCGATCTTCAGCGGCAACTACGAGGACTACACCGTGGACATCAACGGTGGATCACCCACGGTTACCGCAAACGATGGCAGTGGTGATGTATTGCTCACCAGTGTAGAGAGTCTTCAGTTTGATGATCTTTCCTATCTATCCGTAGCCGCTGCCAATGCCCTGGCCTATGTCAGCAGCAATCCGATCAACGGCATCATCACCGAGGGTGATCTGGCCACACTGGCAACCCTTGAAGATGAACAGATTAATGCCTACGACATCACTATCAGCGATACAACCGCAGATGCCTCAGCGCTCAACATTCTGAATAGCAAAACATCCGTCATCTTGGATGCCACATCCTTAACATCATTAACGGGTAGCGCTGTATCGATCTTAGAGTCTTACGTAGGGAACGCCCTCGGTGAGATCAGCGGCCTGGATGGAGATGAAGACCTTTCCATCAACGATGTATTCCTGGAAGCAAGCGCCCTAAACGCTCTCAATGCCTACACTGAAGGCTCCATCGTTGCGACGAGCGTTACCACGCTGAATGGCAATATTGTTGATGTATACCTCGCCTACCTCGCCAGCGTGTATGGTGAAGTAACGGGGCTTGGGGCTGCGAATGTATTAATTAGCGATCTCGCCACAGCTCAGGATGCGGGCGATGTGGCCGCACTCACCACAGGTGAGGTGAGTGCAGAGATCGAAGAAGGCGATGTGGCCAGCCTGGTTGCGGCTCTCGCCAATGATGATAATGTCAACGCCTTCGATATCACGATTACCGATACATCCGTTCAAGCGGAAGACTTAAACCTCCTGAATGCGAAAACGTCTTCAACTATCAGTGCTGGCGCCGTAACCACACTCACGGGATCACTAGCAGATATTCTCGCCGCCTATACGGCCAGTGAGCTTGGCGACATCAGCGGCATAGACGGCGACGAGATAATTGTTTTGTCCGGTATCACCGCCAGCGCGGATGAACTGCTTCAGCTGCAGGCTTTCTTGAGCGGTGGTGATGGTGGTGGCACCATTGATGCCACCGCCATCGCCACGTTGACGGGCACGGCTGCAGCCATCGCTGAAGCCATTGCCTCCGACACAATCGATACAGCCCCAGATGTGGCTGTGGAGGTTACTGAAGGCAGCGCAACGGTTCTGCAGGCAAACTCCATTGTTGCCGAGACCACCGGTGTGGTCACCGCCACCATCAGCGACACAACCCTTGCGGCACTGGCAGACCTAATCGGCACCGGCAACGCCTACACCATCACCGTTAACGACGCATCCGCTGACGCCGCTGCCCTCAACAGCCTCGACGGCAAAACCACGGTTGCTGTAAATGCCACTGCGGTGACGACGCTTACCGGCAGCGCTGCGGCGATAGTTGCGGCGATCAATGCCAGCACAATCGATACAGCCGCCAATGTGGCTGTCACGGTGAGCGACGGCGCAACGGTTCTGCAGGCAAATTCCATTGATGCCCAGACCACCGGTGTGGTGAGCGCCACCATTAGTGAAGGGGATATCGCCACGCTGACGAGCCTCACCGGCACGGGCAATGCCTACACCATCACGGTAACAGACCCCTCCGTGGCGGCAACGGCTCTCAAAACGCTCGATGCCCTAACGAATGTGACGCTGAATGCCAGCGCTGTTACAACGGTGACCGGATCTGCAGCGGACATCAACGACGCCTATACATCCAGCGGCATTAGCGGCCTCGGCAACGAAGCAGTCACCCTTAGCGACACCACGCTCGCAGTGGCGCTGCTCAATACGTTGAATAGCCTTACAGAGGGAGTCGTCAATGCCTCCAGCATCACTACCCTGTCGGGCAGTACAGCTGATCTAAATACGGCCTATGCGGCCAACGCCAACGGCGAGATCAGTGGACTTGGCAACGAAGCAGTCACCCTTAGCGACACCACTCTCGCAGTGGCGGCGCTCAATACGCTAAATAGCTATACAACAGGCGTTGTCAATGCCTCCAGTATCACTACCCTATTGGGTAGTACAGCTGATCTGAACACGGCCTATGCGGCCAATGCCAGCGGCCAGATCAGTGGACTTGGCAACGAAGCAGTCACTCTTAGCGACACCTCTCTCGCAGTGTCGCTGCTCAATACGTTGAACAGCAATACAACAGGCGTTGTCAATGCCTCCAGCATCACCACCCTGTCGGGTAGTGCAACCAATCTCAATACGGCCTATGCGGCCAATACCAGCGGTCAGATCAGTGGACTTGGCAATGAATTGCTTACCGTCACGGACACAACATTGGCGGCGAGCCTTTTGGCTGGCACAACTGGACTTACGACCAAAACCACCGGCCAAATCAACGCAGAAAGCGCCACGACCCTTACTGGAAGCGCCGTCCAAATAATTGCTGCCTACACTGCCCAGGCTCAGCAACGTGTCACTGGGCTTGGCAACGAAACTCTTGTTGTTAGTGGCACAACAACGGTCGCCAATGCCAATACCCTGGATGCAAATACTACTGGTGTAATCACTGCCACAATAACTACAACTAGCGCCGCTTCTTTGGCATCGCTGACAGGAACAGGCAATGCCTATAAACTCACTATTAACAACCTTTCGGTCAGTGCTTCGCTCCTTAACACTCTTAATGAAAAAACTACGGTCGCTGTTAATGCCTCAAGCGCCACCACGCTCACGGGTAGTGCAGCCGATCTGAACACGGCCTATGCGGCCAACGCCAGCGGCCAGATCAGCGGACTTGGCAACGAAGCAGTAACCCTTAGCCTTAGCGAGACCACGCTTGCAGCGACCGTGCTCAATACGTTGAATAGCAATACTACAGGCGTCGTCAATGCCTCCAGCATCACCACCCTGTCGGGTACCGCAGCCGATCTCACCACGGCCTATGCGGCCAATACCAGCGGCCAGATCAGTGGACTTGGCAACGAAGTAATCACGCTTAGCGACACTACTATCGCCGCCAGCGTGCTGATCAGCCTTGATAATCTGACCACTGGCTTAACCAATGCCACTGCGGTGACGACGCTGACCGGCAGTGCTGCGGAGATCGACACGGCGATCAATGCCAGCACAATCGATACAGCCGCCAATGTGGCTGTCACGGTTACTGACAGCAACGCTTCGGTTGTGCAGGCAAATTCCATTGATGGCCAGACCACCGGTGTGGTCACCGCCACCATCAGCGACACCAGCCTTGCGGCACTGGCAGCCCTCGCCGGCACCGGCAACGCCTACACCATCACCGTAACCGACGCAACCGCTGACGCCGCTGCCCTCAACATCCTCGACGGCAAAACCACGGTCACTGTTGATGCCACTGAGGTGACGACGCTGACCGGCACCGCGGAGGCGATATTCACGGTGATCAATGCCAGCACAGTCGATACAGCCGACGATGTGATTTTGTCGGTGACTGGAGCCTTAACGGTTGAGCAGGCAAATTCCATCAATGCCCAGACCACCAATGTGGTGACCGCCACCATCAGCGACACCAGCCTTGCGGTACTTGCCGACCTCACCGACAACGATACCGACACCGATAACGCCTACACCATCACCGTTGACGACGCATCCGCTGACGCCGCGGATCTCAACACACTCGACGGCAAAACCTCGATCACTGTTGATGCCACTGAGGTAACGACACTGACCGGCGACGCTGCGGCGATAGTCACGGCGATCAATGCCGACACAATCGAGACAGCCGACGATGTGGCTGTGGAGGTTACCGACGAAGCAACGGTTGAGCAGGCAAATTCCATCAATGCCCAGACGACAGGTGTGGTGACCGCCACCATCAGCGACACCAGCCTTGCGGTACTTGCCGACCTCACCGACAGCGATACCGACACCGATAACGCCTACACCATCACCGTTGACGACGCATCCGCTGACGCCGCGGATCTCAACACACTCGACGGCAAAACCTCGATCACTGTTGATGCCACTGAGGTAACGACACTGACC
>JBIKWK010000045.1:0-22384 GCA_044356375.1 Prochlorococcaceae cyanobacterium | reverse complement strand
GATGTGGCTGTGGAGGTTACCGACGAAGCAACGGTTGAGCAGGCAAATTCCATCAATGCCCAGACGACAGGTGTGGTGACCGCCACCATCAGCGACACCAGCCTTGCGGTACTTGCCGACCTCACCGGCACTGGCAACGCCTACACCATCACCGTTAACGACCTTTCCGCTAACGCCGCTGCCCTCAACAGTCTCGACGGCAAAACCACGGTCAATATTGATGCCACTGCGGTGGAAACCATCTCTGGCAACGCAGAGGATATAGTACAGGCCATCAATACGACTACCATTGCAAAGAACGATTATTTCGGACTATTGGTAAGTGGAAACAGTATCACTACCGCAAACCTCATCACCCTCGACAACTTAACGACTGGCGCAGTGGATGTATCCAATATAAATAGTATCAATGGTTCTCTTGTGTCTCTGGTGAGCGTTTACCAATCGGGGGGCATCACTGGTCGAAACAACATAGCCATCACAGTTACGGACACAACCGTCTCTGCAAACAGTCTCAACACCCTCATCGGGCTGACTACCAGCAGCATTGATCTTAGCGCAGCCACCACCATTACAGGCACCCTCACAAATGTGGACACCGCTTATGGATTGAGCAGAATCATCGGTTTGGGCAATGAGAGCGTGACCTTGCAGAACACTTCCACAGCCCTGGCCAGCGTGCTGAACACTTTGAATACAAGAACCTCCGGCCAAATTGACGCCACTGTTGTTACAACCATCACCGGCACATCTGCCGAAATATCAACTGTTTTCTCCGTTCCTGGCATAACTACGAGCTCAGGAGTCAGGGTGAACATGAGCGGTGATGAAAGCGCTAACCTCCTGATTGGCTACGCTGGCAACGACACAATTAGTGGCTTGGGCGGCGGCGACACCCTCCGCGGCGGAGCCGGCAACGACTCCCTCGATGGAGGCACCGGTACCGACACCGCCGACTTCTCTGACAAGACCACTGCCGTGGTGCTCACCCTCAATGGCGCCACCAATGCCACAGCCACTATCGGAGGCGTCGAGTTAGACACCATCATTAATATAGAAAACATCTCCGGCGGTTCCGCCGCTGACAACCTCACCGGTGATACCCTCGCCAATCTCTTGATAGGCAATGGCGGCAACGACACCCTCACGGGCAATGGCGGCAACGACACCCTCACGGGCGGTGACGGCAACGACTCCCTCAATGGAGGCAATGGCACCGACACCGCCAACTTCTCTGACAAAACCACTGCAGTGGTGCTCACCCTCAACGGTGCCACCAATGCCACAGCCACTATCGGAAGCATAGAGCAAGACACCATCATTAATATCGAAAACATCACCGGCGGTTCCGCCGCTGACACCCTCACCGGTGATGGTCTCGCCAATACCTTCCGCGGCGGAGACGGCAACGACACCCTCGATGGTGGCGCCGGCAGCGACACCGCCGACTTCTCTGACAAGACCACTGCCGTGGTGCTCACCCTCAATGGCGCCACTAATTCCACAGCCACTATTGGAGGCGTAGCGGAAGACACCATCGTTAACATAGAAAACATCACCGGCGGTTCCGCCGCTGACAACTTCACCGGTGATAACCTCGCCAATAACTTGCTAGGCAATGGCGGCAACGACACCCTCTTGGGCGCCGACGGCAATGACACCTTCCGCGGCGGAGACGGCAACGACTTTTTCGATGGAGGCACCGGCAGCGACTACGCCGACTTCGCTGACAAGACCACTAGCGTGGTTCTCACCCTCAATGGCGCCACCAATACCACTGTCACCGTCGGAGGCGTCGCGGAAGACACCATCGTTAATATAGAAAACGTCACTGGCGGTACCGCTGCTGACATCCTCACCGGTGATGGTCTCGTCAATTTCTTGCTAGGCAATAGCGGCAACGACACCCTCTTGGGGCTCGGTGGTAATGACTTTCTCCGCGGTTCAGGCGGCAACGACTCTCTCGATGGAGGCACCGGCTTAGACACCGTCGACTTCTCTGACAGGACCGGTGCCGTGGTGCTCACCCTCAATGGCGCCACCAATGCCACGGCCACTATCGGAGGCGTCGAGTTAGACACCATAGTAAATATAGAAAATATCACTGGTGGTTCCGCTGCTGACACCCTCACCGGTGACACCCTCGCCAATAGCTTGGTAGGCAATGGCGGCAACGACACCCTCTCGGGCCTCGGCGGCAATGACACTCTCACAGGTAGTGACGGCACCGACACCTTCCTCTTCTCTACCGCACCTAACACTTCCACCAACAGGGATACGATCACTGACTTCATCAGCGCTACCGACAAGCTGAGCTTCAGCCGAACTGCCTACGGTGGCTTCGGCACTCAGACAGCACTCACCGCTGCTCAATTTGCATCTGGAGCCAATTTGGCCGCCGCCAGCAACGCCAACCAGAGATTCATCTACGACACCAACAGCGGAATTTTACGATTCGACAGTGATGGTTCAGGCGCTACAGCTTCCATTGAAGTAGCGGTGCTCAGCAGCAAACCTACCATTGTCTTCGGCGATTTCTCTCTCTTCGCCTGATCGATAATTTCACCCCCCGGCGAGCCGTTCCATCTCCTGAACCTTCTCCGAGCGCACAAAACCAGAGACTTTCGAGCAAAGTCTCTTCAACCTTTCCGTGATTGAGTAGGCTGTAACCTTCCAATTGAGCGGGCATGGATAGATTTTTGCCAAGCAAGATCTATCCACATTTACACAATCTCATGGCCTTTGAGCTCTGGGGGCCGAGCCTGCCTGCGGTAGGCCCGGCCTTTTTTCAGGTTTCTTTCATGATTGATTTGGCTGGCAATGTTCCCAGCAGCCAGGTGTAGGGGTTGGCAGCGGGGGGATGATTCATTGTTCAATCCCGGCCACTGCCTTCAATCCCAGCCCCTGCCCCCAGGGCCTATTAGAAGTCATCCCTGATGCTCGCGCTCTGCGCTCTCGCGCCACCCCAGCAGCTTTAGCAGCCCCCTGATGTCATGAGCCAGTGCGGCTATGCCCTCGGTAATCGACCTGATCCCCACGAGCCGCAGGGCATTGATCGCCAGGCTCCGCAGCGTTGCCAGGACCTGGACCCCGTTGTCCTCCCGGTAGCGGTGGGCGTCTTCCCGCAGCGGCACGTCGCGGACCCAATGCCAGCTGTTCTCAATGGACCAGCGGTCTCTCACGTGCTGCAGCAGAGCCTTGGCACTGGTCCGCAGACTCGAGACGTAGTAACGGGTCTCGTCCGTCGGCTTGCCATCCCGGATGCCATGGCTGCGGACGGCGATGGTGGTGGCGCTGCCCGGCCATTGCTCCACCACCCATTGCGGAGGCGGCATGGCCCTGAGGCTCCAGGTGATGTCGCGGCCCCGTTTCACCTCCCGTGTGCTGCTACGCCATGGGATCTGCCTTCCGTAGGTGAAACGGTCGCGGATCAAGCGAAAACCCCTACGGCGACTGTGTTTAACCGCGATCAGGAAGTCGGCGCTGCGCTGGGCGAGGTAGAGGAAAAAGGGCGGTTGGCATGCAGCGCGTCGGCCTGCACCAGGATCCCGTCAAGCTCCACCTTCTCCAGCAGCTGGCGCAGGGCCTGGATTTCGCTGCTGGCGTCGGTGGCATAGGTGGTCTGAGCGATCGCCACGCCCAGCGACTTGGAATAGAGGCTCACCTGAGCAATGAACTTCGCCGCGCCAGAGTCGGTTTCGGCGATCGAGCCTCTCAGCGTCTTGCCGTCACAGACCAGGGAGTCCAGATCAGTGACGCCGGGCTGGGCCGTCATCCAGTTGCGCAGCAGGCTCTCAAAGCCAGCCACATCCAGCTGGGCCAGCAGCAGCCTGAACGTGGAATCCGAGGGCGACTTGCCGAAATCGGTGCCGAGCAGCTCGTTGAGGGTCTGGCGGTGGCGTTTGGCAAATCGCTCCATCCCCACCAGTGAGCCCTGGCCGCTCAGAATCGAGAGGATCGCCACCAGCAGCATCCACCACTGAGGGAAACGGACGCCCCGCCGCATCCGGCAGTCCGGCAGTGCCTTGAGGAAACTGATCAGATCGCTTGCGGCAACCGGCGTGGTGGCGGACTCGGAATCCAAGGGGCAGGAGCGGCTCCCGCGAATGCCACCACCGGAGCGACGGCAGGGCAAGACCTACTGGGACAGACTTCTAATAGGCCCTGCCTGCCCCCCCCAGCCCACCCGCCCCTTGTGTCCTGCGATGCCGCCGTGGGGAGCGGTGATCGCCAATTCTGGGTTCGTGAAGCTTCTTGCGTCTGTCTTTGGCCCGCTGGCAACAGTGCTGGCGGCTCTCACCCCTTGGGCCCAGCCCATGGCTGCCCAGGAGCTGGAGCTCCCCTGCCCCAGCAGCGCTGGTTGGCAGGTGGTGCGGCAGCTCAAATTGCCGCGCTTCAATCGCAACGGCAGGGCGCTGGGGGGATTTTCGGCGGCCATCTATAGGTCCAAGCCAGATCAGCTCTGGCTACTGAGCGATCTGGCCCAAGGCAGCTTGAGCATCTGGCGGTTGGGCCTCGCGGGCCTGACCAAGGGGAAAGAGCTGGACAGGCCCCAGCCGCCCCTGCGGGAACTGCCCCTGCGCGGGGGAGCCAGCGCTGCCCTGCCGGCAGAGATCGACGCCGAGGCGATGGTGCTGCTGGGGGATCAGCTCTGGGTGGCCAGCGAGGGCAGGCGCAGCGCCGAGAGGCCGCCCCAATTGCTGAAATTTGCGGCCAGCAGCGGTGAATTGCTCCGGGCGATCGCCCTGCCGGCCGCCTGGCGGGCGGGAAAGGCCAGCGGCCTGGCCGCCAATGGCGGCCCCGAATCGCTCACCCTGCTGCCGGGGCGGGATGGGCGGCCCCAGCTGCTGATGGCCGCCGAACAACCGCTGCTCCAGGATCCCGCCCGCCAGCGGCGGCTACTGCTGTGGAGTTGGCCTCGGGGCCTGGACCCGCGCCGCGATCCGCCCCAGGCGCGGGAGCTGGGCTCCCTGCTGTTGCCACCGGAGCCGGATTGGGGCCTCACCGACCTGCTGGCGCTCCGCTCCAATCAATTGCTGGCCCTGCTGCGCCGCTTTGAAGCCCCCGATCGCTGGCAGATCCGCCTGGCCCTCTATCCGCTGCCCAGCTCTGCCCCGGCCGCGAGGCCGGCCCGGCCCCTGGCCCAGTGGGACCTGATTGCCAGCGGTCTCGCCCCGGACAACTGGGAGGGCTTGAGTTTCGGGCCCCGGCTGGCGGATGGGCGCCCCAGCCTGCTGCTGGTGAGCGACGACAACCTCAACCCATTCCAGGCCAACCGGGTGGCGCTGCTGAGCCCCCGCCAAACCAATTCCTGTAGCCGTTCCCGATGAGCCGTCCACGATGAATCGCCGCACGCTGCTGCTCCATCTGTTGGGGATCGCTGCGTCCAGCAGTGTTATGCCCGCCCTGGCCCAACGCTCCGGCGCTGGCGCTGGCCTGTCGCTGCCCCAGCCACCCCTGCCTTTTCAACCCCTGCAGGGGCCCATCCCCCTGGCTGCCGATGGCCTCAGCGGCGCCCAGCAACTGCAGAGCTATCGCCGCATCGAATTGCAGGATCGGCTGGTGGTGCCCAGGGGCTACCGCAGTGAGCTGCTGCTGAGCTGGGGGGATCGCCTCGGCGATGGCCGCTTTGGCTTCAATAACGACTACCTGGCTTTTCAGTTACTAGGGGAAGATAAGAAAGCAGATATATCAAAGCACCCAGAAGACAGGGGGCAATTAGAGGAGCAAGGGCGGGCCAATCAACGGGAGCAATTGCATGGGCAAGCTAAATCCAAGAGTGGTGAACCACTAAATCAACGGGCGCTACTGACGATAAATTTCGAATACATCAGCGCCATCCCCTGGTGCGCCGGCTATCGGGAGGTGATCGGCGAATCGCTGCCCTTTGAGGAGCTCAAGGCGGCCCTGGCCAGCCGCGGGGGCAGCGTCGACCTGGCCGCCCTGCCGGCAGCGGATCCCCTGCGCGGGCCCCTGCTTACGGTGGCCCGGGCCGCCATGGCCGACCTGGGCATCGGCGTCGCTGAGATTTGGCGCGATGGCGATGGCCGCTGGCGCCACCAGCCCGGCCGCTTTGATCGCCGCATCACCGGCCTGACTGGCTGGGGCCGCCCCGACCAGCAATTGCGCACCAGCGGCCCCGCCGCCGCGGTGTTCCGCCGCCGCCAGCGCCTCGGCTACGACGACGGCCTGGGGGATCGGGTGATCGGCAGCTTCGCCAACTGCGCCGGCGGCCAGACGCCCTGGGGCACGGTGCTATCGGCGGAGGAAAACATCCACACGCACGTGGTGGAGCAGGTGTATGCCGACGGCTCCTCGCCGCTGCCGGCGGAGCGACCCTTCCGCTTCGATGGCCAGCGGCTGGAGGGCCTCGGTAATCCCTTTGGCCTGGCCGGCAATAAATATGGCTGGATGGTGGAACTGGATCCGCGCCAGCCGGCCCAACCGGCCGTAAAACACAGCTGGCTGGGGCGCTTCCGCCATGAGGCCGTGGCGGTGCGGGCCCGGCCCGGGGAGCCCCTGGTGGTGTATTCCGGCTGCGACCGCCACGGCGGCCATTTATATCGCTACGTGAGTGAATCGCTTATTCGCGACCCCGCCGATCCCCGCAATTCGCGGTTGCTGGAGGCCGGCCGTTTGGAGGCGGCCCAGTTCCACGCCGATGGCAGTGGCCGCTGGATTCCCCTCAGCCCCGACACCCCCCTGGCGCCGCTGCCGCCCAGTCACTACGAGCGCCATGGCATCGCCCAAGCCTGCAGGTTGCCCCACAGCGATAGGTCTCGCGCTGGCGCGGAAGCCCTAGCCGATGATCGACAGCTGGCGGCCTATCTACAGCGCTACCGCAACTTGGCGGATCTATATCCAGGCCAGGGAGACGAACAGATGGGCGCCATTTTGATCGATGCCCACCTGGCCGCCAATGCAGTTGGCGCCACCCCCACCGCCCGGCCAGAAGACACCGAGCTGGATCCGCTGAGCGGCGATCTGCTGATCAGCTTCACCGCCGCCGGCGCCGATGGGGAAGACCGTCCCGATCCGGCCATCTTCCGGGGGCCGGCGGGCCAAACCAGCTGGCCCTACGGCTGGTTGATGCGTCTCCAGGACAACCCCGCCACCCAGCGTTTTGGCTCCCGAGAGCAGCCGGGCGGTGATTTCCGCTGGCGCCTGGTGGCCAGCGGTGGCGCCCCCTGGCAGGGGGGGATGGGCTTTGCCAACCCCGACAACCTGGCCATCGATAACGGCGGCAATATCTGGATGGTTACCGATCGCATCGGCAATCTGGACTTATTTGGCAACAACAGTTGCTGGTTGTTGCCGGCTAGCGGCCCGGCCGCCGGTTCAGCGCTGCTATTTGCCACCGCACCGATGGAATCAGAAATGTGTGGCCCCTGTTTCGATAACGAAGAACGCACCCTGTTCCTGGCGATCCAACACCCCGGCGAAGAATATGGTGTCCACCAACAGGGCAAGGAGGAATATCAGGCCCATGAGCTGCGCAATCGAGCTGGCCAGGCCTTCCAGCAGCTGCGCCGGGTGCCCCTGGGCTCCAACTGGCCCTCCGGCGCGGCCGGCCGCCCGCCCCGGCCCTCAGTGGTGGCGATCTACCGCAACGACAGAAAACCGCTGCTGGAAAAAGCCGCCAAGCTATGACTATATTTCCTTGGCAGCTTTCAGCTGCTTGGCTTGATTATCCAGCTCAACCACCAGCTCATCCACCCAGGGAGTGGCAGCACCACGTCCAGCGCGAGCAGTACTGATCATGCGCAAATTTTTAGCGGTGGTCTCCAGGACCCAATCCTCCTGGGCCATTGCCAGGGATTCATCGAGGGAGAGCTCAGCCTGGCTCCTATCATTGGCCAGCACCGCCAATTCGAGCATGGTGGCATGATCCCAATAATTTAGTTTATTGGCACTTCCCTTAGCCAGCCTAAATCTCTGAGTCAATGAATAACGTACCACTGGCAATAGCTCAGAAAGCTTTGCCATGGATTCCTCACCCCCTTCTGCATGTAACAGGCTCAGGGCATTAACGCCAGGATAGTAATCACGCCAATCCGCATCAAATCCCTGTACATACATTTCAATCGCGCTGCGGAGAAAGCCACGGGCACGACGCTCGTTAGCCTTGAGAGCCTCCTCCCATTTGTCCTTATAAGCCCTGCCTAAAATACCGCAGCTCTCCGAATTTTTGCCATACTTTTCGATCACCGCTTCCAGCACCCGAATAGCCTCATCCCTGCGCTGGAGACGATTAAGTGCCAAGCCATACTGCTCCTGGATCATCTGGGTGCGCTTCAGGGCCTCAGGCATGCGCTCGATAATTTCCACCATTCGCTGCCAATTAGAGAAGGCCCGATAGGACAACATAATATCAACAATAATGCCAGCATGAGACTCATCCAACTGGCCCAGGCTAGCCTCAATTTCAGCGATGGCCTGCACATCCCTGTCGCTCCTTGCCTTGGCCAAGGCGGTCTTGGCCTGTTCCGAATAACGCACACGCTCCCGGAAAGTGTCGGTTTTTAAATGGGACAATTCAGGTGCTTGATAGCCATCCAGCACCTGGAAAAGTGGGCTATCGGTAACATCATCAGTTCGCCTTAACTCGATCAGATCCCTCAACCGCGCCGCGACAGCCTGGCGCAGCGCCTGGGCCTCCTCTGGGCCAAAATTATTATTTGCCCCAAGCTTGTATGGCAGGGTTCGGGCATAATTCAAATCAAAGGGCAGACGGCCATCGGCATAAGTTAGCAACGTGGTATTTCTACGTGCCGCATGGCGCACTCCCAGCTCATAAAAGACATTGGCATTGGCAGTAGTCAAATCGGCCAGGGCATACTCACTTAACAAAAGTCGCTCAAACATAGCGGTGTGAATCACGCCGCCAGTGCGTTCTGCATCGGCGCGCAGCGGCTCCAACCGAGCATCTTCAATGCCCGGCTTAATACCCTGGTAATAGATCTCATCGAAGTTGATCTCTACACCCTCGGCATCCTTTTTCTTGCCAAAGGGCATCAACACAAAACAGAGGGGGGCAATGGCCAGAGACTCGCCCTCGGATATCGCCGGCTTCTCCCCTGACTGGGCCATGGATAGATCGTAAATTCAATACTGAACAGTGTAGCAGAGAATCCCAGCAATTCACGCTGCCACTCAACACATTTTATTAAACTACCAGCTCATAACTACTATCCACTGGCTGGGTTATGCAGTCCTCACAGTACTAGCTTAGATCAATGCCCACCGCAACCGCCCGCCTAACAGCAGTGATTAACCCCCCTGAGGCTGGCAGCGATCGTCAGCGAATATGCTGGAGAGCAGCCATGGTCCAGGCCTAGCCACGACCTGGAGTGCAGCCATGGCTGGGGTTTTCCAGAGCCTTCCCAGATCGAGGAGTGATTTAAAGCACTTACCCATGGTCGCACAGGTATTAGACTGGAAATCCAATCAATCAATCATTCATTCAGTCAAAAGGAGAAAAGCTAGATGAAAGTTCTGATGGTTCTCACATCACACGACCGGCTTGGCAATACAGGCAAGCCAACCGGTTTCTGGCTTGAAGAATTTGCAGCGCCTTACTATATTTTAGTCGCCGCTGGCGTGGAGATCACATTGGCCTCACCAAGGGGAGGTCAACCGCCCCTGGATCCTAAAAGTGACGAGCCCGCATTCGAAACAGAAGCCACCGCAAAATTCAAACAAGACAGCGCAGCTCAAATAGCCCTAGCCAATACCCTGAAACTAGAGGATGTCTCGGCCAACGATTACGATGCGGTGTTCTACCCCGGTGGCCATGGACCAATGTGGGATCTAGTGGAGGATCGTTTCTCCATATCATTATTGGAAACAATGTATTCATCCGGCAAGCTTATTGCTGCGGTTTGCCATGCGACCGCCGTGCTCCTAAACGCCAAAGCCCCGGACGGCACCCCCCTGGTGCTGGGCAAAGCCGTAACTGGATTTAGCAACACCGAAGAGGCTGCTGTTGAACTAACTGACGTGGTTCCCTTCCTGCTTGAAGATGAACTAATAGCCAAGGGAGCCAACTATTCAAAAGGTCTTGACTGGCATCCATACGCCATCACCGATGGCGACTTAATTACCGGCCAAAACCCTGCCTCCTCAGAGCTAGTCGCCAAGACATTACTGGAAAGGCTGGAGTGATGGCTGCGCACTACTACCCCTGGGATTCTGCCCCTTAAACGCAAAACACTTATAAATAACTTGCAACAATTTTCTGGGACAAGAGATTGCAAATGGAACAAGAGATTGAAAATGGGGAAAGGCATTTCAAATGGGGAAAGGCATTTCAAATGGGGAAAGGCATTTCAAATGGGGAAAGGCATTTCAAATGGGACAAGGGATTACAAATGGGACAAGAGATTGCAAACCGGTAAGCAAAGTATTCACATTCAACGCGAAAAACCCTCTCCCGCCCTAGTGCGACTCTCCCTAGTGCGGCTATCCTGGGTGCAACTCGCAGCCCAGCCCCAAACGCCCCTAGGGAGCCGGCGGATCAGCCGCGCCGGCATCGCCGGCGGCGGGTTGATAGGCACCCCAGGCCCCCAGGCCATGCCAGGGGGTGAGTTCCACCATCAGCAGTAGGGAGGGCACCGCCGCCACGGCCGTAAGTAGAAAAAAGTGCTCCCAACCGGCAATTTTCACCAGGAAGCCAGAAGGAGCGGCCAACAACTTGCTGCTGATGGCATAGATCCCCGATAGCAGGGCGTACTGGGTGGCCGAAAATCGCGGGTTGCACAGGCTCATCAGCAGGGCCACAAAGCCGGTGCCCACCAGGCCGCTGGAAAAATTCTCCAACAGCACCGCCGTCACCATCCCCCCCAGTTGGGAGCCGCCGCGGGCCGCCAGCCAGTAGGCGAGATTGCCGCCGGCACCGGCCAGGGCAAACAGCCAGAGCGAGCGGTTCATGCCCAGCCGGCTGAACAGCAGGCCGCCCAACACCACTCCCGCCAGGGTGGCTCCCATTCCCATAGCCGATTTAATCAAGCCGATCTGGGCCGCCCCCAGCCCTGCGGCGGCCAGGAACGGACCGCCCATCGGCGCCAACAGTCCATCCGGCAGTCGATAGAGCAGCACCAGGGCCAGCAGCTGAACAGCCCGGCGCTGGCCGGTGCGGTCTAGAAATTCGCGCAGTGGGCCCAGCACAGCCTGGCGGAAGCTGCCCTGCTCGTGGGCCAAGGACGTTAGCCGTGGCGCCGCCAGGGTGCAGGGAAGCATCGCCAGCATCAGGGCGGCAGCGGCCAGGAAGGCCAGCGGATAACCCAGGCTGCCGGCCAGGATCAAACCGCCGGAACCCACCACCAGGGTGCCGAGGCGATAACCCAAGGAGTTGGCTGCCGCGCCACCGCCCAACTCCCGGGAGGGCAGCAGATCGGTGCGGTAGGCATCGATCACGATGTCTTGGCTGCTGCTGAGTAGCGCCACCAGCAGCATCACCAGGCCGATGGCCACCAGGGTGGCGGGCCTGGTATCCGGCTTCTGCAGGGCCAACAGGGCGATGGCCAGGGCGAGCAGCAGTTGCAATATCAGGATCCAACCGCGGCGGCGATCGGGCCAGGGCAGCGGCCAGCGATCCAGCAGCGGCGCCCACAGGGCCTTGATTGTGTAAGGCAGACCGGCCAGCGGCAACAGGCCGATCAGCTCCACCGGCACCTGGTGGCTGGCCAGCCAGATCGGCAGGATTTCGTTGAGCCCCGCATTGGGGGCACCGCTAGCGAAGCCTTCGGCTGCCACCGCCAGCCAGCGTCGCCGTTGCCCAGCCGGGGCAGCTTGGGGATCGGCCTGGGCACCAGCCATGCAGGCCCTCGTCACTGGGCGAAGGCTAGGGGTGATGATGGCGGCGGGCGTATCGCCATCAACCGCTTTTGGGCTTCTTCCGTTCCACCCTGTTGCCAGCCGCCATCGTGGTGCTGTTTGCCCTGGCCCTGTTTGCGGTCAGTGCCCGCATATGGCTGCCCAGCGACATGGCAGCTCCAGCACCAATCTCCTAGACCCCATCCACCCACTGCCAAGCCCTGCGGAGCCATGGCTCCCTTCCATGACATGCCGCCCTTCCACGACATGCCGTCAGAGCCAGTGCGGGGTCCCTACGACGAGGAAAGTCCCCAGCAGCTGTTCCTGGATCCCGAGATGCTGGCCCAGGAGCTGGCCCAGGAGCTGCTGGGCGATCCCCTCGACGACCTGGACAGCAGCGAGCCGGCCCCGGCGGATGTGGCCGCCGAATGCGACCAGGGCCTGGAGCTGCTGCGCCTCGCCCAGCAGCAGGAGAAACCCGACGCCGCCAGCCATGACCAGCGCATGCAGGGGCTGCGCATCTTTTGCGAACACCGCGATCCCCGGGCCCTGCCGCTGCTGTTGCCCCTGTTGCAGGCCGCCTGCCCGATCCATCGGATGAGCGCGGTCTATGCCCTGGGGCGCAATCCCAGTCCGCTGGCGGTGGAACCGCTGTTGGGCCTGCTCGCCGCCGACGACAACGGCTACGTGCGCAAGGCTGTGGCCTGGAGCCTGGGAAGCTATCCCGATGCCCCGGTGCTCAATCCCCTGATGCGGGCCCTGCAGGTGGACATCGCCGCCGTGCGCCTGTGGGCGGCCAGCTCCCTGGCCGAGGCGGCGGTCAGTGCTCCCGCCAAGGCCGATCCGGCGGCGGCCCAGCTGCTGCTCAGCCTGCGCATCGACACAGAAGCAGCCGTGCGCAGCAACAGCGCCTGGGCCCTGGGACGCCTCTACGCCGATCTGGTGGCTCCCCGCCAACAAAAGGTGGTGGAATCCCTGTTGGGCACCATGCTGGAAGACGGCGACTCCGGCGTCCGCGACGAGGCGCGCCTGGCCCTGGAGCAATTGGAAAATCCGGAGTTGCTGGAGCGACTGCAGACCCTGGTGGACGAAGGCCTGCTCAGCTGAGGGGCAGGCCGAGGCGAACCCGGTTAACATTCGCTCATCCTTTTGCCGACCAGGGATGGCACAAGAAACCATCCGCTTTCGTATCCGACCCGATGGTCGGGTGGAAGAGCTAGTGGAGGGAGTTCAAGGCATGGCCTGTGAGCGGCTCACCGAGCGGATCGAGGCCAAGCTGGGATCGGTGCAGCAGCGCCAACCAACCGCCGCTGCCTTTCAACTCCAGCACCAGGCCCAAAGCCAGGTGCAGCTGGAGCACACCACCCGGGCATCGACCAGCGCCAGCCCCTAAGCCAGCGCCAGCCGGAATGCCAGCCGCGGCCCTCGGCCAGCATTGGCTGAAATGGCCAGTCCAACCTGAACCTGCCAGCCCCCAGAGCCATAAGCCCACTCAACTTATTGCCCTTCTGCTCAAGTTGATCATCCCAACCTGGTCGCCTCAGGTAACTATTCTAAGATGATCATTCCAACCTGGTCACATCAGGTAGCCAATCAAAGTTGATCACTCTAATCCGATCACCTCAAGTGAGCATATTAAACTGATCACAGCTCACAGCTCCTGATCGCACCAAGCCTGATCACCAACTCCTTATCCATCAATCCACCTCCCCAGGCTGTTCCGAATGTCGCACTTCAGCACCGTCAAAACCGAGCTTCGCGACCTCCAGTCGCTCTGTGAAGCCCTGGCCGACCTGGGCCATGCCACCCGCCAAGGCGACCTGCCGGTGAAGGGCTACCGCGGCCAGACCGTGGTCGCCCAGCTGGCGATCAGCCAGGCCAATGGCAGTGACATCGGCTTCCGCTGGAGTGCCGAGACCGGCAGTTATGAACTGGTTACCGATCTGGATCTATGGCAGCAGCCGGTGCCGGTGGAGCGCTTCCTGGCTCTGCTCAACCAGCGCTATGCGCTGCGCTCGATCCTCAGCGCCTCTGTAGCCGAGGGCTTTCAGGTGGCAGAGCAGAGCAATGGCCTCGATGGCACGATTGAACTGGTGGTAACCCGCTGGGCCTGAGCGGTGGTGGCCCCCCTCGGCTCCAGCCCAGTTCCTAACGCTGATCCCGGCCTCGCCTGGTCCACGGCCCCCGGCCGACTCGCTTCGGTGGCGTCGGGCCAGGAGCCCCTGCTGGGGGGTGTCCTGCGCCAGCGGGCCGTCTGGGTGGATGAGGCCGTTTGCATTGGCTGCCGCTATTGCACCCACGTGGCCTCCAACACCTTCATGGTGGAGGAGAGCTGGGGGCGATCGCGGGCAATCCGCCAGGACGGCGACAGCACCGAGCGCATCCAGGAGGCAATCGAAACCTGCCCCGTGGACTGCATCCACTGGGTGGCCTATGAGCAGCTGCCGCAGCTGCAGGAGCAACTGGCCCAGCAGGAAATGCAGCCCCTGGGCCTACCCAATGCCACCCACCGCAAACGCAATCTGCCCAGGCGTATCCCCAGCCAATGACGCCTGCCTGTGCCATCCCCTGCCGGCGATTCGGGCGTACCGAACTGGCGATGCCAGTGCTCTCCCTGGGGGGTATGCGCTATCAGCAGAGCTGGAGCGATCTGCCGCCTGATCAAATAACAGAAGCGAGTCAAAACAACCTGCGCGCCACTCTGGAGGCGGCGGTGGCGGCCGGCATGCACCACATCGAAACCGCCCGCCATTACGGCAGCTCCGAACGTCAATTGGGCTGGCTGTTCCAACAGGTGCCCGACCCCAAACGCATCCTGCAGACCAAGGTGCCCCCCCAGGCCGACAGCGATCTCTTTGAGCGGGAACTGGCCACCAGCTTTGAGCGGCTGGGGGTGGATCGGATTGATTTGCTGGGCATCCATGGCGTCAACCTGCCGGAACATCTGGAGCAGACCCTCAGGCCGGCAGGCTGCCTGGCGGTGGCGCGGCGCTGGCAGAACGACGGCCGCATTGGCCATATCGGCTTTTCCAGCCACGGCTCCCTGCCCCTACTGGAGCAGGCGATCGCCAGCGACGAATTCGACTATGTGAATCTGCACTGGTATTACATCCGTCAGGACAATGGGCCGGCCATCGCGGCCGCCGCCCGCCACGACATGGGCATATTTGTAATCAGCCCCACCGATAAGGGGGGGCATTTGCATAGTCCTTCCCAGCGGCTGGCCCAGCTCTGCGCCCCCCTGCATCCGATCGTGTTCAACGATCTGTTCTGCCTCTCCTTCCCCGCCATCCACACGATCAGCGTGGGGGCCGCCCGGCCGGCCGATTTGGCGCTTCACCTGGAGGCGGTGGAGGCGTTGGAGCGGGCCGCCGAGCTGTTGGCCCCGATCCAAGCGCGGCTGGAGCGGGCCCAGCTGGAGGCCCTCGGCGCCGACTGGCTGGCGAGCTGGCAGCAGGGCCTGCCCGACTGGCAGGAAGCCCCCGGACAGCTGAACCTGCAGGTGTTGCTCTGGCTGCACAACCTGCTGGAGGCCTGGGACCTGGAGAGTTTTGCCCGGGCCCGCTATGGGCTGCTGGGCAGCGGCGGCCACTGGTTTCCCGGCGCCAACGCCGATGTGCTCTCTGGCCAGGTGAGCGCGGCCGAACTGCGGGCCGCCCTGGCCGCCAGCCCCTGGGCCGATCAAATTCCCGCCATCCTCGACCAGCTGCGGCAGCGCCTCGGAGGCCAAGCCGTTAAGCGCCTGATGGACGAAACGGCCTGAGCTGGTCGCCGCCGAGCGGTTGCTTGGCGGGCACGCCCACCGGCCTGGGATAGCTGGGCGGGCAGGTGCCGCTGGGTTGCAGCCACAGGGCGTGGCGGATGCCCCGCTGGGCCGGCAGTTCCCAGGCGTCAAGACTGGCGATGCGCGCCTTTAAAGGCCCCAGGGCCCGCTCCAATTCGGCGGTATCCGCCTCGGCCCATTGTCCCCGGTAGAGCAGGGCCTGGCCGCCGGCCTGCAGCAGCGGCACCAGGTATTCGGCCACCACCGGCGCCTTGGCCACGGCCCGGGCCATGGCCAGATGAAAACGGCCGCGGCAATCGGCCCTTTGGCCGGTGAGTTCGATGCGCTCACAGCGCAGGTGCACGCGATCCGCCAGCCCCAGGGCGGCGGCCATCGCCCGCACCGCCTCCACCTTGCGACCCACCGAATCCACCAGGGTCAGCTGGGCCGTGGGCAGGGCAATGGCGACGGCCAGGCCAGGAAAGCCCCCGCCGGTGCCCACATCGATCATCTGCAGCGGCCCCCCCTTTTGCAGCGGCCCCTCTGGCCCCTGCGGGTCCGCCTGGAGTAGGGCCCGCAGGGGCCAGAGGCTATCGAGCACCTGGGCCACCCAGAAGTCTTCCCCCTCCACCAGGCGCGTCAGGTTGAGCCGACCATTCCATTCCCTCAGCTGCGCCTGCAGCCCCAGCAGCTGGTCCAGCTGCTGGGGCGATGGCTCCCAGCCCAGGGCCCGCCAGAGTTCAGGCGATGGGGCGACAAAGGCCATAGGCGGTGGCAGGTGGCGGTGGCACGGTTCGTGATTCCTAGGATCTCGCACACCAACCCCGCCCAATCCACCAATCCGTGCCTGGCTCCTCCCACTACCAGCTGCTGCAGGTGGCCCCCACCGCCAGCCGCGAGGAGTTGCGCCAGGCCTTCCGCCAACTCAGCAAGCGCTTTCACCCGGACACCACCGAGCTGCCCGTGGCTGAGGCCGAGCGGGCGTTTCAGCAACTGCGCCAGGCCTATGCCGTGCTCAGCGATCCAGCCGCCCGGGAGCGCTATGACGGCGAGCTGCGCCATGCGGCCATCGTGGCGGCGGCCACCAACCTGCCCTCCACCGCCGCCACGATGGCCACCAACCCCGCCCTGCGAGCCCGTCCCCCCGGGGTAGTAAGGCCTGATGGAGTGCGCCGTGCCCTCTCCGGGGGCGAGTGGCTGGCCCTGCTGCTGCTGGGCATCGCCCTGGTGTTCAGCCTGGTGCTGGGGGTGGGCATGGCCTGGCTGCGGGGAGCCGAGCTGATCGAATCGCCGAGCTGGTGGCCGGAGGCGCGTCTGCAACCCACCATGCCCATGCCCATGAAGCCCATGGAGCCCATGGAGCCCAGCGGCCTAGAGCCCGCTGGACAAGCCCCACCACCAGCCACCAACCTGCCGAAGCCCACCCATGGCAGCGAGGCCAGCGACGCGGCCAATCCGCAAAGCATCGAAAATCAACTGGTAATTGAGCAGCTAGCAATTGAACAGCTGGCAAGCGAACAGCTGGCAAGCGACCAGCTGTCAACCGAGCAGCTGGCAAGCGAGCAGGTGTCAATTGAACAGCTGTCAATGGAACAGCTGTCAACCGAGCAGCTGCCAAGCGAACAGGTTTCAATTGAGCAGGTGTCAAGCGAACAGGTTTCAATTGAGCAGGTGTCAAGCGAGCAGCCTCGGATTAACATTGGTGTAACTATTGATCTTGCAGCCAAACTCAATACCAAACCCAATGCCAAAGCCAATGCCAAACCCAATGCCAAACCCAATGCCAAACCCAATGCCAAACCCAATGTCACACTCAATGCCTATGGCAACAACCAATGACCGAACTGCCTGATCCCGCCACGCCGCTCTATGCCCATCCGCTACCAACCCTGGAATGCTGGCTAAAGGAGATTGGGGCCGTACAGCAACGGGGCAATCTCTGCCGCTGGGATCTACATCTCAGCGACTGGAGCGCCGAGCTGGAATTGGAAACAGAAGACCTCACCGTGCGCTGGCTTCAGGAGGGATCCCGCACCGTGCGCCAATTTCCCTATGGCCTTTCCCGGGCCGACGTGGAGGCGGCAATCATGTTCGGCCCCTAGGGAATCGGCCCCTAGGGAAGCCCTGGAAAAACACGATTTTTTCCCTGCCGCCCCAGCTGACTGCCCTTGCCACAACTGGCGCCAGCTGACTGCCCGTGCCACAACCAGCCCCAGCGGCATGGACAATACCCGAGATATGGGCAGCCCAAAAGAATTAGATATACGTGAAACGTTGCCGCCACTTAAATGCCCATCAAGGGCAGGCCCTTGATGGGTGAATTGCAGCAGCAGAGGAAGAAGAGGCAGTGGAGAAGGAGGAGGAGGAGGAGGAGGAGTTAACCTGTCGCTGACCGGCGAAGAAATTGCACCTGAACCAGTGCAAAGTGGATATTTCCACATCGGTGAATAGCACCATAACCCCGCCACAAAGCAATACAAGCACTGCACTAATCAGCCAGTTACGTCTGCTCATCTTCGCTGGGGTCAAATCTATGGGTGGGGCGACAGCTGGGCTTGGTGGGCTTGGCAAGGCCGAGGGCAGGGGCAAGGGAAGAGAGATAGCTCTGGATCAGTCGCCAGCTGCTGATCTGGGCCTTGATCTGGGCCTAGCTTGGGCTGAGCCCGGGCTGGGCAGGGGGTTAGCGCTGGATCGGGGCTAGCGGCCCATCTAGCCAGGTGGAGAATTTAGAGGAAAGTTTTTGGCTATGCCATTGGGCCGCCAAGCCCTCGGCGCAGATGGGCTCCAGCGGCGGCAATTCGGCCAATACGGGCACGCCGCTCAATTGGCTGAGGGTACGGGGGTTGTCTGGATGGATCGGGCCGTTGAGCACCAGGCCCAGCAGGGGGATGCCCCGGTGGCGCAGGGCCTGCACCGATAGCAGGGTGTGGTTCAAGGTGCCCAGGCCGCTGCGGCCCACCAACACCACCGGCAATCCCCAGCGCTGCAGCTGGTCAATCTGCAGCCAATCGCGTCGCAGAGGCACCAACAGCCCCCCGGCCGTCTCCACCACCAGGGCACCAGGGCCGGCCGGCAGGGCCAGCCGCTCGGGCTCGATGCTCACCCCCTGGCGTTCGGCCGCCCAATGGGGCGACACTGGCTCCGCCAGCCGGTAGGCCTCCGGCAGGATGCGGCTATCGGGCAAGTTCAATAGCCGCTGCAGCCGGCCGCTGTCGCCGCCATCTTCACAGCCGCTCTGCACCGGCTTCCAATAGCGGGCGCCCAGGCCCTGCACCAATAGGGCACTGACTACGGTTTTGCCCACATCGGTGTCGGTGCCACAGACCACCAACCGCAGCGGGGGCATCTGGGGGGCAGCTGTCATCGGTGGGTACCAGTCATCTGCGAGTGATGGCCATCGACTGGTGCCTGTCATAGAGGCTGCCGGTGGTCTTTTGGGTGAAGGTGGTTTTGGGTGCGGCTAATCGACCGAATGCGGTCATTCGCGGGCGCTGGCTATGGGCGGGTGCCCACTAGCAGCAATACCTCCCAGCTAGCACCTGCTGCCTGGGGCCAGTGGTGCAGCAGGCGGCGCAGTTGGCCGCCGCTGAGCCGTGGCGCCGGGCTGCCATCGGCGCCAATCGAGCGCAGCTGGCGCAGCAGGGCGAGTCCCCCTTCCGGGCAAGGGGAGCCTCGGAAGCGCAGACGGCGGCAATTGTGTAGCTGCAGGCGTTGGCGGGCTGCCAGCACCAACTCCTCCACCGCCGGCAGGGCCAAGCCGGTGTAGGGAACGCCGGAGCGCTGACAGGCCTGGCGCCATTCCGGAAAGCTGCCCGCCGTGGGCACCGCCACCGCCAGCAGGCCTGCTGGCATCAGGGCGTCGCACCAGCTGGCCAGCCGCTCGGCCGGCCGCTCCAGCCATTGCAGCGCGAAGCTGGAGGTGAGCAGGGCGATATCGCCCAGTTCACGGGGTAGGCCCCGGTTGAGATCCCAGAGCAGGCCATTGGCGGCCAGGGGATTAAGGGCCAGCAGCCCAGCGGCCAGGTCTAGCTGCCGCAGCGAAGCGGCCAGGGACGGCTTCTGCAGCAGCAGCGCCTGGCCCAGGGCGCCGCTGCCAGCCCCCAGGTCTGCCGCCGCTCCATCGGGCAGTGGCTGGGCGGCCACCAAGTGGGCCAATCGCCAGGCCAAACCCCGCTGCAACCTCGCCTGGCCGTCATAGGCATCGGCCCGGCGATTAAAGCGATCGATCACACCCACGCTGAAACCACTGCTGCGCAGGCTGCTATTTGGGTCACTGCTGGCGATCGAGATGCTGGAGGCATCGCCGCTGGATGTAGCGCTGCTATCGGCATAGCTGTTGTTCATTTCAGCCCCTCGATCCAGCTCAGCAGCATCGGCACCAGCGGCGTGCCATAGAGGCAATGGCCCGACTGGCCAAGTCGCAACAGGTCGGCGGCGGGCAGTGCTTGGCGCAGTAGTTGTTGCGACTGGGGGGCCACGATTTGATCACGACCCGCCTCCACGATCAAGGTGGGCACCTGGCTGGGGAAGGCTGCTGGCAGGCCTGTGCAGAGCTCCAACAGCTTTAAATCCGCCTCCAGCCGTTGCAGGCCTGCCGGGGCCAGGGGTTGATCGCCAATACCCATGGTGGTGGGATCCACCGGCTCTGGATCGGCGGCCAGGCGGTAAAAATTCAGCATCATCGTCTTTGCCGTTTTTCCCCGCAGCTGGGCGGCCATGGCGGCCAGGGCCTGGCGCTGGCGGCGACCGGCTGCAGCTTCTGGCACAAAGCGGCCAAAGCTGGCCAGCAGCACCACCGCTTCTGCGTCTGCCAGCAGGGCGGCAGGCACCAGGTGCAGCCCCAGGGAATGAACGAGCAACACCCGCCGCCCGCCCGATTGCCCCTGCTCGCCCAGCTGCCAGCTGGGCATGGCGGGGGGCAGCTGGCCGTAACCGCGCTCGCCGCTCTGCCAGCTCCAGCCCTTGGCGGCGACGGCGGCGATCCAGGGATCCCAGCCGCGCCGATCCCCCGCCCAGCCGTGCATGGCAATCAGTTGACAGGGACCAGCCATAAGGGGTTCAAGGGGTGTTTACAGGGGCAATGGCATGGGGCCCCGGGCCCAGGGCGGCCAGCAATCGTGGCAGCGTGCCCGGCGGCAGGTCTTGGCGCAGCACCAGCCGCAGCCGCGCCTGACCCTCCGGCACGGTGGGGGGCCGAATCGCCACACAGAGCAGCCCTGCTGCCTCCAGCTGCCGCTGCAATGCCAGGGCCCGAAAATCGGATCCCACCAGCAGCGCCAGGATCGGCCCCTGGCCCGCTGGCCTGGGCCAACCGGCCGCCGCCAGGGCATTGCGCCAGCGTTCCGCCCGCTCCAGCAGCGCCTCGCCGCCCGTCATCAGGTGCAGGGCGGCCAGGGCCCCGGCCGCCAAAGGTGGCGCCAGGGCGGTGGTGTAGCGGAAGGCGCCGCTGCTTTGCAAAAGCCAGTCGCCCACCAGCTCGTCGCAGGCCAGGAAGGCACCGCCACTGCCAAAGGCTTTACCAAAGGTGCCGCTCACAATCGCCAGCTCGGCGATGCCATGGGCCAGGCCGCGACCGCCGGCTCCCATCACGCCCAGGGCGTGGGCTTCGTCCACCAGCAGCGGCACCTGGTGGTGGGCGCAGAGGGCCGCCAATTGCACCAGCGGCGCAGTGGTGCCCTCCATGCTGTAGAGGCTTTCGCAGAGCACAAGCATCCTCCCGCCGGGCCGCTGACGCCGGGCAGCCAGCAGCTGGCGCTCCAAATCGGCCGGGTCGTTGTGGGCGTAGCGCCGCAACTTGGCGCCGCTGGCGCGTACCCCCACCAGCAAAGAGTGGTGGATCAGCCGATCGGCCAGCACCAGACAGTGGCGATCTGCCAGGGCACTCACGGCGGCCAGGTTGGCTTGGAAGCCACTGGGAAACAGCAGCGCCCGCTCACGCCCCAACCAGACGGCGAGTTCAGCCTCCAGCTGCAGATGCACCGGCCGGGTGCCAGTCACCAGCCGCGAGCCGCCGGCCCCCAACCCACTGGCGGCCAGTTCCGCAGCGGCGGCGGCCAATACGGCGGGATGGCGGCTGAGGCCCAGGTAGTCGTTGCTGGCTAGATCCAGCAGCGCCGCGCCAGCAGCTGGCGGCTGCAGTTGGGCGGTGGCGGCGGGCGCCAGGCTGCGCAGACTGCGGCGCCGCTCTGGCGCCAAGTCGCCGAGGCCGTCGCGCAGCCTCTGGCGCCAGGGGGCGACGGCGAAATCGGTGGAGAGGGGGGAAGGGATCAGGGCGTCCCGACGCCAGGGATGGGGGTCAGTTTGGGATGGCGGCTGGGCGGGGTGGGGCGGTGGCGGTTGGGGGTGGGGCAGTGTCGGAATCTTTTAACTGAGGCGTACTAGCTCTCTATGGCTGTTAGTCTTAAGTCGGCTACACTCATGTGTTTAACCGAAGCCCCCTGGGCTTGCGCAACCCTGCCGACCTTGTGTAACACGGCGAACCCTTATAGGCGGACCCGCCCATCAAACCCGGAATGGTTCCGACTTGCGTGAATTGCTTGTCATCGCAAGCGATCTCGCAGGTGCTTGCCGCTTGCCTCCCGCTTTTAGATGGCCAAAACGGCGAAGAAGGGGGTGTTATGCGGATCCGCCTAAGAAAGCGTTGGACCAAGCCGCTACGCGGCAGATTCAAGAATTAAGCGTAGCCTATCACCTCGTGCGACAGGGTGCAAGGCCAAGGATGCTTAACAAAACCAGAAGAATCCATGGTTCATGGTTCTGGTGAACAGTTAAGCAACCTGAGCAGACAAGACACTGCGGGAAGCGCAT
>JBIKWK010000023.1:0-45777 GCA_044356375.1 Prochlorococcaceae cyanobacterium | reverse complement strand
AGGCCAGCCTGTTCGGGGCCAAGCTGCAGGAGGCGAATTTGAGCGACACCAACCTGCGCGGCGCCACCCTCGATTCAGCGGTGTTCAACGGCACCGATCTGCGCAACGCCGTGCTGGAGGACGCCTTCGCGTTCAACACCAAATTCACCGACGTGAGCATCGACGGCGCCGACTTCACCAATGTGCCCCTGCGCGCCGACGCCCTCAAGGTGCTCTGCGCCGCGGCCACGGGCACCAACCCCATCACCGGCCGCGTCACCCGCGACACCCTCGACTGCCCCTGACATGAGCTTCGACGCCCGCAGTCTCGAACGCCTCAAGCAGCTGGGCCGCAGCCTGCCCCAGCCGCTGCCCAAACCAGTGCCGGAGCGCCAGCCGGCGGCGACGGCCAAGCTGCATCGGCTGGAAACGGAACAGGACCCAGAAGCCCTTTTCCGCGAGTTGATGCGAGCCAGTGCCGACGGCAGCGTGCCACCCCACCTGATGCAGCGCCTGCGCCAGCTGGAGCAGGAGCGGCTCGCCCGCCAGCAGGCGGTGGCGCAACGGCCGATCTCCGGGGAGTCGATGGCCCGCTCCAGCCCTGCCGCCACCGGTAAAGCCAATGGGTCAGCCCTAGTGGGCTCGGCCAAGCCCGGCCGCCAGGCCTCCCGCGCTGGCCGCAAGGGTGGCAGCGGCCTGGGCCGGCCCGACCCCCGCACCGCCGCCGAGCACAGCGAGCTGTATATCGCCTTCCAGCAGTTGCTGCTGGAGGCCGACCACGAGGAGCCTTGAGCCCCTTGTTCTGGTCCTGGTCCTGGCCCCCCTTGCATCGCTGGTCGGCCGCCATTGCCCATACACCATTCCCCCCTGGGCCATGGCTCGCTCGTTATTGCTAATTTGCCATTGCTGATTTGCTATTGCCAACTTGCCATTGATCATTCACCATTGATCATTCACCATTGATCATTCACCATTGATTGCCCACGATTGATTGCCCACGATTGATTGCCCACGATTGATTGCTAGCGATTAATCGTGCGCTTGCCGCCGGACCAGCTCTTGGTTTGCCATTAGCCTGCTTTCACCCCACTCATCTGCACCATGACCATTCGCATTGGCATCAACGGCTTTGGCCGCATCGGTCGCCTGGCCTTTCGTCGTGCCATGGCCCTGGACGATGTGGAGGTGGTGGGGATCAATGACTTGATCGATGTGGATTATTTGAGCTATATGCTCCGCTATGACTCCACCCATGGCCGCTTCCAGGGTCAGGTGCAGGTGGAAAATAATCAGCTGCTGGTGAATGGTAAAGCGATTCGCATCAGCGCCGAACGGGATCCCAATAATCTGGCCTGGGGGGATATTGGCGTAGATTATGTACTGGAAAGTACTGGCTTTTTTCTCACTGATACTGCAGCTCGCGCCCACATCAATGCCGGTGCCTGCCGCGTGGTGATGTCGGCTCCATCCAAAGACGACACGCCGATGTTTGTGATGGGCGTGAATCACAACACTTATGCCGGCGAATCGATTGTTTCCAATGCCAGCTGCACCACCAATTGCCTGGCACCGATGGCCAAGGTGGTGCATGACAACTTTGGCATTGTTAGCGGTCTGATGACCACCGTGCATGCCACCACCGCCACCCAGAAGACGGTGGATGGCCCTTCCGTAAAAGACTGGCGCGGCGGCCGGGGCGCCGCCCAGAACATCATTCCCTCCTCCACCGGGGCCGCCAAGGCGGTGGGCCGGGTGATCCCCGAGCTGAACGGCAAGCTCACCGGGATGGCCTTCCGCGTGCCCACCGCCGATGTCTCGGTGGTGGATCTCACGGTGAACCTGGCCAAGCCCACCAGCTACGGGGGGATCAAGGCCGCCATGCGGGCCGCTGCCGAGGGCCCCATGGCCGGCATCTTGGGCTACACGGAAGATGAGGTGGTCTCCAGCGACTTCCTCGGTGAAAGCTGCACCTCTGTGTTTGATGCCCATGCCGGCATTGCCCTCACCGACACCTTCGTGAAGCTGGTGGCCTGGTATGACAACGAGTGGGGCTATAGCTGCAAGTGCATCGATCTGATGCGCCACATGGCCACTATTAGCTGATCTCTTGGCTGAACTCTAAGCTGAACTGTTCGCTGATCTGTTAGCTGAATTATTCGCTGAATTGTCAGCTGACCGATTAGCTGAGCCCTGCCCCCCTGGGGCGGCTTTAGTTGGCTGGCATCACCTGAGACACCTGGGGCACTGCATAGGGGCACGCTCGTTCCCCAGCTTTGGCCCAGGTTGATGCCGCCGTGATCTCGCTGCTGGATGGCACCAGCTCCCGCCACGGCCACTGGCTATTGCCCTGCGGCGGTTACCCCCGGACCTTCGCGGCGCTGCTGGCGGCGCCCCTGTTGGCCACCGGTGCCCCCGCCCGCCGCTGGCGCGAGTGGCTGCTGGTGCTGGCACCGCTGCCTGTGCTCAGTTCGCCCCATCAGCCTCCAGAGGGCAGTCCCCAGGTTCACTACCGCTATCTGCTGCGCCTGGCGGATGGTGCCGGCGGGGCCCGCATCTCCTGCTGGCGGCGCTACGGCGATGGCATCGGCTGGCAGCGCCGTTGTGGCCCCATGGCGCTGGAGCTGTTCATTGGCCACTTTGCCAGTGGCGCCAGGTTGCAACCAGGGCCCAGCAGGCCCTACGCAGCGCATCTCCAGGTCCTGCCAACTGAGGTGGCGCCAACAGAGGTAGCGCCAATTGAGGCCGCGCAGCTTCTGCTTCATACCCCGCAATCCCGGGAGCCGATTCCACGGGCCACCGCCCCGCAGCAGGTTTAATACAGGCGTACTAGTATCGCTGGGCTCTGCGGCGGTGTCGTGGCCGGCTGGACTGCCTATTCGTCGGGATTGGAGCAACGGGGAGCACGCCGCAGCGCCATGGTGCTGATTGATGGCAACAACTTTTATGCCTCCTGTGAGGCGGTGCTGGAGCCTGGCCTGCGCGGTCGGCCCTTGGTGGTGCTCTCCAACAACGACGGTTGCATCGTGGCCCGCAGCTCGGAAGCGCGCGCCCTGGGCATACCCATGGGCATGCCCCTGTTCCAGGCCCGCCCCCTCTTGGAGCGCCATGACGTGGTGGTGCGCAGCTCCAACTACGCCCTCTATGCCGACATGAGCCGGCGACTGATGACCACCCTGGCCTGGTGGGTGGAAGCGCTGGAGATTTATTCGATCGACGAGGCTTTTGCCCTGATGGCGCGGCCGGCCGACGGCGGCGACCTCAGCGCCTGGGGCGGGGCCCTGCGGGCAGCGGTGCTGCGCCAGCTGGGGCTACCGGTGGCGGTGGGAATCGGTCCCACCAAGGTGTTGGCCAAGCTCGCCAATCGGCTGGCTAAACGCCAGATGCAAGGGGTCTTTGATTTGGGCGCCGTGGCTGATCCAGATCCCTGGCTGGCGAGCATGCCCGTAGATGAGGTGTGGGGGATCGGCCGCCAACTGGCCCGCTGGTGCCGCCTGCGGGGCGTGGCCACTGCCCTCGCCCTGCGGGACATGCCCACGGCAGCGCTGCGCCAGAAGGCTGGCGTGGTGGGGGTCCGGCTGCAGCAGGAATTGGCTGGTATTGCCTGTCTGCCACTCAAAACCGCGCCGCCAGCCAAGCGAGAAACCTGCGTCAGTCGCAGCTTCGGTGAGCCGATCTGCGAACTCACCCCCTTGCGCGAGGCGATTGCCACCTATGTGAGCCGGGCTGCGGAAAAACTGCGCCAGCAACGCCAGCGCGCCCGGCTAATCACGGTATTTGTGCGCAGCAGCCCTTTCAACGGCACCAGCTTCTATCGCAATGCCGCCAGCGTGGAATTGCCGCTGCCCAGCAATGATACCGCCGTGCTGTTGGCCGCAGCCCTGCCCTTGGCCGCCCAGCTGCTGCGGCCCCATAAACCACTGCAAAAAGCCGGAGTGCTGTTACAGGGTCTAGAACCGCACGACATCCTTCAGCATCACTTGTTTGCACCGCTGCCCTGGGAGCAGCAGCAGCGACGGGACGCCCTGATGGCCACCATCGACCAGCTCAATCGCCGCTACGGCGCCGGTACCGTGCGCTGGGCGGTCTGCGGTCTGCGGCCCAGCTGGGCGATGCGGCGACAGCGCCTTTCCGGCGCGGCAACCACCTGCCTAGAGGCCATACCGAACGTAGACGCCGCAGGCTGAATATTGAGTGGGGATTAAGCTTAATATTGTTTTAGAATTAGTTGGGTATTGATTTGAGGCTGGCTGAATATTGAGTTAAAATCAAACTTGATTACCCCGGAAACTCCATGGAAACTTATTCAAAAAAATGACCACCCGATCCGTGCTGCCCGTGAAGCGACTAGCCATTGTTTAGGTATTCAGCGGCAAGTCCCGATAGGTAGCCCATGCAAGGCCATGGCCAAAGAGCTTATGCTTCTTGCCATCGCATCATCGGTTCTACGCCGTCCCTTTGCCATGCCAGCCGCAGCCCGGATTGGAGATCTGCACAGCTGTCCGATGCAAACGCCCGCCGTTCCGGCTCCAATTCTCCATGTGGGTGGCCCGATCATTGGTCCAGGTGCACCCACCGTATTGATTGGCGGCACGCCAGCCGCTTGCGTGGGGGATTACTGTATGTGCGTCGGACCGCCAGATGCGATCGTCAAGGGTTCGAGCAGCGTCTTAATTGGCGGTATGCCTGCCGCACGCATGGGTGACACCTGTGCCCATGGAGGCTCGATCGCTGTCGGCTTTCCAACGGTACAAATTGGCGGCTAATATAAGCTGCCGCTGGATTTGTCTGGTTGACCACAAGAATTGCACCTCATTTCCTGGAAGCGGCTACTTCTCTATTCGTGATCACTGGGGGAGCTGCAACACTCGAGAGGCACTTATCCAATCTATAATCGTGAATACCGCCAGTATGGTTATGCATTGATGGATGCCAGCTGGATGGATGCCAGCTGGATGGATGCCAGCTGGATGGATGCCAGCTGGATGGATGCTCGCTGGACTGCAGGTACTGCCGATAGTGACGGCTGGTGGATCAAGGCTGTCTAGATTCTAGTCGCCTAGACTTGAGGGCAGTTCGAAAATCGCCCATTTGGCTCCTGCGATTCGCAAACCGGCAAGTCGCCGCAACGCTTCTCAGTTGATAAGAACGTAGTGATTTGGTGTTTTTCGAGGTGCCTATTGCTCATTAGTAATTAGTCATTAGTCATTAGTCAATGCTTATTGAATCGCTCGCCGTTGAAATCACCGTCAATAGGTCTTCGCCGTAGCGCTCTAGTTTGGCAGCCCCGATACCACTAACTCCCATCAGTTCGCTGCGATCACTGGGCCGGCGGGCGGCCAGTTCCAGCAGGGTTCGATCGTGGAAAACCACATAGGAGGGCACCCCCTGGCTGCGAGCCTGCTCGCTGCGCCAGCGCTTGAGGGCGGCAAGAAGTTTTGGGTCGGCATCTCCCCAGTCAGCCGCTATTCCGGCTGAGCTGCCGCCAACCGCCGCGCCAATCTGTCCATCGCGGGGCTGTTGCTGGCGTCTCTCCCGTTTGGGCGCCGATAGGGGCAATGCCAATTTGCTGTCACCGCGCAGCAGCTGCCGCACCTGGGGCTCCGATCCCCAGCGCAGGCCTCCCCTGCCATCGGGCACCTCCTCCAGCAGGCCGAGGCCCGTGAGTTGACGCACCAGGCTGCGCCATTGATCCCGATCCAGCTCGCTGCCGATGCCATGCACGCTGAGCTGGTCATGGCCCAGGCTGCGGATGCGCTCGCTGGTAGAGCCCAGCAACACATCCACCAGATGGGCCGCACCAAAGCGCTGGCCCGTGCGCCACACCGCCGAGAGCAGTTTTTGGGCCGAAACGGTCACGTCGCTGAGGCTGCGCGGTTCCAGGCAGGCGTCGCAGTTGCCGCAGGGGCTCAGCAGCTGTTCGCCAAAATTGGCCAGCAGCACCTGGCGGCGGCAACCGGGCGCATCGGTGAAGCCCAGTAGCGCATCGAGCTTGCCGTGTTCGATGCGCTTCTGCTCGGGGGGCGCCGCCGACTCCTCAATGAAGCGACGCAACTGGGGCACATCGCCCGGTCCATGCACCATCCAGGCCAGGGCCGGCAGCCCATCGCGACCAGCTCGACCCGTCTCCTGGTAATAGGCCTCCAGGCTCTTGGGTAAATCCACGTGGGCCACGAAGCGCACGTCTGGCTTGTCGATGCCCATGCCAAAGGCAATCGTGGCCACCACCACCACGGCGCCGCTGCTGCCACCGGAGCGGAATTGATCCAGGGCGGCGGAGCGCTGGCCACTCTCCATGCCGGCGTGGTAACCCACCGCCTCGTGCCCCGCTGCCTGCAATGCGGCCGTCAGCCGTTCCACCCGACTGCGGGAACGGGCGTAGACGATGCCCGATTGGCCCCGCTGCTGTTCGAGAAAGCTGAGCAGTTGGCGAGTGGGTTCATCCTTGGCCCGGAGCAAATAGCGAATGTTGGGCCGATCAAAACTGGCCAGAAACACCCGGCCCCGCTCCAGCCGCAGCCGCTCCACAATCTCGTTTCGGGTGCGCGGATCGGCCGTGGCGGTGAGCGCCAGCCGCGGCACGTTGGCAAAGCGCTCCGCCAGGATTCCCAGCTGGATGTATTCCGGCCGGAAATCATGGCCCCACTGGGATACGCAGTGGGCCTCGTCGATCGCAAACAGGGAAGGGGGCTGGCCCCCGGGGCCGCCGGCCAGTCGCTCCAGCAGATCGCCCGCCAACAGCCGCTCTGGAGACACATAGAGCAGCTCCAGGCTGCCGGCCGCCAATTGGCGCCACAGGGCTGAGGCCTGGTCGGCGGCAAGGCCCGAGTGCAGTGCCGCCGCGGCTACCCCCGCTTGGCGCAGGGCCGCCACCTGGTCATCCATCAGGGCGATCAACGGTGAGATCACCACCCCCAACCCCGGCCGACACAGGGCCGGCACTTGATAGCAGAGCGATTTACCGCCGCCGGTGGGCATCAGCACCAGGCCTGAGCCGCCGCCCATCACGTGCTGAACCACCTCGGCCTGGGGACCGCGGAAGGCGCCATAGCCAAATACCTGGCGCAGCACCTGCTCGGGATCGGCACTGCGGGGCAGGGCCGTGGAGCTGGAGTTGGAGCTGGAGCTGGGGTTTGGGCTGTTGCTTTGGCTATTCACGCCGGGGGAGTCACCTCTGGCATCTCCCACAATGGTGCCAGTCGCGAGTCCCCATGGCCGGCCGCAGCCTGCTTCCCTCCCGCAGCTCCTGGGCCTTTTTGGCTCCCGCCCTGGTGCTGATCGGGCTGTCGGTGCTGATTCCCGCCGCCATGGCCCTGGTGATGAGCTTCACCCAGGCCGGCCTGGATGTGACCGAGCCCCTGCGCTTTGTGGGGCTGGCCAACATCCGCCGTCTGCTGGCCGACCCGATGTTCTTTCGGGTGATGGGCACCACTTTTCTCTATTTGATCGGGGTGGTGCCACCGATCGTTGGCGGCTCCCTGCTGCTGGCGGTGCTGGTGAATCGGCGGCTCCCCGGTAGCCACTGGTTTCGCGGTGCTTTCTATACGCCGGTGTTGGTGTCGATCGTGGTAGCCGCCATCGCCTTTCGCTGGCTGTACGCGGAAAACGGACTGCTCAATGGCTGGCTGGGGCTGCTGCTGGGGGATCGCTTTTCGCCGATCGGCTTTCTCACCACCCCTTTGCTGGCCCTGCCCTCGGTGATGTTGCTCACCATTTGGAAGGGGCTTGGCTACTACATGGTGATTTTTTTAGCGGGGCTCCAGGGCATCCCCGGAGAGCTATATGAAGCCGCCGAACTCGACGGCAGCGAGGGCTGGCGCCAACATCTAGACATCACCCTGCCGCTATTGCGCCCCTACCTCACCCTGGTGGCCGTGATTGCGGCGATTGCCGCCACCAAGGTGTTTGAAGAGGTGTACCTGATGACCCAGGGCGGTCCAGCCGATGCCACCCGCACCCTCGTCTACTACGTATATGACCAGGCCTTCGCCGAACTGGAGATCAGCTACGCCTGCACGGTGGGCTTGGCCCTGTTCGTGTTCGTGCTGGGGCTAAGCCTGATCCGCCTGGCGGTGGCGGGCGATGGGGGCTGGCGCTGAAGCGACACACCTGAAGCTGTATGCACGGCTGCGGCCAGCGGATGCAAGATTGGTGGGCAAGGGCCGCCATCCCAGGCCGGACCCGGTTGGTTTTGGCCGCTCCTGGTGACGACAAGCAACCCGACGACTGCTTCTACGGCCACTGCCGGCCAGGTCAACCTGGAGCTGCCGGCCGTCCAGCCCATGCCAAACGCTCCCAGCCAGGGCGAGCTCTCCATCGGGGTGATCGGGGGCGGTCAGCTGGCCTGGATGCTGGCCGATGCGGCCCGGCAGCTGGGGATCCAGCTGCACTCTCAAACCCCTGGCGGCTCAGATCCAGCCACCCGTCTGGCCAGCAGTGTTATCCAGGCGCCCCTGGGCGATGTTTCCGCCACCGCTGAACTGGCCCGCCGCTGCGGCGCCATCACCTTCGAAAACGAGTGGTTGGATCTGGCGGCGCTGGCCCCGTTGGCCGAGGCCGGAGTGCGCTTTCTGCCCTCTCTCCAGGCCTTGGAGCCCCTGGTGTGCAAGCGCAGCCAGCGCCTGCTGCTCGATCGGTTGCAGCTGCCCACCCTGAGCTGGAGCGAGATGCCTGAGCCGGGCGAGGAACTCCCCCGGGGCATGGCCCTGCCCCTGATGGCCAAGGTGGCCACCGGTGGCTACGACGGCAAGGGCACCGCCCTGCTGCGCAGCCCCGCCGACCTGGCCTGGTTGCAACGGCGGGTGAACAGCGCCGATTGGATCCTCGAAGAATTGGTTGCCTTTGATCTGGAGCTCGCCATCACCGTCGCCCGCGACAGGGAGGGCAGGGTGGAGGTGTGGCCCCTGGCCCAGACCCACCAGCACCGCCAGGTATGCGACTGGGTGCTCACTCCCGCCGCCTTACCCCATGCGGTGCAAGCCTTTGCCCGCAATATCGCCTGCTCGCTGGTCACCGCCCTCGACTACGTGGGGGTGCTCTCGATCGAATTTTTCTATGGGCCCGCTGGCCTGCAGGTGAACGAGATCGCCCCCCGCACCCACAACTCCGCCCACGTCACGATCGAGGCGACCGCCACCAGCCAGTTCAGCCAGCAGGCCCGCATCGTGGCCGGCATGCCCCTGGCCAGTACGTCCCTGCAAGTGCCGGGGGCGGTGATGGTGAATTTGCTGGGCTACGAGATTTCCACTGCCGAGTACCTCGACCAGCGCCGGGCCCTGGAGGCCCTGCCCGGGGCGACGCTGCACTGGTATGGCAAGCAGGGCTCCCGGCTGGGGCGCAAGCTCGGCCACGTGACGCTGCTGCTGCAGGCCACCGAGAGCCAGGCCCGTGCCAGCGAAGCCCAGCAAAAAGTGGCGGAGGTGCGCTCGATTTGGCCCCTTCCGCCTGATGCGCCCTAAGCTGGGCGAGGACTGCCGTGTTGGTGACTGCCTTTTACAGTTTTCTGATCTGACTCCCTTTTCGACATGGGGGTCTGCAGCGGAAGTGACGTAGGCCGGCCTCGTAGCTGGAAACGAAGCCCCGCCCTTGACCCCCTTCTGGTACCACCAGGTCGAACACTGGGGCAAGACGGCACGGCGGTCCACCCCCTTCAACGAAGAAGAAAAGCAGCTACGAAGAGAAAAGTAATGTCGCGAAATCTATTTGGTGCTGGGGTCGATGCTGCGGCCGGGATCAAATACCTTCACCGCGTAGCGCCACTGCAGCGCTGCATCGAGTTGGGAGGTGGAGATTGGCAAGGCCCGTCGAGCAATAATTTCCCATTCTGACCACCTCAGTAGTCAGAGCTCGATATTCAGAACTCGATGGTCAGAACCTGTCAGCAGCTGCGAAGGCGCCGGGATCAGGGGAGGTCGGCCAATTGATCCAGCTGCAGCTGCAGCTGATCGCGGCTCCACTGGGTGGTCACAAACACCTCCTGGGCACTGTTGCCGCGGCGGGCCACCAGCTTGTACCCCCCCATGATTGGTGCGGAAACTCGCAGCCTCAATTTGGCCGCTCGCCCCTTGACGCGGCAGATCACAGCCGGGGTCACCGTGTCGATGCCCTTCTGCTGGGCCAGTTGCCGCAGCAGGGGGATCAGCCCTTCCAGGTAGGTGCTGTGGGTGATCACCACCCGGCCCATGGGGTCTCCTAGGCGCGTTCCAGGGGAGCCATGGTCAGTCCCTCCACCCGCAGCTGCTGGTGGTAGAGCTCGGCCTGCTCTTGGGGGCCGCACCAGACCACGGCCGAGCCCTCACCGTCAATGCGGTGGGCCAGTTCCCAGGCGCGATCTGGTTGCATGCCCGGGATGTGCTTCACCAGGGAATCCACCACGTGTTGAAAGGTGTTCACATCGTCGTCGAGCACCACCACCTTGAAGTTCGGGTAGGGCTGACGCAGCGTCCGAGACTCCTGCACGGCGGTGGGCGAGGCGTAGCTCAAGGCGAAACGATCTCACTGGTGGATGAGCCTAGGTAAAGTCGTGCCACCTCGAAATCGTCGCGCCATGCTGATCACCGTGGGCTGGGCTTCCCTCGCTGCCCTGTTCAGCTTCTCGATTGCCATGGTGGTCTGGGGCCGCCACGGCGACGGCAGCATCAAATTCTGAGTCCTGCTCCCCCCCGTGCGGCACCTTCATCGTGGTTGAGTCGATCGTCGCAAGCGGCCCTACCAGCACCCAGCTGCTCTCCTGGGTGGCCATAGCTCTCTTGATGTTCGTGAGTGCGGGGGTGATCTATCTCTCCGCCGTGGACTGGCGCGATCGGCGCCGGCGGCAGGCGGCCAACTCCCCCCGGCGTCGATGAATCCAGCTTCCCCGACCCGCATTGCCATGTGGGTTTGGCGGGCAAGATTTTTTGTTGTTGGGAAATTTTTGTTGGCCGGGCCCAAGGCCTTGCCCGCTTTGGCATCGGCCTTGCCCGCTCTGGTATCGGTTTTGCCTGGGAAGGGAAGGGTCTGAATCCGAGTTTTGCCAGTCTTGGGCTGCCAGTCTTGGGCGTGGTCCTAGCTCCTGGGCTCCCCTGCCCCCATCATTCAGTCTTGCCCCACGGTCTTGCCCCGGGGCGACCTGGGGAGATTTTTTAATGCAGCTAATGCAGCTAATGCAGTGAACATGCCGCGTCTGCAGTTGCGGGCTACGGCCCTGGTCACTGCCCTGCTGCTGCTGGGGCCCGCCCTGGTGCTCTGGCGGCTACCGAGGCCAAAGGCCGAGGGTCTCGATCGTTTACTGCCCGAGACGGCCCTGATCCAGAGTTTTGCTGCCAATCCGCTGCGGCCGGTGCCGGCCCTGTGGCAACAACGGCTGGGGCCCCGGCGGGCCAGCGAGTATTGGCGCCGTCAACAGGGGCTCTGGTGGCAGTTCTGGGGCCGTGACGGAGATGGTGGTGCCTTCTTGGCCATGGCAGATCGCCCCGGCCCAGCCAATGCCGCCAGCCCGCTGCCGGCCAACGCCCTCCGGGTCGATGATCTGCTGGTGGTGGCGCCCGATCCACTCTCCCTGCGCCAGCTGTCGGATCAACTGCGGTTCAGCCCCCGCCGGCGCCAGGGTCTGGAGCGCCGCTGCCTGGAGCGGCTCCAGCAGGGCCAGGCGGTCTACTGGAGTCCGTTGGGGCTGGCGGCGATCACTGGCCCTTTGGCCCCGCTCTTGCAACACCTGCGCCAGGGCTGTCTCAGCCTCGCCACCGCCACCAGATCCCTGGAGCTGGAGGGAGAGGCCACGGCATTGACCAGTCCGCTGGCGGATCCCCCCAGGGCAGGGCAGCGGTTGTCTCGGCCGGATCCCTTGCCGCCAGGCACCGCCCTGGAGCTGGCTGGTCCCAGCTTGAAGCCCTGGCTCCAGGGGCTGCTCAGCCGTCAATTGATCCGCGAACCCTTGGCGGCCCGCTACGGCCTCGGCGACAGCGAGCTGGGGCTCTTGAGCTCCCTGCCCTTCCAGTTGCGCCTGCGGCGGATCGCCAGCGGACCATTCCAGGCGGGTTTAGAGCTGCGATTGGCGGTGGGCAGCGAGCGCCAGAACTGGGCCAAACTGCTGGACCACCTGCGCCAGGGGCTGCTGGATCGAGGCCTCGAGGAGACTCCGGCCAGGTTGGAGCCCGCAGCTGCCGCTGGCGCCAAGGGCTCCAGCCGCAGTCTGCCCACGGCAAGCTTTGCCAGGGAAGACGGCCAGTTGGTGGGGGGCTGGCGCTGGTTGGCGAGCCCTGGAGGTAATCCCCAGTTGCTGCTGTTCCTCGGACCAGCACCGGTCGCCCCCCCAGCCGCCAGGGTCGTTCCAGGTGAGTTTCAGCTGCGGCTAAGACCTTCCGAATTGGACAGGTTGTCGCTGATTCCAGAGGGTCTGCCCCTGTTGGTGCGCAGGGCCACCAGCCTGGAGCTGGGGGCTACAGCGACCAAGGGGCAACCGCTCAGCCAGCTGACTGGACGCCTTCAGCTGGAGGCGATGGCAGCTGGTCGCTCCCCCCAGAATCGCCCCCCGAACCGCTCTCAGAATCGCTAGCCGTAGCGTCGGGCTGCTCGGCTTTGGGCGGTTGTTGTTGCCGCTCGCGCTTGCGCCGCTCCGCCGCCACGGTCTCTTCCATCAACTCCACCGCCTGGGCCATCTTTTCCAGGTTGGTGACGTAGAGGCTCAGATCCCTGTCCACCCGATCCCGCAGCAAGCCCATGGCACTGCCCAGATCGTGGGCGTAGCCCCGCAGGCTGAGCGGATCCATACCATCGGCCCCCTGGGCCTGCTCCATCAGGCTGAGCAGTCCCACCGCCATCAGGCGGGAGTAGTGGAAGTCGGGTCTGCGGATGCTGGCCAGGGCTAGCGCCAGCGGTTCAGGAGCCCCTTCCCCCTGGCGCTCCACCCACTGCTTCACCTCTTCGACGCTGTGGTGGCCAATGGCGGCTACGGCTTCATCCCTTTGGCGCCGCAGGGCCGCGGCCTCAAGGCCAGAGGCGCTGCAGAGAGCAGAGAGCAGCAGCTCCGGGTGATGGTCGGGCCGATAGCCGCGAGTAAAGCTGTCGAATACCTGGATCAAGCCGCAGGCAAACAGAGGATCGCTCTGAAATCCCTGTAGGCGGCTCAAAAGATGCAGTTCCACCAGCAGCTCGTCCACCATGCGCCGGTAGAGGGGGGCCACCAGAAAGGGGAAGGCGCCATGGAAGGCGCGCTTGCTGTCGGCAACCGTGAGGGCGTCGCTCACGCGAGACACACAAAGTGATCCAGCGACCCTAGCGACTCGGCCTCGGTAGGATCGTGGCTGAACCGCGCTGGCCCCTGTGTCGATGATCCCGATCGTTATCGAAGAGTCGGGCCGGGGCGAACGGGCTTTCGACATTTACTCGCGCCTGTTGCGCGAGCGAATCATCTTCCTCGGAGAGACCGTAACGGCCGAGTCGGCCAACCGGGTGGTGGCCCAATTGCTATTTTTAGAGGCCGAAGACGCCGACAAAGATATATTTTTGTATATCAATTCCCCCGGCGGTTCGGTTTATGATGGCCTGGGTATCTTCGACACGATGCAGCATATCAAGCCAGATGTGCAAACGGTTTGCTTGGGTCTAGCCGCATCGATGGGAGCGTTTTTGCTTACCGCCGGAGCCAAGGGCAAGCGCAGCAGCCTCACCCATTCGCGGATCATGATTCACCAGCCCCTTGGTGGTGCCCGTGGCCAGGCCAGTGACATCCGCATCCAAGCTGACGAAATTCTCTACCTCAAAAAGAAGCTCAACCAAGAGCTCTCCGATCGCACCGGCCAGCCCCTGTCCCGAGTGGAGGAGGACACCGATCGCGACTTCTTCATGTCTCCCGCCGAAGCCGTGACCTACGGCCTGATCGACAAGGTGATCGAGAAGCGTCCGATTAGGGCTGTGTGAGCGAAGCCAGTGTGAGTCAAGCCAGTGTGAGTCAAGTCAGTGTGAGTTGAGTTAATGTAAGTTGAGCTTAGTTGGCTGGGCAGAAGGATTAAACCATCTATTGATTACGCAAAAAGTTGCGATGGTGATTTTGGTCAATCTTGGAGTAAAGGTTGAGCCAAATTTTTGCTCTCGCCTTGTCAGCACAAAGTAGATGTTGTGGAGTTTGTTCTATAAAACAGCCTGAATCTGGTGCAAGTAGTAGAGAGCCTGAATCGGGGGCGCGGAGCAGATAACCTGAATAGGATGCATGGAATAGCTGGCTGATTAAGTTGCCATGGAGCGAGTTAATTTATATGCAGTGAGTTAGATTGAAAAGGGTTGGCCGACTATCATCGGCCAACCCATGGGATTAATTTAAAACATAGTCTTGCTTGTTAACAGAATAGTTTTGACGAACCCCAAGAGATGATAGAAAATATTTGAGGCTCTACCAAGCTTGTTTAGTTTCTGTAGAGCCAGAAATGCCGCGATGGTTGTGGATATCAGGGATATCCGCCGCCCTAATGGCAGATATCCCTGCGGGCCTCGGCATTTCACTAACTACGTCCAGGATTTTTGCCAGTGCTTCACGACATATAACTAGTTTATCGCATCGGATGGTATAAGGAGTTTTTCGCTGGCTTTGTTGTCATCTCCAAGGAAGGGGGAAAAGCGCTCCTTCTCGGGAATAGTGGCAAACTCGGCAACTATGGCCCGCAGCTCGTCGCCATCGAGGCTTTCCTTTTCAATCAGCAGTTCTACGACCCTGTCCATGCAGGAGCGGTGCTGACGCACCAGCTCCACCGTGGCGGCGTAGCAACTCAGAACAATGTGGCGAACCGCCTCATCAACCCGGGCGGCGGTGGCATCGGATCCATCGCTGCGGGTCATCAGGTCACGACCGAGGAAAACTTCCTGGCTGCCAGCATCAAGGGACAGCTGACCGAGTTGACTCATGCCGAAGCGAGTTACCATCTGGCGTGCGATCGAGGCCACCTGCTGGATGTCACCACCGGCACCTGTGGTTACTTCGGAATAGCCAAAAACCACATCTTCAGCGGCGCGTCCACCTAGGGCTCCCATGATTCGAGCCCTGAGCTGGGCTCGGCTCACCAGCATTTGATCCTCATCCGGGGAGAACCAGGTGAGACCCTGGGCCTGGCCACGGGGAATCAAGGTGACCTTTTGGACCGGGTCATGGGCTTTAACCAGGGTGCCCACCAGGGCATGGCCCACTTCGTGATAGGCGATCAGGCGCTTGCTGCGACCGTCCGTGAGCGGTTTGCCCTCCATGCCTGCAATTACCCGATCGACCGCATCGTCGATTTCGCTCAAGGAGGTGGCCTCCTTGCGACGGCGAGCCGTAAGGATTGCCGCCTCGTTGAGCAGGTTGGCTAGATCGGCGCCGGAAAAGCCAGGGGTGCGGCGAGCGATGGACTCCAAGCTCACATCGTCGGCAAGCTTTTTGTTGCGGGAATGAACCTTGAGGACGGCCAGGCGACCCTTGATGTCTGGCACATCGACCATCACCTGGCGATCGAAGCGACCCGGGCGCATCAGGGCTGAATCGAGCACATCGGCCCGGTTGGTGGCGGCAATGATGATCACGCCACTGTTGCCCTCAAAACCATCCATCTCGGTGAGCAGCTGGTTGAGGGTCTGCTCCCGCTCGTCGTTGCCGCCGCCGATGCCAGCGCCCCTTTGGCGGCCCACCGCATCGATCTCATCGATGAAGATCAGACAGGGGCTGTTTTCCTTGGCGCGCTTGAACAGATCCCGCACCCTGCTGGCGCCAACGCCAACGAACATTTCAACGAACTCCGAACCCGATAGGGAGAAGAAGGGCACGCCCGCCTCTCCAGCTATCGCCTTGGCCAACAGGGTTTTGCCGGTGCCCGGGGGGCCCACCAGCAGCACACCCTTGGGAATTTTGGCGCCAACGGAGGTGAACCTTTCAGGCGTTTTCAAAAAGGTGACAACTTCCTGGAGATCTTGCTTGGCTTCTTCCACTCCCGCCACGTCGTCAAACATGACGCCGGTTTGAGCCTCCATCGCAAAACGGGCCTTGGTCTTGCCGAATTGCATCGCCTGGCCAGGACCACCGGGCATGCCACTGGAGCGACGGGCCAAAAAGATCAGCGAGCCGATAAGTAACAGGGGGAACAGCAAATTACCCAGAATCCCAAACAGCGGAGGCGTGGGCTTGGGGGGATGGATGTCAAAGCTGATCCCCTGATCCTTGAGCTTGTTCACCAGCTCGGGGGCCACCCCTGGTAGATCCACCCGCAGCCGCTGCACCCGGTTGTCCAGTTCAGGATCCACCGCCTCAATGACGGCGCTGCGGCCGCCGTCGAAGATGTCGACGGCCGTGACCCGGCCGGCTTCTATGTAGTCGAGGAAGCGGCCGTAACTCATTTTGGCCACGGCGGCATTGCGCGGAGCCATGATTGCGTCGCCAGGGGGGCGACGGGCTACCACGCCACTGTTAAGTAACTGCCAGCCAAGGAACCCTGCTACCGCCAGGGGCAACAGCCAGAGAGCGATGAGACGCCAACGCTGGTTCATGGGCTGCAAGCCTGCTCGTGGGAATTCTTAACCAATGTAACGGTGCTTCAGGCTGCTGCAGGGGACTCCAGCCCCGGAACCACCTTGCAGATTGAGCGGCTGATCAACCAGCGGCAGCCCAGGGCATCGTTGGTTCGCCATCGGCCAGTTCCAGTATGGCGCCAGCCTGGGAAGAGGCAATTTCCAATGGGTTGGGGCCTTGGGAGGCCTCTATCAGCAGCTCCTGGCTCTTGAGCCGCTCCAGCAGCTGGGCACCCCCCAGCCCATGGGTCCAAATCTCCAATTCACTCTGGGGAGGGCATTCAAACGTGAGCAGCTCGAAGGGGAACACCACCCGCTCGAGGTAGAAGCCATCCGCCCCCGCGCAGCGGATGATCACCATCTGATTGGAGCCGTTGCGGTAGCCGCAGGCCAAATTCATCAATTCCCCATACCACGCTGGTTCCCATCAAGCCACCAGCGGGGGCAGGAGCTTGGTGACCATTGAGACGATTCTGGCAACTTCTACGCTTTCTTCCGATTTGTGCGCCCCAGGGGCCGGTTAAACGCTGCGCAGGGCCACGATTGGATCGAGGTTCGCGGCCCGCTTTGCCGGCACCACGCCGAAGAACAGGCCGATCGAGCCAGACATAACCACGGTAAACAGCACGGCACCCGCCGAGATACTGGCCGGCAGAGGGGTCAATACCGCCACCAGGCTCACGGCCCCCATGCCGATCGCCGTACCGATGGCTCCGCCCAGGCTGGAGAGCACCAGAGACTCCACCAGAAACTGCAGCAGTACATCGCTGCTGCGGGCGCCAAGGGCCTTGCGCAGGCCAATTTCAGAGGTGCGTTCGCTCACCGAGACGAGCATGATGTTCATGATGCCGATGCCGCCCACCAGCAGGGAAATGGCGCCGATCGCGGCCAACATCAAGGTGAGGCCTCCGGTGATCGAGCTCACGATCGTCAGCGCGTCCTTCTGGGAGCGCACCGCAAAATCGTCCTCTCGCAAAATGCGATGGCGTTGACGCAGCAAGTTGGTGATCTGGAAGGCGGCCGCATTGGTGCTGTCCCCATCGCGGGCCTCCACGCTGATGAAGTTCAAGCTGATCCCGTAGTTGGGATTGCGGCCGCTCAGTTGGCTCACCATGGCGGTGAGGGGGACATAGGCGGCCTCATCCTGGTTTTGACCAAATACAGCCCCCTTGGGCCGCAGTACTCCGATCACCTCAAAGGGCAGGTTGCGAATGCGCAGTGTCCGGCCCAGGGCCGATCGACCGGGAAAGACTTTGGTGGCCAGATCGGGGCCAATCACGACGAGATTGCGGGCCGAATCGAGATCGGCTTGGCTGAAGAAGCGCCCCCGGCCCAGATCGAACTGGCGCACGGTGAGGAATTCCGGCGTCACACCAGACACAGTTACGGAAACGCTGGTGCTGCCGGCCTGTACCACCTCGCTGAGGGTGATCTGGGGAGCCACCCTCTTGACGCTGGGCACCTGGCTGGCGATCGCCTTGGCATCTTCAAGCACCAGGGTTTTTGGGAAGTCGACCCCCTGGCGGCGCGTGTCGTTGTTGCCGGGCACCACAAACAGCACGTTGGGGCCCAGGCTGCTGAGCTGACCTTCGGCCAGATTCTGAGCGCCTCTGCCCACCCCCACCAGGGTGATCACCGAGGCGTTGCCGATGATGATGCCCAGCATGGTGAGCAGGCTGCGCAGCCGGTTACCCCTCAAGGTGGAGAGTGCCATGGCAGCCGTTTCCATCAGGGGCAGCCCGGGCTGTCCCAGGGGCAAGCCGGGCTGCTGCGGGGGCAAGCCAAGCTGTTGGGGGGACACCCTGGCTTCCCCCGGGGGAGCGCTGGCCATCCGCGCAGTCAATCTGGCTTCCCGCCGGGGCAAGTTGAGGACCATTGGCTGGGGCTGCTCTGGCATTGCCCCCAGGCTGGCAGTTGGCCAGGCCTGGCTGCCGACTAGACCTGGCTGCCGACTAGACCTCGCTGCCGACTAGGCCTCGCTGCCGACTAGGCCTCGCTGCCGACTAGAGCCACCTTGAGCACATCTGTGGAACCGCTGACCCCGGCGAGGGTGCCGGCGGTCTGGACCACCAGATCCCCATCTACCAACAGGCCCTGTTGGCGGGCTATCCGCATCGCTTCGGCAAAGGTGCTGGATGAAGTGTTCATCTCTTCCACCAGTAGGGGATGCACCCCCCAGACCAACTCCAGCTGGCGGGCCACCTTGTCGTTGCTGGTTATCGCCAAAATAGGCGTGCTGGGACGAAATTTGCTCACGTTGCGGGCCGTGGCACCGCTGTCGGTGAGGGGCAAAATGGCTGCCGCGTTCAGCTGTCGCGCCACCGTGCTCACGGCTTGACAGATGGCATTGGGGATGGTGGTGGCCATGTGGCTATCCAGGATTCGGCGCGGATAATCGCGTTCAATCCGACGAGCCACCGTGGCCATGGTGGCAACGGCTTCCACGGGGAAGTCGCCCACGGCGCTCTCGTTGGAGAGCATCACCGCGTCGGTGCCATCGAGAATCGCATTGGCCACGTCACTGACCTCGGCGCGGGTTGGCCGCGGGCAGCTGACCATCGAGTCGAGCATCTGGGTGGCGGTGATCACCGGGATCCCCAGGCTGTTGCACTTGCGGATCAGTTCCTTTTGCAGCAGCGGCACCTCCTCGGCGGGCATCTCCACCCCCAGGTCGCCGCGGGCCACCATCACCCCATCACAGAGATGCAGGATGTCATCGATTTGATCGATGGCTTCAAATTTTTCGATTTTGGCCACCACAGGGGTGGCATGGCCATGGCCAGCGATCAATTCCTTGATCTCCACCATGTCGGAGGGGTTGCGCACAAAGCTGAGCGCCACCCAGTCCACCCCCTGTTCCAGCCCGAAGGCCAGATCGGTGCGGTCCTTGTCGGTGAGGGCCCGGATCGATAGCTGCACGTCGGGGAAGTTCACCCCCTTGTTGTTGGAGAGCACCCCGCCCACAGTGACGCTGCAGTGGAGGTTCTGCCCGGCTTGATCCACCTGCTGGACGCACATCTCCACCCGGCCGTCATCCAGCAGGATGCGACTGCCGGTCAGCACCTCGTCGGTGAGCTTGTCGTAGGTGACGGTGGCGATATCCCCAGTGCAGGCCACCTGGCGGGAGGTGAGGGTGAAGGCATCCCCCTTGGCGAGGGTGATCGGGCCAGCGGCAAAACGGCCGAGACGAATCTTGGGGCCCTGCAGGTCCTGCAGGATGCCCACGTGCACGCCCATGGAGGCGGCCACCTGGCGAATCGTGGCGATGCGGGCGGCATGCTCGCTGTGGTCGCCGTGGGAAAAATTCAGCCGGAAGGTGGTGGCACCAGCCTCGATCAGCTGGCGCAGCCGCTCAGGGGATTCGGTGGCAGGGCCGATGGTGGCCACGATCTTGGTGCGACGCATGAGATCGGGCTTGGGCATGGGGATGCCATCGGTAGCTCGGAAACTACCATCGCCCCTCTTTGGCGCTGCTCCTGTTGGACTTTCTGAACTATCAGCAGAGGGCGCGGCACACCGCCCGCTACCCCGCCGTGGGCAGCAATCCGATCTATCCCACCCTCGGTCTCTGCGGCGAGGCGGGCGAGGTGGCCGACAAGGTGAAGAAGGTGATCCGCGACCGGGGCGGCAGCTTTGATGCCGAGGTGATCGAGGCACTGAAGCTGGAACTCGGCGACGTGCTCTGGTACGTGGCCCAGCTGGCCAGCGAGTTGGGGCTCGACCTGGATGCCATCGCCACCGCCAATTTGGACAAGCTGGCCAGCCGCGCCGCCCGTAACGTGATTTCTGGCGATGGCGATCACCGGTGAAACGTATCTTCTGGGGCCTGATCTGGTCGGCTGTCGTATCGGCCGCAGCGTTGCTGGCGGCTCCCCAGGCCACCTGGGCCGCCCAGCTGAGCGTTGATGGGGTGAGCTTGGAACCCTGCCCCCAGGCAGATGTGGCTAGCCAGCCGGAGCTGCGCAGGCCTGCGGAGGCCAGTTGCTACGCCCTGCGCGGCCAGGTGAACAACCCCGGCCGCAAGACCGTGGTCGATACCGATGTGTTTGCCCTGATCCTCGATGCCAGCGGCGAACCGGTTTTGCAGAACCGCAGCCGGGTCGGCTCCATCGGCGATGTACCCCCGGGCAGCTCAGATTTTGCCCTGAGGGTATCGGTGCCGGCCGGCACCCCTGGACCGCTCAGTTTTCGCCAGGTGAAGGCCCGCGGTTTCAGCGCCCCTGTGCGCAGCCGGGCCGGGGTTGGCGATGATCTGTTGCCGCTGGAGCAGGAGCTGGCCGGTTGAATTCCCTGGCTGTGGCAAGCGGGGTATTCAGACCCGTTAGCCCAGGTAATAACTAGCCCAAATAACCACTAGCCCCGGGTAACCACTAGCCCCAGGTAACCACTAGCCCACGTAGCCACCGGCCACTTCCAGCAGGGTCTGCAGCAGCTGCAAGCTCAGAAACGCCAGGATGGCAGAGAGATCCAGGCCCCCAAGGGGCGGGATCAGGCCGCGGAAAGCATTCAGGTAGGGATCGGTGATCGAACTCACCGTGGTCAGGATCGGGTTGCTCCAGTCGAGGTTGGGGAACCAGCTCAACAGCACCCGCACCAGCAGCACCAGGGTGTAGATGCTGATGGTTTGACCCAAGACTTGAAACAGGAAACCGAGGCCTTCCATGGATGACGGCGCAGCAATGCGCGGGCGGCGATGGAGCCAACTCTATGCAGCCTCTTCCTTGGCTACGGCTGGGCCAGGGGCTGCTGGGCTTGGCTCCTCCCTGGCTGGGCTTTGGCCTGCGGCGGCTGGGCTTTGGCCTGCGGCGGCTGGGCCGGCCGCTGCTGGCCCCTGGCGCCTGGGGTCAGCCCGTTGCAACTGCCGTTCCTGGGGATCGAGGGCGAAGGTGCGGTGGAACTTGTCGGTGAGGCTGAGCCAGTAGGAGCGACCTTCGCTCTGGCGCTTGCGCTCGATGAAGTTCTGGGCCAACAACTCCTTGATGTGGTCATAGGCGCCAGAGCCGCGCAGCTCCACCAACTCCGACTGCAGGAGGCGCTTTTTCAGGGCGATCGTGGCCAGGGTGCGCAGGGTGGCGGTGGAGAGATCCAGCGGCAGCAGATTTTGTACCAAATCCCCGAGGCTCTCCCGCAGCTGCAGCCCATAGCTGCGCCCCTCCTGGCGGATCTCCAGGGCCGTGTCGCGGTGGGCGTAGTCGGCCATCAAGGTGAGCAAACCCAGCTCCGCCTCGTCGCGATTCACCCCAGCGATCTCGGCGAGCTCGGCCAAGGAGAGGGGCTTGCCCTTCAGGTAGAGGATCGCCTCGATCCGAGCCGGCAAGGAGAGCGGCACGGCCGCAATCAAGTCGGCTGCCCGCAAGTCGGCCGCCCGGGAACTGGCTGGCTGGGATCTAGCTGCCCGGGAACTGGCTGCCTGGGACTTCGCTGCCGTTGCGCTGGAGCGGGGCACCGCGGTGCTGGAGGGGGGGGAATCGGGGGTGGGGCTCACTTGTTCACCGGCCCAGCCAGGTCTTGATCGCTAGCGGCGGCCAGGCCAGGGATGCCGGGACCAAGAAAAAGGCTATAAGCAGGGTTGTTACTTTCGTCTAGATATCTATAGCCGAGACCGTCAAGAAATAACTGCCACTGCTGGCGGCCGCCGTCGGGCACCTGCACCCCCACCACAATGCGACCCACGTCGGCGCCGTGATTGCGATAATGAAAAATACTGATATTCCAATCTTCCTGCAAGGCGTTGACAAAGGCCATCAGCGCCCCAGGCTTCTCGGGAAACTCAAAGCGGTAGAGCAGTTCCCTGCCCCGTTCCGCTGCTGCCCCGTCCAGGAATTCACCGTTGGCCTGGCCCGTGAGCCGGCCGCCCACCATGTGGCGCAAATGCAGTTTGGCCAGTTCGTTGTGGCTCAGATCCAGGCAGGGAAAGCCCGCTGTCTGCAGTTCGCCCATCAGCGCAGCGGTGTCAGCGGCGCCGCGAATTTGCACGCCAATGAATATGTGAGCCTGGCGTGAATCGGCCATGCGATAGCTGAACTCAGTGAGACTGCGGCTTCCCAGCACCTGGCAGAACCGCCTCAGGCTGCCGGGCCGCTCTGGGATTTCCACCACCAGCATCGCCTCCCTTTCTTCCCCCAACTCGGCTCGCTCCGCCACGAAGCGCAACCGATCGAAGTTCATGTTGGCGCCACAGGTGACCGCCACCAGTTGCAGTTGACGCAGGCCCCGGGCGGCCACGTCGGCCTTCATGCCGGCCACCGCCAGGGCCCCGGCGGGTTCGAGGATGGAACGGGTGTCTTCAAAAACATCCTTGATGGCGGCACAGATTTCATCGGTGGTGACGGTGACCATGCGATCCACCACCTGCTGGGCGATCGCGAAGCTGTGCTCGCCCACCTGGCGCACGGCCACGCCATCGGCAAACAGGCCCACCTGGTCCAGTCGCACCCGCCTGCCCAGCGCCAGCGAGCGGGTCATGGCGTCGGCATCGACGGGCTCCACGCCGACGATCTGCACCCGGGGCCAGAGCGCCTTGACGTAGGCCCCGATGCCGGCGATCAGGCCACCGCCGCCCACGGCCACATAGATCACATCCGGGGGCTGCGAACACTGGCGCAGGATCTCCAGGGCGATGGTGCCCTGGCCAGCGATCACGTCCGGGTCGTCGAAGGGGTGGATGAAGCTCAGGCCCCGTTCGGCGGCCAATCGCCAGGCCTCGCCGCAGGCGGCGTCGTAGTTGTCGCCGTGCAACACCACCTCGGCGCCGCGATTCAGCACCGCCTTCACCTTCACCTCGGGGGTGGTGACAGGCATCACGATCACGGCCCGGCAGCCCAGGGTCTGGGCGCCGAGGGCCACTCCCTGGGCGTGGTTGCCAGCGCTGGCGGCAATCACGCCCCGCGCCAATTCATCGGCGCTGAGGCCAGCCATTTTGTTGTAGGCGCCGCGCAGCTTGAAGCTGAACACCGGCTGCAGGTCTTCTCGTTTCAGCAGCACCCTGTTGGCCAGTCGGGCCGAAAGGCCGGGGGCGGGATCCAGGGGCGACACGATGGCCACGTCATAGACGCGGGCCCGCAGAATCCGCTGCAGGTAGTCGGTGGTGGTCAGCGGGGGGGTGGTCAGCGGGGTTGACGGCCCTCCCGCCCCAGGCTCGCCCTGCTCGTCGGGCCCGGCTGGCGTTGGCTCGATCCCAATCGAATGCGGTTTTTCAACAGCGGATTCGCCGCTCGCGGCTGTGCCGCTCGGGTGGGCGGCGTCCGGGGGGGTGGCGTTCGGGGAGGGGCTGGAAAGCTCGGCCATGGATCTAGTTTTGCCCACTGCCAGAGCGCAGCTGGCAGCCGAGGCAGGCCGAGGAGCAGCGGGCCAGGGCTGGCCTGCATAGATGGGTGTGGGCGAAAGATGTCAGCTCCACTCCGCCGCTCCGGTGCGCCTCCTACATTGATAGCCACTGTTTGGTGGATGCATGCATCTCAGCGAGCTGAGTCATCCCAATCAGCTGCACGGGCTGAGCACCGCTGAACTGGAGGAGATCGCCCGCCAGATCCGCGAGCGGCACCTGGAGGTGGTGAGCACCAGTGGCGGTCATCTGGGACCAGGCCTGGGGGTGGTGGAACTGACCCTGGCCCTCTACCAAACCCTCGATTTGGATCGAGACAAGGTGGTTTGGGATGTGGGCCACCAGGCCTATCCCCACAAGTTGATCACAGGCCGATACAACACTTTTGACACCCTGCGCCAGAAGCAGGGGGTGGCGGGCTACCTCAAGCGCTGCGAGAGCCGCTTTGATCACTTCGGCGCCGGTCACGCCTCCACCTCGATCTCGGCGGCCCTGGGCATGGCCCTGGCCAGGGACCGCTTCAAGGGGCAATACAAGTGTGTGGCGGTGATCGGCGACGGGGCCCTCACCGGGGGCATGGCCCTGGAGGCCATCAACCACGCCGGCCACCTGCCCAAAACCAGGCTGCTTGTGGTGCTGAACGACAACGACATGTCTATCAGTCCGCCGGTGGGGGCCCTCTCCACCCACCTCAACCGGATGCGGTTGAGCAAGCCAATTCAATTTCTGCAGGACAACGCCGAGGAGGCGATCAAGCATCTGCCCTTCTTGCACGGTGAACTGCCCAGCGAGCTGAAAACCCTCAAGGAGAGCATGAAGCGCCTGGCGGTGCCCAAGTTGGGGGCCGTTTTTGAGGAGTTGGGCTTCACCTACATGGGGCCGGTTGACGGCCACGACATCGCCGGCATGGTGAAGGTGTTCCAGCAGGCCCACGCCCATGAGGGCCCGGTGTTGGTGCACGTAGCCACCACCAAGGGCAAGGGCTACGCCTATGCGGAGGCGGATCAGGTGGGCTACCACGCCCAGAATGCCTTTGATCTGGCCACCGGCAAGGCCTACCCCTCCAGCAAACCCAAGCCCCCCAGCTACTCCAAGGTCTTCGGCCAGACCCTGGTCAAGCTCTGTGAACACGATCCATCCGTTGTGGGCATCACGGCCGCCATGGCCACCGGCACGGGCCTGGATCTGCTGGAGAAGGCCCTGCCCGCCCAATACTTTGATGTCGGCATCGCCGAGCAGCACGCCGTCACCATGGCGGCTGGCATGGCCTGCGAGGGTCTCAAGCCAGTGGTGGCCATCTACAGCACCTTCCTGCAGCGGGCCTATGACCAGTTGATTCACGATGTGGGCATTCAAAATCTGCCCGTCACCTTCGTTATGGATCGTGCTGGCATCGTGGGGGCCGACGGTCCTACCCACCAGGGCCAGTACGACATCAGCTACCTGCGCGCAGTGCCCAATTTCACGGTGATGGCCCCCAAGGATGAAGGGGAATTGCAGCGCATGCTGGTCACCTCCATCCATCACAGCGGCCCCTGCGCCATCCGCATTCCCCGCGGGGAAGGAGAGGGAGTGCCCCTGGCGGAAGAGGGCTTTGAGTCCCTGGAAATTGGCCGGGGGGAGCTGCTCACCGATGGCGATGATCTATTGATCGTGGCCTACGGCTCGATGGTGTATCCGGCCCTGGCCACCGCCGGTCTCCTGCAGGAGCGGGGGGTGCGGGCTGCGGTGATCAACGCCCGCTTCCTGCGGCCCCTGGATGAGGCCCTGATCCGTCCGATGGCCCAGCGCATCGGTCGCGTCGTGACCATGGAGGAGGGAGCCCTGCCTGGAGGATTCGGCGCCGCGGTGGTGGAGTGCCTAAACGACCACGAGGTGTTGGTGCCCGTGCTGCGGCTGGGAATTCCCGATCAGCTGGTGGACCATGCCAGCCCTAATCAGAGCAAGGAGGCCCTGGGCCTCACCCCACCCCAGATGGCCGAGCGCATCCTGGAGCGCTTTGGGGTCGGTTCGATCCTTGATTCCCGCCAGGCTTTAGCGGTTTAGGCACAGCCCCCAATCGCCATTCCAGCCCTTTCAGATTCCGTTCCAGGCAATTGCCAGCAGCCGCTGGATTGCCAAGTTTTGGTGGTGGGTGCCGGACCATCCGGTGCCTCCCTGGCCACGGCCTTGGCCAGGGCAGGGCTGGAGGTGGTTCTGATCGATCGCTTGAGCGATCTACGCAGTGCCGCCTTCAGCAGCGCGGCCCTGCCGCTGGCGGCGGTGCGGCGGTTTCGACTACCCCAGCAGCTGGTGGCGGCCCGCTGGAGTGGTTGGCAGCTGGTGGGTCCTGACTATCATCAGCGGCGTTGGCGGGCCGCGGAGCCCCAGGGGGCGGTGCTGGATTTCGGCGCTCTGCGCCAGTGGTTGGCCGACGAAGCCATCGCCGCCGGGGTGCGCCTGCTGCTCGGTTGGCAGGCCCGCAGTTGCCAGGACAGTTGCCAGAACAGTTGTCAGACCAGTTGCCATAAGAGTGGGGCGAGCACTGTGGAAACCAGCCTGTTGGGCCCTGGCGGCCAGCGGCGCTGCCTGCGCAGTGCTTGGGTAGTGGATGCCAGCGGCGAGAGTCGCAGCCTGCTGGGTAAACCGCCGCAGCAATCGCTGGTTAGCGGCGTGGGGGTGGAATGCCTGTTGGCGGTGAACGATGACCAATGGCGCCCCTGGAGCGACCAGCTGAGTTTCTTTCTCGGTTCGAGTTGGGTGCAACAGGGTTACGGCTGGATTTTCCCGATGGCGCCGGGCCAACTGAAACTGGGGGTGTGCAGGCTGTTGGATCCAGGTTGCAAACAACCGGCTCTCGCCGCAGAGCTCCAGCGGCTGATCCAGAGGACGGAACTCAGTGGCGCCCTGGTGCTGGATCGCCATGGCGGTCGCATCAGCAGCACCATCAATCGCGGCGAGCCCCATGGTCGAGGCCGCCTGCTGGGCCTGGGGGACGCGGTGAGCACTGCAAATCTGCTGGGGGGAGAGGGGATTCGCCACGCCCTGTTGGCGGCTGAGGTGTTGGCGCCGTTGCTGATCGAGGCAGTGCGCCTGGAGGGGGCTGGCCAACGGCGGCGGGCAGGAAAGTTGTTGCGGCGCTATCCAACTCAGCTACGGCGAGCCCTCGGCTGGCGCTGGAACTTGAGCGGCAGGCTGGCCCGTCGCACCTGGCTGTCCCTGCGCGATCAGCGCTCGGATGGGCGCCTGCAGCGACTGCTAACGGGATTGGAGAATTGCGGGGCGGAAGATCTCTCGGCCCTGCTATTTGACTACCGCTTTGAGCGCTACGGAATCAAAGCGCTGCCCTACCTAATGGGCTGGCGCTAAAACAAGAACGCCAAAACGCTGGAGCCAGGAGCGATTCGCTGGGTCGGGCGAATCCCTCCTGGCGCCAGCGATAGCTGGCCTGAGCAAACAATGCCTGACTTAATTCAGGTGATAGCTGATCAGAGCACGCCGCGGGAAGCCAGGCCCTGAATGGCGCCAATTCCCAGGATGTGGCCCAGGCTGGTGGTGGCGAGCAGGGAGGCGTGGCTGAGGCCGCCAAACAAGGCGGAGTTGGGCAGAGGGGCGCCCACATTGGGGTGCTTGATGGTGGCCTTGCCGATGGCAATAGCGATCACATTGGCGACGATCATCACCAGTGCCACCTTCGGTGACCAGGAGATGGTGGCGGGAGCAATGGCCAGGAAGGGAGCGAGCATGGAGCAAAAACCGACACCCCATCCTCAACCCAACGGTCGCCTGGAGCGGCCTGCTTAAGACTTGTTGATTCCCTGGCCTGCCCAGGAGCTGGGGGTGGCTGGTTAAGCGGCCCAATTGCTAGACACAATTGCCCAGGCCCAGGGCCGAGCTTCAGGGCCGAGCTTCAGGGTCGTGGTGGAGCAGTTGGCTTGACGCTGCGCGTTTGCTGAGCTCCCATCGCCTGGCCAGGGACGCCCCTGGCTTCGCTGCGCTCGGCGGCATCCAGCAGCTGCTGTTGCAGCTCCACCACCACCCCCTCCCGCTTCAGTTCGCTGATGGCCTGATCGATGCGGTTGGCCAGGCTGTCCTCCAGGGCCGGTGTGAACACAAATCCCTGGGAGGCGGGCTGTTGAGCGCTCAGCACCAGTTCCAGTTGCTGATTGCTGCTCAAAGCCTGCACGTACTGCATTTGCAGGTCGTCGGCTACCGCCGCATCCACATGGCGGTTGTTTAGAAGTGGTCCGGCATCCACTATCGAGCGCATGGGCACCAGGGTGATCGGCCTGGCGGCGCCAAGGGTGCGCAGGGTGCGCTCGGCGCTGCTGCCGGGTCTTACCGCCACCCTGAGACCCGCCAGCGCTGCTAGCCCGCGCTGGCGGGGAATCCCGTTGGCCTGGGGTTGGCGCACCACGTTGAGGGTGATGTAGCTCACCAGCAGCGAGGCCGAAACGATGCGAATTCCATAGCTGCAAATCACCAGAGCTTGGCCGCGACTGGTGCGGACGATCGTGTTGGTGCCAGGGCCGGTCGCCAGGATCTGGAATATGCGCAGGAAATGACGCCATTTACCGTCCTGCTTGGCTTCATTGCTGTTGGCATGGCCCTCGATCTGCCAGATCAGCGCGGCCACCAGGACAATTCCAGATAGATAACCCGCCAGCAGCCTCAGCAGGTCGGGGGCCAGCAGGGACTGCAGCATGGCGCGCCCCAACTCGAGCCGGCTACGGCGCATCAGCACGGCCAACCCCTCCTCCTGAAAAGGCAGGCTGAAGCGATACATGGCTACCCGTTCGGGGTTGAGGCTCAGGCAACCCACCCCCAGATCGATGCGATTTGCCGCGGCATCGTTGAGCAGGGCGGTGGCGTTGGGGGCCGCTTGGAGTTGGTAGGGAATGTGTTTGCGGCGGGCCACCCGGGCCCACAGTTCCACGGCCAAGCCCTGCCAATCGCCGTCGTTGTTGAAGCTACAGGGGGCCGCACCAGCTAGAACCCCCACCCGCAGCACCCGCTGGGCTTGGCCGTTCTCACCAGGCTTAACTTCCCCAGCAGTCGCTTCCCCAGCACCTGCTACTCCGGCACTTGCTACTCCGGCACCACCCAGGCAGACCAACGCCAGTAATAGCGACGGCAATAGCGAAGGCACCGTGACACCCAGCCGGGCCCTGGGTTGGTGCAGCATTGGCAGCAGCAGGCCTTTAATCATTTAGTTGAGCTTGGACCCCAGTGTCGCGTACCTCTTGTTCATTATAAAACTCGAATTGGCTTCGAACTGATCCGCATTTGTAGGATTTAGATTTATACCCACTGCCCAGCCTCGACAAGGCGCCTATCTCCGCACGATTCTTTGATCAGATATACTGCAAACTTGCGGCACTGCACACTAGGGCATCGCATAAAATTGCCTTGCTGATTGCCGAGAAGGCAAAGGGAGATTCGAAATGCTTTCCATAGCAATATGAGGGCAAATCTAGTACATCTAGAAAATCTAAACCTTACTGCTTCCGCGAGGCGAGAATCATTGGGGTGAAAGGTTGCTCCATGAGGAGCCCAAATGGGGCTGGTCATTTTTTCAATGTGCCCTCAAAAAAATCCCAAATCTTACAGTTGTCGCGAAAAAGCATCAAACGATGAAATTGAGTTAGGCTTAGGCGTGGGCAGCTTTTTGTGAGTATCCAAACAATCAATCGCACTGTAAAGTTTTTTATTGGCCCGTCTATCTCTACCTGTCTCTATTGGCCTGGCTATCTCGATCTGGTTATCTCGATCTGACTGCTTGACCTGGCTGTATTCATTCAAAAAGAATCTATTTCATTTTGAGTTAATTAGGCGGATGGCATTGGCAAAGCCGATCGCCACCAGCAAATTTGCCAGGGTGAGGAATACCTCAGCGCCACCATGCAAAAAATCGACATCAGCCAGTTGCCGGCCGTAGTGGTTGATCGCCACTAGGGAGGCTACAATCGTAACGGCCACAAATAACAAAGTGAGCTGAAAGCCCCGTAAAGCCAGCTTTGGGAAGGCTTTGATTTTGCTAGCCCACCAGAGGAATAAAAGATAGGGGAATAGGGAAAGAGCAAAGAATGGTGCGGGATTTATCTCCCCTAGGCGTTGCAGAAAACCAGCTTCAGCCATTATGGGAGCGCTGCTGTCGCAGCAGATTAAAGCTGGCCAGGGCCAGGGTGCAGTTGCCGACCGCCGTTAGGCCGGCCTGCAGCACCACCAGGCCCTTGAGCTCGTCGGGATTGTCAAACAGGTGCCAGGTGCAGGCGGCCATGGCACTGACCAGGGCAGGCAGCATCGCCAGCGCCAGCCAGCGCCAGCCAGGCTCAGCCCGGGCCACACCAAATCGCTGCACATAGACCATGGCCAGCATCCACTCCAATACGGAGGCGATGTGGATCCACCAGGTGGTCAAGGAGAGGGCATGCATGGTTCCAGTCTCGGTCATCGCTGCTGGGGCTGGGGGACAGGGCGGCAGCTGGTCAGCCACCACTCACCAGCAACAGCCCAGCAACAGCCCAGCAGCAAAGCAGCAAAGCAGCAATAGCAACCCAGCAGCTGCTACTCATCAGCCGCTGCTCACCTGCCGCTACTCGCCCGCCCCGGCTTCGCCACGGGGCGTTGGTTAGGCTTCCTGGATGGCGATCGTGTCTGCTCGCGGCCTGAGCAAGAGCTACTGGGTGGCCGATAAGCAGCCCGGTTTTGCCGGCACCATCCGCCACTTCCTGCGCCGTCGCCGCCGGGAGTTGGCGGCGGTGCGCCAGGTGAGTTTTTCAATCGAAGCCGGTGAGGTGGTGGGTTTTTTGGGCCCCAACGGGGCCGGCAAGACCACCACACTCAAAATGCTCACCGGTTTAATCCACCCCACGGCCGGCAGCCTGCGGGTGGCGGGCCATGTGCCCAGTCGCCGCCAGCGGGCCTTTCTCGAATCGATCACCCTGGTGATGGGCCAAAAGCAACAGTTGATCTGGGATCTGCCGCCCCTCGATTCCCTGTGGGTGAATGCGGCGATCTATGGCATCGATGATTGCGAGGCTCGGCGGCGCATCGGCGAACTGGCCGAGATGCTGGAACTCAGCGATGAGCTCACCATCCCGGTGCGCAAGCTATCCCTGGGTCAGAGGATGAAGGCGGAATTAATGGCGGCGCTGCTGCATCGCCCCCAGCTGTTGTTTCTCGATGAACCCACCCTGGGGCTGGATGTGAATGCCCAGGCGCGGGTGCGCGGCTTCCTGGCCGATTACAACCGCCGTACCGGGGCCACCGTGTTGCTCACCAGCCACTACATGGCCGATATCACAGCCCTCTGTGATCGGGTGCTGCTGATCCATGGGGGCCGGCTGTTCTATGACGGCAGCCTGGAGGTGCTCAGCGAGCGCCTGGCCCCCTGGCGCCAGGTAAGGGTGGAGCTGGCCAGCCCGCAACCGGCGGCGGCCTTTGCCAGCTTTGGCGAAATTGAGAGCCTGGAGGGGCCGGAGCTGCGGCTGCTGATTCCCCGCCCGCAGCTCACCGCCAGCGTCAGCCGCCTGCTGGCCGAGCATCAGGTGGTGGATCTGGAAGTGAGTGATCCGCCAATTGAAGAGTTGATCGGCAAACTTTTCCGCCAGGGTTCCTTGGAGGAACCGGGCCCATGAACCGCTACTGGCCGCGACTGGCCACCAGGCTATGGAGCAGCGAGTACGCCCACATGTTGGAGTACCGCGCCGAAGTGATTCTCTGGGCCCTATCCGGCGTGCTGCCTTTGATCATGCTCGGGGTGTGGAGCGCCGCCAGCCATGGCACTGGCTTCGGGATGAACCAGTCCCAGTTGGCCCGCTACTTTCTCAGCGCCTTTGTGGTGCGCCAGTTCACGGTGGTATGGGTGGTGTGGCAATTCGAGCAGGATTCTCTGGATGGACGCCTCTCTCCCTACCTGCTGCAACCGCTGCATCCCCTATGGCGCTATCTGGCCAGTCACCTGGCAGAACAGGCTACGCGACTGCCATTTGTACTGCTGATCGTGACGGTTTTCTTTATCTTTAAGCCCCAGGCTTTTCTGTTGCCCCGGCCAGGGAATTTATTGCTTGGTGTAGTGGCAGTTGGATTGGGTTTTGCCATCCATTTTCTATTGCAGAGCTTGGTGGCCAGCCTCTGTTTTTGGACGGAGCGAGCATCGGCGCTGGAGCGATTATTGTCAATTCCCCTATTATTTTTATCGGGCTTGGTGGCACCCCTGGATACCTTTCCGCCGGCGGCTCGTCAAATTGCCTTCCACACGCCCTTTCCCTGGATCATTGGCTTTCCGGCGCAGTTGTTAAGCGGCGCTGACCTTGCCATAGGCGCCGGCTTTGCGGCAATGGCTGCCTGGATTGCCCTGTTGTTGCCCCTACTGATGCTCTCTTGGCGGCTGGGGGTGCGCCGTTACTCGGCCATGGGTGCTTGAGCGGCGAGCCGATGGAAACATCTAGAGAGTTTTTTAAGGTACTACGAATTCTTCGCAGGTTCTGGGGCACAGCAGTTGCTAGCCAGCTGGAGTATCAAATCAATATGCTAATTGAGCTGGTGGCCATGGTGGGTAATTTGGCCGGCAGTTTGTTTCTGCTCAGCCTCTTCTATGGCCAGGGGATGAACCTGGGGGGCTGGAGCTGGCCCGCAGCCCAAGTGGTGCTGGGAGCTTACACATTGCTCAACGGCCTTACCGCCACATTGCTGCAGCCAAATCTCAGCCGCATCGTGAGCCATGTACAACAGGGCACCTTGGACTTTGTGCTACTTAAACCAATTGATAGCCAGTTTTTGCTGTCAATGCGAACCATTAGTCCAGCGGGATTTCCTGAAATTGCCACTGGATTGCTGTGGATGTTCTATGGGGCCCATCAAGCCGGAGCGGCATTGAAGCCAGCCGCGATCGCAATTACCCTGCTGCTGCTGGCCAGTGGAGCCTTGATTCTCTATTCGCTCTGGTTTTTTCTGGCGACCACCACAATCTGGTTTGTGAAGACCTGGAATGCCACCGAAGTGTTGCGGGCCGCATTGGTGGCAGGTCGCTATCCAATTGGCGCCTATCCCCCAGCCTTGCGCACCCTGTTCACCTTGGTGCTACCCGTAGCCTTTTTAACTACTGTTCCAGCCGAGGCCCTGCTGGGCCGGTTGCACTGGCCCTGGGCCCTGGCCAGCCTGGGGGTGGCCAGTGGCTGCCTGGCCCTCAGTCGCAGCTTTTGGAGCTATGCGTTGCGCTTTTACACCTCCGCATCCAGTTGATTAGCAAGCCCTGGTGTACTGGTTTGCGAGGCGGGATGGGCAATTCAAGGCAAGAAGCATGGATTGCCCTGGTTATCGCGGTTGGCGACAGCCTGGTGCGGGTGCGGGATCGATCTCGGCTGTGGCCTGGCCCGGGCCACAGGCCTGATTGTTTTTTCCAACTCCGCCCTGTGGCGTTACCAGCAGCTCAAGCAAAACCCCCATAGCTCTGCGCAGACCTATTGCGAATCTTGCCTGCAGCGCGAGAAGAGGCCTGTTGGTTGGGTCTACCCCCACCAACGGGCCCCGCAACTGTGAATCGCTTACGGCTTCGGTTTAGTGAGGCTATCCACCAATGCGGCTGAAATCTGCCAGTACGGCGGCTTGGTTGCGCAACACGGCCAGGAGGTTGAGGCGATTGCGGCGGATCTCCAGGTTGTCGGCCATCACCATCACGCTGTGGTCGCCATCGAAGAAAGCCGCCAGGGTGGAGGCGCTACTGGCCAGCTGCGCTGTTAGGAGTTGATAGCGATCGCTGGAATTGCCACCGACAATGGGTTCTAGCTGTTGCAATACCTCCAGCATGGCCTGTTCGCTGGGCTGCTCAAACAATGCCGGCTGCACCACCTGGCCGGGGCTGATTTGATCCAGCCCTAAATCGCCCTTCTCCGCCAGCCGGGCGGCGCGGGTCACCACGGCCTGCACCGCCGCCAGTTCACCGCTGGCCCGCAGCTGCACCAGCAGTTCAGCCCGCCGGCGGGCATCGGCTGGATCCCTGAGCACTCGCCCCAGGGCAACGGTTTCACCGGCCACAGCCTGCACCAGATCGGCATCGAGGCCCTGCTCCTCCAGCAGCGAGAGCAGTCGCTGGCGCAAAAATTCGCCTATTTCTCTGGCCAAAGATCCAGCATCCACCCGTAGCTCGGGCAGCAGCTCGCTCCAGTGGCTGGTGGCCCGCTGGAGCAGGGCCTCCAGGTTGAGGCTCCAGCCGCGATCCCACAAAATTTGCAGTAATCCATTGCCGGCCCGGCGCAGGGCGTAGGGATCGGAAGAACCGCTGGGTCTCTCCCCTTTCGCATAGATGCTAAGTAGCAATTCCAGTCGTTCCGCCAGGGCCACCAGGGCGCCCGCGTCGGAGCCTGGCAGGGCATCGCCAGCCCCCTTGGGCAGGTAGTGCTCCAGCACCGCCAGGGCCACCTGGCGCTCCTCCCCCTCCGCCAGCAGGTACTTGCCGCCGATCACCCCCTGCAGCTCGGGAAATTCGCCCACCATCTGGCTCACCAGATCGTGCTTGCAGAGGTGGGCGGCCCGGCGGGCCTGGGTTGCGGTGGCGGTGTCTATGCCTAGGGCGGTGAGCGTGCCCATGGCGGTGACCGTGCCCATGGCAGAACTGGTGCCTGTGGCGGAGTCGGTGCCCAGCTGCTCCAGCAGCACATCGGTGCACCACTCCAGGCGCTCGACGCGATCGAGCAGCGAACCCAATCCCTCGGCGAAGCTGACCCGGGCCAGCTGGTCGCGGCGGTCGATGCTCGGCACCGCCCGGTCGGCATTGATGAAAAATTCCGCATCCGCCAGGCGGGCCTTGAGCACCCGTTCATTGCCGCGGCGCACGGTGTCGGTGGCGGCCGCCAGGCCATTGCCGATGCAGAGGAAGCGGGGCAGCAGCGAGCCGCGGGCATCGAGGGCCAGGGGATCGTGCTGGGCATCGGCCCGATACAGCGGCACATAGCGCTGGTGGGTGCGCATCACCGTGCTCAGCACCTCGGCGGGCAGGTCCAGGTATGCGTCGGCCACGGCCCCCTCGATCAAAAGGGGCGCCTCCACCAGGTCGGTGAGTTCGGCGAACAGCTGCTCGGGCAGATCTGGCCTGGCCCCCAGGGCGGCGGCGGCCAGCTCCACCTGTTGGCGAATGATTTCGGCCCGCTCCTGGCGGTTCACCTGAACACCCGCAGCGGCGAGGCAGGCGCCGTAGGCCTCGGCATGGGCAATCTCGACGGTTTGTGACTGGAGCCGATGGCCGCGGCTATGGCGGCCAGCCCGCACCGGCGGATCGCAGCCCTGCAGCTCCACGGGCAGCAGCTCCGCATCCAGCAGGGCCACCAGCCAGCGCACCGGCCTGGAGAAGCGGCTCTCCCCCTCCCCCCAGCGCATGAACCGGCGCCCCTGAAGTGCTCCAATCCAGCTGGGAATCAGCTCGGCCAGCACGCTGGCGGTGGGGCGCCCCGGCTCCTGCACCGTGGCGAACACAAAGGGCCCCTTGGGTGTTTCGCGCACCTCCAGGGCCTCCGGAGCGATGCCGCAGCGGCTGGAAAAGCCAATGGCGGCCTGGGTGGGAAGGCCATCCTTGAAGGCCTGGCCGGCGGGGGGGCCTTTGCGCTCCTCCACCAGGTCCGCTTGGGCCAGTGCCATTCCCGCCACGCTGATGGCCAGCCGGCGCGGGGTGCCGGTAACCGCGATCGCCCCGTGCTGCAGCCGGGCGGCCAGCAGATCGCGGCCCACCAGAGCTTCCAGCTGGGGCAGGGCCAGCCGGGCAAAGTCGGCGGGCAGCTCCTCGGTTCCGATCTCGAGCAGGAACGTGCTCACACAGCCAGGGCGGGGTAAGGCGACTGTATTGAAGTCCGTTCGCTAGCTTCTGCCTGTTCGCTAGCTTCTGCAATTGTGCAGTCAACGCCGCAGCAATGGCTGAAGCAAGCATGACCGAAGCCAGCATGGCCGCAGCAGGGTCGCCTGATGCCGCAATCGCCGTCAACGGCATGTCCAGTACGACTGCTGACTCCAGTGGCAAGGGCTATGGCAGCAGCCCTGCAGCAGACGATGGCAACGGGGCTCCAGGCGCCGGCCGCGGGGCTACCCCGAGCAAGCTGGAGCAGCTCAAGGCCGATAGCGGCCACCTGTTGGAGCCCCTGCTCGGCGAACTGGCCAACGAGCGGCCCAACTTCAGCGAAAACGCCGTTCAAATCCTCAAGTTTCACGGCAGTTACCAACAGGACGACCGCGACAATCGCCAGAAGGGCCAGGACAAGGACTGGCAGATGATGCTGCGGCTGCGCAGCCCCGGTGGCCGCATCCCCGCCCAGCTTTATCTGGCCATCGATGAACTGGCCGATCGGCTCGGCAATGGCACCCTGCGGGCCACCACCCGCCAGGCCTTCCAGATGCACGGCGTGCGCAAGGAAAACCTCAAGGAGGTGATCGGCACGATCGTGCGCCACCTGGGTTCCACCCTGGCCGCCTGCGGCGACATCAACCGCAACGTGATGGCCCCCGCTGCCCCCTACGTGAAAGGCGGCTACCCGGCGGCCCGCGACCTGGCGGATTCGATCGCCGATTTGCTTGCGCCCCAGGCGGCGGAGGGCTCCTACCTGGACATCTGGGTGGATGGCGACCTCAGCTATCGGATCAAGCCCACGGCCCAGGTGGCCGCCGTTAAGGCCCGCCAGAGCCAGGGGCAGTTGTTCAGTGGCGATCAGGTGGAACCGCTCTATGGCTCCACCTACCTGCCCCGCAAGTTCAAGGTGGCCGTAACTGTGCCCGGGGACAACTCGGTGGACCTGCTCACCCAGGACATCGGCCTGGTGCTGTTCACCGATCCCTCAGGTAGGCCCCAGGGCTGCAATGTCTATGTGGGTGGCGGCATGGGCCGTACCCACAACAAAGAAGAAACCTTTGCCCGCACCGCCGATCCCCTGGGCTATGTGGCCCATGGGCACGTGCTCGATCTGGTGCAGGCGATTGTCGCCCTGCAGCGGGATCACGGCGACCGCCAGCAGCGCCGCCATGCCCGGATGAAGTATCTGATTCACGACCGCGGCATCGCTTGGTTTGCTCAGGAGCTCAAGCGCTACTTCCAGCACCCGATCAAGAGCCTGCGCAACGAGCCCAAGGCCCAACTCGTCGACTATCTGGGCTGGCATCGCCAGGCTCCAGGCAAGTGGTTTGTGGGCCTGCCCCTGCTCTGCGGACGTCTCGCCGGCCCCACCAAGGCCGGTCTGCGGCAGCTGGTGGATACCTACAAATTGGAGGTGCGCATCACCCCAAACCAGGATCTGCTGCTTTGCAATATCGGCACAGGTCAGCGCACCACCCTGGTTAATGCCCTGGCCGCCATCGGCTTTGAGGCCCCTGAGGCCCCGCCACTGCTGGCCCGCCATGCGATCGCCTGCCCCGCCCTGCCCCTCTGTGGCCTGGCGGTTACAGAAGCCGAGCGCATTTTGCCGGAGGTGCTCGATCGGCTCGATGGTCTGTTGCGGAGCATCGGCATTGAGAAATCTCTCCTGGTGCGCATGACCGGCTGTCCCAATGGCTGCGCCAGGCCCTACATGGCTGAACTCGGCCTGGTGGGCAGCGGCCCGGATCAATACCAGCTCTGGCTAGGGGGTACCCCCAACCTCAGCCGCCTGGCTGAGCCCTACCTCGAACGCATGCCCCTGCCGGCCCTGGAGGCCACCTTGGAACCCCTGCTGCGGGCTTGGCATGGGGCCGGTGGTCGCCGCAGCTTTGGCGATTTCGTAGCCGGTAGTGGCCGCGATGCAGTATTGGCCTTGTTGACGGCCAGTTGAGCGGATCGCCGCGTCGATTGTCTTGACACGGCTTCGACACGGTCCTGACACGGCCCCGGCAGGGCCCCCGACACGGCCCGGATGGCCACTGGCGCGATCATTAAGCCCCAGTACGCACGAGTATCTCAGCCAACCCAGGCCGAACCTGCCGTTTGATAGCAGGCTGGGTTGCGGCTCAGCTGACGCCTCGACCCAACAGCAGATCTCGGGCTCCGTTAACCGACTGCATCGTGTGGTGGCAGCCGCCGCGATCGGGATGGTGTTCGGCGGCGGCGCTCTTCCAGGCCCTGGTTACATCCGCCTCGGTGATCCGACCAGAAAGGGGCAGGTGCAGTCGCTGTCTGGCCACGATGGCGTCCAGGTCAGGATGCTTGCCCAAGGGCCCCCAGTCGCTTTTGCTTAGGGAGGGACTTCGCTTTTTGCCGCCTTTGCGCTTGCCAGGCTTGCCACCACCGAATCCCCGGCGCTCGCTACCGGCGTCTTCCCTGGACTGACCAGACGCCTTTGACGCGGGCCTGGTGGCCACCAAGGGCAATGGTCTGGAGCTCTGGGTCTGGGGCATTACCGTCACTGATCTCAAATACAGCCTCTTGCATTGCCGGCGCCTGCGGTGGTGAGCTGCGGCACAGGCATCGACCCAGGGGTGTGGATGCCTGGGCCTGGCTGGAGCCAGAGACCAGACCCATCGATCGCTATCGCAAGGAAATGGCCTGTCATCTGCCACTTTTCGTGGCGGTGCTTGCCTGAACTGGCGCAGCCTTAGCAGCTTTGCATAGCCCACGGCAGCAGCGGTTCACTTAAATCAGAATCCTGGCGAGGTGGTTCCCGCCGTCCCGGGCCTCAGCGGCCCCGGGGCGGCGTTGCCGCTCAGCGGCTTCGGCCGGTAACTAATTTTTTTATTGGTTGTTGCCAGTAGCTGTTTTTTTACAGCAACCGTGCCACTGACTAGCTGGGTTGCCATGGCGGTAGCTGGCTGCTGCTAAGGTCTAGCCCCATCGATCAAGACGGCGTCAGCGCCGATAAACCGCCTGGCTGAACAGGTACAGGGCGAGCGTGGTTGTATGATAGAAGCGGTTCCAAGATTTCTCTTTGGTCAGTTTCATGACTTTCTCCAGAGCCGTCAAAGAATCGATTTAGCCTTCCCTGAGTTCATGACTATTTACGTCGGTAATCTTTCCTTCGATAGCGAAGTGGAAGATATCAAAAATTTGTTCAGCCAGTACGGCACTGTTCGTACCTGCAGTCTGCCACTGGATCGCGAAACCCAGAGAAAGCGCGGCTTTGCCTTTGTCGAGCTAGACAGCGACGCTTCAGAGCAAAAAGCCATTGATGATCTCCAAGATGTGGAGTGGATGGGTCGCATGATCCGCGTCAATAAAGCCGAACCTCGTGGCGGCGGCGGCGGCGGCGGTGGTTATGGCGGCGGTGGCGGTGGTTATGGCGGCGGTGGCGGCGGTGGCCGCAAGCGCTACTGAAGCCCCACTACTTAAGTCATTGAATGCGTAAGCCTGTCAAATTGACAGGTGATACTAAATTCATTTTTTAAAGCCGTTTCTGCTGGCAGAAACGGCTTTTTGTTTGGCACTTCGAAAAATTTCAAATATCGCTGGCGACAGGAGGCGCCAGCGGGGCCAAGCATCAAGCCGTGCGGCCGTAGTGGGCCAGGGCACTGCCGCTACGCCAGGCCCACATTTGATCTCCCCAACTGAAGTGCCACCACTCGTTGGGGTGTTGTTCAAAACCAGCCGCCTGCATGGCGGCAGCCAGCAATTGCCGCCGCCGGTGCCATTCCAGAGCCTGTAGGCGCTCGGCTGGATTGGTGCTGGCGGCAGCAACTTGGGCGAAGTGGTTTGGTTCAGATACGGCACCGATGGCATCTATCGGCGATCCCATGGCCAGCGTCTGACCAGCGGCGTCGGCCAAGGTGAGATCTACGGCGGCGCCAGTGCTGTGGGGTGGTGGCGTGGCCGGATCCGCACTGGGAGTAGCCCAAAACCTGGCCACATCGGCGATCACCTGTTCCAACTCCCCTGAAGGCCGATGACGATCCAGCTGGCGGGCGGCGCAGAGTTCGGCAATGGCGTGCTCCACCATGAAGTGCTGCACGGCCAGCGGCCTCCAACCATCAAAGATCGCCAGACGCCAGCCAGCTGTCTGACTTTGCAGGGTGGCCTGGGCCAACAGCAACCGTTCGATTACCCCCTCCCGCAGGCGAAAGGGGCAGCCCTTGGGACCGTAGGGGGCGCCTAGCAGGGTGTAGGGATGGGGTTGCAGGCGCCAGAGCTGGGGGGGCAATGGGCTGAGGGGCTCAGCGCAGTCGCGGATCGGAATCGAATTCCAGGGTCGCATTCAGCTCCGGCAAACCAGGCCATTCAAATTCGGCAGGCCAAGCCAATCACATTCGGCAGGCCAAGCCAAGCAAATCCGGCAAGCCAGGCCAATCAAATCCGATCTGCCAGGCGACGCCATGTCAGTCAAGGGCATGTCAGTCAAGGGCATGTCAGTCAAGGGCATGTCAGTCAAGGGCATGTCAGTCAAGGGCTTGCCCCTGGCGGCGGCGCGAATCAAACAGCAGACGGGCCCGCCCGCCGAAGCGCCCATCATGGCTTATTGCAAGTCGTAGTCACTATGACTTAAGCTGGGTGCTGCTCGCTGGCGCGGGCCTTTCGCCTGGCCTGCTGCCGCCTTGATGCCATCTCCTAAACCTGAAACCATGCTCTCCACCCGCATTCCCGCTGTGACCTTCAAGACCCGCGTGCGCGACGCGGCCGTGCCGGGTCCAAACCCCTTCCGCTGGCAGGACCTCACCAGTGATGAGATCTTCAATGGCAAGAAAGTGGTGCTGTTTTCCCTGCCGGGGGCCTTCACCCCCACCTGCTCCTCCAACCACTTGCCCCGATACGAGGAGCTCCATGACGAATTCCTAGCTCAAGGAGTCGATCAGATTATCTGCATCTCAGTGAACGATGCATTTGTGATGTTTCAGTGGGGCAAACATGTGGGGGCTAAAAATGTATTCTTATTGCCGGATGGCAACGGTGAATTCACCCGCAAGATGGGAATGCTGGTGGACAAGAGCAATCTTGGTTTTGGGATGCGCTCTTGGCGCTATTCAATGCTTGTCAATGATGGAATCATCGAGAAGACCTTCGTGGAAGAGCAATTTGGCGACAATTGTCCCGTGGATCCCTTTGAAGTATCTGATGCAGATACTATGCTCGCCTACCTCAAAGGAGATGCCTGTGCAGGCGTTAGCGATCCCCGGCTGGCCTTTGAGGGCTGAAATCCCGGCTTGGCCAGCCAGTTATTAAGCCAACCAGCCAGTTAACAGGCTTGCCAAATGTTTGGCTGGCTGGTGGCCCCCCCTGGTTAAGGGGGCCAGGCTGCGCTCATAACAGCGCCCTCACTCGGCGGGCCAAGGCCTCCAGCGGGGCGCCGTCGGCGGGACGTTCACAGCGCTCTCCCGTGCTGGCATCCATCCAGACCGGGTGTTGACCATGCCAGAGCAGGGGCGCCAGGGGTTGATTGGATCGGCTGAGCATCAGATTCAAGCTGCTTCCACTGCGGTATATCTCCAATTCTAAATCTGCTGCCCCATGGCGTTCTCCCGATTCAGAGCGAGCTTCTAGATATACACAGCAATCAAAACTATCAGCTACTGGTTGGTGGCCATAACGAGCCCCATAGCGCTGGGGTTTGAGGCATAATTCCGCCGCCGCCGCCAGTTGTTGCAGCAAACCATCCACGTAGCCCAGTCCATGGGGCTCAGCATCGCTGGCGGGCAAGCCAGCGGGTTCGGGTTCAAGGAATTGCACGTATCGATCGCACCAGCAGCCGCAGCGGACCGGCCCGGAAGCCGGGGTTTAGCCCACCGCTGTCGTTGAACTTTGAATGCAGTAGTTGCAGGCGGCTGATCCGCCGGGCATCGAAGCGCAGGGGTAGGCCCAGGGGGCGAGCCCGCACACTGGCGGTGAGGCGAGAGAAAGGGATCTGAACACGGCTGATGCCGCTGGCCTGGGTGGAGAATTCAGCCACCCAGCGCAGTCCACCGGGAATCAGTTCAGCGGCACCGGTCACCCGATCGCCACAGGCGATGGCGAGCTTGTAGCGACGACCGTCCCCCTCCAACTCCAGCTCCAGGGCTCCATAGGCGGAAACATCGAGGGGAGGCAGGTACTGGGGCGAGCGGCAGCTCACGAAACCGCCTCCTTCCTCCACCACCTGGGATTCCATCAGCAGTCCAGCGGAACCGGCGGTGCAGGTGCCAGAACTCCGCCCCCCCATGATCGTGTCATTGAGGGCAGTCCAGCCCGAAAAGCCATCGCCGGAGAACAGGAGCAAGGGCGCTGGCAGTGGAACGCCAGTGGCTTGTCGAGTAAGCGAAGCTGGAGCGGGCTCTGGGGGAGGCGACTCAAAGGGCATGGCGGGCGGCGAGATCACTGTCTCAGTAATTGCTGATTATTAGCCTGGCGCAGCCAGACCCTCGGCGGCAGCTAGATCGGCCAACACCAGCACCGGGCTGTTTGGTTGCACCAATTTTGCTGGAGTGCGCTCTGGCTGCTCACCCTGGTCGAGCAGCCTTGCCAGGGCCTGGCCCTTGGATGCACCGCTCACTAGAAACACCACCTGGCGAGCGGCGGAAAGCACTGGAGCGGTGAGCGTAATTCGCTCTAGACCTTTACCGGTGCTTACGGTTACCCAGCGATCCCGTACAGCTGGGGCATCGGTACCTGGAAACAGGGATGCGGTATGGCCATCATCCCCCAGGCCCAGCAGGATCAAATCAAAGACAGGTGGCTCGCCGCTACAGAGCCGAACCAGTTGCTGCTCATAGGCATCGGCAGAGGCAGCCGGGCTGGCTTGATCGGTGGGAACCGGGTGAAAACAAGCTTGACTTCCTGGTTCCACGGCCAGCAGGGTTTCGTTGAGCATGCGGGCGTTGCTGGAGGGATCAGTGGCGGGCACCCAGCGCTCGTCGCCAAGCAACAGGTCCACCCTTGCCCAAGGCAGGTGTTGTTGACCCAGTTGGCGATAGGCAGCTGCCGGGGTGGACCCCCCGGCCAAGGCGATCTGGGCCCGATCCCGCTGGTTGAGAGCCAGGTCGATGGCCATGGCAATTCTCTCGGCGGCTCGGTGGGCCAACTGCGCCGCGTCGACGGCGACTTCCAGGCGATAAGTCACTTGTTCAATGGTCATGGCTAATTGCTAGGGAGAATTTTCATAAAAATACTACTTCAGGTCAAAACTAATTGAGCAGCTCCAATTAGAGGCCCATGCTGGGAGCGGAGATAGCAGATACCAGTATAGCCCAAGGAAGCTATTGAAATCCTAGCTACGGTCAAGGGAACCAGTGGCTAGCGATAGTTCTCGGTTGGCAGGGTCACAGTGATGGCGCTTTCTCAGAGCCTCCCTAAAATGCCCCAAGGAGAGGGTTGAATCTATTTAAAGGAAAATAAGTTATGGTCAACAAAAGGATGTTGTAACATTAGAAATTTATGAAATACCCTGGTTGGAGGCAGATAAAAATGCTAAATCAAACTGATGAGCATCTCGAAAAATTGCCCCTGAGGTGTCCTTGGGCTCGATCTACTCCAGTTACCGCAGTGGATCTCCCTGGTCGGCCCGCGTGGAACCCATATTTTTCAAGAAGCGTTGCAGCGACTTGCTTGAGCCTGATTCGCAGGAGCTGAAAGGGCAACTTTTCGAAGTGCCCAGTAATCAATCAAGCCATTCGGTGTGGAAACTGCCGGCTTTGTCGACGCGCTCATAAGTGTGAGCTCCAAAGCAATCACGCATGGCTTGTATCAGGTTTTGGGGCAGGCGTTCTGAACGATAGCTGTCAAAATAATCAAGTGAACTGCTGAGGCAGGGGACCGGTATACCGGCAAGGGCTGCCCCTGCCACCACTTGGCGTAGGCCAGGAAGGCGGCAATTTACCTGCTCTGCGAACCAGGGATCTAACATCAAATTTTTCAGCTGAGGATTATTGGTGTAGGCATTTTGAATGCGTTGCAGTAGGCGTGCCCGAATGATGCAACCACCTTTCCAAATCTGGCCGATGGCTGACATGTCCAGGTTGTAATTATGCAGAATTGAAGCTTCCTGCAGCAGAGCCATGCCCTGGGCGTAGCTGGCGATCGCAGCCAGCACGCAGGCATCGAACAGGGGAGCCATGGCATCGGCGGAGTTGCCCAAATCAATGGGATGGGTTTCAGGCGCCTTGAGGATGCTGGCAGCAGCCAGGCGCTCCGGCCGCATGGAACTAAGTACCCTGGCATTGAGCGCGGCGTAGATGGTGGGTACCGCCACACCCATCTGTAGGGCACTGACCACGGTCCAGAGCCCAGTACCCTTCTGACCGGCGGCATCAACTATCTGCTCTACTAAATCTGCGCCAGTCTCAGGATCCTTGGTACGCAGACAAACCTCGGTAATCTCCACCAAAAAGGAGCTCATTTCTTCCGTAGAATTCCAATGCTTAAGTACATCGGCCATCTCCACACCACTTAGCCCACCTACCCGCTTCATCAGGTCATAGGCTTCCGCCAATATCTGTTGAATACCATATTCAATGCCGTTATGCACGGTTTTGACAAAGTGGCCAGCTCCACCAGGGCCGATGTAGGTGACACAGGGACCATCATCCACCTGGGCGGCCATCTTGCGCAGTAGGGGTTCAATGGCCTCGTAGGCGGCGCGAGTACCGCCAGGCATCATGCTGGGACCCTCCAGGGCGCCCTTTGCACCACCGCTGACGCCCATGCCAATGAAGCCAAAACTGCGACTTTCCAGATCAGCGACCCGGCGTTCGGTGTCTGTATAGAGAGAATTGCCGCCATCAATGAGCAGATCGCCCTCCTCCAATAGGGGGGAAAGCTGGGCGATCATGTCGTCGATGGGCTGGCCAGCCTTAACCATCACCAGAATCCGTCTCGGCCTCTCCAAGGCTTCGACGAATTCTTCCAAGGTGTTTGCCCCGATGATCTGTTTTCCTGCACCAGGACCCGCCAAGAAAGCTGCGGTTTTTGCCGGTGTGCGGTTATAGACGACGCTTGAATAGCCATTGCGCTCGGCATTGAGCACAAGGTTTTCTCCCATAACGCCCAACCCGATCAGGCCGAAATGCGCCTTGCCCATAGGTCCTGCTGACTGCTGCGAAAATTTGTCTTCTTATTGTGAACACTGAAGCCAGCATGGCGTGGTTTCCATGTGGCTTCTGTTACAAGCATGAAGATATTGTGAGCATTACAACACCATGAACACGCTAAACAGCAGCCCGGTCGAAAAAGATTCCAGCGCCAGGGCGCCTTAGCAAATATTGTTAGCAACACCTAACACTAGTGCCCACCCGCCATAAAGGAGACTAATCATTGCCCAAAATATATTTTTGAGTATAGCCCATAGCTAAATATAAAGTCAACAAGTTCACAATGAATGGCACCTCGGAAAATCACATATCTCACCGATCTCATGATGCGAGAGGGTTTCTAAGAATTGGGTGAAGCTGACTCGCGACAGTCGCATGGACAATTTTAAGGGACTGCCTTAAGCAACTTACAAAAGTATTTGATTAGAATACCAGATCTCACTGATCCAATGGCGTGATAAGCTGTAATGCTCATCTTGCCAATAGGTCGCAAGAGCCGAATTGACAATTTTTTGAGTTTCCTTTAAGGTGTCTAGACTGATCAGTCTATGAAAATGTTAAGTAATATGCAATAGATCAACAAAGCTTAATCTCTCGTAATACGAAAGTAAAGTAATGTTGCTTTGGGTGAGTTCTGGAAAGCCGAGATTTCTGTGACTATGCCACCTGAATGCTTTTGCGGCATATCGGGATTCCATTGGCTGTCGCTCTGGTTTTGCAGAGCTCCCTGGGCATATAGTATTTAAGTTGCAATAAAATAGACAAAAATCCCATAAGTTTTAGCTACATAAGATTTGGCCGGCTTCCCCCATGGTGTCGGGATCTCTGGCATAATAGGAAAAGAAGTTTGTTAATTTGAGCATTGGCTGGTCCCAGCCAGAGCATGATTGTGCCGCTGGCACCAAAGGACGCGGCCTGGTTCGGGCTGCGAGTTTCTTGGCAGCGTCCCTTTGCGTGGTGTAAAACCCGAGGCCCGAATGCCCTGATCAGAGGGTGAACAGGGTGGAATGACGAGCTGTCATTCCAGAGGTGCAGATGCCCCTCGTTTCTCCACGATGAAACGA
>JBIKWK010000077.1:0-13542 GCA_044356375.1 Prochlorococcaceae cyanobacterium | reverse complement strand
CCGGCCGGCACCGTTCGCAATGGCATCCCCCTGGAGGATTTTGGCGGCGGCCACCCCGACCCCAACCTCACCTATGCCCATGAGCTGGCCAGCCTGCTGCTCGATGGCGATCACTACCGCTTCGGGGCCGCCTGCGATGGCGACGGCGATCGCAACATGATCGTTGGCCAAGGCTGCTTTGTGAATCCCAGCGACAGCCTGGCGGTACTGACCGCCAACGCCCGCTTGGCGCCTGGCTATGCCGATGGCCTGGCCGGCGTCGCCCGCTCCATGCCCACCAGTGCCGCCACGGACGTGGTGGCCCAACAGTTGGGTATTCCCTGCTACGAGACGCCGACGGGGTGGAAATTTTTCGGAAACCTGCTGGATGCGGGCCGCATCACCCTCTGCGGGGAGGAGAGTTTTGGCACGGGCAGCAACCATATCCGGGAAAAAGATGGCCTCTGGGCGGTGCTGTTCTGGCTGCAGATTCTGGCTGTGCGCAAGTGCTCTGTCGCCGAAATCATGGCCGAGCATTGGAACTGCTTTGGCCGCCACTATTACTCGCGCCACGACTACGAAGCGATCCCCAGCGAAGCGGCCCACGGCCTCTACAACCGGCTCAAGTCAATGCAGCCCAGCCTGGTGGGCCAGGCCTTTGCCGGCCGCCAAATCGCCACCGCCGACGACTTCGCCTACACCGATCCGGTGGACGGCTCGCTCACCACTGGCCAGGGACTGCGGCTACTGCTCGATGACGGCAGCCGAGTGGCGCTGCGCCTCTCGGGCACCGGCACCCAGGGGGCCACATTAAGGGTGTATCTGGAGAGCTATGTGCCCGCCACTGGCGACCTGCACCAGGATCCCCAGATGGCCCTGGCCAGCCTGATTACGGCCATCGATCAGCTGGCTGAGATCCGCAGCCGCACCGGCATGGGCCAGCCCACGGTGATCACCTGATCCAGGCAATTTGATCGGGCCCGCCTCAGCTTGGCTGGGGCCCGCCCTTTTAATGAGTCCCGCCCTCAGCTTTGGTGGGGGCCGTCCTGGTCCCCTAGCCGGATAAGGCGAATCTGGCGCATGGTTTCACCCCATGCGCCACAAAATCCAGCTCCGAACAATACAAGCAATACCCCATGCGGCGGAAATGGGGTGAAAGGTTGACCAGGCACCTGGGCGGCTCGGTTGAGCAGGAGCAAAACCACCAGGGCCATCAGGGTGCAAAGCACCGCCGAAAAAACGATGCGCCGATTATCTCGGCGTAACTGACGACGGGGACGATAGCCAGGGGGCTTGGGTAGCGGCATCGATCAAGACTGGGCGGGTTCAGGCATTACGGGTTCAAGCACTACAGGCTCCGTTTGCTTGCTGGCCGGAAACCAGGCCGACTCCAAATTCTTCATCAATACATAAAACGCGGGCACCACAAAAAGGCTAGTAATAGTAGCCACCAACAAACCACCAAAGATCACTGAACCGATCGAACGCTGGCTCATGGCGCCAGCACCATGGGCCACCACCAGTGGAAAGAAACCAGACAAAGCCGCCGACGCCGTCATCAGGATGGGGCGCAACCGGGATTCAGCCGCGCCCTTGACAGCCTCTGGAGCCGACAGGCCAGCCTCCATTCGCTGATTGGCCAAATCAACGATCAAGATGCCATTTTTAGCTGCCAATCCGATCAGGGTCACCAATCCAACCTGGGCATATACATTATTAACTTGATGCATAAGCACCAGGAACAATAGCGCCCCCAGCATGGCCAAGGGAACAGTCATAAGGATGATCATTGGATCAATATAGCTGCCATACTGGGCCGAAAGCACCAGATAGACAACAATAATTCCCAGGGCAAATACCAGGGCCGCCAGGGAACCGGCGGCCACTTCAGATCTACTCAGGGCAGACCAGGCAAAACCAACATTGGCGAAGCTAACTTTACTGAAGGCGGCCTGCAAAGCATCGATAGCTTGGCCACTACTCTTGCCAAGGTTTTCAACTCCCTGGATCAGGACCGTACGATATAAATTATAGTGACTGATAATCGGCGGAGCGCTGTCAAGCTTGACCTTCACCAAATTGGCCAGGGAGACAAGCTCGCCACTGGTGTTGGGCACATAGAGATTACCCAAGTCTTGAACTATGTCTCGCTCAGTCCCTTCCGCCTGCACATAAACCTGGCGATACTGGCCATTTTCGTAGGTTTGATTGACAAAAGTTCCGCCGTTAAATGCGCCTAAACCCTGCATCGCAGTGCCGAAGTCGACATTCATAGATGCCATGCGATCGCGATCTGGAATCAGGCGCCAAACCGGGGCATCACTGAGATACTGGGTATAAAGATTAAAGAAGTTTCCCGAGGCCAAGGCATTTTTAATCAGCTTCCAGGACATATTATATAAATTTGTTGGGCTATATCCCCCATTGCTAAGATCATTGAATTGGAAAGATAGGCCGCCTTGGGCACTGAATCCAGGCACCGCAGCGGGCGGAGCCGCAAGCACCTTGGCCCCGGTGATGGCTTCAAAAGACTTGTTCATCCGCTTGATTATTGCCCCTGCGGATTGTTCCGGAGAACTCCGTTCATCGATTGGTTTAAGCCCGAAGAAGAAAATGCCTTGATTTAGAGCACCACCATTAAAGCCCAGACCACCAATCATCTCGCCACTGACCACATCTTTCTCAGCCGCCACAATCTTTCGGGCCTGGGAGGCCACTTCCATGGTTGCCTCAAGCGATGACTGGGGTGGCAATTGAATGATGCCAAGGCCATAGCCCTGATCCTCCGTGGGCACAAAACCGGTGGGGATGGCCATGAACGCCAGACCGGCGAGCACCACCCCCCCCAACAACACGGCCACCACGATCCTGCGTAGACGGATCACCTGGTTAAGCAGGCCGGAATAGGCCCGGGAAAAACGCTCAAACAGCCGATTGAATCCCCGGAATATCGGCTGCAAAAATGTACCCACGACCCCCCCAGTAGCCCAAATCCAAGGCACCAGGGCCAACCACCAAACAAGTACCCATAGCCAGCGCCGAAGCCAGCGCCAATCAAAGTCCAAGCGATTCCCTTGGGCTCAGTCTTGCCACCTCCCAACAGCAGGGCAGACTGCAAGGGCTTACCGCTAATGGCGTTAAACGTGCTGACAACAATTGAAAATACAATTGTGAGGGCAAACTGGCGATAGATCACCCCAGTGGCACCTGGGAAGAAGGTGACTGGCACGAACACCGCCAGCAGCACCAAAGCCGTAGCCAAGATTGCGCCAGTAAGCTCCTTCATGGCGTTAGATGCAGCAGCAAATGGACGTTCACCTGCCTCAATCCTGGCTGAGACAGCCTCTACCACCACAATCGCATCATCAACGACCAAACCGGTGGCAAGGATTATGCCAAGCAAAGTAAGTTCGTTAATAGAAAAACCAAATATTTTGACGAAAACCAGTGCCCCGAGCAGGGCAATTGGCAGGGCAAGAGCTGGCACCATGGTGGCCTTCCAGTCCTGCAGAAACAGAAATATAATTAACAAAACCAACACAATGGCATCGCGCAGGGCATCGATGGCGCCCCAGATCGAAGCGTTGATAAAGTCGGTCTGATCAAAAACCTTCTCTAAAACAACCCCAGGGGGAAGGGTTTTCTCAAAGTTTTTGAGCACAACATCCACCTGCCTTGCCGTATCTATGGCATTGCTCCCAGGCAACTGGATAACACCAAAGCCCACACAGGGGTAACCAGTTTTAGCATTTACTGCAGCTTGATTAAAGTTTTGGAAGGCATATTCCGCCCTGCCTACATCCCCCAACCGGATCAAGCTGCCATCGGGTCCCTTGTCAGAACCTTGTCCGCCTGGGCCACTGGCTAAGATGAGATTTTCAAATTCTTCTACAGACTTGAGATTTCCCTGTACCAATACTGGATAGGTGGTACGGTTTTTTGCCGTAGAAGGAGGGCCACCAATGGAGCCACCAACAACTATTTGATTCTGGGAGCTAAGGGCATCAGTTACAGCCTGCACTGACAAATTGAAACGGGCTAACTTCTGGGGATCCACCCAAAGCCTATAGGCCGGATTGCTGCTGCCAAATACCGTCACCTGGCCCACTCCAGGAGAACGAGTTAAGGGGTAGGCCAGATTGAGCTGATATAAACCATTCAGATAATTGCGATCAAACTGTCCCTGGGTGGAGGTGAGATTATAAACCTGCAAATAACTACTGGCAGTCTGCTGAACTGTCACCCCTTGCTTGTTTACGCTAGAGGGAAGCTGGGCCGAAGCCGTATTGACACGGTTAAGCACATTAACCTGGTCATTATCTGGATCAGTATTGGCCTTAAAGAAGACATTTATCTGACTGGCGCCTTCGCTGGTGCTAAACGAGGTGATGTAGTCCATCCCCGGAGAGCCATTGATCTGTTGCTCAATAGGGCCGGTGACGGCACTTTCTACTGTCAGTGCATCAGCACCTGGCAGATTTGCGCTTACTTGGATTGTGGGTGGTGCAATATTCGGCAAATTTTCAATTGGCAGCAGCGGCAAGGCGATCAAGCCCGCCAGCAAAATCAAGATGCTGCATACCGTGCTAAGCACAGGGCGGCGGATGAAGGTATCTGAAAGACTCATCGACCAACCAGCGCTGTGCTTACAGGTTGCACGGAAAGTCCACTACGTAATTAGGCCAAATTACCGAGCACAAGTTGGTCGGCTTTGCTTAGTCCCTGTATCACGGGATATGCTTCTCCTTGCATTCTACCAAGAGTCACAGGTATTTGAATGGCCACCGGCAGATTTGGGTTTGGCTTGGGATCTGGACTTCTACCAAGCCGTCTGGTGGCTTCATCTACACTCACGGCCAGGAACACAAATGGCTTGCCGGCCTGCATAAGCACGGCCTGCTGGGGAATCATCAACTTCTGCTGCCTAGAAAAGACGAGTGTTGCGCTAACCCGTTGATTGTTGCGAAGGGCAGCATCTGGATTGTCAAAAACGGCCTTAACAAGCAAGGTTTGGCGCTGTTTATCCAGGGCGGGAGCTACAAAGCTGACAGTGCCAGTGGCCACCGACCGCTTTGGATCTGGGCCGCGCAAAATCACCTGCAGCCCTGGCACTACCCGATCGGATAGCTCACCGGGCACATCCAGCCGCACCCAAAGCTTGCTATTATCCACCACACTAGCCACTACAGAGCCCGCCTGAATCACGTCGCCAACTTTGTAATTTAGATTGCCTACGTATCCAGGGATCGGCGCCACCACATTTTTGTAGTCGAGGGTGGCCGAGGAGGCATTGAGCTTGTCGCGGCTCTGAATCGCTTGAGTAACATAAAAGTCACGATCTTTTGTAGAAACAGCCCCCTGCTGGTTCAGGAATATATAGCGCTCTGCGTTGACGCGATCCTTGCGGAACTCGGCAGCGTCGGCATTCACGCTGGCCTGTTGCTGTATCTGATCCAGCACGAACAGCAGTTGACCGGGACGCACCTGCTGCCCCTCATACACTGGCATTTTTACAATGCGTCCTCCAATTTCGGGAGCCAAGCGCACCTCGCGAATGGCCTCCAGAGTGCTCTGATAATCGGCCGAATCCAGACTTATCTCGGGCTTTGGAGTCACCAGCATCACCTGGGGCGAAGGCGGCTGCGCTGGCAGCTGTCTTTGACTGCAACCAGCCAAGCTGGCAGCCGTCAAAAGGCCCAGGAAGCTTGGCGTGATCTGAAGCAGACGACGCACATTTTTAACACATACCTAGGCAAGATAACAGAAACTCGCAAACAGCAGTGAACTTCCCTGGACAGGGAACTGGACAGGGAACTGGCAATTAATCCAACTTGACCGGCTGGCCGTGGCGCAGGTTGAGCACGCCGCTGGTGATCACCGCCTCGCCCCTGGCCAGCCCGCCTAGCAAGGGATAGCGGGTGCCCTGCAGGGGCCCCAGTCGCACGGGGGTCTGCAGGGCAAATCGGCTGGAGGCAGGCAGTTGGCGCAACGCCGCCAGGGGAGCCTTGCCTGGTTGACGCTCCAGGGAGGCCAAACTGCCGATTCGATATACAAAAGCCTGTCCCGCCAGGCTGGTCACCGCGGTGAACGGCACCGACGCCCGCAGGCCCTGCTCGAACACCAGCCGGGTGCGCGCCCGCATCCCTGCCCGCAAGCGGCCATTGGCATTGGCAAAGGCGGCCTTCACCAGCAATACCTGGCTGTCGGTATTCACGCCCGGATCGGCACTCAGCACCGCCCCCCGGGCCAACTCTTCACCGGCGGCATCGAACAACTGCACCCTCTGGCCCGGCCGCAGCCGATCCGCCAGGTTGGCCGGCAGATCGATGCGGGCCAGTAGCCGATCGTTGCGCAGCAAGGTGCCGATCGGACTGCCGGCTTGAACCACGTCCCCGGGCTTGAGCCGCAAATCCCCCAACGTGCCGTCGATCGGGGCCCGCAGTTCCTTGAAGCCCAGATCGGCCCGGCGGGCCACCAGGGCTTCTCGGGCGGCGATGTAGGTCTGGCGGTACTGGTCGCGGTCGATCGCGCTGGCGGCACCCTGACGCACCAGGGCCCCGTAGCGTTCAAAATTGAGCTTGCTGGTCTGCATCTGGGCCTGCAGGCTGGCCACCTCGGCCCGCTGCTGGGTCTGATCGAGCACCAGCAGCAATTGCCCCCGCCGCACCCGTTCCCCCTGCTGCACCAGCAGCCGCTGCACCCGCCCGCCCGCCTGGGCGGCCAACTGGACGGTGGCTGCCGCCTCCAGGGTGCTGAGGGTATCCACCCCATCAGAAAAGGGGGTCTCGGCAATCACCTCGGCAACCACCCTGGCGGTGGGACGCTCCGGCGGCTTGGACCCACAGGCCACCAGCAGCAGAGCAGGCAGCAGCAGGGAAGCTAAGCGGTGCATCGCCGGAGCGTATCCCCACAGGGCCGATGATGGCGACTACTTCTCGAGCCGCCGGTGCCACTGCCGCCGGTGAAAGTGTCGGGGGTGCCACTGCCGGAGGCTGCCATGGGCGACCTGTTTAGCCACCAGCGAGAGGTCAACCTGGCACGGCTGGCCCCCCTGGCCGAACGGCTCAGGCCCAGGTGTTTGGAGGATTTCGTCGGCCAGGAAGCCATCCTTGGCCCGGGTCGACTGCTGAGGCGCGCCATCGCCGCCGACCGGGTCGGCAATCTGATCCTGCATGGCCCACCGGGGGTGGGCAAGACCACCCTGGCGCGGATCATCGCCGCCTCCACCAGATCCCACTTCAGCAGCCTCAATGCCGTGCTGGCGGGTATCAAGGATCTGCGGGCCGCGGTGGAGGCAGCCCAGCAACGGCTGGAGCGCCACGGACTGCGCTCCACCCTGTTCATCGACGAAGTGCACCGCTTCAACAGCGCCCAGCAAGATGCGCTGCTGCCCTGGGTGGAAAACGGCACCCTGACCCTGATCGGCGCCACCACCGAAAACCCTTTCTTTGAAGTGAACAAGGCGCTGCTCAGTCGCTCGCGCCTGTTTCGCATGCAGCCGCTGGAACCGGCACAGCTGCACGCCCTGCTGCAGCGTGCCCTCACCGATCGCGAGCTCGGCTACGGCGATCGCCAGGTGGCGATCACTCCAGAGGCGGCCGATCACCTGGTGGATGTGGCCAGTGGCGATGCTCGCAGCCTGCTCAATGCCCTGGAGCTGGCGGTGGAGACCAGCGAGCCCAACGGCGATGGGCTGATTCAAATCGATCTCACCATCGCCGAGGAGTCGATCCAGCAGCGAGCTGTGCTCTACGACAAACAGGGCGACGCCCACTTCGACACCATCAGCGCCTTTATCAAGTCGCTGCGTGGCAGTGATCCGGATGCAGCCCTGTTCTGGCTGGCGCGGATGGTGGAAGCCGGCGAAAATCCTCGCTTTATTTTTCGCCGCCTGCTGATCGCCGCCGGGGAGGACATCGGCCTGGCCGATCCCCAGGCCATGGTGGTGGTGGAGGCCTGCGCGGCGGCGTTTGAGCGGGTGGGCCTGCCGGAAGGCCTCTACCCCCTAGCCCAAGCCAGCCTCTACCTGGCAAGCGCCGAGAAGAGCAACAGCCTGCTGGGGGTTTTTGATGCCCTGCGGCAAGTACGCCATAGCAACGGTCAACAGGTGCCGCCCCACCTGCGCGATGCCAACCGTGACGGCAAAGCCTTCGGCGACGGGGTGGGCTATCGCTACCCCCATGCCTATGCCGAGCACTGGGTGGCCCAGCAGTACCTGCCCAAGGCGCTGCAAGGGGAGGTTTTTTGGCAACCGGGCAATCTGGGCTGGGAAGGTGCCCAGCGCCAACGGCTACAACTGCGCCGCGCTGCCCAGCTGGCTGCGGCAGCTGAAACTGAGCTGGAGCAAGGCGAGCTGATCAGTGCCGGGCCCGCCGATGGCCCCCTGGAGCAGTGGCTGCGGCGCCAGGCGGCTGCGGAGGGGGAGCGGCTGGATGGGTTGCGCCGCCGCTTTTGGCAGGGGGCCCAGTGGCAAAGGCACCAGCGGGTACTGGTGCTGGGAGCCCGATCGCTGCTCTGGGCCCTCGATCCGCTGGCCGCCACTCCAGAGGGGCAGGTGTTGGTGGCTGTGGAAAGCGCCGCCGATCGCCAGCGCCTGGAAGCCCAACTACAGCTGCTCGATACCCTGCGCCGGCCGAGCATCCTGCTCTGCCAACCGGACGAGCCAGCTTTGCTGGCAGCCGCGCTAGAGGGTCCAGTGGAATGGGTGGCGGGCCGGCAGCCCTTCCGCGGCCTGGCCCCGGCTGCGATCGAGGCCTGGATCACCTGCCTCGATGAGCGGCTGGCGAGTCACGGACACTGGCGACTTTTGTTCAGTTTGCCGCAGCTGGGCCCCGCTGGCGGGCTGTTGGCCCTGGGCCAACAGCAGGATGAGGCCTTCTCTGCCCTGCTCCAGGAGCTGATCAACCTGGAACAGCAGGCCCTCGCCCTGGAATTGGCACCGGCCATCCACTGCCAAAGCTGCCTGGAGGCTCGCCATTGGCTCCTGGATCGAGAGCGCTGGCAGGAGACTTTGACCTTGGAGATAACACCAACGCGGATTGAGCGCTGGTTGGCCCAGGGCAGTTCCTGGCGGCGGCAACTGGAAACAGTGGCCAATCGCCGCCTCAGCCAGGGCGAACTGCAGCAACTACAAAGAGGATTCGAGGCCGGCCTGGGGCAGCCCATGCCACAACAACTGGAACACCTGCTGGTGACCAGCAGGAGTGGCCCCGATTCTCCCTAGATGGGGCCCTCCAAGCGGACCCATCAAGAGGGTTAACAGCAACTACTCCAGCTCACCAGAGACCGCGAACCGGCTGTTGTGGCATGGGCTGGGCTGGGCTGGCCTGGGCCACCGGCTCGAGCACCTGGTTGGCTTGAATACAGGCCGGCAGGAACACGTACCAGGAGAACAGCGAGGTGCACTGGCCGGTACCGGGCTTACAGCTGCCTTGATCACAAACGTTCTGGGACCCCGTATAGGTACCGCAAGTGTCGGCCAGTCGCATGTTTGTAGGCAGTTTGGCCATGATCGTGGCCGAGGAGATTTGTCCGTCAGCCGCATCGGCCATGATCGCCGAGCGCAGGGCCTGCACGGAGGTGCCGGTCATCCCCCAATAGGGAAAATAGCTAGTAGTTTGATTCTTGAGAAATTTTATCCCCGCGTCGGAATAGAGAAAACGGGACACACCCATCAGATCAACGCTATAGGTCTTCGTCATCCCCTGGCGCACTTCTTCGGAAGTCCAACCGGAGCGGTTGAGACCCCCTTCAAGGCCGCGATCGGTGATCGAGCCCGAGCTGAAGAATGTATCCATGGCCTGCTGGTCAGTAGACCAAACCGCTCCACCCGTGTTCCAGCGCACGGGCAGATCGCCCACTTTGTCAGATACCCTACCTGAGGTATACATCTGCGGGGGTGGAGCGCCAGTAAAGTCGAATGCCAAAGCAGGTGCCAAAGAAGCAACCATCAAGGCGCCGCCCGCCGCTATACCCGCTAAAAGAGTCTTGATCGTGCCGACCATCGATAGGCTGGGAAGTAGAGACATGATTCGTAGATGGCTACCAGCCGTAGAACTGCTAGCCAGAGTGCTCGTAGCCAGGTTTCTGGCAGGCAGGGATCTGGCAGCCCAGGGTAAGCTAGGCAGGGGTCTGTTAGACAGGGGTCTGTTAGACAGGGGTCTGGTAGGCAGATGGTTGGCCAGTGGGGGGGTGATCATGAATGCAAAGTAGGCGCTTCAACTCGAAACCTAGCCAGCACCAATGCATTTGCATGCCCAACGAAACTTTCGCAGCGACTTTGATGCGTTATTGGTAACTACAGCTGGTGGGCACACTGCGTCCAGACCAAGCAGTTTAATCTTGATTGGCAGTCTTCTTGCTGGATCGAAAGCCGGCTTGCTGGATCGACAACCGGCTTGCTGGATCGACAGTCTTCTTGTTGGATCAACAACCGGCTTGCTGGATCGACAGCCGGTTTATTGGATCGACAGCCTTCTTATTTGCGCAGATAGCCCGCGTGGCTACGGTCTGGATAAAGATCGCCGCTGGAGAAGGCCACAGAAGCCATCCGGGATCAAGCCCTGCTGCCAGGAAGCTGTCGGCAGCCGGCATCGAGCAGTGGGCATCGAGAAGCGGGCATCGAGCTGGATCCGCCGCCTGCCCAGGGCCAAGGCTCGCCAGCTTTAAGGCAAGTCTGGAAGGACTGGGGACCAGCCGCTGAATGGGCTGCGGCTGTACAGCGGAAAAGGCTCACAGCTGGCGGACAGGGGGCAGAGCCGCGGTTTAGTGGCTGGCGTAATTGCCGGGGGCCCAGTCAGCAAGGCCTGGCTGGGCCAGCCCAGGACCCAGGACAACCCCTAGGCTCGGGGCAGTGTTACCCCTGCCCCATGGCCCTGCAGATCGGCGATGCCGCCCCGGTGTTCAGCCTGCCCGACCAAGACGGCCAGCCAGTGAGCCTCGCCGACCTGGTCGGCCAGCGGGTAGTGATTTATTTCTATCCCAAGGACGATACGCCTGGCTGCACCAAAGAAGCCTGTAATTTCCGCGATCAATGGGATGCATTCAAGCAGCATGGTATTCAGGTGATTGGCATCAGCAAGGATGGGGCCTCGAGCCATGCAAAGTTCATCGCCAAATACAGCCTCCCTTTTCCCCTGCTCACCGACGCCGAGCCCTGCGCCGTGGCCACCAGCTACGACAGCTACGGATTAAAGAAGATGATGGGTCGCGAATATATGGGAATGATGCGCCACACCTTCGTGATCGATGCCGAAGGTAAAATAGAAAAGATTTACACCAAAGTAAAATCAGAAACCATGGCCGATGACGTTCTTAAAGATCTGGGCTTGGCTTAAGGCTCGCCAAGGTAAGACTCGCCAAGGCATCCAGGGCCAGATTCGAATCCATCCGCCAGAACTGTCTCGGCGCCTTTAGCAACGGCGCCAACAGGGGACCATCGCCGCCGGTAAGCCACAAACTGCACATCCCGGGACCCCCGTCCGGAACATCTATTGAAATACCCACAGGGATATCCATATGGGTATCCGCGGTAATATCTATAGAAATACCCTTTGAAATACCCATTGAATTATCCGTGGGAATATTCATTTCACCAGCCGCGGCATTGAGGGCGGCGGCAAGCCCCCGCAACACGCCGACCCCCATCGCCGCAATCGTTGCTTGAGGCCAGGGATCTGGATCCAGAATCAGCTGCCCATGGGGGAGGGGCAGGTGGGCGGTGCCGGCGCTCAAGGCCCGCAGCTGCAGTGCAGCGCCCGCCAATAGCCGGCCGCCGACAAACCGCCCCCGGCGATCCACCCGGGTGAGGCTCAAGACCGTGCCCGCATCGGCCACCAACACCGCCGATGTTGCACCGGCGCTCCGCCAGGCCTGCCAGCCCACCAGGGCCCGATCAACCCCAAGCCAGGGGGGAACCCCGGCCAGGGGTACATCCTTGGTGGTCAGGCGTCGGTTTTGATCAAGGCCGGCCTGGGGGGGCACTGGGCCCACTGCGGCCCAGCCGAGCAGCTGGTGGTCCCCCCAGGCCTGCAGCCGCGCCAGTCCCGCCTCTGGACTGTCATCGAGGTACTTACGGGTACCGCCGGCTGACTGGGCGGCCCAGTGCCAGCGACTGTTGCCAATCAACAGCCAGCAGTTCAGATGCCCTCGCCCATCAAGCCGGGCAAATGAATGCCGCATTCCTGCTTGAGCCCACCAAAACGGGTGGCGCGACCGCTGACCTCAGCTCCATCCGGGCCGCTGGAGTGCCAGTCCCCCACAGTTGAATAACCCTGCTCAAACAGGGGATGCTGGGGCAGGTCATGAGCCTGCATGTAGTAGTAGACATCCCTATTCGTCCAATCCAGCAGCGGCCGCAACGACCAGCGCTGCCGCACCGCCTCCAAGGGCCGCATGCCTTGGCGGTGATCCGTCTGGTGGAAGCGCACGCCACTGGCCCAGCAGGCCACCTGCAGCTCCTCCAGCATGTGATCGAGGGGTTCCACCTTGCGGATGTGGTTATAGAGCTCCAGATCTTCCACTCGGCCTGTGTTCCACAACTGGCCTTGCAATGCCTCCATCCGCGCCGGGCTACAGCTGGCCTGGGCCACGTGCAGATCCAGGTGCAGTAGATCGCACAATTGATCGGCGTAGCGATAGGTCTCGGGAGGTAGATAGCCGGTATCAACCCAGATGACGGGCACCGCAGAGCCGCAGCTCTGAGCAGTCTCACTGGCCATATGCAGCAATACCGCAGCCTGAATGCCGAAGCTGGTGGTCATTGCAAAGCGCTCGCCAAAGCGGTTCCTGGCCCAGGCCAAGCGCTCCTGGGCGCTCATCGGCTCCAGTTCAGCGCCTGCAGTGCGCAGGTCGATTGCGCAACCTTGGCTGTCCTTGGGCAGAGTGGGTAAAAGCGCTGTCGCCATCAAGCCATCATTACCTGCCGTCGTCAGCATCGGGGAAGGAGGCCAGCCCATCTGGTTAGGGTTCGTAGAGGTGACGCAGTGACAGCAGGCGTGTCAGAACCAGTGGTAATCGCCGGTGGTGGTTTTGGTGGCCTCTACACGGCCCTGGCCCTGGCCAGTAAGCGACACCACCCTCCGATCCTGTTGATCGAACCGAGCGAGCGCTTTTTGTTTCTGCCGCTGCTCTACGAGCTGCTCAGCGGCGAGCTGCGCAGCTGGGAGATTTGCCCCCGCTACGACGCCCTGCTCGCCGGCCGTGGCGTCGCCTGGCTGCGGGATCGGGTTACGGCGGTCGACGCCAGTGGCCACCAGGTGCACATGGCCAGCGGCCGCAGCACCCGCTTCCGCCAGCTGGTGGTGGCCACCGGCGGGGGGAATGAGACCTTCGGAGTACCCGGGGCCCTTGAGCATGGGCTATTTTTCCGCACCCTGGCGGATGTGGAGCGCCTCCATCAGCTGATCGAAACTTTGCGGCAGCGACGCGGCATCCAGCAGCGCATTGCCATAGTCGGGGCTGGCCCCAGCGGGGTGGAACTGGCCTGCAAGCTGGCCGATCTGCTGGCCGACTCCGCCACGGTGGAGCTGATCGAGCAGGGTGCCGACGCCCTGCCCCAGGCTC
>JBIKWK010000076.1:0-13608 GCA_044356375.1 Prochlorococcaceae cyanobacterium | reverse complement strand
TTGAGCCAACATCAAATATAGAGGATGCTACTAATATCCTCAGCCTAGCCAACACCTATACCGATCTCGCTGGCAATACCGGCGTAACCGCCACCACGGCCAACTACAGCATCGATACCAAGGCGCCCCCCATTGCGGCCATCACCGCCATGGCCGATAACGTCGGCTTGATCACAGGCAGCTTCACCGCCGGCGCCTTTACCGACGACACCACACCAACCATCTCAGGCACTCTCTCCGCCCCCCTGGGAAGTGATGAAGAGCTGGTAATCTTGAGCGCTGCTACTTATCGCATCCCTGGTATACCATTTGAAGGAGGCTCCTTCAAGTCCGATGGAACTACCTGGTCCTTTACTCTTGGTGGTATTGCAGGTCTACCGAGCACGCCTCGTTCTTTGCTTGCAGTTTCTGCAAGAGTTGTTGATCGTGCAGGCAACTTCACCACATCAGGTGCATTTACTTTCTACCTAGATACTGTTGCTCCTGCCATCACTGCCGCCATAACAACTATTTCTGACAATGTTGGCCGCATCCAGGGCGCCGTGTCGCAAGCTGGATTTACTGACGACAGCACTCCAACTATCTCAGGCATGATCTCCGGCCGCATTGGCACCGGCGATACTTTACGAATTTTCAATGGTGAGGAAGAGCTGGGCATAGCCAGTGTGAATAATATAAATAATATTTGGTCATTCACTCCTTCCGGCTTGACCCCCCTTGCAAATGGATTTTATGCCATTACTGCCCGCGTCGCCGATACAGCAGGCAACCTGGGCAACCTGGCACCAGCAAGCACGGTGCAACGCTTCAGCATTGATTCCACAGCCAATCAAATCATTGGCGATGCCAACGACAACGCGCTCTCGGCTACAACCGCCAAAGATGTGCTCACAGGACTCGGCGGCGTCGATACGTTCAAATTCACTTCCCTCACCTCATCCACCCTGGCGAGCTTTGACCGCATCACCGATTTCAGCATCGGCACCGATATCATCGACGGCCCTGACGCTATCACATCCGCAGAGATTAATAAACTAGGGCTTGCAGGCTCACTCGATGAATCATCTATTTCTACCCTGTTGAGCAGCTCCACCTTCCTTGCCAACAAGGCCGCCACCTTCTCCTATGATGATCACTCAGGCATCTCCCGCAGTTTCATCGCCCTCAACGATGGCTTCGCTGGTTACTCCGCCAGCAACGACGCCATAATCGAAATAACCGGCTATACTGGATTGCTCGCAAACCTGTTCGTAAGTTAACTTCTACCCCAGCTTCTGTCCCCGCAACGGTTAGTAGGCCAGGTATCGCCTTTGGCAAGCAACCCGCCGCTAGCGCCACGAGTATAAGCTGCAGTCGCTGCAGCAGCGGATTAGGAAATGGCGGGCAGCCCGAGCAGAGCAGCCGCTGACGGCAAGGCGTTCGGCTGCAAAGGGGATGCAGACAGAGTCAAAAAGCATTGCTGCGACTTGCTTTGCCCTGGCTCGCGGGAGCGGAATGGGCAATTTTTGAGCTGTCCAAATCATGCAAAGCGCCGCACCAGTTTTGGCTGCCGGCTGAAATCGCTTTACAGGTGTCGCCTGACAGCTAGAGCGGAAACCGCTGGACAACTTGCCAAAATCGGCCGGGAATGGCTCATGCCCCCTCAAGAGGGCTCTCTCCCATAAAAGGGCTCCCCCCCCCCTAAAGGGGGGTATTCGCGGCGGGGACACCTTAATCGCGGAGGGCGGTAGCGATTGTTACCTCGCATCAATTGATCCGCATGGCCAGCCTGAAGTCATCGACAGATTCCCGCCGCTGGAGCTGCTCGCTTGCCACCACGTTCCAGTTCAACAATCCGCCAGGCGGCAACAGGGCCGCAGCAAGCCCCCTGATCGATCGGTTGCTGCAGGGTTTTGGTCTGCTTGGCTGCGGCCTTGGGGCTTCCTTTATGTTGCATTTGGCAGCAGCAGCCGTGCCGATCCAGGCGCCCAGGCCCGCCAATCCCTCTGCCGCAGCCCTGGGCAGTGCCCCAGCCCTGCCCTCTGGCCCCAGGCGCCCCGGCCTGATCCCCCTGAGTTCCCAGAGCCTAATCAGCAGCTCAGGCTCTGCCATCCCCTCTGGCCCGCGCCGGCCGTTCCCCGCCAGAGCAAATGGCTTAACCGTTGCCAAGTATGCCCCTGTTAAGTGACATCCGCTTTTGGCCCCCAGCGCATGCAGCTTGACTGGCTGCTGCGCGCTTGACCGCCCCGATCAACACCAGCCTGCCGCCGGTGCTGCTGGTCCAGCTCGGGCCATCGCCCTTTTCGTGAGCGCACGGCCCAGCAGCCCATTGCCCTGGCAGTCCCCAGGGTTGTCTGAAATTCTCGTTAATCCCTTTCCATCGCCTAGATTCCGCTCTAGCCGAGCGTCCTGTTGATGGCTTGGTCTAGGGCCAGCAATCCAAGCGAGCACAGCAGCCCCCGCAAGGCTCCGCAATCGCCTGGGCAGCTCACTTTCAGTCGGCCCTGACGGCTCCGGCCCTGACAGCCCTAGGCCGCAGAAGCCTAGGGTTGACAATGCGAGGATAGACACATACAGTCAATAATTGTCACATACAACGTGACTCCACCCAATCACTTGCTTGCTTGAAAGCGGCAATTAACCGCCTGCAATACCCTTGACATCAGCTTAGTAGCATCGCCTATTTTATGAGCATCTCGAAAAGATGCTCATTCCGCTCACTAGTGAAAGGGATGAGTCGGTCGCCGCAACACCTTCCTGCGGCATGAAGTGTATCAGTCCTGGCATTATGAGATCCATCACTCCTGGTATTTTCGATCTGCTCCTGTGAAATATTTCCAATTCTCGCTTCAGCAATTTGCGGCCTTTACGAGCCCCTAATCCGCCTTTTTCTGCATATCTCGACATAATACATTCTCGGATATTTAGGATATCCCTTAGCTATTTTCATCTACTCACCGGCTTGGATTTTACCGACCGCTTAGACCAGTTCACCCCGAATCACCGCATGATGGCCAGCTGGATTGTATCTAGCGGCATGCGTTTGAGATATGTAATTGCCATGAAAAGTCACCTGGGGCTACTGGCCATGTTTCGCTTGATCCAAAGGCCATCTAATATCAAAGGAATTGTAACCACGGAGGAGGAGGCGTTATGTCGTATTCGGCAGAGCAAACCTGGGCTACTTATTTGTAGTGATATACTGGCCGAAGGAAATGGTTTTTCCCTCTGTAGAAGAGCAATGAAGACTGTCGGCGATTTAAAGGTGCTCATGGTGCTCACAGGTGATGGCGCAGATGTCGCTCTCGCTCTGGAAAGTGGAGCCATGGCTGTGGTATGCGAAGAGGATTTTATGTCCCCTGAGTTGGAGGTGATGCAGTCTTTGCTGGCGGCTGTCAATAGCAAGTATTACGTCTCTAGTCGGGCAAGATTGCGCATGCAAAATCCAGATTCTCTTGTTGAATCGCCTAATGCGCTGACGTCAAGAGAGAAAGAAGTCCTGGTCCTCATGCTCAAGGGTGCCTCCGATCGAGACATTTCAGAACAATTAGGCATTTCCGTATATACAGTCAAGGACTACGGCAAAAGTATCCGCAAGAAGTATCAGGTTAAGTCTCGCTTGCAGCTGATAAGCTCGCTGCTTGCTCGCAATTGGCAATCGAGCCCCCGCAGCGATGGAGGCTCGGAAAAGCCCGACCCAGTGGCCTGATTATTAAAAAACCCCCGGCATAGCCGGGGGTTAGAGGTCCCTCAAGGTGAGGGCAAGGAGCTGAGGATCAGCCGAACTTGCCGGAGGTGGAAGCGATCAGGAATGCGGCGTAGGTAAGGATATAGCCAATTGTGAAATGGGCCAAACCAACTACACGAGCCTGCACAATCGAGAGAGCCACAGGCTTGTCACGCCAGCCCACCAAGTTGGCGAGCGGGGTGCGCTGGTGAGCCCAGACGATGGTTTCGATCAGCTCCTGCCAGTATCCACGCCAGGAGATCAGGAACATGAAGCCGGTTGCCCACACCAGGTGGCCAAACAGGAACATCCAAGACCAGACGGCGAGGTTGTTGGAGCCGAAGGGGTTGTAGCCATTGATCAGCTGGGAGCTGTTCAGCCACAGGTAATCGCGGAACCAGCCCATCAAATAGGTGCTTGATTCGTTGAACTGAGCCACGTTGCCCTGCCAGATGGCCAAGTGCTTCCAGTGCCAGTAGAAGGTGACCCAACCCACTGTGTTCAGAGCCCAGAAGACCGACAGATAGAAGGAGTCCCAGGCGGAGATGTCACAGGTGCCGCCACGGCCGGGGCCGTCGCAGGGGAAGGAGTAGCCGAAGTCCTTTTTATCGGGCATCAGCTTTGAACCACGAGCATCCAGAGCACCCTTGACCAGGATCAAGGTGGTGGTGTGCAGACCCAGGGCGATGGCGTGGTGCACCAGGAAGTCGCCGGGGCCGATGGGCAGGAACAGGTCGCTGCCACCGGTGCCACCGTTGATGGCATCCATCCAACCGGGCAGATAGACGGCACTGGTGGTGCTGGCGGCGCTGCTGGCGTTGGATAGCAGCACATCCATGCCGTACATCGCCTTGCCGGAAGCGGCTTGGACGAACTGGGCAAAGACGGGCTCCACCAGGATCTGCTTCTCGGGGGTACCGAAGGCAACTACTACATCGTTGTGGACGTAGAGACCGAGGGTGTGGAAACCGAGGAACAGGGACACCCAGCTCAGGTGGCTGATGATCGCTTCTTTATGCTCGAGCATCCGGGCAAGAACGTTGTTCTTGTTGGCCTCGGGGTCGTAATCACGAATGAAGAAGATCGCACCATGAGCGAAGGCACCGCACATCAGGAAGATGGCGATGTACTGGTGGTGGGTGTAAAGCGCAGCCTGCGTTGTGTAGTCCTTGGCGATAAACGCATAGGACGGCATCGCATACATGTGCTGGGCCACCAAGCTGGTCACTACGCCCAGGCTGGCCAGGGCCAGACCGAGTTGGAAGTGCAGCGAATTGTTGATGGTGTCGTAGAGGCCCTTGTGGCCGGCGCCCAGGTCACCAGGGGTGCCCTTGGGGGGATTGTGGGCATCGAGGATCTCGCGGATCGAGTGGCCAATACCGAAGTTGGTCCGGTACATGTGGCCAGCGATCACGAAGATGCAACCAATCGCCAGGTGGTGATGGGCGATGTCGGTGAGCCAGAGAGCCTCACTCTGGGGGTGGAAACCACCCAGGAAGGTGAGGATCGCGGTGCCCGCGCCTTCAGAGCTGTTGAACACCTGATAGGCGGTATCAGGGTTCTGGGCATAGACGCCCCAATTGCCGGTGAAGAACGGCGCCAGGCCTGCGGGGTGTGGCATCACGGAAAGGAAGTTATCCCAACCGACGTGCTGACCGCGGGACTCAGGAATGGCTACGTGGACCAGGTGACCGGTCCAGGCAATGGAGCTGAAGCCGAACAGAACTGCCAGGTGGTGGTTCAGACGGGATTCAGCGTTCTTGAACCAGGCCAGGGAGGGCCGGAACTTGGGCTGCAGGTGGAGCCAACCGGCGAACAGGGCCCAAGCCGACAGGATCATCATGAAGATGGAACCCTGATACAGCTCGGCGTTGGTGCGCATACCAATCGTGTACCACCAGTGGTACAGACCGGAATAGGCAATGTTCACCGGGGAAGAAGCGCCCGCTTGGGTGAAGGCGGCGATAGCGCCCTGACCGAAGTGGGGATCCCAGATCGCGTGAGCGATGGGACGGATGTGCAGAGGATCGGCGACCCACTGCTCAAAGTTGCCCTGCCAGGCGATATGGAACAGGTTGCCCGAAACCCAGAGGCCAATGATGGCCAGGTGTCCGAAGTGGGTGGAGAACAGCTTTTGGTAAAGCCGCTCCTCGGTCATGCCGTCGTGGCTCTCGAAGTCGTGAGCCGTGGCAATGCCGTACCAAATCCGGCGGGTTGTCGGGTCCTGTGCCAGACCCTGGCTGAACGAAGGAAATTTCGTTGCCATTGGGAAAGGTCAGGTAAGGTCAGCCGACCGCGACGATGCGGGCCAGGAAAAATGCCCAGGTTGTTGCAATACCGCCCAGCAAATAGTGGGCGACACCGACAGCACGGCCCTGGGTGATGGAGAGCGCCCGTGGCTGGATAGCCGGCGCCACCTTCAGCTTGTTGTGAGCCCAGACAATGGACTCGATCAGTTCTTGCCAGTAGCCGCGGCCGCTGAACAGGAACATCAGGCTGAAGGCCCAGATGAAGTGGGCACCCAGGAACATCAGGCCATAGGCACTGGAGCTCGAGCCGTAGCTGTTGATCACCTGTGCGGCTTGCGCCCACAGGAAATCACGCAGCCAACCATTGATGGTGATGGCGCTCTGGGCGAAGTTGCCATTGGTGATGTGGGAAACGGAGCCGTCAGCATTGACGGTTCCCCACACATCGCTCTGCATCTTCCAGGAGAAGTGGAAGATAACAATCGACAGGGAGTTGTACATCCAGAACAGACCCAGGAACACGTGGTCCCAAGCTGAAACCTGGCAGGTACCGCCACGGCCGGGGCCGTCGCAGGGGAAGCGGAAGCCCAGGTTCGCCTTGTCGGGAACCAGGCGGGAGCTACGCGCATAGAGCACGCCCTTCAGCAGGATCAGCACGGTGACGTGGATCGTGAAGGCGTGGATGTGGTGGACCATGAAGTCGGCCGTTCCCAGGGGGATCGGACCGGCGGCCACCTTGCCACCAACGGCCACGACGGCGCCATTGAACACTTCGCTCACGCCGGCGAGGGCATTGGGAGCGGTGCTGCCAGCGGCGGCGGCATGCAGGCCTTGGATCCATTGGGCGAAGATCGGCTTCAGCTCAATGGCCGAGTCACTGAACATGTCCTGGGGGCGACCCAGGGCACGCATGGTGTCGTTGTGGATATAGAGGCCGAAGCTGTGGAAGCCCAGCCAAATGCACACCCAATTCAGGTGGCTGATCAGGGCATCGCGAGCCTTGAGCACCCGATCCAGCACGTTGTCGATGTGCTTGGCGGGGTCGTAGTCGCGAATCATGGCGATGGCCGCGTGGGCACCGCCACCGACAATCAAGAAGCCGCCAATCCACACGTGGTGGGTGAAAATGGACAGCTGGGTGGGGTAATCAATCCCGATATAGGGATAGGGGGGCATCGCATACATGTGATGCGCCACGATGATGCTCAAGGAGCCGAGCAGAGCCAGGTTCACGGCGAGCTGGGCATGCCAGCTGGTGGTCATGAACTCAAACAGGCCGTCGTGACCCTTGGGTGCGGGGAAGAGCAGGGGATCGCCCTTCTGGCCTTCCAGGATCTCCTTGATGCTGTGGCCAATGCCCCAGTTGGTGCGGTACATGTGACCGGCCACGATGAACAGCACCGCAATCGCCAGGTGGTGATGGGCGATGTCTGTCATCCACAGGCCACCTGTAACGGGATTCAGACCACCTTTGAAGGTGAGGAAATCGCCGTAGGCGGCCCAATTGCCGGAGAAGAAGGCACCGGTGCCCGCTCCGAAACCTGGGAACAGCTGAGCCAGGAGATCTTGGTTGAAGAACTCGTGGGGCAGCGGGATATCGGCCACAGAAGCAATCGCCTTGCCGTTCAGCGCCAGGGGCTTGCCGGCATCGATGGCATCGAGAAGCTGGTTGGTGGGCAGGGACACATGCAGAAGGTGTCCTGTCCAGGAGAGGGATCCCAGACCCAGCAGACCCGCCAGGTGGTGGTTGAGCATCGACTCAACGTTCTGGAACCACTCCAGCTTCGGAGCAGCTTTGTGGTAGTGGAAAACGCCGGCATTCAGCATCAGGCCGGCCATTACCAGCGCACCGATGGCGGTGGCCAGCAGTTGGGTTTCGTTGGTGAAACCCCAGGCTCTCCACACGTGGAAGAGACCAGAGGTGATCTGAATGCCGTGGAAACCGGCACCCACATCGCCATTGAGGATCTCCTGGCCAAAGATCGGCCAAACCACCTGAGCCGAAGGCTTGACGTGCAGGGGGTCGACTAACCAGCCGGAGTAGTTGGAGAAGCGGGCGCCATGGAAGAAGGCACCGCTCAACCAGATAAAGATGACGGCCAGATGGCCGAAGTGAGCTGAAAAGATCTTGCGAGAGACCTCTTCAAGGTCGCTCGTGTGACTGTCGAAATCGTGGGCGTTGGCGTGGAGGTTCCAAACCCAGGTGGTGGTTTTGGGACCTTTGGCGAGGCTGCGATCAAAGTGTCCGGGCTTGCCGAACAGCTCGAATGTGGCCGGAACGGGGTTCCGGTCAACCATAACCTTCGCCTTCTCCCCACGCTCTGGTGGGCTGATGGTCATCGAGAGGTTCCTCGAGGGACGGAGTCGAGGTGGAGGTCCACCCCTGGTTGTGTGGGCCCCATGGAGAGCGTCGGTCGAAACCGGCGCAAAGGCCATGGTCACCAGCGGGAAAGGGCGCCGCGAAACCGCGAAACCGCTTGCCACAACTGGGGCTTTGGGGCCCCAGGTAGGGGACCGCTGGCCGAAGTATAGGGGCCATCTTCAAGCCCTTTGGGGCTGGAGTTACAAAGGTTCAACCCCGGCGCAAGCCAGGCCACCACTGGGGTTTGCCGGATGGGCCCGGACAGATTGACAAGGCATCTTTACAAATGCTGATTAACAGCAAATATCGGCAATTACCAGATGAAATAAACAGGCCATGGCTATCTCGGCCTGATAGCAGAATGAAGCCAGCACCCCCGGCCCAGGGCAAGGAGTGAGCATCGAGACCGCCACCCAAACCGTCATTCAGGCTGCCACTGAGACCGCCACTAAGACCGCCACTGAGGCCCCCGTCGCAACGGCCATTGGCGCCTGCAGCCAAATTGAGGCCTCCAGCAAAACTGTGTCGCTGGGGGGTCCGCGCCAGCGCCGCTCCCCAGCCTTGATCCCCTGGCTGCTGAGCGCACTGCTCGGGGCCTGTCTACTACTGATAGGCGGTTGCCGCGCCAGCGCGCCGGCCAACAATCCAGATCTGCTGGCCACCATCGCCCCTGCCGGCCGCCTGCAGGAGGTGTCGCCGCCGCCGGCCGTGCGGCAATTGGCGTCGGCCCTGGCCGAGCGCTCGCCCCAGCTGCAGATCGAGGCGCCAGTCACCGACAGCCTCTTGGCTGGCGGTGACTGGCAGTTGCGGCTGAGGCTGAGCGACTGGCCGCTGGTGAATGCCGGACCCCTGGGCCTCGGCCCCCATGTGGCAGTGCAAATAGATGACGCCCCACCCCTGCGCCTCAGCGAGCGGGCCAGGGGCCAGGGCGATCAGCTGGTGGTGAGCCTGCCGCCCCTGGCGCCGGGCAGCCACCGAATCACCGCCTACGCCGCCCTGCCTTGGGGGGAGGCGGTGAAGGATCCGGGCGCCACGGCCAGGCTGCGGCTGCAGGCGGTGGCCGCCAATCCCCTATCCCTACCAGCGCCGGGCAGCCCCGAATTGATTCCAGTTAGCCCAGCTGAATTGGGGGGCAGCGAACCGCTGCTGCTGGATTGGCTGCTTTACGACGCCCCCCTGCAACATCTGCGCCAGGGGGATGACAGCTGGCGACTGCGGATCAGCATTAATGGCGACAGCTTCCTGGTGGACCAAAACGCCCCCCTGTGGCTGAAGGGCTGGCGCCAGGGCAGCAACGCCCTGCAACTGGAATTGGTGGATGGCCGGGGCGAACCCCTCAACCCCCCATATAACAGTTTGGTGCGCCAGGTAAACCTCACGGGCGGGCCGCCCCCCCGCTGGCTGGGGGCGAAGCTCAGCAGTCAGGAACTGGGGGTGTACCTGGGTCAGCTTCCGCCAGAAACTTTGGCGCCAGCCAATCCAGCCAAGCCCAACAGGGCTGACAGAGCTGACAAGCCTGACAAGTCCGACGAGCCCGAGAGAGCTGGAATAGCAGCTGACGGCATGGCCGCAAACGCCGCCGCCAGCAATGGCGCCGAGGCAGATGCGTCTCCCGCAGACCCCCTGGAGGTGGGCGGCAATCCAGCGGAGTCCCCCACGCCAAACGCCAAACCGTCCGCAGCCAGCGGCGCCGAGCCCAGCCAGTCCCTAGCCGACAAGCCCACACCCAGCAGCAAAACCAGGTCCAGCACAAAACAAGAAAAAGTCGCTAAAAATAACCAAGTTGAATCAATTCAATCCCCAGCAAATCCCATCCCTGCCGAACTAGATGGCTCGGCCGCCAGCCAGGCAAAATCCATCGCAGCCGCCGGGGCCAATCCAGCCGAAACAGATACCGCCCAGACAGATTCGATCAATCACGATTCCCAACAGACCGCCGCAAGCAAGCCCGATTCAATCAAAACCAATTCAACCAGGCCTGATTCAACCAAGACCGCGCCAGCCGAACCTGCAATGAATAGGCCTAACTCAATCAAGCCCATATCAGATTATGTCGAAGGAGTCGAATTAAGTAAAACTGATGCCAATGATGCCAATGATGCCAATGATGCCAGTTTAGCCGATGCCGATGCGGCTAATGTCGATGCAGCTGATACCGATACAGCTGATACAGATGCAGCTGATACCGATGCAGCCAATGCAACTGACGCCCATGCAAGCAATGCCAAGGCAGCTGAAACCAGTGAAACCAGCTTAGCTGGCGCCGACAGATTAGGCGCTAATGCAACCAATATCACGACAAATAACTTTGACTCTGAAAGAAAGGAGATCGGAACTGGTGTGGATGAGTTGAATTCAGCTGCGGCAAACCCAGCGCAGATGAATCCTATTGAAACCTGGCGGGCCGCCGCTGATGCAGCCGCGGCCAAGCCAGCCCTGGCGGATCGTCTGATCGGCCGTTTGCTTGGGCGGGATCAAACCCCTGCCCAGGACCAGATAGGGAGAGATTCGGACCAGGCAGCCTGGGACCAGGGCCCCTGGGACCCGGCGGCCAGCGGCGGCCCCCTGGGGGCCCTGCGCCGCAGACTTGCCGGGTGAACAGTTCCTCTAACCAGCCACCCAGCCCGCCCTCTACCCGGGGGACCCAGCCGCCAGCGGGCCCTATCTGGGGCCTGGGGTTCAGTGCCGCCGCCAACGGCCTGTTGAGCCAACTACTGCAGGGCGGCGTGGTGGACCAGCTGGTGGGCAGCGGCGCCAGCCCCTCGGCCAGCGAAACCCTGGCCAACGCTTGGCCCCACAGCGCCGGCTTCGTGGTGGTGGGGGCCACCGGGCTGGTGACCCGGCTGATTGCCCCCCTTTTGCAGGACAAGCGGCGGGATCCGGCCGTGGTGGTGGTGGATCCGCTGGGGCGCTTCGCGATCCCCCTGCTGGGGGGCCATGGGGCCGGCGCCGAGGCTCTCAGCCAGCGGGTGGCGGCGCTGCTGGGGGGCACCGCCGTGCTCAGCGGCGCCAGCAGCGGTAGTGGCCGCCTGGCCTTGGATGCCTTCGGCAGCTGGTGGGGCTGGCGCCGAGGCGGCGGCGACTGGGACGCCCTGATGCGCCATGGGGCCGCCCGCGGCGGCCGGCTGCCGGTGCGCCAGGAGGCCGGCTCCCGCCTGTGGCGGCAGCTGCAGGCGGCGGCGCCCCACGGCGAGCGCAGCGAAGGCGATCAAGACAACCCGATCCCGTCAGCCCCCGTAACGACACGATTGCCTATGGCCACGCCATTGCCTATGGCCACGCCATTGCCAATGGGCGCACCAGAGCCGGCAACCATTTCCGCCACCGAGCACCTAGAGCTGCTGGTGACGGCCGGGGAGGGGCCCGGTTGTCGCTGGCATCCCCCCTGCCTGTGGCTGGGCATCGGCTGCGAGCGGGGCACCGATCTGGCCCTGCTGGAGCGGCTGGTGATGGAGGGGCTGGCGGCAGCCCAGCTGGCGGCAGCGGCGGTGGCCGGGCTGGCCAGCATCGATCGCAAGGGGGACGAGCCGGCGCTGCTGGAGCTGGCGGCCCGGCGCGGCTGGCCGCTGCGCCTGTTCCGGGCGGAGCAATTGGCAGAGGTGTCGGTGCCAAACCCCTCAGCGGCGGTGGCGGCCGAGATGGGCACCGCCAGCGTGGCCGAGGCGGCGGCGCTGCTGGCCGCCGGCACCGGGGCCCAGCTGCTGCTGCCCAAGCAAATCAAGCGGCGCCAGGCCGGCGAAAACGGCGCCGCCACCCTGGCCATCTGCCAGGCGCTGGAGCAGTGGGCACCGCAGCGGGGTCAATTGCACCTGGTGGGCAGTGGGCCGGGGCGCTTGGATCTGCTCACCCCAGCAGCGCGGCAGGCTCTGGCCGCCAGCAGCACCTGGGTGGGTTACGGCCTCTACCTGGATCTGCTGGAGCCTCTGCGGCGCCCGGATCAACTGCGGCTCGACGGGCGGCTCACGGAAGAGCGGGCCCGCTGCCAGGAGGCGTTGGCTTTGGCCTGCCAGGGGCTGCCGGTGGCGCTGGTGTCTTCCGGCGATAGCGGCATCTATGCGATGGCGGGGCTGGCGCTGGAGCTGTGGCTGCAGCTGCCAGCAAATGCCCGGCCCGGCTTTGCGGTGCATCCGGGCATTTCAGCGCTGCAACTGGCGGCGGCCCGGGCCGGGGCACCCCTGATGCACGACTTCTGCACCATCAGCCTCAGCGACCGGCTCACCCCCTGGGAGGTGATCGAGCGGCGGCTGCGGGCGGCGGCGGCGGGCGACTTCGTGGTGGCGCTCTACAACCCCCGTTCCCGCGATCGCCACTGGCAATTGCAGCGGGCCTGTGAGCTGCTGCTGGAGGGCCGGCCGGCCAGCACGCCGGTGGCTATCGCCCGCCAACTGGGCCGCAGCGAAGAGGCGGTGAGCCTGCACCGCCTGGGCAGCCTGCCGATCGAGCAGGTGGACATGCTCACCCTGGTGCTGGTGGGCAATTCCAGCAGCTACCTGAAGGACGGAAAAATGGTGACGCCCAGGGGCTATCCCGGGGCCGAACTGACCTGAGGGCCTCAGGAGAACTGGCCTGAGGGCATCAGGAGAAGCGGGGCAGGCGTTAAGAGCAAAGTCGGGATGACAGGATTCGAACCTGCGGCCCCTTCGTCCCGAACGAAGTGCGCTACCAAGCTGCGCTACATCCCGATGATTGAACTGTAGGGGATGGCCAGGGCGCGCCAGGCGCTTTCTAGAGTTACCGCCTGCCCCGCCCGGCCCCAGTGGCCCCACCAGTGCCTTGCTGAAACCCGATTGGCTGCGCGTGAAGGCCCCCCAGCGGGAGCGCATCGGTGCGGTGGCAGACCTGCTGGTGGACCTGAAGCTGAATACGGTGTGCCAGGAGGCCAGCTGCCCGAACATCGGCGAATGCTTCGCCGGCGGCACGGCCACCTTTTTGATCATGGGGCCGGGCTGCACCCGCGCCTGCCCCTACTGCGACATCGACTTCGACAAGAGCGTGCGGGCCCTCGATGCCAGCGAGCCGCAGCGGCTGGGGGAAGCGGTGCGGCGGCTGGCTTTGAGTCATGTGGTGATCACCTCGGTGAATCGCGACGACCTGGAGGACGGCGGCGCCAGCCAATTTGTGGCCTGCATCGAGCAGGTGCGCCTCCAGTCGCCGCTCACCACCATCGAACTGCTGATTCCCGATTTCTGTGGCAATTGGCAGGCCCTGGCCCAGGTGATGGCGGCGGCCCCCGATGTGCTCAACCACAACATCGAAACCGTGCCCAGGCTCTACCGCAGCGTGCGGCCCCA
>JBIKWK010000126.1:0-3952 GCA_044356375.1 Prochlorococcaceae cyanobacterium | reverse complement strand
TAATGCCATCGCTGCTGCCAGATCCCTGAACTGCTCAGCTCAAGCCGCCAATTCCTTGACCCCTCAGCGTTAAGCGATCAGGGGTGGATTGCTGCGGTGGGCGCCTCGCCCTCTGAACGGGTACAAAGTCTTTTGGATATAGCCGTGCTCGAACATGCCGATCTGCATAGCGCCATGAAGGTGGAGAAAAACTTCGCTAAGATCGATGAGATCCCCTTCGATTTTCAACGCAGACGGATGTCGGTTGTGGTTGAGGAGGAGAACCACCACCACGAGCTGATCTGCAAGGGAGCCGTGGAGGAGATTCTAATGGTCTGCAGCAGCTTGAAGGATGGAGATGTTATCGAACCAATCGATGCAGCCAGTCGCCAGCAGGTTCTTAGCTTGAGTGATGGCTTGAACAGTGAAGGCCTGCGGGTGATTGCCGTGGCCTACAAGGAAGTTCCCATTCAGCATGAACCCTATGGTCTCGCCGACGAGTCTGAGCTGGTCTTCTTGGGGTTGATCGCCTTTCTCGATCCCCCCAAGGATTCAGCGAGGCAAGCGATTGGCGATCTAAACCGGGGTGGGGTGGCTGTGAAGGTGCTCACCGGGGACAACGCCGTAATTGCCCGTAAAACCTGTAAAGACGTAAACCTCGTTGTGGAGGGGGTGCTGCTGGGGCCGGAGATCGAGGCCATGGATGATCAGCTGCTGGGGGAGCAAGTGGAGTCGACGACGATCTTCGCCAAGCTCTCGCCGCTGCAGAAATCAAGGATTATCAAAATGCTGCGTAGCCGTGGCCATGTGGTGGGCTTCATGGGAGACGGCATTAATGACGCCGCCGCCCTGCGGGAGGCCGACATTGGCATTTCGGTGGATACGGCGGTGGATATCGCCAAGGAATCGGCAGATATCGTGCTGTTGGAGAAGAGTTTATTGGTGCTGAATGCTGGCGTGATGGAAGGACGCCGCACCTTTGGTAACGTTGCCAAGTATATAAAGATGGGCACTAGCTCGGCATTTGGCAATATGTTCAGCCTGCTGGGCGCCAGCATATTTCTGCCATTTCTGCCGATGCTGCCGGTGCAGATCCTGCTGAACAATCTGCTCTACGATTTCTCCCAAACCGGCATTCCCTTTGATCGTGTCGACGCGGACTATCTTGGGGTGCCGCGCAAGTGGAGGATCAACGATATTAGAAGCTTCATGGTTTACCTCGGCCCCGTGAGCTCCCTATTTGACTATGCTACATTCGCCTTGATGTGGTTTGTGTTCTCTGCCAATACAGTGGAGAATCAAGCCCTTTTTCAGACGGGCTGGTTTGTCGAGAGCTTGATGACCCAGACGCTGATTGTATACATCATTCGCACCTCCCATGTTCCCTTTTTGCAAAGCAATCCAGCCCCCGTGTTGGCCATGGTCACCATGGTGGTGATGGCTGCTGCCATGGCGATTCCCTATACACCGATCGCGTCGGCGCTAGGCTTTACCCCTCTGCCCCTGGTTTACTTCGCCTGGCTGGCGGCGATCCTGCTCGGCTATTGCCTGCTCGCCCAGTTGGTGAAGACCTGGTATGTGGGTCGTTATGGCTATAGTTGATGAGCCTCCTGAAAAACTGTGATTTCGGCGCCGTGGGTTATCTTTTTACCTGGTGGCCTGGGCCAACTGTAGTTTGCGCAATGTAGGCCGTTTTTTGGCCTGGTGGGCCTGCATGCGCCTCAAAATATCGTCTAAAATGGCTACTGCATTTAGCACATGTGGCCCCTTGTTGAGCATGACGCATTCGGCCCGATCCGCCATGGCGGCGTCCGTGATCTCGGCCCGCGAAGGTATCCCTTCTTTGGCGAGGGTTTCCAGCACCTGCGTCGCCCAGATAACGGGCACATGGGCGGCCTCGCAGATCCAGAGAATCTCCTCTTGAACTTCCGCCAGCCGCTCAAAGCCACATTCCACGGCTAGGTCGCCACGGGCAATCATCACTCCACAACAGGGGGAAGCCATGGCGGTAAGCAACATGTCCGGCAGGTTTTCGAAGCCCCGCCGAGTCTCGATCTTCAGGACGATCGCGGGTTGAGGACCCCCAAGCCGCGTCATGTTTTCCTGCAGCGATTCCAGGTCTGCTGGGCAATTGGCGAAGGATAGTTCGACCACATCCGCATGCTGGGCCACAAAGGACAGGTCTTCCAGATCCTCGGCGGTAAGAGCTGGCAGCCGCAAGTTGCTATCGGGGAGATTAATTCCCTTTGCGGCTCGCAATTTCTCGCCGCGCAAGCGCGTTTGAGTGATCCGGACCAGAGCGCATTCGCTGTGCACCTCTTCGATTACGCCGCCGATCTTGCCGTCGTCAAACCAGATCGATTCTCCTGCGCTAATGAAGTCAAACACCTCTGGAATTGAGCAGCCAATCATGGCGGGGGTGAGGATCTGGCCGTCGCCGTCGCGGCTGGCCGGCCGGCCCGGCTCCAGGTTCCGGGTGAGGATCAGTGGGTCGCCGCGCTGCAAAATGATGGCGTTTTTGGTAGCCGGAAGTTCCCCAACCCTCCCCTCGCGCTTATTCAGTTCGCGCTCGTGGCGCAAAATGGTGCCAGGGATAACGTAGGCCGTCTTTGTTGCCGTTAGCCAGCAACCGCCTTGGCCCACGTCGACGACCACCAGGATTCGCCTTGAGCCCCGGGCATCGGTGAACTTCACCCGTTCTCCCGGTCTGAGGCGCGCCAGCCAGGCCGCCGGTACCGGCAGAGAAGCAGCTGCCGGCGTTGGGGAGCGGTGGGGGGCATGGGCAGGGGTCAACCAGACCAGCGCCGGGGCGGTGACCCTCCCGAAGACATCGCGGCGGGGGCGAATCTTTACCACCGCCGGGCCAGGCTCCAGGGGGCCGGTGCGCAGCTTGGGCCCCGCCAGATCCATGACCAGGCGGCAGGGGCGACCCAACTCTTGCTCCGCACGCCTCAGGTGCTCAATCATCCGATCCCAAGCAGCTAAATCGTCGTGGGCACAGTTGATTCGCATGCAATTCATTCCGGCTTGCATCAGGTCGCGCACGAGCCTGTAATCGTCCGCCGCCTCGCTTGGCATGGTGACCATGATCCTTACACCGCGTCCGGGGGTGGCGGGGCCCAACAGCGCTTCGGTATGTTCCGCCAGTAAGCGCTCTCCGGTTGCGAAATCGATCACTCCGGCGGGGTTGGCAGCGGGTGGGTGGCGGCTGCCTGTGAGTCGGTGCAGGATTTCCAGGACCGCATTGACCGTGGCCAGCACATGGGACTCGGCGCGCCCGAGGGAGGAAAGCCCGAGCCTGGCCAAGCTCAATTGCAACGGCCGCAGATCGCGACGCCGGAGGCTGAGATAATGGACGAGATTGCGGGCGCTCTCTCGAAAGTTGGCATGAACCTGATCAAGGCGCTCCGCCGACTGTGCCTCTTCAGCTAAAATATATGCACGGATTAGCCCAAGATCATGCAAAATTTTCTCAAGATTCTTATTCTTTAGCATCGAGTAATTGTCAGAATTTTTCACGAATAAACATCAGATTGCGTGGAAGAATCCACCTATTGGCTGCTGCAATTTTGGGTATTATTGTTGATAGCCACGGCAATGGGCGGCAGGGTATGGGCGGCGGACCGAGGGTTCTGCCGCGTGTTGCCTGAGCACATAGCGAACCAGTGGTGCTTCTGTCATGCTGCTGGGCCTGGCAGCCTGAGCCCGATGACTCCCCGCAATCGGGGCAAAAGACGGCCGGGATGGGGCAGATAGGCCTACAGATCGAAGCATTAGAGCAAAGCATTAGAGCAAAGCATTAGAGCGATGCACCAGGCCGATACATCAGTTATAAGCAGCGGGTCTAAGTAGGGCTTCCTGAAAAACACCAGAGAGCGAATTAGGGACCTGGCGGTCGTGGATGCACGATGACGCCTCCCCCAGCTCCGTCTATACGACGGCTTGCAAATCAGTCCATCTGATGGCAGAAGCC
>JBIKWK010000075.1:0-13702 GCA_044356375.1 Prochlorococcaceae cyanobacterium | reverse complement strand
GCCGAACAGGTGGTCGGCCAGCAGATGGGGGCAATCCGGGACCAGGAAAACAGCCAGCTCCACAGCAAGAAGTCAATGCCGGCGGGGCGTCAACTAGATGGGTAACAATTCGCATGAGTCAACGCGGAATGGTTTGCAGTCGTCAGAAAAAGCGGCAGTCGTCAGCTAACGCCAGGGCTGTGCCATGGTTTGCGGCAGATCTGTGATCTCTGCCGCGATGACCGCCGCCCCGGCCCTTACTGACGCCGCCGCTGCCGCCATCCCCGACTGGGCCGCCAATCCCCGCTACGACACCCTGATCCGGCGGCGTAAGACCCGCAGCGTGCGGGTGGGGGACATCTGGGTGGGCAGCGACCACCCGGTGGTGGTGCAGTCGATGATCAACGAGGACACCCTCGATGTGGAGGGCGCCACCGCCGGCATCCGCCGCCTGCACGAGGCCGGCTGCGAGATCGTGCGGCTCACCGTGCCCTCCCTGGCCCATGCCAAGGCGGTGGGCGAAATTCGCCGCCGGCTGGAGGACAGCTACCGGCCCGTGCCCCTGGTGGCGGATGTGCACCACAACGGCATGAAGATTGCCCTGGAGGTGGCCCAGCACGTCGACAAGGTGCGCATCAATCCAGGCCTGTACGTATTCGACAAGCCCGACCCGAGCCGCACGGGCTTCTCCGAGGAGGAGATCGCCGCCACCGTCGCCCGCATCACCGAGACGCTCGAACCGCTGGTGAGCCTGCTCAAGGCCCAGGACAAGGCGCTGCGCATCGGTGTCAATCACGGCTCCCTGGCGGAGCGGATGTTGTTCACCTACGGCGATACGCCCCTGGGCATGGTGCAGTCGGCGATGGAGTTCATCGGCATCTGCGACCGCCTCGACTTCCACAACATCGTGGTGTCGATGAAGGCCTCGCGGGCGCCGGTGATGCTGGCCGCCTACCGGTTGATGGCGGATCGCCTCGATGCGGAGGGCTTCCCCTACCCCCTGCACCTGGGGGTCACCGAGGCCGGCGACGGCGACTACGGGCGGATCAAGAGCACTGCGGGCATCGCCACCCTGCTGGCCGAGGGCCTGGGCGACACCATCCGCGTCTCGCTGACGGAGGCACCGGAGCGGGAAATTCCTGTCTGCTACTCGATCCTGCAGGCGTTGGGGCTGCGCAAGACCATGGTGGAGTACGTGGCTTGCCCCAGCTGCGGCCGCACCCTGTTCAACCTGGAGGAGGTGCTGCAGCAGGTGCGGGCGGCCACGGTCCACCTCACCGGTCTGGACATCGCCGTGATGGGTTGCATCGTCAATGGGCCGGGCGAGATGGCCGATGCCGACTACGGCTACGTGGGCAAGATCCCCGGCACGATCTCCCTGTATCGCGGCCGCGAGGAGATTCGTCGCGTACCGGAGCGGGAGGGGGTGGAGGCCCTGATCGCCCTGATCAAGGAAGATGGCCGCTGGCTGGATCCCTGAGCCATTTCCGAGCTGTGCTTGATCCGAGCTGTGGTTGATCCGAGCTGTGTTTGATCCGAGTTGATCTGTTGTGTAGGGCGCGAAAAGGATCGATTACCCAGCTAGCCTGGAAAATATTCATTTGAGAGCGGGGGCTGGCGCATATGACCAGGGGTCGGGCCAGCATTTTTGTGCTGGTGAGCGTGGGTGCCTGTGCCGCCACGGCGGCGGTGCTAGCAAAAGACATCGTTCCCACCTTTGGGGGCACGTCGCAGATCAGCGACAGTCCCAAAGAGGTGATGGATCAGGCCTGGCAGATCGTTTTTCGCGACTACCTAGATATCAATGGCAAATACAAACCCGATCACTGGCGCAGCCTGCGCCGAGATATTTTAGCCAAGAGCTATGGCACCCCCAAGGATGCCTATGAGGCAATTCGTGGCATGCTCGCCACTCTGGATGATCCCTACACCCGCTTTCTAGATCCGCGGGAATTCAAGGAGATGCAGATTGACACCTCCGGTGAACTTTCCGGGGTGGGCATTCAACTGAGCATTGACAAGGAGACCAAAGATCTCGTGGTGGTGAGTCCCATTGATGGATCGCCAGCCTCGCGGGCAGGGGTGATGCCAAAGGACGTGATCATCGCCATCGACTCCCAGACCACCAAGGGCATGAGCACAGAAGATGCGGTGAAATTGATTCGCGGTCAGGCGGGCACCAGTGTCAACTTAACTCTGCGGCGCAAGGACCAAACCCTGGTTATCAAGCTAACCCGCGAACGCATTGAGTTGCATGCGGTGGAGCACAAGATGAACACCTCCGCCAACGGCATCAAGGTGGGCTACATTCGCCTGAAGCAATTCAACGCCACCGCCACCAAGGACATGCGCCAAGCGGTGCAGGATCTGGAGGCAAAAGGCGCCCAGGGCTATGTGTTGGACCTGCGCAGCAATCCCGGTGGCCTGCTTATGGCCAGTGTGGAGATAGCGCGGCAGTGGCTGAATGAAGGCACGATCGTATCCACCAAAACCCGCGATGGCATCCAGGATGTCAAGCGCGCCAACGGCCATGCCCTCACCACCAAGCCCTTGGTGGTGCTGGTGAATGAGGGCTCGGCCAGTGCCAGTGAGATTCTTTCTGGAGCCCTGCAGGACAACAGTCGGGCGGTGCTGGTGGGTCAAAAGACCTTTGGCAAGGGTCTGGTGCAGTCGGTGCGGGGGCTGTCGGATGGCTCTGGCATGACGGTGACGATCGCCAAATACCTCACCCCTCGCGGGCGCGACATCCACAAGCACGGCATCGACCCAGACGTGGCAGTGAAGATGGGGGAACAGGAGGCCCAGCAGCTGAAGCGAGAAGACCTGGGCACCCGCAAGGATGGTCAATACCGGGTGGCGGAAACCACCTTGGTAAAGCAGTTGCAAACCGTCAACAACCTGCAGAAGACCTACAGCCCCACCAGCGCCAATCTGCCAGCCGCCCTGCCTACTACCGAACCTTAGGGATGGCCCCCGGTTGACGGTTGCACCGAGCAGCCAGCCATCGGCATCAACGTCGAGAATTGATCGGCGTTGATGCATCTCCCTGGCATGGATCAAACCAAAAGCGAGAAATCGGGCGAGGCTGCCTCGATCTGGCAGCTCAAACCCTGGTGGTGCCAACCCTGGAGCATCCTGATCATTGGTGGGGCAATCGTCGTCATCAGCTGGCTGGGGTTACACCGGCTATGGATCACCGCGCCGCTCTTCGGCGCGGTGCTGCTGTGGTGGTGGCTATTCCTGTGGCTGGTGCCCGCCAGCTATCGCCAGCAATTGGAGGCCGAGCGGCAACGGAGCTGAGAGCCGTGGCCAACATTTCTGTTCCCCAACTTGGTTGCCCAGCGCTGGTCTCTAGTTCTGCTCTCCAGCTCTGGGCAGATTCAGGAGGTCGGCTGCATCAGACCACCGCCGGGGCTGGAGTCGTCGTCGTCATTTTCCTTGCCAGCTTGGTTGATGGCATAGATGGCCATGGCCAGCAGGCTCACCAAGGCGGAGACCAGGCCCGGGACGTTGAAGCCGGGATCAAGGACGAGCACCTCACCCATTAGAGCACTGTTGCGAAGTTCAAACCATTGTAACGAACGATTGCTCCCTTCATGAGAGCGGCCGGGCTGGCAGCCTGGATCGCGGCCCTGCGGGCTTTTCGGCAGGAATCCCCTACAGCTTGCCGCTGGCGGCCACTGGGCATTCAGCTGGCAGCCACTGGGCTTGTAGCAGAAACCGGGCTTGCCGATGGAAGCCACCGACTGGCCTTCCCGTCTGAGAGCGATGCTGCAAGCCACAGCCAATAACTTGTTGACTTCCTCCCCGCCGTGAACGGCGGAGATTCCTTCTACGCTGCGCATGGGAATGCCTCAGCGATCGGGTGGGTTGGCGCTTCATAGCCTGCTGCCACCGCAAGGGTGGACTGATGCACGGCTCCACGCCCGTTTTGACTCTCCGCCAGTCCGGCGGCGAGGATGTTCAAAGCAGCGTTGATATCGCGGTCGTGCACCGTTCCGCAACTCGGGCACTGCCACTCCCGAATCGACAGCTCCTTCTTGCCGTCCTGGTGGCCGCAGGTTGAGCACACCTGACTGGTGGGCAGCCATCGGTTGATGACCACCACCTGGCGGCCATACATCTGCGCCTTGGATTCCAGCAGGGTGCGGAACTGCCGCCAACCCGCATCGGCGATCGAGCGGGCCAGATTTTTGTTTTTGAGCATCCCCGACACATTCAGGTCTTCCAGCACCACCGTTTGGTTTTCGCGGATGATGCGGGTCGAGAGCTGATGCAAAAAGTCGAGGCGCTTGTCTGCAACGGCTGCATGAAGTGTCGCCACCTTCCGCCTGGCAGCCGCCAAGCGATTGGAACCCTTTTGCTTGTGCTTGAGGTTCCGCTGCAGCCGCCGCAGCCGCTTCAGCGCAGAGCGCAGAAACTTTGGCGGGGCGATCTTTTCACCGGCTGATGTGACGGCGAGGGATGCCAAGCCCAGGTCAATGCCAACCGCCTTGCCATTGGCAGGCAGGGGCGTTGGCTCCACTTCCACCACAAAGCTGGCGAAGTAGCGCCCGCTGGCATCGCGGATGACGGTGCAGCTGCTGGGATCTGATGGCAGATCCCGACTCCACTCGATCGGCACTGGGCCGATCTTGCTGAGCGTCAGCGACCGCTCTCCCGTGCGGAAGACGTGCGACATGAAGCGAATCGACTGAGCCCCACGACGCTTTTTAAAGCGAGGAGACTTCAGCTTCGGCCCTTTGCGCTTGCCGCTCAGGCTGGCCCACCAGTTGCGGAACGCCTGATCCAGGTCGCGCACGGACTGCTGCAGCACCACATTGCTGGGGCCTGACAGCCAGGACCTTTCGGGCGTTTGCTTGGCCTGGGTTATGCAGAGCTTCGCCAGCACGGGATAGCTGCTCTTCTCGCCTGCGGCGTACAGCTCACGGCTCTTGGCCAAGGCGTCGTTCCAGACCACCCGCGCACAGCCGAACGCCTTTGCCAGCGCCAGCTGTTGATGGGGGTGTAGGTAGAGGCGGTAGCGGTAGCGTTGCTTCACATCAACCATCATGCCAACGTTGCGGTGCAATGGCGCAACCACCACTTAAACGAGATAGGCACAGCATTTCGAGGCCGATTATTCCCTTGGCCTTTGTTTCCAAATGCCGCAAAAAAGCTTAAGCGACGCTGCACTGGAGCGGATTCACGGAGTCTTTTTGGGCGTCGCAGAGCAAATGGGTGTCTAGCTGTTGGAGCTGAACGGCGAGGCGAACAACTTTGCTGGTGGTGGGGGACGGGCAGCTGCTGGTCGAGTACCCGCCGACGATCTCGGTCTCGACGCTGGCGAACCACCTCAAGGGCGTCAGCAGTCGGATGCTGCGCAAGGAGTTCCCTGAGCTGGCAGCCCGTGGCGCAAACCTCTGGACGCCCAGCTACTTCGCCGCTTCCGCTGGCGGTGCGCCGATTGAACGGCTCAGGGGGTATGTGGAGGCTCAGGAAAAGCCGTCCTAAAGGGAGGGGTTTGTATCCCAGAACAGCCACTGATCAGAGAGCAAAAATACAGGGCCATTGAGCATTTGGCGCTACTGGCCGTGAACATGCTTAATGGCCCAAGGCATGCTTAATGAACCGAGTATGCTCAATCAACCTTGACATGCTTGATAAACCTTGGCATACTCAATGACACTGCACTTAGTTAAGCATCCCGTACTTGCTCAACGACTCTGGGCTTGCTTCTTTTTTGTCCAGATGAAGAACACCGCAGTGCCCACCACCACGGCCAAGGGAGCAGCTGTGAGCAGCAGCAGGATCACTGCGGTCCAGTCGGTGTACATAGCTGCAGGGTGCAAAGCGCTGCCATTATCCCAGTTGATCCGCCAGTTGAGACAGCGAGCCCTCCATTTGGGGCCACTGCTGCTGACGATCCCATTGCTTGCGCTCCAGGTGCGAGCCGACGTGGTGTTTCAAGACTGTCAATCCACCCCAGACGGCGGCATCAGTTGCGATACCCGGCCCACCGGCAACACCCTGCTCAACGACGAAGCAGCCCGTTACGGTCTGCTCAATGAGGCCAGCCCGGGCTGGGCGGAATTCGATCCCGATCAGGGCTACGACGACATGCTGGGCGGAAACTGGACCTGAGCTCACCGGGCCCTGCCCTCAGCTTAAGCCAGATCCGGCAGTGAAACCAATAAGAATAACTCAAAAAACAAGATCTCAATGACTTATTGCATATTTTACTAGGTATCCACTTGGGTACCCCGAAAAAATTCAAATATCACCGGACTAACAGCACAAGAAGCACTGCAAAGACTGGCTCGATCCAGCTTGCAAGTGCGTGATGGGCAATCTTGAGGTGGCCACAAACTACTTAACCAGCCACAGTCAATACCCCAGCCATAGCCAACAGGCCTGTTATAGCCAAAGGATTCCAGGTATATTTTATTGCCTGCATGGCTTTATCTCGATAGATTCTCTCGTCAAGACCTTACCTGCAGCATTGAAGCTGCCAACGGCAAAAAAGCTGCAGCGAATCGGCCTACCGACCATACCCACCGATAATCCATCTCTATGCTTAGAAAAATTAATCCCAGCTAAACTAACTCCAACTCAAGCCAATCCCAGTCAAACCAATCCCAGTTAAACAAGTCCCGGCTCGAACGAATTCCATCCAGATGCACTCCTGGATGTATCGCCAGAGCGCATCAATTCTAATTGACGGCGAAATAAAAAAACCAGCCACTGCACTGATGCCAACTAAACTGATCTGGGCTGCCATCAAATCAATACAGCTATGGCAGCAGGGCTGGGGGAGCTGAAATGGACTCCCCCCCCACGAACGCAATCAATTGGCAGACATTCCAGCGCAAGCGCTGGAGCATTGCCGTGGCGGCTGTGGTCATTCAGCTGTGCCTAGGCACCGTCTATGGCTGGAGCATCATCAAAAATGAACTTGTCGCCCACCATGGCTGGGATGAAGTGGGCACATCCGCCACCTTCATGCTCTGCATTGGCGTGATTGGCTTGTCCGCCGCCTTTGGGGGAATTCTGGTGGATCGCAAGGGGCCCAGGTTGGTGGCCACCATGGCGGGGGTGCTGTTCGGTATCGGCACGATCATCGGCGGGCTGGGGATTGCCACCAACAACCTGCCGGTACTCTACCTGGGTTATGGGCTAATTGCTGGCATAGGCAATGGCCTGGGATACTTAACACCGATCGCCACGCTGATTCGCTGGTTTCCAGATAAAAGAGGTCTGGTGACTGGCTTGGCAGTGATGGGCTTCGGTGCCGGTGCCTTCTTTATGGGCCAGATCGCCCCTGGGATGAACGCCACCTGGGGAGCTGCGAGCACAGTCTGCGCCTGGGGCCTGGTGTTTCTGGTGCTGATCGTGATCGCTGCCCAATGGCTGGAAAATCCACCAACCGGTCAGCTTCCAATTACAGCCAAGTCAAATATTGGTCAGGATGAGAGTGAATCGTTTAACTATGGGGAAGCGCTACATACACCCCAGTGGTGGCTGGAATGGGGGATGCTGCTCCTGAACATTACCGCTGGCATCGGGCTTATTTCCCAGCTCTCTCCCATCGCCAGCGATCTATACAGACCCCTGGTCAGTTCCCAGTTAGCGGGCAAGGATCTCAGCCAGGCAGTGGATGCGGCCGGTGGCAGCGTCGTAGCCATAGCGTCCGTATTCAATGGCCTGGGCAGACTGATATGGTCCTGGCTATCTGATTCGCTGGGCAGAAAAAAAGTTTTTTCGATCATGTTTGCAACCCAAGCTGCCCTCTATATTTTCATCCCCCACATTAACGACTATTACATATTCATGGCAGTTGCCTGCTACCTGCTGTCCTGCTATGGCGGTGGATTTGCCACAATGCCAGCCTTTGCCGCCGACTCCTTCGGCACCAAGCAAATTGGCCGGATCTATGGATCCATGCTCACCGCGTGGTCGGTGGCAGGAATACTTGGCCCATTCACATTTGCCTACGTCAAGCAATCCACCCAGAATTTTGCAGCAGCTCTTTATATATCATCACTTCTATTGGTACTTGGCTTTATCTTATCAAGGCTATACAAAAAGCCGAGCCACAGATCGTGGGTACATTTTACAGATACCAATAAACATATCGTATCAAGCGTGAGACCATGAACCCTGCTCTCCACGAATCAACGCAACACCCAATCAGGCGTTACTGGCAAACACACCATGGGGCACCCTCGCCACTGCTGCGAGTGCATGGCGCCATAAGAAAAAAGAACGGCAGCTTAACTGCTGAAGAAATCAGGGAACTGAGCCGCGATATCGGCCTACCTGAGGCAACCATCAGTGGCATAATTTCCTATTACACTGACCTGCACAGTTCCCTAAAAGCATGGAGGGTTTGTCGCGGAACATCCTGTAATTTAGCGGGAGCAGAGCAGCTGCAAATATTGCTAGAAAAACAAGTTTCCTGCCGGGAAGTATATTGCCTTGGCTACTGCTACAAAGCTCCAGCGGCTCTAGATGAAGCTGGCCAGGTATTAGCAGGGGAGCAACTATTGAACCTGGGAGATGCTGCAGAGCGTCGGCAGCAATCCCTGGCAATACCATCCATTCGCTGCCTGGCCAGCGAGGCCATAGTGACTAGGCGCGCGGCAAAGGAGCTTTACGGGTTGGAGGAGGCAAGGGCCTCAGGTGTCTACTCAACATTCCTTCGCTGTCTCGAAGACCCCCCGATTAAAATTATTGAAGCCATTGAACAATCAGGCGAACGGGGAAGGGGCGGAGCAGGCTTTCCCACCGGGAAGAAATGGCGCAGCTGTGGGGAAACCAGGGCTGAATCACACTACGTAATTGCCAACGGAGACGAGGGAGACCCAGGCTCATATATCGATCGAGTGTTATTAGAAAATGATCCGCATGGGGTGATTGAAGGCATGCTCATATGTGCCTATGCGATTGGCGCAAAACAAGGAATTATCTTTATTCGCTCTGAATATCCAAAGGCGATTGAGAGGATGGAAGCCGCGGTTGCCGCCGCCTATGGGGCAAGGATACTGGGGGCAAGTGCAGCCTACCCCCTGGACATATCGATTTTCCCCGGCATGGGAAGCTATGTTTGTGGCGAAGAAACAGCAATGCTCAACACAATTGAAGGCCTGCGGGGTGAAGTGAGGATACGCCCACCCTATCCAGCCCAGTCAGGTTTATACGGAATGCCCACGGTGGTGAACAATGTTGAGACGCTGGTAAATATTGCCGGCATAGTTGCCAAGGGCGCCCAAGCCTATAGGGCAATGGGAACCAAGCAGAGTGCAGGAACTAAGGCAATGTGCCTGGACCATGGCTTTGCCCGTCCAGGCATTGTGGAAGTGGAATTTGGCATGACTATCCGAGAACTAATTGATGCCGCAGGAGGAAGTGCGAACGGAGAACCGCTAAAAGCGGTAATCCTCGGCGGACCAATGGGGAGCCTACTGCTGCCCGATGAGTGGGATGTGCCGATTTGCTATGGGGCCATGGCCAAATCTGGCATCCAACTGGGCCATGGCGGCTTGGTGGCAGTGCAGACAGGCACCGACTATCGAGAACTACTTAGACAGTGGCTAAAATTCATGGTTGATGAATCCTGTGGCAAGTGTGTACCTTGCCGGCTGGGCTCAAAGCAGGCATGGCACGCCATGCAAGCAGACCAAATATCTAGAGAGGGGGAACAGGATATCTCCAGATTACTCACGGTAATCGAGCAAGCCAGCCTATGTGCTTTTGGTCAATACATACCAGCACCAATGCGCAAACTCCTGGAGGCATTTGGCGATGATGTTTTCAATCGAGGAGACCGCACATGACCGGATCAGCAGAAACTAACAACGAAATGTCAACCATCAACGAAATAGTAGCTATCAATGGAACAGCCAGCATCGATGGAACAGCCGGCATCAACGGAACAGCCGGTATCGATGGAACAGCCAGTATCAATGGAATAGCTATTATTAATGGAATAGAGATCAAGGTGGAGGATGGCAAAACCATTCTTGATGCCGCTAGATCTCTCAATATTGACATACCAACCCTTTGTTATGGCGACAGGATTCACCCGGAAGGTGGTTGTCGAATGTGCCTGGTGGTCTGCGATGGCAGGCAAAGGCCCCTCGCCGCCTGCCACACAGCTCTTGAAGCTGGCATGACAATCGAAACCCATACCCAGGAAGTAGAAGATCTGCGTAAGGATATACTCAAACTATATCTGGACCCTCAGGGCTGCATCCCTGGACCAAAGCAGGGGCAGGTCCCTGGGTCAGGGCAAGGAAAAGCCGCCTGCTCCGGGGATGAATCCACGACAAAATTCAGCTCACTTCTAAACAGCTATGGACTGGAGGGAATCTGGCCTGTCGGGCAAATCGAAGCGATAGACAAGAGCAATCCCTATCTAAGATTTAATGCCAATAAGTGCATTACCTGCAGGCTTTGCTTGAATACTTGCGAACAGATTCAAGGACAGTTTGTGTATGGAGTAGCCGGCCGGGGAGCTGCCACAAAGTTGCTGTTGGGATTGACCAATCAATTCGCCGATAGTGGCTGTGTGACCTGCGGGGCCTGCGTTGATGTGTGCCCCACAGGAGCGATAAGCGATTGCGATCGGGAAGACCAACGCCAACCGGACACGAAAACGCAAACTGTCTGTGGATACTGTGGCGTTGGCTGTCGCCTTGAGGTGGAAGCCTTGGCCGGCGAGGTGCTGCGGATTAAGCCAGTTGAAGATGCCATCGTCAACCAAGGCCACCTATGCATCAAGGGTCGCTATGCCCACTCCTATCAACACTCCAAGGAGCGACTCACCCAGCCGCTCAGGCGAATCGGTGATAAATTTGAACCGATTACCTGGGAAGAAGCCCTGGATTTAGCAGCAAAAAAACTGGTAGAAAATTTAAATAAATATGGCCCATCTGGACTGGGAGCACTCAGCTCATCCAGGTCAACCAATGAAGCAGCTTATCTGCTACAGAAATTATTTCGCTGTTTGATCCATACCAATAATGTTGATTGCTGCGCTCGCGTCTGTCACTCGTCTACGGCGTTGGGTCTGCAGATGCTTACGGGGGCAGGGGCCGCATCGGCCTCCTTCGTGGATATCGAAAAGGCGAGCTGCATTGTGCTGGCCGGTGCCAACCCCACGGCGGCTCACCCCATTGTGGGAGCTCGAATCAAGCAAGCCGTGTTGGCTGGGGCGAAACTTGTCGTGATTGATCCCCGCAGAATTGAATTGGCAGACTATGCCGATCTCCACTGCCAGCTGCTGCCGGGCACCAATGTAGCCCTGTTTAATGGAATAGCAAAAGTTCTGATCGCAGAAAATTTGATTGATACTGGATATCTTCTGGATCGGGTTGAGGGCTTTGAGGAGCTGAAAGATTTTCTCCATGAGCTGTCGCTGGAAGAGATTGCCACGATTACAGAGGTTGATAGCAATCAGATCTTGGCCACGGCCAGGTTGATAGGGAGCTGGGGCCCCGTACTTTTTATCAATGGCCTCGGCTTATCAGAACTTACCCAGGGAACTGCATCGGTGATGGCCTTTTGCAACCTGGGAATGCTTACTGGCAGTATTGGACTGCCAGGAGCTGGCATGCTGCCGCTGCGGGGGCAGAACAATGTGCAGGGCAATGCAGACATGGGAGGCATGCCAAATCTTGTCACTGGTTATCAGCAGTTGGCGGACCCACAGCTGAGGCAAAGATTAGAGCAAATCTGGGGTATTGCGCCACCGATTGAACCAGGATTAACTATTCCTGAAATGATTGATGCCGCCGCCAGGGGTGACATTCATGCCCTCTGGATTCAGGGGGAAGACATCGTTCAAAGCGAACCCAATGAAACCCATGTGCGAGCAGCGCTGGCAAAGCTGGATTTTCTGATCGTACAGGAATTATTTTTTTCAGAAACCTGCCAGTATGCACATTTGATTTTTCCCGCCTGTGCAGCCCTGGAGCAGGAGGGCACCTTCACCAATGGTGAGCGACGCATTCAGCATGTTCAATCGGCCGTGGCAGCCCCAGGGCAGGCTCGTCCGGATTGGCTGGTGATCCGTGATGTAGCCCTAAACATGGGTGCCGAATGGAAGCATGATTCTCCTTCGGCAATAATGGATGAGATTGCCCAGGTGGCGCCCGATTACTTTGGCGGTGTCAACTACTCTCGGCTCCAGCCCGATGGGCTGCAATGGCCCTGCCCAACCCTGGAGCATCCGGGAACCACGACCCTGCATAGAGATAAATTCATGCGTGGCAAGGGCAAACTTGCGTGCATTGATTACATATCAAGTCCAGAGCACGACATAGATAATTATCCTTTTCTCCTGGTGACAGGGCGCCTACTTGAACATTACAATGTTGGCACCATGACCAGGCGAACTCCCAACAAATTAATTTATGGCGAAGACTTGCTTGATATTCACCCGGCAGATGCCGACAAGCAGCATATTGCTGATGGTCAGAGGGTCCAGCTGACCAGCCGCTGGGGGTCTACCACCGTAAGGGCGCGCAGCTCGCGGCGCATAGCTCCTGGCACCCTATTTCTTACCTTCCACTTCCCAGAAACCCATGCCAACCGAGTAACGGGTCCCCATCTCGATCCCCAATCCAAGTGCCCCCAGTACAAGGCCATAGCGGTTCGCCTGGAGGCCTTGAGTTGACCATGTCGCAAATCCCGATGACGGCAGAGACCCATCTCAGGGGCCGCAAGCGGGTGCGGATCCGACTGGTACAGGAGGATAAATCCAAGCTGACGGTAGATACACTTGTGGTGGAAGAGCCCCTGGAGATTCGGCTGGGACCGCAGCCATGCAGCCTGGCGGTGACGATGCGAACCCCAGGCGATGACTTCGATCTAGTGGCGGGGTTTTTATATAATGAAGGCATTATCAGCCGCAGAAGTGATTTACTTAGCCTGCGATACTGCGCTAGCCAAAAATCGGAGGACGGCCAGCAGCAAAATATAATAAATGTGGAGCTTGCCGGAGCGACAGATATTGATCTAGCCCCATTGCAGCGACATTTTTTTATGGGCAGTTCCTGCGGCGTATGTGGCAAGGCCAGCATCGATTCCCTGCGGCTGCGGGGTGCTCGGCCCATCGAGGCCAATTTCCAGGTGAATGCATCCGTTCTCTATGGTCTGCCCGAACGGCTGAGGGGTGCCCAGAGGATCTTTGCCTCAACCGGTGGCCTGCATGCCAGTGGATTGTTTGATCGCGAGGGAACACTATTGCGAGTGCGAGAAGATATTGGACGACACAATGCCCTGGATAAACTTATCGGCGCTCTGCTGCTGGCAGAGGAACTGCCACTAAGGGATTCAATCGTCATAACCAGTGGCAGGGCCAGTTTCGAAGTTCTACAAAAGTGCATCATGGCCGGCGCCCCGATTGTCTGTGCCGTTTCAGCTCCCAGCAGTTTGGCGGTGTCCCTGGCCGAGGCATTTGGCGTGACCCTGGTGGGTTTCCTGCGCGACCATCGCTTCAATCTCTACGCCGGCAGCGAGCGAGTGCTGCTCCCCTGAGCCAGGGCCCGAGCAAGAGCGCCCCAGTGCGGATAAGCAGCTGGAGCACCAGCGGCACCGGGAGCCAGGGCCGCCAGCAGGGCTGATTCAAAGTTTCAAACCGGTGCAGGGTTGGGCTGCCGCATCGCCATGGCCAGCAGCGTCGTGATGTCGTGCATCACCGCCTGCATGCCGGTCCGGATCGACTGAAATCCCGCCAATC
>JBIKWK010000125.1:0-3995 GCA_044356375.1 Prochlorococcaceae cyanobacterium | reverse complement strand
ATGCCAGCCGGGGGTGTGTGCATCACAGACAGATTCTGCCTGAGATGAAACCGGGATTCAAGCTGCTGTCAACTGCTCAGCAGAGCCGCAGTTCACGGCCGGCTGTCGCGACCCCTGAATGCGTACCATTTTCAACAGAGTTGCTGAAGTCAATCTGGCCCTCACCGATGATCCCCATCGGCAGCTTGAACAGATGGGTGGTGGGGGTGCTGTTGAGCGGCAGGCACCATTGGCCGTTGTGGAGCAGGAAGGCGGTCTTCTCCTGGGCGCCGGCCACGGAGATCCGCAGCTCATCGGCCTCGGGCTCCATCGATCCTGGAGCTGGCGCAGCCGTGATCCCTCGCAGGCGCTGGCCGATCTGCTGCTCTGTGAGAGGCCGGGCCTCGATGCGATCGATTCTGCTGGGCTCTTCTTCTGGCGGCAACAACTGCACGGCACCGGCGCAGTCGCGGCCGATGGCGGCCAGCAGATCGAAGGCAGTGGTACTGGCGGTGTGAAAACGGCTCTGGGCTCTGCGGCGGATGGCGTTGCTGTCGGGCAGCAGGTTGTCAAACCAGCTCTCCACAGCGCTGCCCGTGAGCCTTGGGCCCCCGAAGCCAGCGGGCAGAGACAGCGACAGCGGCCGGAACTGACTGGAGCGGAGCCAACTGTCGTCGTAGCTGAACTGTTGAGCCCCCTGGGCTGGCAGCCACCAGCTGCCGACCCGTTCGCCGTTCATCCACACCGCTAATGAGCGTGCCCGCGTTGGCCGGCCGATCACCACTCGGCCGACTCGGTTGGTCTTTGGCGTGGTCGCACCACCAGCTCCAGATTGAGGGCCGCCAGGATCAACAGCAGGCGCTCCACGGTGAGACGCCCAGGCTGCAATTCGAGTTGGGAGAGGCGCGCCTGGCTGGTGCCACCGGCCTTGAGCGCCAGTTGCTGCTGGCTCATACCCTGCTGGCGCCTCACCCCCTTGAGGAGCAAGCCCAGCTGGGCGGGGGCCAAAATCAGCTGCTCCTCGGCGGCCACGGCCTACTCGTAATCTCAATAAACGCACAATAACAGGATTCTCAATAAATGGCGTTTATTGGGATTCCTGATAATGGTGGGGCGAAAGGCCCCTGGAATGGTCCAGGGATTGGTCAGGCCCAGCCCCGCGCCACCAGGGTTGGCGGAGCGGGCACCGCTGCGATGTATTGCCAAATCAGCCAATACATGACCAGTATTGGCGGATTACGGCTCCTTGCCAATACTTCGCCCCATGGCGCTGCCAAACCTCTGGGGCCTCTACAACCTGCGCTCCTCGCCGTTCTTCCAGGCCACGCTGCGGGCGGATTCGGAAGCCACGCCGCTGCGCCTGTTTGTGGGGCGCCAACGGGAGCGGCAGCTGTTGCTCACCACCATCGGCAGCAGCCCCAGCTCCCGTCAGGCGGTGGCCGGCCGGCCGGGAATCGGCAAAACCACCTTGGTGCAAACGGTTAAGGCCGACGCCCAGGCGGAGGGCTACTGGAGTTCAAACGAGATCATTCCGATCAGCGCAGAAGGCGCCAGTGAACAGCTGCTTGGGCTGCTGCTCTCCGGCGTCTACGACGCCGTGTTGGCGAACCGGCCCACAGCTGCGGGTCCCGAGGTGGAAGCCGCTCAGCAGTTGGTGCGCAGCATCCGGCTGCGGGGGGGCGGTTTCTCGCTGTCGGCATTTGGTCTTGGGGTTGGCGGCAGCCAGAGTGAAAGCCTGGCCACGCCGCCTGGGGTGCTGCTGTTGGATGGACCGCGGGTGTTGCGCGACCTGTTGCGCTACGCGATCGGCCAAGGTGCCCGTGGCATCGTGCTGCACCTCAACAACCTCGAAAATCTCAGTGAGGCGGATGCCTCGCGGGCGGCGGATCTGCTGCGGGGCATCCGTGATCAGGCCCTGCTGCACGACGGCTTGCATCTGATCGTGGTGGGCACTACAGATGCGGTGCGCACGGTGGTGCAGAGCCACACCCAGATCCGATCGGTGTTCAGCAATCCCCTGGTGCTGGAGCCGCTGGCGCTAAGTGATGTGGAGCAGTTGCTGGCCAATTGTTATGGGGCATTGCAACTAGACCCGGCTAGACCCTGGCGATCCCCTGTGGATGATGCGGCGGTGCAAAGGCTCTATGAGCTGTTTCGCGGCGATCTACGCGGCCTGCTGAAGGCTCTGGAGGATGGCATCACCGCCCTGCTGGGACTCACCACCGCAGGCGCCGTGGTGGCACCGGTGGGGCTTGAGGATCTGCTGCTCACGCTGCGGCAACGCAACCAGGTTGAACTACAAAACCAGCTGGGCGATATCGCCTGGGAGCGCCTGGTCGCCTGGGCTCGTGTGGATGCTGCGTCAATCCAGACCCAGGCCCAGCTGGTGGAGTTGTGGGCGGTGAAACAGCCATCGGTGTCGCAGACCCTCCAACAACTGATCGAAGCCGGCGCTGTTGAGCCGCTGCCAAGGCGAGGTAGGGAAGCCATTCAATACCGCACCACCGGCACCGCGCGGCTGGCGCTGTAGGGGGCAAGGAGCGGGTCTGACTTGCGGCTGAGTGATTGGTGGAGCGAATGCTGAGAGAACGAATAGCGAGAACGCTGGCCCCAAGTTTGGTTTTGGCTGCAGGAGCTGCCTACCTCATGAGCGAAGCCCAAGCGTGAGATCGTCTAGCGACTGCGGCAGGTAGCCAGCTGCTGCGATCGCCTGCCGAGCTTCTGGCGTTAGGGATGGAGCGATGGCTACCTTCTCCACCTGCCAGTCCGAGAAGTGGGGGAATGCCTTCAGGAAGCGGGCCACATGGCCATCGAAGCGGGCCAGATCCTTGATCAGCGCTAGTTCAGAGCGCTTGCAACTGCCCAGCCGCAGGCGCTTGGAGGTTTCATCGAGGGCCACCAGGTCAATTTCGGTGTCGCCCCTGCGGTCCCACCAGCCCTTGATGGGGGAGGTGAGCGGGAAATCGCCAATCCCGAGGCGGCTGCGCTCCTCGTAGAGCTGCCCCAGCAGTCCGGTCTTACCGATGCGGCGCCGACAGCCTGATAGGCCTGCCGTAGAAGCCCCACTGCGGCACGTTGAGCTTTACTTTATTGTTTTTATATTAATTGGTCATCCCTGTGCTGGCCTTGGTTCTGGGCGGGTCAGAGGCTGTTCCGCTGCCTGTCCTTCACCCATCAGATGGTGTGGCATTGATCAACCACAGGGCGTCGCGGCCGCCGTGGCGCACCGCCAGGGCCAGCAGGTAGGTGTCGGTCAAGGCTGTTTTCCGGTTACAGCGGTTTGCCAGTTACAGCTTGTTCGCTCAAGCCAGCTCGTCCCGCAGGCTGTTGACCAACTTCAGATTCACCGTGGCCCCCTGGGCCCTCCAGGGCAGCAGCGGTAAGCCATTGCGATGGCGGCAAGCCGTTGCGATGCAGGCATTCCTGGCCCGCCAGCAGGTCTCCGTCGAGCTGCTGGGTGGTGCGCATTTTGACGGCATCGTCTGCGCTGCCGCCGCACTGGTCGGCGTAGGCCTTGGCGAAGCTCAATTTGGTCACCGGGGCCAGCGCATCGCGAACTCCATTAGATCTATTTCATTCCTCTCCATTCGTCCATGACACCTGGCTATCGCGGCCTACGGGGGCAAGCGGATGGGCGGAGGTCAAATCAACTGCTCAATTCCATGCCAACCTGTGAGCGGCGGCGGCCCAGGTGAGCCGGTGCTCCAGCCCACTCAATATCCGGCCCCTCCCCAATCCGGGCCCCAATCAGATATCAGCCGCGATGGCCAACAAGACCAGCCTCAACGCCAAAAACCTGGAGGCCCTGGGCACAGCGCGGTTGGCGGAGCTGCTGATGGACCTTTGCCAGGGCAATGCCTCCGCCAAACGGGCCTTGCGGCTGGCGCTGGCGGAACAGGGGGGCGCCGCCGATGTGGCCCAGCAGGTGCGCAAGCGGCTAGCCACGATCGCCCGTTCTGGCAGTTGGCTAGACAAACGCCGCCGCGATGAGCTGCTGGCCGATCTCGAGCGGCAAC
>JBIKWK010000074.1:0-13992 GCA_044356375.1 Prochlorococcaceae cyanobacterium | reverse complement strand
CGACCACTGTTGGTCACGAACACATGCCAGCGAAAGCGACTGCGGCTACAAGAGTTGGCTCTGCTGCATGGAAGTGGTTCTCGGAAAGCAGCAGGGGCGATACTGTGGTTCTCGGAAACCACCCATATAGCGTTCGAAGGTCCACCGCTTCAAGTCACTCCACACAAAGCACCTTGTGAATACATGCAGAATGCACATCCCTGAAAACACCCCATCGCACCAGCTTCTGCGTAGCAACTGATACCGTAGAGGTGCATAATACGTGTTAAAATCAAATTATTAACTCCAAAAAGCAAACAATGCGCCTTGGTAAATGGGTTCGTATTTTCTCAAATACAGTTCCAGTTCCTATTGCATTCTCCGCTTCGTTCGGCATTAGGGAAGGAGGAAGACTTTATTTAGCTCCTATGGTGACGGGCAAAGGAAGCATAAGTAATGATGCTCAAGTCATTATCACGCCAATTCCGCCTTCATCCTGGAAATCAGTCTGCAGGCTAAGTGTACGGCTGCATGACAGGCCGAAGGCCCTTGCCAAGGCGCTCAGATTTTTACGGGAACGTGAAATTAATATACTTTTAACTGAGGCTGCCGCCACCTTTCAAGAACGAGCCCACTGGGATGCCATCTGCGACCTGACTGCCTACAAAAAATATGCCAATACTGGCGAGCTTCCTTTTGAAGCATATCAGGTCCGAATGCGAGAGATCGTTTCAGCATTAGACACAGACTTAAAGAACTGGGCCTCTTCCCCCGAAAACAAGGATGTTTTCTTAACTGGAGTAGATATGCATGCAGACTTTTCACTTCTAACAGGCCTTAATATAGCCTACTTCAGAATTAATCCTAGCAATGTATTTCAATCAGAATTTGATGCGGGTGGAGTTGTCTTGCCTGATTCCCTTGAGAAAGAGCTGCAACGGATCCTCAAGTCGAGGGGTCTTCCCCCAATATCGTCTCATGCGCTGATTACCGGCAGTACTGCACAACGATATATGCGTCTGTTGTTTATTCGAGATAGTTCAAGTTTTGTGTTTGCAGATATCGAGTGCCGCATTCCCAGATATTCGACTGAAGTTGGCATGCTAGAAAAAGTTCTCTGTCGATTGCCAGATGATCTAAACCTGCTACACATTACCGAATATCGCGAGGCGAGAGGGGGGCAAGAAGTAGCAGGTATCAAGTTAATTGGTGACTGGCCTGACCATAAAAAGGATGATCTTGAGCGGATGATTGACAGCATAGAAGTTGACGATGACAATTCTGATGCTAAGCAACAGTTAGTCAGCTTGCGCGACTATGCGACGCCAAGCATTGCATTCCCCAAGATCTTTATTTCTTATTCTATCGCTCATGATGCACAAAGATGTCGACTGCTACAAAACAGACTCATTGAGAACAATTATGAACCCGTAGTTGGAACGGATCACTCTGAGTCTCCTGACTTTGCGGGACAACCAGTTTCAGAGGATGTACTTACGAAATCATTAAATCAGATACCTTCATGCGTTGGATTTATTGCGCTTCATTCTGCTCGCCCTGATTTTGAGCTAAAGAATGGTGGTCATACCGTTCCACCCTGGTTAGTTACAGAGGAGGTATTTGCATGGTCTAGAAATATTGGCTATCTAGCTCGCCTTGCCGAAGAAGGACTAGACAGCCCTAGATACAACAGGAATACGCAGGCTTTTATTTTTTCAGCAGAAGCCGATAGTTTTGACAAAGCGGTAACAAGACTTGTCCGCGATATCAACGATTTCCGAAGAAGTCCTAAGTTTCTTGAGGCTTGGAGATTAGCGCGCAAAGCACAATATCAAAAACGGACTACTCCATTATAGTAAAAACTCATTGATGGTGTCCTGACCTGAATTGATGCTCACCACTAAGTGAGGAGATTTGCACTGACAAGCTAATCACTTTCACTTTCGTGGCTTGGCTGATCTAGTGGGCATCCGAACAAACCCCTCGAGTGGACAGGCCACGACCAGCTCTCAGCTTCGCCACCCAAGTCTCCTTGCCTGCCACTCAGGGGCAGCGTTAGGCTACTCATTTACCCCACCATGACAAGTTGGCACATCGTTTATGAGATTTGGACAAGCCATGAGGTCCCCGAAGTCTCAGTTATTCCTCACAAGATTGACTTACATCGGTTTCCCTCGCCATGGTGGAGCGTGAAACACGATGAGCAAGCAAGGTACAGTGAATCACCTTATAATGATACTGCGCGTCACCTTGCGTCGGTTCTTCCACATCAGCCTAAAGAGTTAATTGCCGCTTATAAGTTATACGCATTCTCAAGACTTGTAGGCGCTGCGCATGCCATGGCAGAGAGCCTGAACGAACCGCATAAAAGGTATGGATTTTCTCTTCACCAGTGGTGGCACTCAAACGCAAAGAACGTCCTTCCATTTACTGAAGGCGCTCCAGAGAATGAATTTACAATTAGCAGAAGTAATACCTGGGAAACTCTGGTCAACTGTGCGGCGATTAAGTGGACACAGATTGCACTCGAATGGAATGTAATTCGTCTTCCTAGCTTCATGGATCCAGATTCTGATGAGAAACGAGAATACGAAAAGCTAGCTCACAAGATGCATGAGCAGCATGAGCGAAATGAGTACCTACGTTTAAAGAAGAAGTTTGGAGATAGTTTATGAAGGGGAGTCGATCATGAGTGTTGACCACTTTAGTATTCTAGAAATTAATGAGTTTACTTCTGCTACGGATCTCAAGATCGCGTATCGCCGTGAAATGTCAATCTGGCATCCCGATCGCTTCCACGGCGACCCCGAGAAGTACGCTAAGGCGACAGAACATGCAAAAATGATAAATGCAGCATACGAGTATTTATCTGAACTACATGAATCGGGTGCGCTTCCCGCTAAATCGCATGAAGCCAGAGCTGGGTATAGCAACTCGCAGGGATCAGCTCGAAGCCATCAACAAGAGTATCGCGCTAAGCACACATACAGAAAGCAGGGATTTCAGCCTGGTTTCCCGGATCCAAACATCATTGAGATATTCTTGAAATCTTCCAATATAGTCTCAACGGGATACAACCGTCAACTTCATCTGCTCTACATAAAGTTTGCGGGTGGCGCTGTTTACATCTATGATGGTGTGCCCGAGCATATCTATAACTCTTTTCTTTCTGCTGATTCACACGGGAAGTTTGCCCATGCCTATATTTATAAGAATTATAGATATCGTCGATGTGCTTAATTGCCTAGCATTGCCATGCACCTGACACGCCGCCTGGAATATCTAAGCAGTTCCTGGCTATCTGCGTGCAGGTGATGGCAGCGCTAGCCCTACCCAATGCCGCGCAACCCTCATGGCGCTAAATCCATATAGAGGACATGGCCTACATGGCGGCCATAGCCTATGACCATTAGAAGATTGTCCCCAGGATGTATGCATATAGGCTTGACGGTTGAAGTTAAAAATGTACATCCTTGTAGATAGTGTCTTCGTCTGATAGGGTTTTGCTGGTGATTAGGATGGGTTGTGTGATGCCGGGATTTTGGTGCACAAATGTGATGCAATTTTCTAGTTCTTGCCTTGCTTGATTTGGGCGATCGCTCCACTTCGCCTCAACCGCCCAGCGTGGTTGTTGGTCGGTTGCATCAAAGATGGCAATATCAATCTCTCCGTCCTTCCACCTAGCGTAATACAGCTGCGCTCCCAGATTGCTTGGTAAGTGCCTGGAGGCTCACCTCGTCCTCATTCAGCACATTGGAGAGGTTTCAGATCTGCTGCAATGGCTTGATGGCTGGCAGAACACTTGCCAAAGCCTGCTTCGTGAGCTTCAGGTCATGGCTGGTTTGCATCCGCAGCCAAAAGCCTTCACTCAAACCAAAGAAACGGCAGAGGCGCAGATCGGTGTCGGCGGTGATCGCCCGCCGCCCCTTCACGATCGCGTTGATGCGGCAAGTCAGTGGGAGTCAACGATCTCAACCTCCTTTGGCGTAGGTCAACTGCAGTAGGTCAACTGCGGGAAGTGTCGGCGGCGTGAAGGGCCTCAGGGCAGCACCCGCGCCGCGAGCTGCTGCAGGCGCCGATCAGTGGTGATCAGGGTGGCGGCCTCGCGCCGGGCCAGGGAGAGATAGAGGCAGTCGTAGACAGGGTGGCCGAGGTGGCAGGCTAGAGCCAGGGCCTCGGCCTGCAGATGCCGGTCTGGCTCCACGCGGTCCACCAGGTCGCTTGCGTCGGCCAGAAGCTGCTGGGGATCCAGACCCGCCAGCTGCTCAGCCCGCTGCAACTTCCAGATGGCGTTGGCCACCTCGGTGAGCATCAACTCCGGTGCCAGCACGAGCGGCGCGACGCGGATCAGCTCCGCCAGGCCCGCAGCGGTGGGGTCACCAAGAATCAGGCGTACGGCTGCCGAGGCATCGAGCACGCAGGCGAGCGCCATCAGCGCTCACGGTCGGCGCGGATCAGATCCTCAGGCGTCTGATCCCAGGCAAGGGCTGGATGCAGGGGGCCACGCCGGGCGATGCGATCCAGCACCTCTCGGCGCCGCTCGCGCCGATCAACGCCGGCAACGGCCTCCAGATCCGCCAGGGCCTGCTGGCCGAGGCTGCGCTTGTGGGCCTGGGCGCGGTGCTGCAGAAGCCGGTGCAGCGGCTCGGGCAGATCGCGGATCTGCAGGGATGGCATGGCCTCGCCTATTCATGGAGGCCAACCATACTACTTACCTTGCATGCATAATGCATGCAAGCAAGGGCTGCGGCGGCCCCGGCGGGTGGAAGCCGCAGCTGGCAAAGCCTCGCGGCTCGGGCGGCGGAAGGCTGCAGCCAACCCGGTTCCGATCGCTCTGGATGCCGCCCCAGCCCCACCCGTCAAACATTTGTCCCTGCAGGCGGAGCAGCGCCTGCAGGGGCAGGTCGCCAACTGGTCGGGCTTGGCCTTGGGCTGACATGGGACGCACCAGCCCAACGCTCTTGCGGAAGCTGCGGTTACTGCGATTATTTCGATTACTGTTTAGGTGGCCTTCTGCCCCTCTTGCCCATGGCTGTGGCTCTCTCGAGTTCCGTTGAGCCCGTGATCCCCACGGCAGAGGCGGTCGCGGCCGCAGGAGCGAGCCTGCGCGATCTCGCCCGGTTTCGGGCCACCCATGGCCTGGGCCAAGCCAGCCTCTGCCTCGATCTAGAAGGCGGCCAGCGCGCATCCGTCCCGATCCCGGCCGCGGTGCTGGAGTTGCTGCAGGGAATCCTGGTGCAGATGGCCCAGGGCAATGCCGTCACGCTGGTGCCGGTGCACGCCGAGCTCACCACCCAGCAGGCCGCTGATCTGCTCAATGTGTCGCGGCCCTTCCTGATCGAGCGGCTGGAGCAAGGGGAGATCCCTTTTCGCAAGGTCGGCACCCATCGGCGCATCCGCCTCCGCGACCTGATGGCCTACAAGCACGCCATCGACCAGCAGCGCAAGGCTGCCCTCGATGAGCTGTCCAGCCAAGCCCAGGAGCTCGGCATGGGCTACTGAGGTGAATCGCTTCACCGTCGTCTACGACGCTTGCGTTCTCTATCCAGCGCCACTCCGCGATCTGCTGATGCGCCTGGCGCTCACAGATCTCTACCGGGCCCGCTGGAGCGACCAGATTCACGAAGAGTGGATCACGGCCGTATTGCGGAACCGGCCTGATCTCTCCAGGCAGCAACTGGAGCGCACCCGCTCGCTGATGAATGCCCACGTGCGCGATGCGCTGGTGGATGGCCATCAGAGACTGATTCCAGCCTTGGAGTTGCCTGATCCGGACGACCGCCATGTTATGGCCGCCGCCATCAAATGCGGTGCCGATCTAATCCTCACCTTCAACCTGGATGATTTCCCGGAGCCAGCCCTGGCGATCTATGGGATTGGTGCCTGCCATCCCGATCCGTTTCTGGTGGATCAGTTGAACCTGGATTCCGCGCGGGTCTGCACAGCGATGCGACAGCATCGGGCCAGCCTGAAGAATCCTCCCAAAACCGTCGAGGAGTACCTGGCGACCCTGGAGGAACAGGGCTTAAACAGGTTCTCGCAGGCCATTCGGATTTACACCGCTGAGCTGTGAGCTCGTAAGCCCTTGCCCAGGCGTTGTTCCGTTTTGGCAAAAGCGTCGTCCACCAAGTCAATCCCCGCACCAGCGGCTGTAAGCCGCGAGCTGGATCTGCACGCTGGGCCCATCGCAGAAACCACCACCTTTGGTGGCGGGTCGCAGATCAAGTAGGCCCGGTGGGCATAGCCATGCCGGCAGAGGACTCAGGTCTGTTGGTGGTTCCCAACTGCCTGCCACGAGATGCCTCTAGACCATCGCCCAGCGGAACAGGGCTGAAGTGGCCTTTACCGCCAATTGCCACTCCATTCCACCCAAAAGTTTATTGGCGGATTTCCCAGCTCTGACCTAAAAGCGGATGACCGGATTCGAACCGGCGACGTTCAGCTTGGGAAGCTGACATTCTACCACTGAATTACATCCGCAAATTCAATTAATCTGATCGCTCAATTGTGATCACAGGAGTGCAGCCTGGATAAGCCCAGGCTGCAAAAGCGATCCTAGCAAGCCAGATCCCAGCCCCAGCTGGGCGAAGCGTCGCCCCGGGGTTCAGGCCCCCGGGGCAATCGCTTTCTTCGCCAGGGCTCAGAGCTCAGACCGCCAGGGCGGCGGCGCAGGCGGTCACCCCGGCGCCGGGGGTGCCCCGATGCAACCCCAGCCCCTGCAGGGTGGCCTCGATGGCGGCCACGGCGGTGAGCACGTCGCGGTCGCACACGAAGCCCAGGTGACCGATACGAAACACCTTGCCCTTGAGGTGGTCCTGACCGCCGGCCAGCAGGATGTCAAAGCGCTGTTTCACCGCCTTGCGCAGCTCCTCGGCTTCGATGCCCTCCGGGGCGACGGCGGTGATCGCCGGGCTGCCGTGGCCCTCGGCGGCATAGAGGGGCAAGCCCATGGCCACCATGCCGGCCTGGGCCGCATCGCGGTGGCGGGCATGGCGGGCGAAAATCGCCTCCAGCCCCTCCTTCTGCATCATCTCCAGGGCCGCCTCCAGGGCGTAGTAGAGATTCACCGCCGGGGTGAATGGATTGCTGTCGGCTTTGGCCGATTTGCGGTACTTACCCAGATCGAAATAGAACTTCGGCAGGTCGGAGCGTTCGTGGGCCTTCCAGGCCCGATCGCTCATCGCCACGAAGCCCAGGCCCGGCGGCATCATGTAGCCCTTCTGGGAGCCGGAGCCCACCACGTCGAGCCCCCAGGCCTCCATCGGCACATTGCAGGCGCCGAGGCTGGTGACGCAATCGGCGATGGTGAGCGCCGTGCCGTGGTCTTTGACGTGGCCGGCGATCGCCTCCAGGTCGTTGATCACCCCGGTGGAGGTTTCCGAATGGGTGAGGATCACGGCCTTGATCGCCTTGGCGGTGTCCGCCTCAAGGGCGACGCGGAAGGCCTCGGGATCGAGCGGCTGGCCCCACTCCGCCTTGATCACCTGCACCTCGAGCCCATAGGCCTTGGCCAGCTTCACCCAGCGCTCGCCAAATTTGCCGTTGTCGCCGCAGAGCACCAGGTCGCCCTTGCTCAACACATTGACGATGCCGGCCTCCATGGCGGCGGTGCCGCTGCCGGCCAGCACCAGCACGTCGCCACTGGTTTGGTGCAGCCACTTGAGCTGCTCGGTGGTGCGTTTAACGATCTTTTGAAAATCGGCGCTGCGGTGGCCGATCGGATGCCGGCTCATCGCCAGCAGGACTGTTTCCGGCACCGGGGTGGGACCGGGGATCATCAGGGTCAGCTTGTCCTGCATGGGGGTGTCTAAGGGCGGCGCGGCGCTGGCGCAATCGACCACCATAAAAAACTGTCAACTGCCCCCTCGCCTTGGCCGATCCCCCCCGCAGCGGCTACACCCTGCCGGTATGGCTGGCCGCCGCCGCCTGCGCCGCCGTGGCGGCCCTGCGCGGCGAGCCCTGGCAGGCCGAGCGCTGGCTGGATCTGCTGGAGCCGGCGGGCCTGGCGCCGGTGCCGGTGCGGGCGGCGGCGGCCCTGGCCGATGGCTGGACCCTGGCGGAGAGCCGCTGCGATCCGGGCGATGGCCTCGACCTCACCCGCGGCCTGGCGGTGTGGGCCCTGGTGCGCTGGCTGGAGCCTTCCCCTGCCAGCTCTGGCGCCAAAGGCGGGGAGGACACCCGGGGAGAGCAACAAGCAGAGAAAGATCAGCAGCCAGAGCAAGGCCAGGAAAGCGATCAACACCCCTGGCTGCAGCTGGAGGCCGGCGAGGGGGTGGGGGTAATCGCCAGCAGCGGCCAGCTGTGCATCTCGGCCTATGCCCGCGCCCTGCTGCACGCCAACCTGCGGCCCCTGGTGCCCGCTGGCCGGCGCCTGCAGCTGCGGGTGGTGCTGCCCAGCGGTAAACAGTTGGCGGAGCGCACCAGCAATGAGGCCTTCGGGGTGGTGGAGGGGCTGGCGTTGATTGGCACCCAGGCCGCCAGCCAGGCCAGCGCCGATCCCGCCCAGCTGCAACGCACCCTCGACAGCCTGGCGGCGCGGCTGGCGGCGCCCGATTTTGGCGGTGAGTTGATCCTGGTGCTGGGCGAAAACGGCCTCGATCTAGCGCCGCGGCTGGGCTTGCCTGCCGAGCTGCTGTTGAAGGTGGGCAACTGGCTGGGGCCGGTGCTGGTGGCCGCCGGCCAGGGGGGGGTGAAACGGCTGCTGCTGTTTGGCTACCAGGGCAAGTTGATCAAATTGGCGGGCGGCATCTTCCACACCCACCACCACCTGGCCGACGGCCGCGCCGAAATCCTCACCGCCCTGGCGGCCCTGGAGGGCCTGGGCGGCCCCGCTCTGGAGGCGCTGCATGGCGCCGCCAGCGTCGAGACGGCCCTGGCGGAGCTCCAGGCCTGCCAGCCGGAGCTGGCCAACCGGTTGCGGGCGCGGCTGGCGGCCACGGTGGAACGGCGCACGGCCCAATACCTGGCCCGCCATGACGCCGCCGGCATGGAGGTGGGAGCAGTGCTCTTTGATCGCGGTCGCCAGGTGTGCGCGGTGGGGCCCATCGGCGCCCATTGGCTGGGGGAGCTGCCGAGATCGGCCTAGGCTGGTTCGAATGCCCAGGGCCGCGCAGCAATGACCAGCATCGACGCCACGTCGCAGTCGTCTCGTCGGCCGGCGATCGTGATCCTCGACTTTGGCTCCCAGTACTCGGAGCTGATCGCCCGGCGGGTGCGCGAAACCGAGGTGTTCTCCCTGGTGTTGGGCTACACCACCACGGCGGCGGAGCTGCGCCAGCTGGCCCCCCGGGGTCTGATCCTCAGCGGCGGGCCCAATTCGGTGTACGAGGACGGGGCGCCGGTGTGCGATCCGGCCATCTGGGAGCTGGGTATTCCAGTGCTGGGGGTGTGCTACGGCATGCAGCTGATGGTGCAGCAGCTGGGGGGCTCGGTGGTGGCGGCCGGCCGCGCCGAATACGGCAAGGCGCCGCTGCACGTGGACGATCCGATCAGCCTGCTCACCAATGTGGAGAACGGCTCCACGATGTGGATGAGCCACGGCGATTCGGTGGAGCGACTACCGGATGGCTTTGTACGCCTGGCCCATACCGATAACACGCCGGAGGCGGTGATTGCCGATCAAACGCGGAATCTATATGGCGTGCAATTTCACCCGGAGGTTGTGCATTCCAGCTGCGGCATGGCGATGATCCGCAATTTTGTCTACCACATCTGTGGCTGCGAAGCCGACTGGACCACCGCCACCTTCATCGATGAGGCCCTGGCCGAGGTGCGGGAGCAAGTGGGTGACAAGCGGGTGCTGCTCGCCCTGTCCGGTGGCGTCGATTCCTCCACCCTCGCCTTTCTGTTGCACCGGGCGATTGGCGATCGACTCACCTGCATGTTCATCGATCAGGGTTTCATGCGCAAAGGTGAACCTGAATTTCTGGTGGAGTTCTTCGATAAGCGCTTCCACATCAATGTGGAATACATCAATGCTCGGGAGCGTTTTATCAACAAGCTCGCCGGCATCACCGATCCAGAGGAAAAACGCAAGCTGATCGGCACCGAGTTCATCCGCGTGTTTGAAGAGGAGAGCAAGCGACTCGGCCCCTTCGACTACCTGGCCCAGGGCACCCTCTATCCCGATGTGATTGAGTCGGCCGGCACCAATATCGATCCCAAGACCGGCGAGCGGGTGGCGGTGAAGATCAAGAGCCACCACAACGTAGGTGGCCTGCCCAAGGACCTGCAGTTCAAGTTGGTGGAGCCCCTGCGCCGCCTGTTCAAAGACGAGGTGCGCAAGGTGGGCCGCAGCCTCGGCCTGCCCGCGGAGATCGTTGGCCGCCAGCCCTTCCCCGGCCCGGGCTTGGCTATCCGCATCCTCGGGGAAGTTACCAGCGAAAAACTCAACATCCTGCGCGATGCCGACCTGGTGGTGCGGGAGGAAATCCGCGCGGCCGGCCTCTACGACGAGATCTGGCAGGCCTTTGCCGTGCTGCTGCCCGTGCGCTGTGTAGGCGTGATGGGCGACAAGCGCACCTACGCCTTCCCGGTGGTGCTGCGCTGCGTCTCCTCCGAGGACGGCATGACCGCCGACTGGTCGCGGCTTCCCTATGACCTGATGGAGAAGATCTCCAACCGCATCGTCAATGAGGTGAAGGGGGTGAATCGGGTGGTGATGGATATCACCAGCAAGCCCCCCGGCACCATCGAATGGGAGTAGGGCGAATGGGAGTAGGGCCTGTGCTGGCCATTGCGGGCCAGCTTCGATAGCATCAGTTCCCAGCTCCGTGCCACCTTGTCTGCCGCCCCCGCGACATCCACCTCGCCGTCCGGCAACCAGGAACCTGATCTACAGCGGCGGCTGCAGCAGGACAGCATCCAGCTGGCCGGTCGCACCATCTACCTGAATCCCTTCCTCTACTGGCGCCGCTTTGACGCCAACACCGACCGCTGGCTGCGGGAGCCGGGCCAGCTGCAGGAGGAGCAGATCGCCGTCAACCGCAGCCGCTTCTACCCCGAGCTCGACTGGCAGCTGCTGGGGGAAGACCAGCGCCAGATCTGCGATGGCGCCGTGGAGATGTTCCTCAAAACCCTTGAGCTGATCATCACCTTCAACCCCGAGCTCACCGCCGGCCAGCTGCTGGAGGTGGAGCGCAAGATGGCCGTCACTAAAAAGCGGGCCTTCGAGCGCTGGGTGGACCGCTCCTTGAAGCGCCGCCAGCAGGAGGAGCTCCGCAATCGCCGCCGTTTCGATCGCGAGCGCAGCCTGCGCTCCTGGGGCGAGTGGCTGGGGCTGGAGGTAACCCGTCAAGCCCTGCTGCCCCTGGCCGCGCTGCTGGTGCTGGCGGTGGGAGCCGGTTGGTGGTTGGGCAGCCGCCAGGTCTCCCGGCCCCTGGTCGTGGCTCCGGCGGTGGGCACGCCAAACTGAAGCTTGACGCCCTAGTCAGCAGCCATGGCCGCCGATCCCCTCGATGCTCTGAGGCTGACCCTGATGCAGGACCTGCTGCCCGTGGGCATGGCGGTGGTGGAACGGGCCCGCAAGGGGGGCGCCCGCGAGGTGCTGGCCGCCTTTGATGGCAGCAGCGCCGATCCCCTCGGCCAGCTGCGCGATGAGGGCGAACCGATCGCCAGCCAGATGCGGGAAGGCCTCGATCGCCTCAGCCCCGGCCTGGGCAATCCGGTGATGAAGGTGGAGGTGCGCGACGTGGCGGCCGAACCCACCAGCCCGGCCGACGAGCAGGAGCTATGCGAGGCCCTGCAGCGCATCGCCTGCCGCCTGGAAGATCTGCAGCGACAGCTACCTCCGGCCCCAGCTCCCCTTTGACCCAGACCGCCAATTGACCCAGCCCACCAACTGACCCAGCTCGCCAACTGACCATCAACCGACCATGGCCCGCGCCAAAGCCCTGCCCTCTCGACTCTGCGGCATGGGTCAGCAGCCCGTTGCCCTGCTCTTGATCGTGCTGCTGTTCAGCTCTGCCATGGTGGCGCGCCTGGCCTGGCTGCAGCTGCTGCATGGGGCGGAGAACCGCGCCCGCGCCGACGACAACCGCATCCGGCTGATGCCCCGCAATCCCATGCGCGGCCGGCTGCTGGATCGCAACGGTGCGGTGCTGGCCACCAGCCGACTCACCTATGGCCTCTACCTCCAGCCCCAGGAGCTGCGCGATGCCCAGTGGCCGCCCCTGCGCGATCGCCTGGCTGGGGTGATGGGCATACCGGCGGCCCAGCTGGAACAGCGGCACCAGCGGGGCGCCCATGGCGATGGCTTTCGCATCGAGCTGGCCAATCCCCTCTCCCCGGAACAGGTGCTGCGCTTTCGCGAGCAATCCGGCCAGCTGCGCGGGGCGGAGGTGGACGTGGACGTGATGCGCAGCTACCCCCATGGGCCCCTGGCGGCCCATGTGCTCGGCTACACCAGCGGCATTACAGAAGAGGAATACCAGCAGCTGGAGCCCAAGGGCTATCGCATCCGCGACCGGGTGGGTCGCAGCGGTATCGAAAAGGCCTATGAGGCCCATCTGCGCGGCGAGTGGGGCGGCCAGCAGGTGGAGGTGAACGCAGAGGGCCAGGTGCAGCGGGTGCTGGGGGACAAGCCCGCCCGGGCCGGCAAGGACCTGCGCCTCACCCTGGACCTGCCCCTGCAACAGGCCGCTGAACGGGCCCTCGACAAGGTGGGGAAGGGGGCAATCGTGGCCATGGATCCCCAGACCGGGGCGATCCGCGCCATGGCCAGCCGGCCCAATTTCAATCCGAATGTGTTTTCGCCCGGTCCCACCGGAGCCGAGTGGGAGGCCCTGAATGGCTCCAATGCGCCGCTGCTGAATCGCGCCTTTCAGGGCTTTCCGCCGGCCAGCACCTTCAAGATCATCACCACCATCGCCGCCCTGGAGTCGGGTCGTTACAACGCCAATTCCAAGCTGATGACGATGAGCTCCTTCTGCTACGCGGGGCTCTGCTACGGCGACCACGGCGCCCATGGCGCCATCGGCTTTCCCATGGCCCTGGCGGTGAGCAGCAACACCTTTTACTACCAGCTGGGCCTGCAAATCGGCCCCGATCAGCTATTTTCCACCGCCCGGCGCCTCGGTTACGGCAGCGTCACGGGGCTGGAGCTGCGGGGGGAGGAGAGCTCCGGGTTGCTGGGGGATCAAACCTGGAAAAAGCGGGTGCTGGGGGAACCCTGGACGCCGGTGGACACGATCACCTCCTCGATCGGCCAGGGGGCCCTGCAGGTGACGCCGATCCAGATGGCGCGCATGTACGCGGCGGTGGCCAATGGCGGCTGGCTGGTGACGCCCCACCTGGTGGAGCGCCCCACGCCGCGGCGCTGGCTCCAGCTCAAGCCCGTCACCCTGGCGGTGGTGCGCGATGGCCTGCGCCAGGTGGTGACCAACGGCACGGCCACGCTCCTCAACGACCCCAATCTGCCGCCGGTGGCCGGCAAGACCGGCACCGGCGAGGATCCGCCCCGCCCCGACCATGCCTGGTTCGGCGGCTACGCCCCCGCCGACAAGCCCAACCTGGTGATCGTGGCCTTTGGCGAGAATTCCGGTGGCTATGGCGGCACCGTGGCGGCACCGATGGTGAAGGCCCTGATGACCACCTGGTTTCGCAGCCGCTGAACCTAGAGCCCTCGCTGGGGTTTCAGGCCACCAGTTGGTCGGCCGTGCGGCTGCCCTGGCCGGCCCGGGGGTGGAGCAGCTTGCGGTAGTAGCTCCGCAACTGCTCGGTGGCGCCTGCCCAACCCCAGGCTTCCGCCTCCCGGCGGGCATGGAAACTCAATATTTGGCGTTGTTCTTGATCGCCCAGCAGCCGCAGCACCGCCGCCGTGAGGCTGGCGGCGCCGCCGTCCTCGCCATCGGGCTCATACAGGCAGCCATTCACCCCATCGGTGACGATGTCGGGGATGCCGCCCCGGTTGGCCCCCACCACCGGACAGCCGGCCGCCATCGATTCCAGCAACACCAGCCCCAGGGTTTCGGTGCTGGAGGGGAACACAAAGGCGTCGCCACTGGCATAGGCGGC